>CAZCUW010000088.1:0-10647 GCA_964502035.1 uncultured Sphingopyxis sp. | reverse complement strand
CCCGGACTTGATCCGGGGTCCACGAGGCCTTGCACCGCCCCAAACGGAGAGGGCGAATAGATCCCGGATCAAGTCCGGGATGACGAAATTGGAGGTCCGCTATCGGACAAAAACCGTCAACCGTGCGCTTCCTTCGCCAGCGTGCTCACCACTCCCCACGCGATCAACGCCTGCCCGCCGAAATACAGCGGCCAGACTAGCCACAGCGTGACATCCTTGCTCAGCGTGCCGCCCTCACCGGCAAAGATGAACAGGTCGCTGGCGAGGAACGCCATCGCGCCGATACCAGTGCGATAGCGCGGGAAACGGCTGATCCACGCGGTCGCCGCCATGATCGCCACCCCGCCGGTATAGGCGATCGCCGCGCCCATCAGCGCCGCCTCGGCGCCGCGCGTCAGTCCCCAGGCGATGACCAACGCCAACGGCACCAGCAGCCATGCCAGCGCCCGTTGCGATGCTGTCAGGCGGGGCCGCCGGTTGCGCAGATACAGGATGATCGCGATCAGATGGCCGGTCGCAAACGCCGCCGCCCCCGCCAGCATCCCCACCGTGTCGAGCAGCCAGTCGCCGAGCGCCCCGAACGCCAGCACCGCCGCGATCAGCCGCCCGTCGCCGCCGCGCGCATTTATCGCAGCCCAGATTGCGAGCAGGCCGACGCCCGACGCCTTCCACGCCCAGATCGCTGGCCCGTCGAGCCGCCAATAGACCGCCGCGAAATAGCTGATCCCGCCGGCCAGCGCCGCCAGCCACAGCCAGCGCGCCCGATCCCAGCCGCCGACCACATCCTGTTCCGTCATGCCCGCCCCTTTGCATCTTGCCCGCAACGCGCCTACTGCGCGGCGAATTGGTCGCAAGTCAACGGATAGGGTAAATGGCGGAATACGACGTGCACATCATCGGCGGCGGCCTCGCCGGATCCGAAGCCGCCTGGCAGCTCGCCGAGGCGGGCTTTCGCGTCCGCCTGTCCGAAATGCGCGGCGCCAATACGCCGGATGGGGGCGACATGACCCCGGCGCATCAGGGCGACGCGCTCGCCGAAATGGTGTGCTCGAACAGCTTTCGCAGCGACGATGGCGACAGCAACGCCGTCGGCCTGCTCCACCGCGAGATGCGCACATTGGGCTCGATCATCATGCGCGAGGCTGATGTTTACAAGGTGCCCGCGGGGTCGGCGCTCGCGGTCGATCGCGACCTGTTCTCCGGCGGCGTCACCCGCGCGCTGGAAAATCACCCCAATGTTAACATCGTTCGCGAACGCATCGACAAATTGCCGAGCGAAGGCCTGACGATCGTCGCCACCGGCCCGCTGACCGCCGCGGGCCTCGCGTCGAGCATCGGCGCCGCGACCGGTAAGGACGCGCTCGCCTTTTTCGATGCCATCGCCCCGATCGTCTACCGCGACAGCATCGACATGGACATCGCCTGGATGGCCAGCCGCTGGGACAAGGTCGGGCCGATCGGCGACGGCAAGGATTATATCAACTGCCCGATGGACAAGGATCAGTATCACGCCTTCGTTCAGGGTCTGGTCGACGGCGACAAGACCGAGTTCAAGGAATGGGAGACCAACACCCCCTATTTCGAAGGCTGCATGCCGATCGAGGTGATGGCCGAGCGCGGCCCCGAAACGCTGCGCTTTGGCCCGATGAAGGGCGTCGGGCTCGACAACCCGCGCACCGGGCGCTGGCCCTATGCGGTGGTCCAGTTGCGCCAGGACAATGCGCTCGGCACGCTGTGGAACATGGTCGGTTTTCAGACCAAGCTGAAGCACGCGGCGCAGGTCGAGCTGTTCCGCACCATCCCCGGCCTCGAAAAGGCCGAGTTTGCGCGGCTGGGCGGGCTGCATCGCAACAGCTTCATCCGCTCACCCGAATTGCTCGATGCGCAGCTGCGCCTGAAATCGGCACCGCACATCCGCTTTGCCGGCCAGATCACCGGCTGCGAAGGCTATGTCGAGAGCGCCGCGATCGGCCTGATCGCGGCGCGTTTCGCCGCCGCCGAACTCGCGGGCCGCGCCCTGCCCCCGCCGCCGGCTGAAACCGCGCTCGGCGCGCTGCTCGGCCATATCACCGGCGGCGCCGATGCCGCGAGCTATCAGCCGATGAACGTCAATTTCGGGCTGTTCCCACCGCTCGCCGAGGATGTCCGCAAAAAGGACCGCAAGCTCGGCTATACGACGCGGGCAGGTGCAGCGCTGGCCGAGTGGGTGAAGGTCGCCGACGGCGTGGCCGCCTGAACCATCCTCGTCATTGCGAGCGAAGCGAAGCAATCCAGAGTGGCGTAAACCGCCCTGGATTGCTTCGCTTCGCTCGCAATGACGAAACGGGTCAACAACTACACTTCGCCTTAACCGCCCGCTTCGGCGCCGTCGTCGCAAATTCGGCGCGCGTCAGATCGCCCGACTTGTCGCCGTCGGCGCCGCCGAACCGCTCGCCGGTCGCCGCCGCCCATTCCTCAAAGGTCAGCAGATTATTGCCGTCCTTGTCGAGCTTGCGAAATGCCGCGGTGCGCGACGCCATCAGCTCGACGCGGCTGATCCGATCGTTGCGGTCGCGGTCGAAGCGGTTGAAACGCCGCTCCTCGCGCGACGCCTCTTTCGCCGCGGGCAAAGCGGGCGGCGCCGGTCCGCGTTTCGGCGCATTCGCCCCCGCCACCGGGATGGCCGCCAGCGCGGGCGGCGGTTCCGGCAGCACCTCCTCCTCGGCGATCTGGGTATAGCCCGCCCATAGGAACAGGCCGCCGGTCAAGAGCAGCGCGCTCGCCACGCCGCCGATCAGAAAACGGGAAATCGCCATTCACGCCCCTCCGCCATCACTTGGTGGGACTGGCTATCATAGCGTGATCGATGCCAGCAACAGACGTCACCGATATGGTGACGAATATTTATCGACAGGATTGTTCAAAACTCCCGCCGTCATTGCTATATCCGATCAATGCAAAACTACCTGCCGACCCTCAAGCAGATGCAATATCTTGTCGCGTTGCACGAACATGGCCATTTCGGCCGCGCCGCCGACGCCTGCAACGTCACCCAGTCGACGCTGTCGGCGGGCATCCGCGAACTCGAAACACTGCTTGGCCAGACGCTGGTCGAGCGCACCCGCCGCGTCGTCCGCTTCACCGGCCTGGGCAATGCCATCGTTGAAAAGGCGCATCGGGTGCTGCGCGAGGCCGAGGAGCTGGCCGACATGGCGGCGGCCGCCGCCGCGCCGCTGGTCGGTGACCTTCGGATGAGCGTGATCCCGACGATCGCGCCCTTCCTGCTCCCCGGCATGTTGCGCCTGCTGCGCCGCGAGCGCCCCGCGCTCAAGCTGTTCCTGCGCGAGGAACCGAGCGCGCAGGCGTGCGAATCGCTGCACCACGGCACCGTCGATTGCGTGCTGCTCGCCCTCCCCTATGGCTGCGGCGATGTCGAGAGCGAGGAACTGTTCGATGACGCGCTGTTCGTCGCTTTCCCCGGCGACCAGTCCGAAGACCTGCCCGCGATGGTCAGCGCCGACCAGATCGACCCGGCGCAGATGCTGATGCTGGAGGACGGCCATTGCCTGAAGGATCACGCCCTCGCCGCGTGCAACCGCCCCGAACTGCGCGCCGGGGCGCGGATGATGGGGACGTCGCTCCACACGCTGGTCCAGATGGTCGACAACGGCCTGGGTATCACCATGCTGCCGCAGATGGCGATCGAGGCCGGCATCCTCGACCACACCGACATCGACACCCGCCCGCTCGATTCGGACCACGACTGGCGGACGATCGCGCTGGTGTGGCGCAAGGGCAGCCCGCGCGCCGACGAGTTTAAGATGCTGGCGGATATTTTCCGGAAGCATCGGGCGGGTTGAGCGACGCCTCTCTTGTCCCGCATCCCCGAGCGAAGACGAGGGGCTATGCCGAGCGAAGCCGAGGTAGCGGCGGCACGGTTCTCGCTGCGCTCGAACGAGCCCCTCGTCTTCGCTCGGGGATGCGGCTGTTAGGGTTCCCACCGCGCCGCGCGGGCATCATCCCCCGCCCGCGCCTCGACCCACACCACCCGACCGTCCCCAAACGTCTCGCGCTTCCACAGCATCACGTCGGTCTTCAGCCGGTCGATCAGAAACTCGCACGCCGCCAGCGCCTCGCTGCGGTGCGGACTGCTCGCCAGCACCAGCACGATCGTATCGCCCGGCGCCATCGCCCCCACCCGGTGGATCAACGTCAGCGCCGCCAGCTGCCACCGGTCGGCTGCGGCATGTGCCAGCTCGCCCAGCCCTGCTTCGGTCATCACCGGATGATGTTCCAAAAACAATTCGACCAGCCCGCCCTCACCGCGCACCCGCCCGATAAAGCTGGCACTGGCGCCGTGGCCACCCGCATCGTGCAGGTCGAGTTCGGCGCCGACGTCGATCGCCGCGGGCTGGACCGCGACGCGGATCATCCGCCCGTCACCGGCGGAAACAGCGCAACCTCGCGCGCCCCGATCAGCGGCGCGTCCGCGCCCATCATCACACCATCGATCGCGGCACGAATGCGCTGCGGCTCGGCAAACGCCAGTGCTCCTCGGTCGTCACGCGCCGCCAGCCACGCCAGCAATGCGGTCAGGTCGGCCACCTCGGCGGGCAGCTCGACGACCTCGTCGGCCACCCCCATCCGCTCGCGCACCCAGGCGAAATAAGAAATCGTCAGCGCCATGGCGCTAGTCCATATGCTTCAAGCCGACGCGCAGATAATCCCAGCCCGTGATCAGCGTCAGCACCGCGGCGCCCCAAAGCGTCGCCAGCCCGACCGTCTTGACCCACTCGAGCGCGGGCAGCGCCCCGGCCAGGATCAGCGCCCCGAACGAGACAAGCTGAAACGTCGTTTTCCATTTCGCCAGCTGGGTGACCGGCATCGACACCTGCAACGTCGCCAGAAATTCGCGCAGTCCCGACACGATGATCTCGCGCAGCAGGATCATCAGCGCCGCGATGACATGATAACCGGTGATGTCGCGGGTAAAGACCAGCAGCAGGATCACCGCCGCGATCATGATCTTGTCGGCGATCGGATCGAGGAACGCCCCCAGCCGCGACACGATGCCACGCGAGCGTGCCACATAACCGTCAAAATAATCGGTAATGCCCATCAGACAGTAAAGCACGAACGCCAGCGCATAATCGATGGGCTTGGGCTGGTGCGATCCCTCGACCACCCCCGGCCACAACAGGAACAGCAGGATGGGCACCGCCAGGATGCGCGACAATGTCAGGATGTTCGGAAGACTCAGCATGATCCCTGATTCCAGCGCCCGCGTTTCGCCCGGCCCAAAATGGGCTTTGACCGCGTCCGCCCTAACCGATAAGTCGCCCGGGCGACAACAATATTGCCCCAACAATGATCATCCGGCGTCGGCTTTGTCCGCATGTCGGGCTGCAAAAGTGGATTTTCAATGACCGGTTCCTTTGCGCTGATGAAGCAACGCCGGTTCCTGCCCCTGTTCGCGACCCAGTTTCTCAACGCCTTCAACGACAATTTCTACAAGATGGCGATGGTGATCCTCGTCACCTTCACGATCTACAAGGATCCCGAGACCGAGGCGTGGTTCAACGCGCTGGCGGGCGGCCTGTTCATCCTGCCCTTCTTCCTGTTTTCCGCGCTGGCCGGACAGCTTGCCGACAGTACCGACAAGACGCGGATGATCCGCCTGATCAAGACCGCCGAAATTTTCATCATGATTGTCGGCGCCATCGGCATCTGGTTGCATCTGGTGCCGGTCATGCTGCTCGCGCTGTTCGCGATGGGGACGCACTCGACCTTCTTCGGCCCGATCAAATATGCCATCCTGCCCCAGCATCTGGAGGAGGACGAGGTTCTCGCCGGAACCGGCTGGGTCGAGGCGGGGACCTATATCGCCATCCTCGGCGGTACGATCGTCGGCGGCCTGACCCCGCCGCACATTGCCATTCCCGGGATCATCATCGTCGCGATCATCGGCCGCCTGACCGCCAACTACGTCCCCGCCGCGCCGCCTGAATCAGAGGCCAAGGGGCTGGTCATCGACCATAATGTGGTCCGCTCGTCCTGGCGGCTGGTCAATTCGACGATGCACATCCCGCGCCTGTTCCTTGCGATCGTATCGATCAGCTTCTTCTGGGCGATCGGCGCCATCCTCGCCGCGCAATTCCCGCCGCTGGTCAAGAATGCGCTCGGCGCCGACAACACCGTCGCGACGCTGTTCACCGCAATCTTCTCGGTCGGCGTCGCGATCGGCTCGATTATCGTCAACCGGCTGCTCAAGGGCCATGTGTCGGCGCGTTATTCGCCGGGGTCGGTGATCGTGATGGGGCTGTTCGTTCTCGACCTGTGGTGGAACGTCAAAGGGTGGGAGCATGTCGGCACCGGTCTGATGAACTGGCGCGATTTCCTGGCGCTGACGACCGGTGACCGCATCATCCTCGACCTGCTCGGCATCGCAATCGCCGGCGGCATGTTCGTCGTCCCGCTCTACGCTTTCCTAACCACCACCGTCGCCAAATCGCAGACCGCGCGCACTGTCGCCGCGAACAATATCGTCAATTCGGGCTTCATGGTGGCGGCGACCTTGCTGCTCAGCGTGCTGATCGGAATCGGTCTGACCATCGACGACACGCTGCTGCTGGTCGCCGCGATGTGCCTGGTGTCATCGGTGCTGGCGTGGAAGCTGCACAAGGCGTGCGACTAGGGTCCTGACCCTAGGCTGACGGACGGCCGGTTTGGGGTGGGAGCGGACGTATGCCTTTCCCCTCCTCTTCAGAGGAGGCGATTTCCCGCGTTGGCGTCCGCAATTGGTCGCCAGCCGCCGTCAGATCAAAAACATCATCGTCGCGGTAAAGAACATCGCGAAGCTCTGCAAAAACAGCCGCAGGTCGCTGCCTGCAAAGATCGTCACCGGCTCGCGGTGCACCGCCAGCGCCTGCCGCAATTCACCCTGCCAGTCGGCAGGCGCGCTCAGCCGCGCGATCGTCTGCTGGCGGGCACCATGCGCTTGAATCCGGCGGCGAATATCGATGTGATCCGAGTCCATGTCCGGCAAGTTAAGCCAGTCTTAACGACTTGGTAAGGTTAAAAGATCGTTAACAGATGCGGCGTGTCAAAGCGGCACAGCGGCTAGTCGTTCGGGATCGGACGGACCCGCACCGGCCGCGGATCGCGCGCGCCCGCCTGGAACGGCTTGCAGCGCTGCGGCCGCATCCGCGGGCCGAGGCACAGCCGTACCTCTTTGAGCCAGCCCTGCCGGTCGGTCGCCACCGCGATCATCGGCGCCGTCACGCCGCGATTGGCCGCGGCAAAGGCGCGGCGGACGCTGCCCGCGGTTTGCGGCCGCGCCGCCAGCGCCGCCATGTCGGGAAAGCGCACCGCGCCGAACAGCATCGCGGCCGAGCGAAAATAGGCGGCGGGGTGCGGGCTCATGCAGGTGCCGTGTTTGGCCCATTCGTGCTGAAGCAGCTGCGCCGACGGCGTCATGCACAGATGCTGGCGCAGCACCGGTTGCGGCACGATTTTGGCCGGGCGGCACCATTGCGGGTAATCGCGGCTGTCGGTTTCGGGCCACAGCCCGTGCAGCACCCAGCCGAAACGGCCATTGTCGCCCGAACATTGCAGGCGGTCGCGGGTATCGCGCGGATTGCGGACATCGGCGCAATGCTGCGGCGACCAGCTCATGCTGAGCAGATAGCCGGTGATCGGCGGCTTGCGCACGGGCTCGCCGCGGCGCGGCTGTTCGAGCCGCGGCACCGGGATGCGGTCGGGGATATTGCAGGCGAGCGCCTGGCCCTGCGCCGCGGTGGGCGCGAGGAGCAGCGCCAGTGCGGCGAGGCTAGACCAGCGCAAAATCGAGTCCCACATCCGCCGCCGGTGCCGATTGGGTGAGCCGCCCGACCGACACATAGGTCACTCCGGTCGCGCCGATCGCGCCGATCGTGTCGAGCCGCACCCCGCCCGACGCCTCGGTCGGCACCTTGCCGCCGACAATGGCGACGCAGGTCCGCAGTTCGTCGAGCGTCATATTGTCGAGCAGCAGGTGCGTCGCCCCGGCGGCCAGCGCGGGCTCGACCTGCGCCACCCGGTCGACCTCGACGATGATCCGCTCGATCCCCGCCGCGACGGCGCGGCGCACCGCTTCCTCGACCGATCCGGCGACCGCGACATGATTGTCCTTGATCATCGCCGCGTCCCACAACCCCATCCGGTGATTGGTCGCGCCGCCCATCCGCGTCGCATATTTCTCCAGCACCCGCAGGCCGGGGATCGTCTTGCGCGTGTCGAGCAAGGTTGCGCCGGTCCCGGCCAGGGCGTCGACATATTGGCGCGTCATCGTCGCAATGCCCGACAGGTGCTGCACGGTGTTCAGCGCCGATCGTTCGGCGGTCAACATCGCGCGCGCATTGCCCGACAGGCGCATCAGATCGCTGCCCGCGGCCACCTCGGCGCCCTCGGCGACCAGAATTTCAATTTCCATGCCAGGTTCGAGCGCGCGAAAAAACGCTTCGGCGATCGGCAGCCCCGCGACAATGATCGCATCGCGGCTGTCCATCACCCCGCCAAAGCGCGCGTCAGCGGGAATCACGGCCATCGACGTAATGTCACCCCCCGCCCCCAGATCCTCGGCCAGCGTGGCACGAACAAAGGCGTCGAGGTCGAAATCGGGCAGAGGAAATTGGGTCATGCCCCTGCGATAATGGGCGGCCCCAGCAAATCAACTTGACGTTTACGTAAACTATGGCCGAGATGGCGTGCAAGGCACGAACCCAAGCTCGTCATTGCGAGGAGCCGAAGGCGACGCGGTAATCCGGAGCGTGCGTAAACCGCTCTGGATTGCTTCGCTCCGCTCGCAATGACGAATGGGATGGTTGGCCGCTTAGGGAGAAACAAACCATGCAATCCCCCATCTGCGCGATGCTCGGCATCGAATTCCCTCTGCTCGCCTTCTCGCACTGCCGCGACGTCGTCGTCGCGGTGTCGAAGGCGGGCGGCATGGGCGTCTTCGGCGCCGCGTCGCTGCCGCCCGAACGGCTTGAGGAAGAGCTGGCGTGGATCGACGCGCATATCGGCGGCAAGCCCTATGGCGTCGACCTGATCGTCCCCAACAGCTTTGCGGGCAAGGGTGAGAGCCGGAGCGCGCCGCCGCCGATCCCCGCCGAACACAAAGCGTTCGTCGCCAACCTGCTCGGCAAGCATGGGGTCGATGACGGCAATCTCGCGCTGCCCGCCGTCGGCGGCGGTCTGGGCCAGAATATGACCGACGATGGTGCCGCGGCGCTGCTCGAAGTCGCCTTTCGCCATCCTATCGGCCTGATCGCCAACGCGCTGGGCGTCCCGCCGCCGCTGATGCTCGAACTCGGCAAGCGCCACAATGTCCCCGTCGCGGCGCTGGTCGGCACCCGCGACCATGCGCTGGCGCAGGTCCGCGCCGGGGTCGATATATTGGTCGTCGCGGGCGGCGAAGCGGGCGGGCATTGCGGCGAGGTTGCGACGATGGTGCTGGTCCCGGAGGTCGCAGCGGCGGTCGACGCGGTCGGCGCCACCACGCCGATCCTTGCCGCGGGCGGGATCGTCACCGGGCGCCAGATGGCAGCGGCGATGGCGATGGGCGCGCACGGCGCGTGGACCGGATCGGTGTGGCTGACCACCGCCGAAGCCGAAACCAACCCGGTGGTGAAGGAAAAGATGCTGCTCGCCAGTTCGCGCGACACGGTGCGATCGAAAAGCCGCACCGGCAAACCCTCGCGCCAGCTGCGCTCGCCGTGGACCGATGCGTGGGAGGCCGAGGGGGCGCCGAAACCGCTGCCGATGCCGCTGCAATCGCTCGTCAGCGAACCCGCGCTGCGCCGGGTCGATAAATTGGCCGAAGGCGGCCATGAAGGCGCGAAGGCGCTGGCGACCTATTGGGTCGGTCAGGGCGTCGGGCTGATGAACGAAGCGATGGGCGCCGGCCAGGTTGTGCAGGGATTCAAGGCCGACTGGATCGCCGCGTGCGAGCGACTGAACGGGTTTATCGGCGAATAGGCAAAAAAATCCCCGCCGAAGCGGGGATTTTCGGATCAGGAAACCGTCGCTTTGACGATCTTGCCCGGCTCGCGCGGCGGCTCGCCCTTGGGCAGCGCGTCGACATTGTCCATGCCTTCGATCACTTCGCCCCAGGCGGTATATTGATTGTCGAGAAAACGCGCGTCGTCGAAGCAGATGAAGAACTGGCTGTTCGCGCTGTTCGGGTTCTGCGCCCGCGCCATCGAGCACACGCCGCGGACGTGCGGCTGGCTGTTGAATTCCTGCGGCAGGTCGGGCAGCGGGCTGCCGCCCATGCCGGTGCCGGTCGGATCGCCACCCTGCGCCATAAAGCCCGGGATGACGCGGTGAAATACGACGCCGTCGTAAAAGCCTTCGCTGGCGAGCTGGGTGATGCGCTCGACGTGGAGCGGCGCCAGATCGGGGCGCAGGCGGATGACGACATCGCCGGTCGACAGCGAAAGGGTGAGGGTCTGGTCGGTCATGATCGGCTCCTGTCAAAAATATTGGCGGTGCCATAGCGATCAACACCGGCAAAGCCACGCATTAATTGCCGCCCCACCCCTGCCCGGCGTTGCCATATGACGGCGCCGGGACTAGGTCACATACCCATAAATTGGATTCCCAAATTTGCTGAGTTGTGATTCAGTC
>CAZCUW010000087.1:0-11049 GCA_964502035.1 uncultured Sphingopyxis sp. | reverse complement strand
GCGCGGCCTGCCGCGCCGCGAACAGTTCGACGGTCGCGGGCCGCACCAAACCCAGCGCGATCCCGATCGGGGTCAGCCGCGTCGCAGCGTTGTCGGCGCGCAGCCGCAGTCGATATTCGGCGCGTGCGGTGAGCATCCGATAGGGTTCGCTCACCCCCTGCAACACCAGATCGTCGACCATCACCCCGATATAGCTTTGCGACCGGTCGAGGATCAGCGGCGCGCGGCCCTGCCTCGCCAGCGCCGCATTGGCGCCGGCGATCAAACCCTGCGCCGCGGCTTCTTCATATCCGGTGGTGCCGTTGATCTGCCCCGCGCAATAGAGGCCGGGCATCGCGCGGACCTGCAACGTCCGGTCGAGCGCGCGCGGATCGATATGGTCATATTCGACCGCATAGCCCGGTACGACCATCTCGACCGCTTCCAGCCCGTCCATCGTGCGCAGCATCGCCAGCTGGACATCGGCGGGCAGCGAGGTCGAAATGCCATTCGGATAGACAAGATGCGAGTCGAGCCCCTCGGGTTCGAGGAAGACCTGATGCCCTTCGCGATCGGCAAAGCGGTGGATCTTGTCCTCGATCGACGGGCAATAGCGCGGCCCTGCCGCCCCGATCGCGCCGGTGAACAGGGGTGAGCGATGAAGATTGTCAGCAATGATCGTATGCGATGCGGCGTTGGTGCGCGTGATAGCGCAGAAAATCTGCGGCACCGTCCGTGCGCTGTTCCACGTGGAACAGGTCCATGTCCCGCCGTCCGACGGCTGTTCTTCGAGCCGCGCCCAGTCGATCGTCCGCCCGTCGAGCCGCGGCGGTGTCCCCGTCTTCAGCCGCGCCATCGGCAGATCGGCGGCGCGCAGCTGCTCGGCGAGCCGATGCGCGCCATCCTCACCGATGCGCCCGCCGACCATCCGCTCCTCTCCGCGGAACATCCGGCCGCCCAGAAAGGTGCCGGTCGCCAGCACCACCGCGGGCGCGGTCAGCACCCTTCCCTCGCCGAGCTCAAGCCCCGCGACCGTCGCCCCGTCGGCGGACAACCGCAGCGCGGCGGCTTCCCCGGCGATGACCGTGATGCGATCCTCGGCCGCCAGCAGGCGTTGGATTGCATCGCGGTAACGCGTCCGGTCGGCCTGGACGCGCGGCCCCTGCACCGCCGCGCCCTTCGACGCGTTGAGCATCCGGTAATGGATCGCAGCATGATCAGCGGCGCGCGCCATCCAGCCGTCGAGCGCGTCAACTTCGCGCATCAGATGCCCTTTGCCGAGCCCGCCGATCGCCGGATTGCACGACATCGTCCCGATCAACGCCGGGTCGAAGCTGACCAGCGCGACGCGCGCGCCGAGCCGCGCCGCGGCGGCCGCGGCCTCGGTTCCGGCATGCCCCCCGCCAACGACGATGACATCATATATGGTGCTGCTGTGCATGATTGCGGCGCCCTTAGCGCAAATGCGCCGCCGAATCCACCGTCGCGCGACCGAAGCGATGTTCCACGTGAAACATCATTTCCCGATGCAGAAACGTCCGAACAGCGTGTCGAGCATATCTTCGACGCCCGCTCTTCCCGTGATCCGGTCAAGCGCCCCGCTCGCCAGCCGTAGCCGTTCAGCGAGCAGGATCAGGTCGTCCGCCTCGCGCGACCCCGCTTCGATCCGCAGCCAATCGCGCGCCTCGCCCAGCGCGGCGCGCTGGCGCTGGCGCAGCGCCGCCTCCCCTTCGCGCGGCAACAGGGTGCGCGCCATCTCGACGATCATCCGGTGCAGCCGGTCCATCCCCTCGCCCGTCATCGCCGACAGCATCAGGTCGCAGCGCGCCGCTTGGGCTTCGGCCGCGGCGTCGCCCTTCCAGCGGTCGGCCTGTGCCGCGATCAGGATCGCGCGCGGGTGGTCCGGGACATCCGTCGGCGCCCCCAGCCAAAGCAGGATGTCCGCCGTCTCGACCGCCGCCTTCGCACGATCGATCCCGATCATCTCGATGTCGTCGGCACTTTCCGCGCGCAGTCCCGCGGTGTCCGAAAAGCGCATCGCGATCCCGTCGAGCGCCAATGGGGTCTCGATCACATCGCGCGTCGTCCCCGCCACCGGCGACACGATCGCCAGCTCGCGCTGCGACAACACATTGATTAAAGTCGATTTTCCGGTATTCGGTGGTCCCGCGATGACCACCGACAATCCATCGGCGATCACCTCCGCCGCCGGCCGTGCCAGCCAGCCGTCCAGCTCGTCCGCCAGCACCCCCATCCCTGCAATCAGCCGCCGCGCGACGGCGTCGCCCACTTCGACATCATCCTCATCGGCAAAATTCAGCTCGGCCTCCGCCCCCGCCATCAGCGTCAGCAAGCGATCCTGCCATCCCGCGACGGCGCGCGACACATGCCCGCTCGCTAGCCCGAGCGCCTGCACCCTTTGGCTCTCGGTCTCGGCCGCGAGCAGGTCGGCCAGCCCCTCGGCCTCGGCAAGATCGATCCGCCCGTTCAGAAATGCGCGCCGGGTAAATTCCCCCGCCTCGGCGCGCCGCAGCCCCGGCATCGCCGCCAGCGCGGTTTCAACCGCCGCCACCACCGCGCGGCCGCCGTGCAAATGTAACTCGGCCAGATCTTCGCCGGTCGCCGTCGCCGGTCCGGGGAACCAGAGGACCAAGGCACGATCGAGCGGCGCGTCTGCAACAGTCTTGAGATCGGCGAGCGTCGCACGCCGCGCCTCGGGCAATCGCGCCGCCAACGCCCGCAATGCCGTGCCAGCCTCTGCCCCGCTGATTCGCACGACCGCGATCGCTGCCGGCGGCATCCCGCTCGACAGCGCGAAAATCGTGTCGGTTACGCTGTCTTGGTTCAGCTCTTGCGCCCCCGCGGCGACTTGTCGTCGTCGGGCTTATCAGCCGCTTTTCCTGCCCCGCCCATCAACCCGCCGCCGAACTGGCCGAGCAGCGACTGGACCAATCCCAGCCCGCTCTCGCCCATCGGTACCCAGCTCTTGACCATCGCCTGCACCATGTCGGGGGTAATCCCCTTCGCCATCAACTCCTTGACCCGGTCGAGATAAATGTCGTGCAGCGGCTCGAGGTCGGGCAGGCCGAACAATTGCCGCGCCTCCTGGGGGGTGCAATCGATCTCGATATTGAACTTCATCGCCTGTCTCCGCCCCGATAAACCGGTAAGCCGCTTGAGCCGTGCCCGCAGCCCCGCTAGCTTCGCGCTTTCAACGCGATTAAGCAAGAGTCAGGAGCCGCGCCATGCCCACCCCCACGTCCGCGACGAACATCTCCATCCCCGCGCTCGACGGGACCGGCGCCATCCCCGCCTATGTCGCGCGCCCCGACGCCGACGGCTCGCGCGCGATCATCGTCATTCCCGAAATCTTTGGGGTGAACGCCGGGATCCGCGAAAAATGCGACGACTGGGCGGCAGAGGGTTATCTGGCGATCGCCCCCGACCTGTTCTGGCGCTTTGCCCCCGGGGTCGAGCTCGACCCCGATGTCGAGGCCGAATTGCAGGAAGCCTTCGGCTATTTCGGCCAATATGATGCCGACGACGGGGTCCAGGATATCGAGGCGGCGATCCGCTGGCTCCACGCAGAGGGCGCCAGCAAGGTCGGCTGCGTCGGTTTCTGCCTTGGCGGGCGGCTGGCGTATATGGCGGCGGCGCGCACCGACGTGAACGCGTCGGTCGGCTATTATGGGGTGATGATCGATCAGATGCTGAATGAAAGCCACGCGATCGCGCACCCGCTGATGCTGCACATCCCCACGATGGATCATCTCGTCGGCCCCGAAGCGCAGGCAAAAATGCACGAGGGGCTAGATCCGCATCCCAAGGTCACGCTCCACGACTATGCCGGGCTCGACCACGGCTTTGCCGCAACCGGCGGCAATCGCCGCGACGCCGCGGGTGCCGAACTGGCCGATGGCCGCACCAAGGCCTTTTTCGCCGAGCATCTGGCATGAGCGCGGGCAATCTCGCCCAGACGGGCGTCGCCGCCTGGCACGCTTATATGGAGGGCGGCGGCGATCCGCAGGCGCTCCGCGATATACTTGCCGAGGACGCGGTGTTCCACTCGCCCGTCGTCCATTCGCCGCAGGCCGGGCGCGACAAGGTCTTCGCCTATCTGCACGCCGCAAGCCATGTCCTCGGCGGCGACGATTTCCGTTACGAGCGCGAGATCATCGACGGCGACCAGGCGATGCTCGAATTTGCGACCACCCTCGACGGCATCCACATCAACGGCGTCGATATCATCCGCTGGAACGATGACGGAAAAATCATCGATTTCAAGGTGATGGTTCGCCCACTCAAGGCGATCAACAAGGTCTGGGAAAAAATGGGCGAGATGCTCGCCGTGCAAGGGTAGCACGTAGCCCGCCTAGATCAGCATCAACGCCGCCAGCTCGCGATAGAGGTGCGGCGGCAGGTCGGCGACGCCGCCATGGTCCGCCATGCCCTTGGGCGCATCGTCATCGGCCAGATAGCGCCAGCCCTGATGCGCCCGTTTCGACAGCGGCGGCAGAATTTCCAGATCTTCAGAACAGACGATGTCGACCCGGCCGTCCTTGCGGTCGTCGAAGCGCAAAATCTGTTGCCGCGCGACGATCCGGTGCTTGATGATCCAGTGCAGATAACCGCCGACCAGCTCGTCCATCCGCTTCGGCCGCATCCGCGTCGGCACGCGTAACTCACCGTCGCGGACGCGGGTCGCGACCCGACGCGCGAAGGTTTCGACATGCGCGCAACCGACCGCGACCTTGGTGAGATGGAGTGGGGGCATAGGGACTAAATGGGGGCGGCGGCGGCGAAAACCAACCCGTCACCCCCGACGATGCCATCGCGCCGCTGGCCCGCAGCCAGCCGCGCGATGGTGCCTCTTCTCTTAGCCGAGCAGCGTCCCGAGCCCGACCGACGGGTCGACCCAGCCGTCGTAGATCATCTTGACCGCGACATAGACGATGACCGCAAGGCCAAAATACGCGATCCAGCGATAGCGTTCGATATATTTGGCAATGATGTTTGCCGCGACGCCCATCAGGATGACCGCGACGATCAGGCCGACGATCATGATCCCCGGGTGATCGCGCGCCGCGCCGGCGACCGCGAGGACGTTGTCGAGGCTCATCGACACGTCGGCGATGGCGACCGCCCAGGCGGCGGCAGCAAAGCTCTTGGCGGGCTTCAGGCCCGAATGCTCATCGCCCGCGACTTCGGGCGATCCGGCCGAATGCGCGCCTTCGCGCAGTTCGCGCCACATCTTCCAGGCAACCCACACGAGCAACAACCCGCCGACGAAGATCAACCCGACAATCTGGAGCAGTTGGGTAACGACGAGGGCAAAGGCGACCCGCAGCACCAGCGCGGCCAGGACGCCGATGATGATCACCTTGCGGCGCTGGTCGGCAGGCAGGCCCGCCGCGAGGGCGCCGACGACGATCGCATTGTCCCCCGCCAGCACCAGATCGATCAGCAACACCTGCAAAAAGGCCGCCATCGCGGCCGGTTCGGTGATGTTGGAAAAATCCTTGACGATTGCAGCCCACATGTCGGCTGGCCCACCCAGCCCCGGCGCGGCCGTCGTGGCGGCGGTCAACAAAAGGTCAATCACACAGGCTCTCCGAAATAATGCACGACCGGCATCGGGTCATAAAAGGGGTGCAACAGTGCCCGCCACTGCTCGTAGCGATCCGAGCGGCGGAAACCATCGCGATGGTCCTCCATGCGGTCCCAATGCACGATCAGCAAGTAGGTTTCCACCGCTTCGCACGCGCGCCGCACCTCCATGCCCAAAAAACCGGGCGAGGCGGCGATCAGCGGGCGGGCGGTGGCGAGCGCGCGCTCGAAAGCGGCGCCCTGCCCGGGCCGAACCTGCAACAAGGCCTGTTCGACGATCATCGCGCCCCGGCGCGACTATTGATTCATCGAATCGAAGAAATCCTCGTTGGTCTTCGAATCCTTGATCTTGTCGAGCAGGAATTCCATCGCGTCGATGGTGCCCATCTGCATGAGGATGCGGCGCAGCACCCACATTTTCGACAGCTTGTCCTTCTCGACCAGCAATTCTTCCTTGCGGGTGCCCGACTTGCCGACGTCGAGCGACGGGAAAATGCGCTTGTCGGCGACCTTGCGGTCGAGGACGATTTCCGAGTTGCCGGTGCCCTTGAATTCTTCAAAGATCACTTCGTCCATGCGGCTGCCGGTATCGATCAGCGCGGTGGCGATGATCGACAGCGAACCGCCTTCCTCGATGTTGCGCGCGGCGCCGAAGAAACGCTTCGGACGCTGCAGCGCATTGGCATCGACACCGCCGGTCAGCACCTTGCCTGACGAGGGGACCACGGTATTGTAGGCGCGGCCAAGGCGAGTGATCGAATCGAGCAGGATGACGACATCCTTTTTGTGCTCGACCAGGCGCTTGGCCTTTTCGATCACCATTTCGGCGACCTGGACGTGGCGTGTCGCGGGTTCGTCGAAGGTCGAGGAGACGACCTCGCCCTTCACGCTGCGCTGCATGTCGGTGACTTCTTCGGGGCGCTCGTCGACGAGAAGAACGATCAAATAGACCTCAGGGTGATTGTCCGTGATCGCCTTGGCGATATTCTGCAGCAGCACGGTCTTACCCGTGCGCGGCGGCGCGACGATCAGCGCACGCTGACCCTTGCCCTGCGGGCTGACGAGGTCGATGACGCGCGCCGACTTGTCCTTCACCGTCGGGTCGATCGTATCGAGCGACAGCTTCTGGTTCGGATAGAGTGGGGTGAGGTTGTCGAAATTGACCCGGTGGCGGACGACGTCGGGATCGTCGAAATTGACGCTGATCAGTTTGGTCAGCGCGAAATAACGCTCACCGTCGCGCGGCGCGCGGATTTCGCCCTCGACGGTGTCACCGGTGCGCAGGCCATATTTGCGGACCTGGTTCGGCGAGACATAAATGTCGTCGGGACCGGCGAGATAATTGGCTTCGGACGAACGCAGAAAGCCGAACGAGTCCGGGAGGACCTCGATCGTTCCCGATCCGATGATTTCTTCGCCCTCTTCGGCGAGTTCTTTCAGGATCGAGAACATCAGATCCTGCTTGCGCAGCGTCGAGGCACCCTCGACCCCCAGCTCTTCAGCCATTTCGACAAGCTGGGCGGGGGCTTTGGTTTTGAGTTCTTTAAGATGCATGGATGGATTCCAGGGTAAGATATATGGAGAAAATACCGTCGGTTTTCAGTGCACCGCTGGGGTGCCTATCCGGCCGTGGGACGACCGTTTGCGATAGCTCCGGCACTTGGGAAGCGCCGCCCGGCTGGCGGGATTGAAATGGCCCCTATCCCTCGCGCCATGCCAAGTCAATCGGGCTGCGCCCGAACCGGGCACGATCAGGGCCGCACGACCGCTAGAATGACAATGATCGCCGCGGCGACACCCGGCACTTCATTGAGCAGCCGCAGCTGCTTTTCGGTGAGCGGGCGCAGCCCTTTTTCCAGCTTCTTGAAATAGCCGATCATCCAGCCGTGATAGCCCGACAGCGCAAGAACGAGGATGAATTTGGCAATGAACCAGGTCTCGCCCCAATAATTGCCGTTGAAGGCGAGCAGCAGCCCGAGAATCCAGACGATCGTCAGCGCCGGGTTCAGAATGATGCGGCGCAAACGGTCTTCGCGCTCGATCCACTTTTTATCCTCATCCGACCCGACTTGGCATTGATGATGATAGACAAAAAAGCGCGGCATCATGAACAGACCGGCCATCAGGAAAATGACAAAAATGATGTGCGCCGCTTTGACCCAAAGCATCGTCGCCCCCAGGGATCCCGTTAGATCCAATCCTGCCAAGTCTGCCATGTTTATCCGCCGCGAACGCGTTTGATCAGATGTTCGACATGGGCGATCGGGGTGTCGGGTACGATGCCATGGCCGAGGTTAAAGATATGGGGACGCGCCGGGAAGGCCGCAAGGATGCGGTCGATCGCCGTGTCCAGCGCCGCCCCGCCCGCCACCAGCGCCAGCGGATCGAGATTGCCCTGCACCGGCAGATGTTGCGGCAGGACGCGGTCGGCCCAATCGGGATCGACCGTCTCGTCGAGCCCGATCGCATCGACCCCGGTTTCGTCGGCATAGGCGCGCAGCTTGCCGCCGGCGCCCTTGGGAAAGCCGATCACCGGCGTGTCGGGGTGCATCGCTTTCAGACGGCGGACGATTTCGGCGTTGGGGGCGATCACCCAGCGTTCGAATTGCGCCGGGCTGAGGCTGCCGGCCCAGCTGTCGAACAGCTGCACCGCCTCGACGCCATGTTCGATCTGCCCCGACAGATACGTCACCGTGACATCGACGATCGCATCGATGATCGCCTGGAACGCCGCGGGATCGCCGAACGCCAGCCGCCGCGCCGCGGCTTGGTCTTTCGACCCCTGCCCCGTCACCATATAGGTTGCGACGGTCCACGGGCTGCCCGCAAAGCCCAAGAAGGTCGTTTCGGTGGGTAGCGAAGCTGCGACGCGAGCGACGGTCGCATAGATCGGATCGAGCCGCTGCGGCGCCGCTTCGAGCGATATCAACGCGCTGTCGACCAGCGGCGGGGCGAGCCGCGGCCCCTCACCCGCCTCGAACCACAGATGCTGGCCGAGCGCGTGCGGGATGACGAGAATGTCGGAGAACAGGATCGACCCGTCGAACCCGAACCGCCGGATCGGCTGCAACGTCACTTCGGCGGCGGCCTCGGGATCATAGCATAGCTCGAGGAAGCCGCCCTTGGTCTCGCGCAGCGCGCGATACTCGGGCAGATAGCGTCCCGCCTGGCGCATCAGCCACAAGGGCGGGCGCGTTTGCCGCGTTCCGCGCAGCACGGCCAGCAAGCTCTTCGGTGACGCCTTCACACGGCCCCTCTTTCTCTCTTCTATCTATATATTAGATAATATTGTGGTGGTTTGTTGGTCAGCGGACAGCGCGGCTTTAGGCGGAGGCGTCGTTTTTGCCAACAGCTTGACTCGCGCAGCATCGCCGCTCGCAACAGAGTCGCGCCCCGCTTTGCCCCATATTCACAGCCTGTGGATAAGATTTGTCCCTTGTGGACAAGTGGTGGAGCGGAATCGACACGGTCGGGGATGAATCCTCCCTCCCGATTCCGTCCCCGCGCTTCTCCAATACTTATCCACAGCCGCTTTTTCGGCACCGCCAAGCGGTTCCGGGATTGCCTTTTTCCGCGGCTTCCCGCCATGGTGGCGCGATGGGCCGGCTCCACCTTCATCTCATATCCGACTCCACGGGCGAGACACTCGAAAATATCGCCAAGGCGGCGATCGCGCAGTTCGACGATGTCGAGGTGGTGCGCCATTTCTGGCCGATGGTGCGATCGGAATCGCATCTCGACCGGATCATGGCCGAAGTGCAGGCGAGTCCGGGGATGATCCTGTTCACGCTGGTCAATGGTGACCTGCGCGTCAGCCTCGAACGCCGCGCCGGGGCGCTCAATCTGCCGCTCGTTCCCGCGCTCGATGCGGTGACCGATGCGCTATCGCGAATGCTGGGCCAGGAAGCGAAGGCGCGCCCAGGTCGCCAGCACCAGCTCGATGCCGCCTATTTCGCGCGGGTCGAGGCGATCCAGTTCACCGTCGCGCACGACGACGGCATCGGCTGGGAAAATTGGGAACAGGCCGACATTGTCCTGGCCGGGGTGTCGCGCACGTCGAAGACTCCGACCAGCATCTATCTCGCCAACCGCGGTTTCAAGACCGCGAACATCCCGATCGTCCCCGAATCGCCGCCGCCCGATGCGTTGTACCGTCTGAAACGTCCGATGATCGTCGGTCTCACCACCGGGCTCGACCGGCTGGTCCAGGTGCGGCGCAACCGGCTGCTGTCGCTCAACCAGGCGCCCGAGACGAGCTATGTCGATGACGAGCGGGTGAAGGCCGAGCTGGCTTATGCGCGCCGCATGTTCGCCGACAATGGCTGGCCGGTGATCGACGTCACCCGCCGCTCGATCGAGGAAACCGCTGCCGCGGTGATCAAGCTGGTCGAGGATCGCGGCGCCGCATGACGCTGTTGCTCGCCTCGCAAAGCAGCGGCCGCGCCGCGATGCTGCGCGCCGCCGGGCTCGATTTTGAAACGACCGCCGCGCATGTCGACGAGGAGGCGCTGACCGCGTCGCTGCGCGCCGTGGGCCAGACGCCGCGCAACATCGCCGACGCGCTGGCCGAGGCGAAAGCGGTCAAAATCTCGTCGCGCCTGCCGGGGGTTACCGTGATCGGCGCCGACTCAACGCTCGCGCTCGACGACGGCGCGATGCTGTCCAAGCCCGAGACCCCTGACGAGGCGGTCGATCATCTTCGCCGCATGGCGGGAAGCCGCCACCGTCTGTTCAGCGCCGCGGTCGCGGCGCGCGACGGCACCCCGGTGTGGCGCGCCGTCGGCGAGGCGAAGCTGTGGATGCGCCCCTTGTCCGCCGCCTTCATCGCCGCCTATGTCGCGCAGCATTGGGACGGCATCCGCTGGACCGTGGGCTGTTACGAAATCGAAGGAGCGGGCGTGCAATTGTTCGAAAAGGTCGAGGGCGATCCCTGGACGATCATCGGCATGCCGATGCTGCCCTTGCTGGCGTGGCTGCGCACCACCGGTTTGGCCCAGGAATGAGAGAGACGTCATGAGCGCCGCGCCTTATGCCGAGGTGATCGGCGATCCGATCGCTCAGTCGAAATCGCCGCTGATTCACACATTCTGGCTCGCCGCGCTTGGTATCGCGGCCGACTATCGCCGCGCTCACATGAAGCCCGAAGACCTCGCCGCCTATATCGACAAACGCCGCGGCGATGCCGATTGGCGCGGCTGTAACGTCACGATGCCGCACAAGGGTGCGGTGATGGATCTGGTCGACGATCCGGGCGATATTCGCAGCACGATCGGCGCGATGAACACGATCGTGCGCCAGCCCGACGGGGCGCTGATCGGCACCAACACCGATGCGGCCGGATTTTATGCGCCGCTCGCCGAACTCGACCTTGCGGGCGCGCCGGTCGCGGTGGTCGGCGCGGGCGGAGCGGCGCGCGCGGTGCTGTTCGCGCTGGCGCGCGCCAAGGTCGGCCCCGTCACCATC
>CAZCUW010000086.1:0-11150 GCA_964502035.1 uncultured Sphingopyxis sp. | reverse complement strand
CCGTGCATGCCGAGCATGCCGAGCCATTTGTCATCGTCGGCGGGGAACGCGCCGAGGCCCATCAGGGTCGAGGTGACCGGCGCGCCGGTGAGCGCAACGAGCTGGCGCAGCGCGGCACTGGCATCGGGGCCGGCGTTGATGACGCCGCCGCCGGTGTAAAAGATCGGACGCTCGGCCGCGGCGATCATCGCGACCGCGGTGGCAATCGCATCGGCGTCGGGTTCGACCTGGGGGCGATAGCTTTTATGCTCGATCATTTCGGGTACGCTGTAGGTGCCGGTGGCGACCTGAACATTTTTGGGGATGTCGATGACCACCGGGCCGGGGCGGCCGTTGGTGGCGATATAAAAGGCCTCGTGCATGATCGCGCCGAGGCGAGCGGGATCCATGACCAGATAATTATGCTTGGTGCAGTGGCGGGTGATGCCGACGGTGTCGCATTCCTGGAACGCATCGGTGCCGATCAGCGTCGTCGGCACCTGCCCGGTCAGCACGACCATCGGGATCGAATCCATCAGGGCATCGGTGATGCCGGTGACCGCGTTGGTCGCCCCAGGGCCGGAGGTGACGAGCACGACGCCGGGCTTGCCGGTCGATCGCGCATAGCCCTCGGCCGCGTGGGTTGCCGCCTGTTCGTGGCGGACGAGGATGTGCTTGATCGTCGGGTGTTTGAAAAGCGCGTCATAGATCGGAAGGACCGCACCGCCCGGATAGCCGAACACCGTGTCGACCCCAAGGTCGACCAGCGCCTGAACCACCATGTCGGCACCACTCATTTCCGTCACGACGAAACTCCTTTCACTTATCGCGATTGCGGCGCTTGTGCGCTGCAACAGGGTTGCGGGCAATAGGTATATGATTCTATCCTGTCAACAGTCTTTCACGTAATATTATTGCTAATTCATCAACAGAATCGTTGTTTAGTGACTCGGCGTGGCGCGGCCAATCTGCGGGGAGCTGGTGACGAAACCACGTAAATTGGCGCTTGGCATATTGGCGGGTGGCCGCCTGCGCGAGGTCGAGGGCGGCGGCGCGGTCGATGCTGCCCGACAGATATTGCGCGATCTGGGGGACGCCGATGGCGCGCATGGCGGGAAGATCGGGGTCGAGATGGCGGGCGAGCAGCGCGCGCACCTCGTCGATCGCGCCGCCATCGAACATCTGGACCAGTCGCTGATCACAGCGATCGCGCAGCCATTCGCGCGGCGGGAGGAGGATCAGGGGGGCGAGGGTGATGGCGTCGCCGATGCCGCCTTCGCGCGATTCCTGCCAGTGGCCGAGCGGGCGGCCGGTCGATT
Organism: uncultured Sphingopyxis sp.; assembly: GCA_964502035.1. Lineage (GTDB taxonomy): Bacteria > Pseudomonadota > Alphaproteobacteria > Sphingomonadales > Sphingomonadaceae > Sphingopyxis. The sequence continues at coordinate 9,852 of CAZCUW010000086.1, read as the reverse complement.
GGACAACCTCGAGCGCGCGGGCGATGCGGGTGGCGTCGGCGGGGTTCAGGCGCGCCGCCGCCGCGGGATCGAGCCGGGTCAGCGCAGCATGGGCATCGGCGACGGGCAGTGCACGCACCGCCACGCGAATGTCGGGGTCGATTTCGGGCACCGGGGCGATGCCATAGAGCAAGGTGCGCAGGTACAGGCCGGTGCCGCCGACCAGGATCGGGACATCGCCCGCGGCGTGCGCGGCGGCGATGATGGCGCGCGCTTCGTCGGCCCAGCGCGCGGCGTTGTGCGCGTCGGCGGCGTCGATATGACCGAACAGGCGGTGGGCGACGCCCGCCATCTCTGCATCGGTCGGGCGCGCCGACAGGATGGCGAGATCGGCATAGACCTGGCTGGCGTCGGCGTTGACCACCGCCGCCCGCCCGAGTGCTTTTGCGAGGCGCACCGCCAATGCACTCTTGCCGCTGGCGGTGGGGCCAGCAATAAGTGCAAGAGGAGGCCGTGGGCCGAAAGAGGATGAAGGAGCCGCCATGTTCGTCGCGACGCTGATAGCAGCCGGAAAGCTGACCGACGAGGTGGTTCGCGAAGCGATCGACCGGCTCGACGCGACGGGGCATGATGTCGGGGCGCCGCACTGGCTGGATGTCGGCGACGCCGCCGACATCGTCTTTCACGGCAGCCTGGTCAGCGCGCGCGCCGAACTGGCGTTGATGGACCATGGCGCGCTCGACACCATCGTCCAGCCGCTGGGCGACCGGACCAAGAAACTGATCATCGCCGACATGGATTCGACGATGATCACCGTCGAATGCATCGACGAACTGGCCGATTATGCCGGGTTGAAGCCCGAGATTGCGGCGATCACCGAACGCGCGATGCGCGGCGAGCTCGATTTTCGCGCCGCGCTGATCGAGCGGGTTGGATTGCTGGCCGGAATGCCCGAAGCGACGCTGGCCGAATGCCGGATGGAGCGGGTGAAGCTGACCCGCGGCGCGCGGACATTGATCCAGACGATGAAGGGGCATGGCGCGTATTCGGTGCTGGTGTCGGGCGGCTTTACCGCCTTTGCCGGGCCGGTGGGCGAGGCGATCGGGTTCGACAGGATATTGGCGAACGAGTTGGAGATTCGGGGCGGCAAGCTGACCGGCAAAGTGATCGAGCCGATCGTCGATAGCCGCGCCAAGCTGGAGACGCTGAAGGCCGAGGCCGCGAAGCACGGCCTGCCGCTGGCCGAGACGCTGGCGGTCGGCGACGGCGCCAACGATATTCCGATGATCACCTCGGCGGGCCTGGGGGTCGGCTATTATCCGCACCCGGCGGCGGGCGAGGCAGCGGCGGCGGTGATCCGCCACAACGACCTGACCGCGCTGCTGTGGGCGCAGGGCTATCCGCGGCGGAGCTGGGTGCTGGGGTAGGACGGCGGCTGACGACCGATTTCTGCCATAAAGTTCCTCCCCGGAACGGGGAGGGGGACCGCCGCGAAGCGGGGGTGGAGGGGCCGCGACGGTGCGTCATGGCGCGAGGTTTCGACCCCTCCGTCAGCCCTGCGGGCTGCCACCTCCCCGTTCCGGGGAGGATCAGGAAATGGCAGCTCCCCCACCCCAAAGCAGACGATCACGGACCCAAACCCGACTGGCCCTGCTCACCCATAATTTCATCGACCAGCCAGCCCCTGAACCGCTCCATCGCGTCGCTTTCGGGGCGCGACATCGGGCGGGTGAGCCAGTAGCGACCGGCGTCGATGGTGATTGCGAAGGGCTGGACGAGCTGTTCCGACGCAAGTTCGCGGGCGAACATCGCGGGCGGCGCGAGCGCGACGCCGAGCCCTGCCGCGGCGGCGCTCGCCATCAAGGCGCTGCTGTCGAAGACCGGGCCGCGGAGAACGGGGGCGGCGACCCCGGCGGCGGCGAACCACAGCGCCCATTCGTCGGCGCGGTATGAGCGCAGCAGGCGTTCGGGGATCAGGTCGGCGGGGGTCTTGAGCTTTGCGGCGATGGCCGGGGTGCAGAGCGGCGCCATCGGGGCGGCGAGGAGCGGTTCGGCGTGGGTGGCGTGCCAGGCGCCGTCGCCAAAGCGGATTGCATAGTCGAGCGCCTCGCCCGCCAGATCGACGCGGTTGTTGTTGGTCGAGATGCGGAGGTCAATGCCCGGATGGGCGCGGGCAAAGGCGTCGAGGCGCGGGAGCAGCCAGCCGGTGGCGAAGGTGCCGACCACCCCGACCTTCAGCGCCTCGCGAAAGCGGCCGCCGCTATATTGGTCGAGCGTGGCGGCGACGCGGTCGAAGGCGTCGGCGACGACGGGGACCAGCGCATGCCCTTCGTCAGTGAGCGCGAGGCCGCGCGGCAGGCGGTGGAACAGGCGGGTGCCGAGGCGGCGTTCGAGCTGCGCGACCTGATGGCTGACCGCGCCCTGGCTGACACACAGCTCGATCGCGGCGCGGGTGAAGTTGAGGTGGCGAGCGGCGGCGTCGAAGGCGCGCAGGGCGTTCAAGGGGAGTTGGGCGCGGTCCACGGGTCATCTCCAGAAATTCGTCATTATTTCCTGCACCTTGGACCCTTCGACAAGTTCAGGACCGGCTTGATCCGGAGTCCAAGCGCACGGGCGCGGCGCCAATGGATCCCGGATCAGGTCCGGGATAACGAAAGATATGAGAAATTCTCATGGCTTTGTCGAGAAATGATGCTTTGCCGGACGCGCCGCTGCTCGGCATTTTGACCGCGAAGGGAGACGAAAATGTTTGAAGCAATCAGCCTGTTGGCGTGGCTGGCCGCGGCCAGCGGAGCGCCGGTGCCGGCGGTCGATCCGCTGACCCAGCCGATTACGACGTCGCGGTCGGCCCAATGGTTGGCGCCTGCGCCGCCTGAAAAGATTTATGGCAACAGCTATCTGGTGGGTTTTGGCGGGTTGAGCGTGGCGCTGATCGATACCGGCGCCGGGCTGGTGCTGATCGATGGCGCGCTGCCGCAGGCGGCGCCGACGATCCTGGCGAATGTCCGCGCGTTGGGCTTCGATCCCAAAGACATCAAATTTATTCTGAGCACCGAGCCGCATTTCGACCATGCCGGTGGGCTGGCGGCGCTGGCGCGCGACACCGGCGCGACGGTGGTGGCGAGCGCGCGCGGCGCCGAAGGGTTGCGATCGGGGCGCCACGCCGCCGACGATCCGCAGCTGGCCTATGGCGGCAGCTGGCCCGCGGTGACCACGCCGATGCGCGTGATGGCGGACGGCGAGGTGCTGAGGCTGGGCAAGGCGGCGATCACCGCGCATGCGACCCCGGGGCATACGCTGGGCAGCATGAGCTGGAGCTGGCGGGCGTGCGAGGGCACGGCGTGCAAGGCGATCGTGTTCGCGTCGAGCCTGAACCCCGTGTCGGCGGACGATTATCGGTTCAGCAGCGCCGCGGGGGCGCCGTTCGTCGCGGGCTTTGCCCAAAGCCATCGCACGGTCGACGCGTTGGCGTGCGACATATTGATTGCGGCGCATCCCGACAATGCAGGGGAGGGGCGGTATAATGCCGCGCCGGGCGCGTGCCGCGCTTATGCCGACCGGTCGCGCCAGGCGCTGGCGAAGCGGCTGGCGGCGGAGAAAGAGGCGTCGGATGCGGTGAAGTAAGCGGATTTGATCCAAGCCTTTAGACGGTAGCCGCGCGATGTGCCGACGGAGCACCGTCACACGCGATACCGCTCCCGCAATTCGTCATTGCGAGCGCAGCGAAGCAATGACGAGGAAAATTAGGCGAACGCTTTCGCTCCCCATGACCGCGGCATGAAAGGGCGTTCGGATTTACTTGTCAACGACCAGACAGGCCTGTCCGCTTTTGCTGAGCGCGGCGCAGAAGTTGTTGGCTTCGCCCTTGTTGGCAAAGCCGCCGGTCTGGAGGCGGGTGACCTTGCCGGTCTGGACATACGTCGGCTGGCGCGCGGCGACGGCGGGGTATTTTTTGCCGAGCGACGTCCACAGCTTGCGCGCATTGGCCTCGACGCCAAAGGCGCCGAGCTGCGCGCGCCACGGGCTTTTGCCGCCCCCGGCGCGGGCCGGGGTCGGGGTCTCGCGAACCGCGATGGGCGCATTGTTGACGGGCGGTTTGGCTTTGGTCGGCGCCGGCGGCAGCGTGCCGCTGGCGGGCGGCGGCGCATAGGTCGTGCCGGGTTTTCCCTTGGCGGCGTCGGCAGCCGCGGTGGCTTCGACGGCGGCGATCGTGGCGGCTTGCGCGGCGGGTGTCGAGGGCGTCGTCGCGATCACCGGCGGCGGGGTATAGCTGGTGCCGGGGGCCGAGGCGGGCAGGCTGGCGGTCCGGATCGGCGAGGCGGGGGCGGGTTTTGCCGCGGGCGGCGCCGCGGCGGTTACCGCGGACAGACGCGCGCGCGCCTCGTTCTTTTCGATTTCGGGCAGCATCGCGAGGCCGCGCTGGCGCTGGTCGAGCGGGATCAGGCTGTCGAGCTGCGCCAGACGCGCCGATGCGATGCCGAGCCCGGCGTCGCTGGCGCGTTTGGTCAGCGCATAGGCGCGCGGCAGATCCTGCGGCGCGAGGTCGCCGTTGAACAGCGCGGTGCCAAGGACATATTGGGCGCGCGGTTCGCCGCGTTCGGCCGAGCGGCGGATGAACGGCATCGCCTCGTCGCGGCGGTTGGCGGTGAACAGGACGAGGCCTAGATTATCCTCGGCCTGCAAATGCCCCTGTTTGGCGGCGCGGCGGTACCAGGCTTCGGCCTGGTCGAGGTCGGCGGGAACGCCGCGGCCGAGTTTATAGGCCTGACCCAGGTTGAACTGGGCATCGGCATCGCCCGCCAGCGCCTCGGGACGCCATTGCGCGACCGCGCCCTGATAATCGCCGCGCTGCCACGCATCGACGCCATCCTTGACGTCGGCATGGGCGGGTGCGGTCAGCATCGTTGCCGCGAGCAGCGGCAACGCCAACGAAACGGCGGTGCGGAAGTGACGCATCATATTCTCCAATGACTGGCATTGCTGCAGTCCCCGGGGGTTTCTTAGCGTGGAATGGCTAACGCCGCGTTAGCAACCCTCGCCTTCTAGCATATTTGATCCATTTCGGGACAAGTGTCTCTTGAGACCTTGTTAACCACGATCGCGAGCGAGCCGTTCACCTTCTTTTTATCATCGTTAACTCAATTTTAGCGCCCCGCATGGCATTCCACCGTCAATTCGTGGTTTTTCAGGGGGACAGCTGTGCGCGTTTTGGCATTGGCTTCACAAAAGGGCGGGTCGGGAAAAACGACCCTTTCGGGGCATCTTGCGGTGCAAGCGCAGCTTGCCGGTGCGGGGCCCGTCGTCCTGATCGATATCGATCCGCAAGGCTCGCTCGCCGATTGGTGGAACGAGCGCGAGACCGACCTTCCCGCCTTTGCCCAGACTACCGTGGCGCGGCTCGCGTCCGACCTGGAAATCCTGCGCCAGCAGGGTTTTAAGCTGGCGGTGATCGATACGCCGCCAGCGATTACGATGGCAATTCAGAGCGTGATTTCGGTCGCTGAACTGATCGTTGTCCCGACCCGGCCGAGCCCGCACGACCTGCGCGCCGTCGGCGCCACCGTCGACCTGTGCGAACGCGCCGGCAAGCCGCTGGTATTCGTCGTCAACGGCGCGACCCCCAAGGCCAAGATCACCAGCGAAGCCGCGGTGGCGCTGTCGCAGCACGGCACCGTCGCCCCGATTACCCTGCACCATCGCACCGATTATGCCGCGTCGATGATCGACGGCCGCACGGTGATGGAAGTCGATCCGAACGGCCGGTCGGCCGAAGAGATCCGCCAGCTGTGGACGTATATGAGCGACCGGCTCGAAAAGAATTTCCGCCGCACGATCTTTGCCGCGCCGATCCCGACGCAGGGCAATTATGGCGCGGTTCGTCCGATGGGCGGTGGCTTTGGCCGCCGCATCGCTGGCCAGTGACGGGAGGGATCGGAACCATGGGCGAACCCAAACCTCTCGCATCGCTGAGCGCCGGATTGCTGGCCCGCAAGGGCGGCGCACGGCCCGCCATGCGCCGCCAGCCGCTGGGCAGCGGCCCCGCACCCACCAACGCCGTCGGTTATGACGACCTGGGCTGGAACGACATGGGCTATGACGTCGACCCCGATCAGTCGGGTGAGCCGGCGCGGATGCTCGATCTGAAGCCGTTGCTGACCGGTTCAGTGCCCGCGCATAATGTCGAGGCCGAACATGCGGTCGACGACAGCGTCGGCCATGAACTGACCGATGCGGTTGCGGAAGATTATGCGACCGAAGATTATGGCGCCGATGCTTTTGAAGCCGAAGCGCACGAGGTCCCCGAAATCGTCCGCCAGCAGGAATCGCTGATCGACCGCGTCGCCGCCGTGGCGCGCAAGGTCGAAGCCCGGCCGGTGCCAAAACCGAAGAAGGAAAAGGCGCCGCGCGCGCTGCGTGCCCGCGAAAAGGCGGCGTTCACGCTGCGCCTCGACGCCGAACGCCATCTGCGGTTGCGGCTGGCGAGTGCGGTGACGAACCGGTCGTCGCAGGTCATCCTGACCGACTTGCTCGACGAATATCTGTCTTCGCTGCCCGAAATCGACGCCATGGCGAGCCGCCTGCCGGCCGCACGCCCGACGCGCCAGACGATGCCGCGCTGACCGCAATCAAGGGGGACCTGACATGAACCGCAAGATGCTGATGAACCTGGCCGTTTCGGGCTTTGTCCTGAGTGTTGCCACCGGATGCAGCGGGATGGGCGCGATGGCCGAGGCGCCGTCGCGCGCCGCGGGCAAGCCCGCGGCCGCCGCCAAATCGGCGACGCAGGCACGCGCCGCGCTGGAGGCGGGCAAGGTCAGCAAGGCGGTCGGTCTGGCCGAAACCGCGGTGGCCGGAAGCCCGCGCGACGCGAGCTATCGCGCGCTGCTGGGGCAGGCGTACCTCAACGACGGGCGCTTTGCATCGGCCACGAGTGCGCTCAGCGAAGCGATGGAATTGGGCGCGAGCGACAGCAATACGATCATTGCGCTGACGCTGGCGCAGATCGCGCAGGGCCAGACCGCCGAGGCGATCGCGCTGCTGCAGGCACACCGCGATACGGTGCCCGCGTCGGACATCGGACTGGCGCTGGCGTTGGCGGGCGATAGCGAAGGCGCGATTTATGTGCTGAGCGAAGCGGCCCGCGCCCCCGAAGCCGGGGCGCGCACGCGGCAGAATCTGGCGCTCGCCTTTGCCCTGTCCGGCCGCTGGGCGCAGGCGCGCATCCTGGCGTCGCAGGATTTGTCGGCCGCCAAGCTGGAAGCGCGGATGGCCGAATGGTCGAAACTGGCCGAAACGCCCAACTCGCCGCTGCGCGTCGCCAGCCTGATCGGCACCAATGTACGGGCGGACGCCGGTATGCCGGTTCGCCTGGCGCTGAGCAATTTTGCCGACACGCAGATGGCCGCCGCCGAACCCGCGGCCGCACCCGCGGTCGAACTGGCCAGCGCCGATCCGGCGCCGGTCGCCGCCTATGCGCCGCCGCCGCCGGTGGTCGCCCCGGTGCTGGCTGATGCGAGCAGCGCCATTCGCAGTGTCGAACTGCCGATGCCCGAGCGCAACGCCAACGGCGCCGTGCCGGTCACCGAATTGCCGCAGCCGAAGGCCGCGAGCGAAGTCATCATGGCCGACGCCGCCCCCTATCGCGCCGCACCGCGCGTCGCGGGCGAGGGGCGTATTCGTCCGGCGCAGCAGCAGGCGCTGGAACTGGCGACCGTGCTGATCCCGAAAGCGATTGCATTCAACGCCAAAAAGCCGACCGGCTGGGCGGTGCAATTGGGCGCTTATGACAGCCTGGGCATCGCCAAGGAAAAATGGGGCGGGCTGAAAAAACGCAGCGCCATGCTGGCCAATTTCCCCGCATCGAGCCACGCCGCGACGGTGAAGGGCCGCACCTTTTATCGCCTGACGGTCAACGGTCTGGCGACCCGCGCCGACGCGAATAATTTGTGCCGCGAGCTGAAGGCGCAGGGTCAGACCTGCTTCATCCGCGCGATGGGCGGCGGCGAGAGCATCCAGTGGGCGTCGAAAGTCGGCCCGCTGCGGCTTGCTTCACGGTGATTTGAGCTTCCCAGCCTGTCGGCGGGATACACGGAAAAGGGGTGCGGACGCAGAGCCGCGCCCCTTTTTCTGTTGGGGGGCGTGCTCCGCCTGATCGCGGACGCCCACCACCGCCTTGCCCCTGTCCCCGCCGCGTGCAATAGGCGCCGCCCCCGCCGAACCACAGGAGCCCGCCATGACCCGCCATGCCACGCCGCGCGCGCTCGGGCTCGATTTCGGGACGACCAACAGCGTCGTCGCGCTGACCGACGGGCAGGGCGGGTCGGAGCTGGTCGAATTTGCCGGGGACGAGGCGACCGGGGCGGTGTTCCGGTCGGCGCTGTGTTTCTGGGAAGAGGAGCGCGCCTGGCAGGGCGTCGCGCATGAGGCGGGGCCGTGGGCGATCGCCGAATATCTGCAATCGCCGCTCGACAGCCGCTTCGTCCAGTCGTTCAAAAGCGTCGCCGCGAGCGCGTCGTTCGAGCGCGCGCTGATTTGGGGCAAGCCGTATCGGTTCGAGGACATGGGGCGGCTGTTCCTGCAGCGGCTGGTAGCGCACGCCGGGGGGCGGCTCGACACGGTGCCGCAGCGGGTGATCGTCGGGCGGCCGGTCGAATATGCCGGGGCGCGGCCCGATGCGGCGCTGGCGCGGCAACGCTATGATGCGATGCTCGACGCGTTCGGCACCGAAATCTATTATGTCCACGAGCCGCTGGGCGCGGCGCACAGCTATGCCGCGCGGCTGAGCGAGCCCGCGACGATCCTGGTCGCCGATTTCGGCGGCGGGACGACCGACTTTTCGATCGTGCGGGTCGCGGCGCCGGGAAGCCCGCGGCGCTGCGTGCCGCTGGCGTCATCGGGGATCGGGATCGCGGGCGACCGCTTCGATTACCGGATCGTCGACAAGCTGGTGCTGCCCTTGCTCGGCAAGGGAGGGCTGTACCGCTCGTTCGACAAGCTGCTGGAGATTCCCGGCGGGCATTTCCGCGATTTTGCCGACTGGTCGCGGCTGGCGCTGATGCGCAACCGGCGGACGCTGAACGAACTCGAGCGGTTGCAGCGCGATGCGGTCGATCCCGCGCCGATCGGGCGGATGATCGCGCTGATCGAGCATGAGCAGGGGTTTCCGCTGTACGATGCGGTGGGGCGGCTGAAGCGCGCGCTGTCGAGCGCGGAGGAGGCGGCGTTTTGCTTTTCGGGCGATGGGGTCGAGATCGAGGCGGTCGTGCGCCGCGCCGATTTCGAGGCGTGGATCGCCGATGACCTGCGGCGGATCGAGGCGGCGATGGATGCGGCGCTGGTCCGCGCGGCGGTGACGCCGGAGGACATCGACCGGGTGTTCCTGACCGGCGGATCGTCGCTGATCCCCGCGATCGGGGCGCTGTTCGAGCGGCGGTTCGGCGCGGAGCGGATCGCGACGGGGGGCGAGCTGACGTCGATCGCGCATGGACTGGCGTTGATTGGTGAGGAGGATGATCCGCGGGAGTGGGCGGCCTAACGAACTCGCAAGCCGCCCTTCCACATCGCGGTTGCGCGGCCTTGCACGGGCATGCCGTCGAACGGGGTGTTGCCCGCATAAGCCGCCATCTTTTTCGCATCGACCTGCCACGGGGTGCCGTCGTCGATCAGGATGAGATCGGCCTCCTTGCCCGGCTCAAGGCGGCCCGCGTTGACGCCGAGCACGCATGCGGGGGTGGCGGCGAGCAGGTCGAACAGGCGCTGCGGCGACACATGGCCGTCGCGGACGAGATTGAGGCCCAGCGCGAGCAGGGTTTCGGCGCCCGCCATGCCGGGGAGTGCTTCGGCAAAGGGCAACCGCTTGTCCTCGGGACCGCG
>CAZCUW010000085.1:0-11158 GCA_964502035.1 uncultured Sphingopyxis sp. | reverse complement strand
GCGCTCTTCGCCGATGCTGGTCGGCACCGTGGCCTCGCCGGCGGCGCGCGCCGCCTCGACCGCGACCAGCCGCGCGGCGAGCGCGTCGTTGCCCGGATCGACCGTCACCGCAAAGCGCGCGTTCGACAGCGTATATTCGTGCGCGCAATAGACGCGCGTCGCATCGTCGAGCGTGCCGAGTTTCTGCATGTTGGCGAACATCTGCTCGGCCGTGCCCTCGAACAGGCGGCCGCAGCCCATCGCGAACATCGTGTCGCCGACGAAGATCGCGGCGTCATCGGCGAAATGATAGGCGATATGCCCCGCGGTGTGCGCGGGGACGTCCCACACGCTGGCGACATGACGGCCCAGGCACACGCTGTCGCCGCCCGCCACCTGGACATCGAGCGTCGGGATGCGGGCAAACTCGGCGGCGGGGCCGGTGATGGTGCAACCGGTCGCCTCCTTGATCGCCGCATTGCCGCCGGTGTGGTCGGGGTGCCAGTGGGTGTTCCAGATGTCGGTGATCGTCCAGCCGCGTTCCGCCGCGGCCTCAAGCACCGGGTCGGCGACCGCGGGATCGACGACCATCGTCGCTCCGCTCTCGGGGTCATGGACCAGCCAGACATAATTGTCGCTGAGGACCGGGATCCGGACGATGTCGAGTGCGGCCACGTTGATCTCCTTTCGCTCCAGCCTCTTGCTCCCTAGACGGAACCCTGCGGCCGCCGCCTTGGTTGCGGCTCCCGATCTGCGCTTACCAGGCGCCGGTGTTGGGCATCGATGCCCAGGGTTCGGCCGGGGGCAAATGGCCATCCTGCAACAGCTCGACCGAAATGCCGTCGGGCGAGCGCACAAACGCCATATGACCGTCGCGCGGCGGGCGGTTGATCGTCACCCCCGCGTCCATCAGCCGCTGGCACGTCGCGTAAATATCATCGACGCGATACGCGAGATGGCCGAAATTGCGCCCGCCCGAATATGTCTCGGCGGTGCTGCCGTCGGCGGGCGGCCAATTATAGGTCAGCTCGACCTCGGCCACCCCATCCTGCCCCGGACAGGCAAGGAAGATCAGCGTGAAGCGCCCCTGTTCGCTGTCGAAACGGCGGGTTTCTTCCAGCCCGATCAGCTGGAAAAAGGCGACGGTCGCGTCGGGATCGGCGACGCGGATCATGGTGTGGAGATATTTGGCCATGCCGCCAACATAGTGCGGCTCGCGAGGATTGGAACAACTAAGCCCCGTCTCCTTTAGGGGAGGGGCAGTGATACTTGGTCCGGCGTCAGCCGGGCGGGCCTTTAGTCGAGCGGGGCGGGGTTTGGCGGCGTCGCGCAAGGCTGTGGGACCCCACCCCAACCCCTCCCCTGAAGGGGAGAGGCTTAGCCTGTCGTCACCCGCGAAGGCTGCGTCCTTCAAATGCTTCGAACAGATTTACGAATTCATCGGGCACCGGCGTCGGCGCGCCCTGCGATTCGGCGACATGGACGCTGACCTCCAGCCCGGTCGCGCGCAGATCGTCTTTCCCCGCGCCATGGAGCTCAAACAGAAAGGTCATCGAACTGCGCCCGACGCGCGAACAGCGCACGCAAATATCCACCTCTTCGTCGAGCAGGATCGGCACCTTGTAATCGACCTCGGCGCGCGCGACGTGAAATTCGGGGCTCGTATGGCCGGGCCAGCGGTCGTAGACCCCGGCGGCGCGCCAATATTCGGTGATTCCGATGTCGAAATATTCCAGGTACCGGCTGTTGAACACCACCGCCTGCGCATCGATTTCGGCATAGCGGACACGCTTGATGACGTGGAAACGAAAGTCGCTGCGGGCCATGATAATCCTTTAATTTGCCGTCGCGAGCCGCGCGACGGTGTCGATCAACAGTGCGATGTCGGTGTCGCGCGACAGGCGGTGGTCGCCGCCCTTGACCAGCGTGACCTGTACATCTTCGCTGACGAGCGCGGCGGACAGGCGCAGGCTGATTTCGGGCGGCACGTCACCATCCGCTTCGCCGTGCAGCAATCGCACCGGGCAGGCGAGCGGGATAGGTCCGCCGACCAAGTGGTTCGCCTCACCCGACTGGAAAAAGCCGCGCGTCGTCACATAGGGCTGGTCGCTGTACGGCGTTTCCTCGCGCAGCTCGCCTTCGGCCAGGATGATCGCCTTTTCGGCCTCGCTGAACCCCCAGTCGGTGAAATCGGGTGCCGCGGCGATGCCGACCAGCCCCGCGACGCGCCCTGGCCCGTCGCGCTGGACCAGCGCCAGCGCGGTCAGCAGCATGAGCCAGCCGCCCAGTGACGAACCGACGATGACGACCGGCCCGTCGGCCTTCGCGTCGATCAGGTCGAGCACGTCGCCGCGCCAGTCGAGCAAATCCTGCTCGGCGAATAATCCGTCCGACAGCCCGCATCCCGCATAGTCGAGCAGCAGGCAGGCATGGCCCTCGGCGGCGGCCCAGTCGAACAATGCGGTCGCCTTGCCGCCCGCCATGTCGGACATATAACCGGGCAGGAAGACGATCGTCGGCCCTGCGCCTGGCGTATGGCGATAGGCGAGGCGGGGTCGGCCCGGACGGTCGAGATAGTCGGGACCGATGTCCACCTGGGTCAGATGACCCAGTCGATCGTGCTCATCTGCATCACGGCCTGCCCCTTGGCGCGCCGCTGCTCGACCATGATATGGTTGAGCCGCTTGATCGTGTCGCTGCCGGTGGTGATGCACCAGCCGGGGACGATGGCATGGACCAGCGCGCACAGACCGCCCCAGATCATCGTCACCCCGAATTTCGACGCGACGCCGAAATGTTCGATGTAATTTTCATCGACGCTCTTGGGATGGTCGACGAACAGGCGGTTGAACATGAGGTGGCTCCCTTCCGGCTGCCGCTGCCCTAGCGAGCGATCGATCGGCTCGCAAGGGCAGGGGACGGTTGGACGCTCAATCGCCAAGAAAGTCGTCGACCGCCTTGGCAAAGGCTTCGGGCTGGTCGAGCATGATGAAGTGACGGCTGCCAGTCACCATCTGCGCGCTGAATTTCGGCACCCCGACATATTGCGGCTCGAACGCCGCCTTGGCGCGCTCGGCGGGCATCAGGCTGTCGTCCTGTGCGTAGAGCAGGGTTACCGACGCGGTAACCGCGGGCAGTTCATCGCGCATGTCGGTGGTCATCACGTCGTGCAACACCTGCGCCGTCACCCGCGCATCGGCGGTTCGCATCCAGCCAAGGATCGCGGTGCGCCCGGCGGGCTGGTTCGACATGCCGCCGACCATGCTGACCGGGCCGGGATCGCTGATCGGCGTCGTCGGCGTGGGCTGGCCATGTTGCGTGCGCATCATCGCCGCCATTTGCTCGGCTTGCGGCTTCATGCTGTCGGCGGTCGCCGCGGGATTGAACAAGGTGCCGATAAAGGGCAGCGCATCGACGATCATCAGCCGGCCGACCTCGTCCGGCGCGCGCGCCGCGATCATCAATCCGGTCAGCCCGCCCATCGAATGGCCGATGATCGCGGGCGCCGCGCGGCCGCGATCGGTGATGCAATCGTCGATATAATCGGCAAGCTCGCGCATCATCGGGTGGAGCACCGGCCCTTCGGCATTGACCCCGACGGCATCGCCAAAGCCGCGGATCTGGACGCGGTGCAGTCGATATTTGCCCTTCAACCGGTCGGCGGTGGCGTCCCATACCGCGCGTGGGCTCGACAGGCCGGGGATCAAGACGACGTCGGGGCCGTCACCGTCGACCAGCACCGTGATGCGTTTGCCCTCGGCAAGCCCGCCCGGACAGGCTTCGGCGGCATCGGCGCGGCTCGCGATCAGGCCGACCGTCAGGATGAAGAGGGCGGCGAAGGACATACGGTGTTTCATGCTGCTGAGTCTTTCAGGAATATCTCTTCGATCGGCAGCCCGAACAGGTCGGCGATGCGAAAGGCGAGGGGGAGCGAGGGGTCATATTTTCCCGTCTCGATCGCGTTGACCGACTGGCGCGACACTTCCAGCCGTTCGGCCAGGTCACCCTGACTCCAGCCGCGTTCGGCGCGCAGGACTTTCAGGCGGTTTCTCACGACCCGCTTATCCGCCGCCGGATTTGCGACAGGCCAAGGCCGATGGCCCAGACCGGAACGACGATCCAGCTTTCGACGTGCGGCACGACTTTGAAGCTCTCGAGGAAACCCCACACGGTCGATACGATCAGCAGCAGGCCGAGCCCGAACAATGCATCGCCGACATAGCGCATCTTCAGATATTCGTCGGTTTCCTCGATCAGATAGCGATAGAGCGCCCAGACGAAGTAGAGGATCGGCAGCGCCGGCAGCACCGCGATCAGCCACAGCAGCGGCCCGTCCGGTTTCAGCCAGTCGTTGACCGAGATGGCGAAGAACAGCGCGGCGACATAGCCGAACGCCCAGACCAGCCCGCGCCGGTTGTAGCGGCTCAGCGCCGGTGAGTTGCATCCGGCGAGATTCCCCCCGCGCTCGGCCGAACGGATCAAGGGGATCAGCAGGAGCATCGGCGGCAGCATGACGGCCATGCTCCAGAAACCGTTCAGGCCGACGGTGCGCGCGAAAATGCCCGTCCCGAACATGGCGACCATGAATGCGAGACCCCACAGCAATGGGGCGCGATTGCGCGGCATGGCGGCATCTTCGGCCATCTCAGACGCTCCGCCGCCGCGGCGCGCACGGCTTCGCATTCATCGTCGCGATCATCAGCGCGGGGATGACCATGATCAGCGTCTGCGCCGATGTTTCGGGGATCAGCTCAAAGATGCTGGCGACGGCGACGAGCAGGCTCGCGGCCGCCCATGGCAGAGCGCGAAGAATTTGCGGCATAGGTCAAGCTCCCTTGTTAATAAGTAAAGGGACATTGACACCAAATCCAACTAAAGTCAAGCGACATTGACAGAGAGATTGGCTTGCTTGTCACGGCGGATTGTTGTGACGGCCGGGCGAGCGACCCAGCGCCGCGTCGCCGCGATGCCGCAAGCGCCAGTTGACGAGGTGTGCGCTTGCCAGCGCCAACGCGCCGAGCGAGGTGAGCAGGCGGTCGGCCGCCGCGCGATCGGCCACCGCAATCCATCCCTCATGCGCCGCCAAACCGCCTGCCAACAGGGTCAGGCCGACGCCCGCGAAGGCGGCGGGGCTCAACCGGGCGTGGCGGCGCCAACTGTCGGTCATGGCGATCAGCGCCGCGGGCAGTACGAGCAACAGGATCGCGCCATGCACCCATTCGGGCATCGCTATCCAGCGGCTGAGCGCGGGGGCGAGCAGGATCAATAGCGGCAGGGCGAGGCAATGGGCGAGGCACGTCAGCGACAATGTGATCCCCAGCAGGTCGGCGAGGCGCGGGCGCGCGGCGGGGATACACATGATGGGGAAACTTTCGCGGGAGGGGCTTGTGGGGCGAGATAGTGATACAATGTATCATTGCAAGTCCGATTGTGAATCCGCCCCTTGCCGCTGGGGGTTCATGCTGGCAAAGGAACCCGGCAATTTTGCCCAGAAAGGCTGTAGTTTCGATGTCCCAGATGATCCGTGTCACCCTTCCCGATGGCTCTGCCCGGGACGTCGTGCGCGGGACTACCCCGGCGCAAATCGCCGCCGACATCGGACCCGGCCTGGCCAAGGCGGCGCTCGCCGCGAAAATCGACGGCGAGCTGCGCGACATCATGCGCCCGCTGGAGGAAGACACCAATCTGGCGCTGGTGACCAGCCGCGACGAGGCCGATGCGCTCGAACTGGTCCGCCACGACTATGCCCATATCCTCGCCGAAGCGGTGCAAAACCTGTTTCCGGGGACGCAAATCACCTTTGGTCCCTCGACCGGCGACGGCTTTTATTATGACTTCGCGCCGACCGCCGACCATGGCCCGTTTCGCGACGAGGAACTGCCGCTGATCGAGGAAGAAATGCGCCGGCTGATCGCGGCCGACCTGCCGCTGACGCGCGAAGTGTGGGAGCGCGACAAGCTGATCGCCAAATGGCAGGCCGATGGCGAGACGTTCAAGGCCGAATGGGCCGCCGAACTCCCGGCGAATGAGGAGCTGACGGTTTACCGCTCCGGTGACGGCTGGATGGACATGTGCCGCGGCCCGCACCTTGCCTCGACCGGCAAACTCGACCCCGCGGCGTTCAAGCTGACGCGCGTGTCGGGCGCCTATTGGCGCGGCGACCAGAAGAACGCGCAATTGAGCCGCATCTACGGCACTGGCTGGCTCAACAAGAAGCAACTCGCCGAACATCTGGTGCGGCTCGAGGAAGCCGCGAAGCGCGACCACCGCAAGCTGGGGCAGGAAATGGACCTGTTCCACCTCCAGGCCGAAGCGCATGGGTCGGTGTTCTGGCACCCCAAGGGCTATATGATCTGGCGCGAGCTCGAGGCCTATATGCGCCGCGCGATCGACGGTGCGGGCTACCGCGAGGTCAAGACCCCGCAGGTCATGGACGCGCGCCAATGGGAACAATCGGGCCATTGGGGCAAATATCGCGAGAATATGTTCGTGATCCCCGACGAGGTGCCGAACGTCGAGGATGAAGGCCCGATCGTTTCGGACGATGCCGAGTGGATGGCATTGAAGCCGATGAACTGCCCGGCGCATGTGCTGATTTTCCGCCAGGGGATGAAGTCGTACCGCGACCTGCCACTGCGCCTCTATGAAAATGGCTGCTGCCACCGCAACGAACCGCATGGCGCGCTGCACGGGCTGATGCGGGTGCGCCAATTCACCCAGGACGACGCACATATCTTTTGCCGCGAAGACCAGATCGTCAGCGAAGTGCAGGATTTCTGCGCGCTCGCCGACCGTATCTACAAGGAATTCGGCTTCACCTATTCGATCAAGCTCGCGCTGCGCCCCGAAAAGCGGTTCGGGACTGAAGCGATGTGGGACATGGCGGAGACCGAGTTGCGCGCCGCGGTCGCCGCCGCCGGGCTGAACACCCCCGACTATGGCTGGGAAGAACTGCCGGGCGAGGGCGCTTTTTACGCGCCCAAGCTCGAATGGCATCTGACCGACGCGATCGGCCGCACGTGGCAGGTCGGGACGATCCAGTCCGACCGCGTCCTCCCCGACCGCCTCGACGCATCATATATCGCCGAGGATGGCGAACGCCACCGCCCGGTGATGCTGCACCGCGCGATCTTTGGCAGCTACGAACGCTTCATCGGCATCCTGATCGAACATTTCGCGGGCAAATTGCCGGTGTGGCTGGCGCCGGTGCAGGCGGTGGTCGCGACGATCGTGTCCGACGCCGATGACTATGCGAAGGACGTCATGGCGCAGCTGGCGGCGGCGGGCATCCGCGTCGAAACCGACCTGCGCAACGAAAAGATCAACTACAAGGTCCGCGAACACAGCCTCGCCAAGGTTCCGTTTCTGCTCGTCGTCGGCAAACGCGAGGCCGACGAAGGCACGGTCGCGATCCGCACCCTCGGGCAGGAAGGCCAGCGTATCTTGCCGCTCGCCGAGGCGATCGCGCTGCTTCAGGGTGAAGCGACGCCCCCGGATTTACGCTAAGAAGTGGAGGAATGAGAATATGTCGTTTGGACTGCGGGCACTCGGCGGCGAAGCGCGCGAAGCCATTATTCTCGATCTTTGGAATTCGCAAAATGGGAAATGCTTCATTTCGGAGAATCCAATCGATCTCGATCTGCACGGCTCAGATCTTGACATCGATCATGTAATCCCGACGCGGGACGGCGGCAAAGACGATGTCACAAACTGGGCGCTCACCTTCAGCCATTATAACCGATCAAAACAAGCGACCGACTTGCGAGTTGCCCGAGTCCTGGCGCG
Organism: uncultured Sphingopyxis sp.; assembly: GCA_964502035.1. Taxonomy (GTDB): domain Bacteria; phylum Pseudomonadota; class Alphaproteobacteria; order Sphingomonadales; family Sphingomonadaceae; genus Sphingopyxis. The sequence continues at coordinate 3,394 of CAZCUW010000085.1, read as the reverse complement.
TTTTGAAGCGTTGAAGAAGGGCGTTGAAGACGCGCGCGGCGTCAATCTGGGACATGTCCTTACATCCGTCGGCGGCGCCGCGCGCAATTTCGCGATCAAGACCACCGACGCGGAGATGATCTATTCGCTCGCTGGAACGGGGCAAACCCAGGTGACGACGCTTCCGTTGTGGACGGACGAGTTGTCCGGCCTGAAGCATGCATTCGTCAAATTGCCGATCGAGTATCTTCATCATGACGACAGGCTGAATCCGCGCGGGATCGGAAGCAATATTCGCGGCTTGGTAATCGAGTTTTTCCAGAGATTCCCTCAACTTCATGTGCCGTTGGCGTGGATAAACACAGAGGAGGGAGGCGCTGCAAAGGTTCGGATTTTCGACGGTCAACACAAGGCCGCGGCCCAGATATTGCTGGGCGTGCGCGAGCTTCCGGTCCGCCTGTTCGTAAATCCTGACCCCGACCTGCTCCTGACGGCAAACACGCACGCCGGCACCACCTTGCGGCAAGTTGCCTTCGATAAGGCGACCCAGCGCCATCTCGGCGCCAGCATCTTGCTGGACCGGATCGAACGGTTCCGATCGGAACGAGGGATGGCGGCAGAATACAGCAGCTTTACCGAACAGCAATTAGTTGATCACTTCAAGGGCGAGCAAGCCCAGATGCGTCGCTACATCATCGATGATCAGCGGAATGCCATTACCTATCATTCGGACAATCGACTGAGAGATTTCATCGAAATGGGCGGCAAGGGTACGGAGCGCCCCTTGTCATACAGTGCAATTGAAAAGGCCGTGTATTCCCAGACCATATTCGGCGGTATGCTCGATACGCCTGACGATCATGGATCAGACGCCGGAGAAAACCCTCGTGATGTCGAGCGCGATCAGATCGTCCGACTTCTTAACATAATCGCCGACCGTATCTATATCGGCCAATGGGACCCGGGCATCGGCAGCAGCAAGCTCGAAAGCAAGGTGCAGCAGGATGTGGATGTCGCCGAGGACCATTTGCGTGCCCATCGTATGGGACGGGAAGAAATTTTGCAGGCGTGGGTGGAATTGGTTCTCAACGTCTGTCAAACCGTTGTTATCTCGTCAGGTCAGTTTTGGGACAATAGCAAGCCCTTTCACCGATTGTTGCCCGACAGTGTTTGGGTGAATATTGAAAACTTCGTGCAGAATTTCTCCCGATTGCCGCTTTGGAAGAACCGGGCGCTTTCATCGACGGTTTTCGGCGGGAAGCACAATGTCCAGTTCTGGAAGAATGCGTTTGCTTCGGGTTCTGCAAATGGCATTACCATTCTGCCCGGTGGCGGGATCAACCTGCTTGAGTTGATGAAGCCTCCAAGCTGAATTCGGCAGACAAATGACCAACTCTGCTTGCCGCCCGTGAACAGCGTGTCGCAACTAGTCGGCATCGCGCCGCTGACGCTCGCGGGGGCCGCGGCGATGACCTTTGGCGCGGCTTATGTGCGCGGGCTTACCGGGTTCGGCATGGCGATCATTCTCGTGCCGTTGCTCGGGCTGATCATTGCGCCGGGCGAAGCGGTGGTGCTCGGCATTCTGCTACAACTTCTGATCGGACCGGTCGGGCTGAAGGTGATCCTCGCCGATGCCGACCGGTCGACCGCGGTGCCGATCGCGCTGATCGCGATGGCGACGACCCCGATCGGCATGGTCGCGCTCGACGCGACGACCCCCGACGTGGCGCGGTTGCTGATCACCCTGATCGCGGTCGGCGCCTTTGTTGCGGTGCTGCTGCCCAAACAGCCCGAGGGGCACCGGCCCGGCCGCGTCGCGATCGGCGGCACCGGGATCGCGTCGGGCATCCTGACCGGCTTTGCCGCGATGCCCGGGCCGCCGGTCGTCCCCTTTTATCTGCGCCGCTCGCTGCCGCCCAGCATCGCGCGCGCGTCGATGATGCTGGTCTTTTTCGCGACCGCGATCGCAGGGACGCTGGCGGCGTTGTGGGTGGGGATCGCGACGTGGCGGCTGCTCATCCTGTCGCTGCTGTTGTTCGCGCCGATGTGGGTCGGCAACCGGATCGGCGGTCGCCATTTCGGCCGCGTCGCGCCGCATGTGTGGCAGGCGATGGTCGCGGTCGTGCTGGGGCTGGCCGCGGTGTCAGCGGTGGTGCGGATCCTGAGCTGACCCGTTTGTGTCGAGCGAAGTCGAGACACCCCTCGGCGGTGCCTGACCCCTCGGTGGCTCGACTTCGCTCGACACGAACGGATTTTGAAGCGGGTTAAAGACTCCGCAGCGCCTGCGCCGGTTTGGCCGACAGCAAGGGCCAGCTGCCCGCGATGCCGATCAGGAACGACAGCCCAGCGCCGCCGACCAAGGTCGCACCGACGATCAGCGGATCGGGGGCAAAGGTGAAATCGAACAGGCTGACCACGACATAGCGCGCCGCGATCAGGCCCAGCCCGAGCGCCAGCACTGCCAGCACCGCGGCCAGCACCGCATATTCCATCGCCTGCGCCCCCAGAATCTGGCTCCGCGACGCGCCGAGCAGTTTCAGGATCACGCTGTCATACACCCGCCGCTCGCGGCTGGCGGCGATCGCGCCGATCAGCACCGCGATCCCGGCCAGGATCGCGATGCTCGCCGCCGCGGCGATCGCCTGGCTCATCTGGGTCAGCAAAGTCGTCACCTGCGTCACCACATCGCGCACCGCGATCAGCGATGCGGAGGGAAAGGCGCGCGGAATGCTGCGCGCCAGCACCGTCTCGGCGGCCGGATCGACCGCCACCGTCGCGACCATATTGTGCGGCGCCGCGTCAAAGGTGCCGGGTGAGAACACCAGCACATAATTCAGCCCGAAATTGTCCCATTGCACGGTGCGGAAGGATGCGACCTTGGCCTGCACCTCGACCCCCAGCACATTGACGCTCAGCGTATCGCCGATCTTGAGGCCTAGCGACGTCGCGACCTCCTGTTCGACGCTGACCAGCGGCGGTCCCTTGTAGTCCGCGGCCCACCAGCTGCCGCCGACCAGCTCGCTGCCGCTCGGCGGCACCGCGCTATAGGTCAGCCCGCGGTCGCCGCGCAGCACCCATGCGCCCTCGGGCAATTCGGCGAGCTCGTCGACGCGCTGGCCGCCAAATTCGGTAACGCTGCCGCGCAGCGCCGGGATCATGTTGATCTGCGCGTCGGGCGCCGCCTTGGTCACCAGCCCGCGAAACTGCGCGGCGCCGTCGCGCGGCACATCGAGCACGAAAAAGCTCGGTGCGCGCTGCGGCACGGTGCGCGAAATTTCGTTGGTGATGCTGGTCTGGATCGCCGCGAGGGTCACGAACAGGGTCAGCCCCAGCCCCAGCGCCACGACCAGCGCGCCGGTCGCGGCGCCCGGCCGGTGCAGATTGGCGAGCGCCAGCCGGAACAACGGGCGGCGCG
>CAZCUW010000084.1:0-11500 GCA_964502035.1 uncultured Sphingopyxis sp. | reverse complement strand
CTGTCCTGAGCGCCTGCAAGGCAGTCGAAGGGGGCGCCTATCCGGATAGGCGCCCTTCGACAGGCTCAGGGCTACGGTGTCATATTCCGGTCGGCGTCACCAGATTGGCGGTCAGTTCGGCGACCATCTCGGCGCGCAGCGGTTTCGCCTGATTGTCGGTGCGGCATACCACCACCGTGTCGCAGGTCGCGATCGCGCGGCCATTCTGGAACATCGCCTGGACGATCGTCCAGCTCGAGGTACCGAGCCGACCAATGCCGGTCGCGATCGCGACCGGATCGGGAAAATTGCCCTCGGCGAGATAGTTGATCTCGACCGCCGCGACCATCGTGCGTTCGTTGGCCGGGCGCTCGCCGAGCGGGCGGACCTGGCGATTGAGCAACACGCGGCCGCTTTCGAACAGCGCGGCAAAGGCCACATTGTTGAGGTGGCCGTTGATGTCCATATCCTGAAACCGCGTCTGAAATTCCGTACACACGGGGTAGCTGGCGGCATTCAGCCGCCAGCTTTCCGCTCTGAGCATATCAGCGCGGACCCATGCGGATGCCGCCGTCGAGGCGGACGTCCTCGCCGTTGAAATAGCCATTCTCGATCATGCACATGGCAAGATTGGCATATTCGTTCGGATCACCGAGGCGCTTGGGATTGAGCACCGAGGCGCCCAGCGCATCGCGGACATTCTGCGGCGCACCCGCGAGCAGCGGGGTGTCGAAAATGCCGGGCAGGATGGTGTTGACGCGGATCTTTTCGGCGCCCAGGTCGCGCGCGATCGGCAGGGTCATGCCGACGACGCCGCCCTTCGACGCCGAATAGGCCGCCTGCCCGATCTGGCCGTCCTCGGCCGCCACCGACGCAGTGTTGACGATCGCGCCGCGGTCGCCGTCGTCCTGCGGGTCGAGCGTCATCATCCCGGCCGCCGACTTGGCGATGCAGCGGAAGGTGCCGACAAGGTTGATCTGGATAATCCAGTTGAACGCATCGAGCGGGAAATGCTTGATGCTGCCGTCTTCCTTGCTGCGGCTCGCGGTCTTGATCGCGTTGCCGGTCCCGGCGCAGTTGACGAGGATGCGCTCCTGCCCATGTGCGGCGCGCGCCTTGGCGAAACCGGCATCGACGCTGGCGTCGTCGGTGACGTTCACTTCGCAAAAGATGCCGCCGAGTTCGGCGGCGATGGCGAGGCCTTTTTCTTCCTGCAGGTCAAAGATCGCGACCTTGACGCCCTTGGCGGCCAGCGCGCGCGCGGTCGCGGCGCCGAGGCCCGAGGCGCCGCCGGTGACGACGGCGGATACGGTGGAATCGAGTTTCATGTGCGTTTCTCCTATCTAAAGCCCCTCCCCTTTAGGGGAGGGGTTGGGGGTGGGGTCTCGCGGCGTAGAGCAAGGCCGATAGACCCCACCCCGCTGCGACTAGCCAGCAAGCTGGCAAGTCTCGCTGCCCCTCCCCTGAAGGGGAGGGGTTGAAAATGTTACAGCCGCTCGATGATCGTGACGTTGGCCTGACCGCCGCCTTCGCACATTGTCTGCAGCCCATATTTGCCGCAGGTCGCATCGAGCACCCCGAGCAAAGTCGCCATCAGCTTGGTGCCGCTGGCGCCAAGCGGGTGACCGAGCGCGATCGCGCCGCCATGCTGGTTGAGCCGCGCATGATCGGCGCCAAGATATTTGAGCCACGCGAGCGGCACCGGGGCGAAGGCTTCGTTGACCTCATAAGCGTCGATGTCCGCGATCTTCATGCCGGCGCGCTTCAGCGCCTTTTCGGTCGCGAACAACGGCTCCTCCAGCATGATCACCGGGTCGCCCGCGGTGACCGACACATGGTGGATGCGCGCCCGCGGGGTCAGGCCATGGTCTTTCAGCGCCTGTTCGGACACGATGAGTGCCGCCGAGGCGCCGTCGCAGATCTGGCTCGACGAGGCGGCGGTGATCGTGCCGCCTTCCTGAAGCAGCTTGACCCCGGCGATCCCTTCCAGCGTCGCGTCGAAGCGGATGCCTTCATCGACCAGGTGGGTCTGGCGCCCTTCGGGGGTGTCGATGTCGAGGCCGACGATCTCGCGCTGGAAATACCCCGCCTCGGTCGCCGCCTTGGCGCGGCGATGGCTTTCAAACGCATAGGCGTCGAGATCGTCCTTGCTGAAACCATGCTTCTTGACGATCATTTCGGCGCCCATGAACTGGCTGAACATGATCCCGGGATATTTTTCCTCGAGCCGTTCGGACTTGTAGTGGCCCAGCCCTTCCTTGATGAACAGGGTCGCGACGCTGCCCATCGGGACGCGCGTCATGCTTTCGATACCGCTGGCGAGGACGATGTCCTGCGTTCCCGACATCACCGCCTGCGCCGCGAACATCATCGCCTGCTGCGACGACCCGCACTGGCGGTCGATCGTCACCGCGGGGATCGAGTCGGGCAGGTTCGACGCGAGCACCGCGTTGCGGCCAAGGTCCATCGTCTGCTGCCCGCCCTGCGACACGCAGCCGGTAATGACATCGTCGATCTTTGACGTGTCGAAATCATTGCGGTCTGCAATCGCGTCGAACACCGCGGCGCCCAGATCGACGGGGTGGATACCAGCGAGCTTGCCGCCGCGCTTGCCGCCCGCGGTGCGGACGGCGTCGACGATATAGGCATGCGCCATGGGGATAGTCCTTTCTTCCTAATGCCCCTCCCCTTCAGGGGAGGGGTTGGGGTGGGGTTTCGCGGCGCAGAGCAAGGCCGATGGACCCCACCCCGCTGCGACTAGCGAACAAGTTCGCAAGTCTCGCTGCCCCTCCCCCGAAGGAGAGGGGCAAGTCCGTCAGAGCTTCCGCCCGATCAGTTCCTTCATAATCTCGTTCGTGCCGCCGAAAATCCGCGTCACGCGCGCGGCGCGCCACGCGCGGGCGATCGGATATTCGTTCATATAACCCGCCCCGCCGTGCAGCTGGAGGCATTTGTCCATGACTTCCCACTGCAGCTCGGTGTGCCACAGCTTTGCCGCGGCGCCCTCTTCGGGAGTCAGTTCCTTTTTCAGATGCCGTGCCAGCGCCCAGTCGAGATGCGCCCACCCGACCTGCAATTTCGCCTTGAGGTCGGCGAGGACGAAGCGGCTGTTCTGAAAATCCAGGATCGGCTTGCCGAACGCCTTGCGCTCGCGGGTGAATTCGACCGTGTCGTCGAAGGCGCGCTGCGATGATGCCTGCGCCGACACCGCGATCGACAGGCGTTCCTGCGGCAGTTCGCTCATCAGATAGATGAACCCCTGCCCCTCTTCACCGAGGCAGTTGGTGATCGGAACGCGGACGTCGTTGAAGAACATTTCCGACGTATCGGCCTCGTCCTGCCCGATCTTGTCGAGGTTGCGGCCGCGCTGATACCCCTCGCGGTCGGCCTCGACGAGGACGATCGACACGCCCTTCCACGCCGGCTGCACCTCGGTGTCGGTCTTGACGCAGACGAGGATCAGGTCGGCGTTCTGGCCGTTGGTGATATAGGTTTTCGACCCGTTGATGACATAATGATTGCCATCCTTTTTCGCGGTCGTGCGCATCCCCTGAAGGTCTGATCCGGTGCCCGGTTCGGTCATCGCGATCGCGGTGATCACCTCGCCCGCGACCATCTTGGGCAGCCAGTGCTTCTTCTGCTCCTCGCTGCCATATTTGACGATATAGTTGGTGACGATGTCCGACTGGAGCGAAAAGCCCGTCGTCGCGCGGCCGTAATAGGCGCTCTCTTCGTCGACGATTGCGTTATAGCCGAAATCGAGGCCCAGCCCGCCATATTCCTCGGGCACCGTCGGGCACAACATGCCGAGCTCGCCCGCCTTGGGCCAGATCGACTTGGGCACGATCTTGTCCTCGGCCCATTGCGCGGCGTTCGGCGCGACTTCCTTTTCGAGGAACTGGCGGACGGTGGCGCGGAAGGCCTCATGATCGTCGGTATAGGCGGAGCGCGACAGATGATCGAGCGACATGGCTTTCCTTTCCCTTGCGGCAGCCGAATGCAGGCGGGGAGTCGGCCGCATCTTTTCGGCCGCCAAAAGACCTTACGTTTACGTGCACGTCAAGTGGAAAGACGTTACGGCAGGAACTCTTTGCTCACCCGGCCAACTTTCCTCGTCACCCCGGACTTGATCGGGAGTGATATACTTGACAAAGCAACTCAATCAAGCCAAGCCTACTGACCGACAGGCCAGTTCTTTCCACCCTATTGGGCGCGATGAAATTTTTACGGTGTCCGCGGGGACGCTGCGCGATGTGATCGTGAACGTTCTGGACGAGGAGTTTACCGACGCTCGCTCAACGAATTTTTACTTGTCAGAAATTGAGGTATCGAGTGCAGCTGGTCACGTGCTCCAACAGCTACTGCGCCTCCAGTCAGCAGGAAATTGATCAGCCCGAAAGCCTGCCGAAGAGCGGATATATCGGCTAGCATTTCCTCAAAGTCGCGTCCGAAGAATACGAGAGCCTTGGCTAGTATCGCCTTGGGGTCTGGCGGCACTAGCTGCGCACTCCCGCCCTCGCGCATGAAGCGGCTAACCGCCTCCGCTTGTCGCCACATGTGTTTGGGGTCGAGAAGCAGGATGCTATCCGGGATTTCGGGACTAAATCCGGGACTCCAGTGAGCGATTTTGTTCCTGCCCTTCTGGGCAGATTTGTATTGCTCCATCAGGACTGTCAGATCCTCAATTTGCTCTTGGTCAAATTTTATCCGCGCTCTCCGCATGAGAATTTCGCGTTGGCCGGCGGCGTTGGGGCATCCGATAGCTTCGTTGATGGCATCGAGAGCTTCCTCGCCGAACGAACTGGCCATGATTTGACCAACAAAGGCCTCAACCTCCGCCCATGCCATCATCACTTGCATCATCTTCAGAGCCAAGTCGGCCCTGTGCTCGATGACCAATCCTCCCGACATAATTGCGTTCGCACCCCGGCGCACATTTGGTAAGGGTTGAGGCATGTCTGACACCGATCAAAAAGAGATAGAGACGCTTCGCCGGATGCTGGCGACGCCACCGACGCCGCACAAGCCGACGGGGGCCGCGAAGCCTAGCAAGCGGAAGCCGAAGGAGTCTCAATCAAAATAGCGCTTTCGCTTCTGGCCGATTAGGCGGGGCGGGCCGACCTTTTCAGGCTGCGACGTTGTCAGCCCGCCGATAGGTAAGGCGCTTGCCGGTGATGCCCTTAAGCGCCAGCTCGCAACGCTCGAAATCGTTGCCCTTGCGAGTGTTGTAGCGGAAATCAAACTCGGCACAGTAGCGGTGCAGATGGGTCGCGCTCATGTGGTAATAGGTGCCGACCACGCCGCGCTTCAGGATCGAGAAATAGCCCTCGACAGTGTTGGTGTGAGCCAAACCGCGCACGTATTCGCCAGCGGTGTGGTTCACGGCTTCATGCTTGAACGCGCGGCTCATGTAACGGTATTGGCCCGCGTCATCGGTGAAGAGCATGGTTGCCGGATCGATCTGGCTGACAAGGATCGGGCGAAGGTTTGCGGCGGTCACGCTTACGACATGGGTCGAGCGAACGCTGCCGTCACGTTCCACCAGCGAGAACACGGTTTCCTTGCCCCAATTGCCGCCAAGGCGACGGGTGGCGCGTTTGCTCTTGTGACGGTTCTTTTCCTTGCCGCCGATGAAGGTTTCGTCGGCTTCGACAATCTTGCCTTCGCCGCCAAGCGGGCCTTGGTCGTCGCCGGGGCGCATCGCTTCACGAATGCGGTGTGACATGAACCATGCCGTTTTCTGCGTAACGCCCAACATGCGGGAAAGCTGGTGGCCCGACATGCCGCGCTTTGACGAGCAAAGCAGGAAGGTCGCCAACACCCATTTGTGAAGGGCAATCTTGCTACTTTCAAACACGGTGCCGACCGTCACCGAATACTGCTTACGGCAATCGTTGCATTGGATCACGCCATCGCGGTTCGCGCCTTCGGGGTGGGCCTTGGTGGGGCGACCGCGCTGCGCGGGAAGGCGCTTGGCTGCGAATGAACCACAGTGGGGGCAATACGGACCCTGCGGCCAGCGCAGCGCTTCCAGATGCTCGCGAGCGGCGGTTTCGTTGGTGAAGCGGGGTGCGGTGATGTCCATACCCTCTACCTACCGGCAGAAGGGTGCTTTGTCAAGTATATCATTCCCGACTTGATCCGGGGTCCATGCGGTCGCGCGCTGCCCGCTCGTCAGCGCCGCATGGATCCCGGATCAAGTCCGGGGTGACGAAAGGTGGGGCGCACCTCATCACCTACGTTCCAACGACGAATAGGTTTGCAGGCGCTGGGCAGCGGCGGCGGCGCGCGCTACGACACCCGCCATGGCCCAACTTCTCCTCGACGCCGGCGCGCTGCTTGGCGAATCGCCGCGCTGGAGCGCGCCCGAACAACGGCTGTACTGGGTCGATATCGAGGGGCGGACGATCCACCGCACCGACCCCGCGACCGGCGCGGACGAGGTCATGACGCTGGATCAGCAGGTCGGCTGCGTCGCGCCGCGCGCGGACGGCGGGCTGGTCGCGGCGCTCGAGGATGGCTGCGCGCTGATCGACGCATGGGGCGCCGCGCCGCGCCCCTTTGGCGCGGCGGTGCTCGCGGACAAACCCGAGCAGCGCTTCAACGACGGCTGCGTCGATGCCCGCGGCCGGTTGTGGGTCGGCAGCCTGACCAGCGACAAGGCGAACCCGATCGCGACGCTCTACCGCCTCGATCCCGACGGCTCGCTCACCGAAGTTTTCGGTGGCCTCACGACCAGCAACGGCGCCGCGTTCAGCCCCGACGGGCGGACTTTCTACCATGCCGATACCCCGACCCACGCAATCCGTGCTTTCGACGTCGATCCGGCGACGGACAGTCTCGGCGAAGGGCGTATCTTCCACCAGTTTCCGCATGGCAACGGCCGTCCCGACGGCGCCGCGGTCGATGCCGAGGGCTGTTACTGGTCGGCGCTGTGGGATGGGTGGCGCGTCGTCCGCCTGTCGCCCGCGGGCGAGCTGCTCCAGACGGTCGAGCTGCCGGTGCAGCGCCCGACGATGATCGCGTTCGGCGGCGCCGACATGCAAACCGCCTTCGTCACCAGCGCGGGCAAGAATTTGTCCGACGAAGAGCGCCTGGGCCAGCCGCACGCGGGCGGGGTGTTCGCGTTCCGGGTCGATGTGCCGGGGTTGGTGCAGCCGATGTTTGCGGGATAACCCGATCCTCCCCGTCGCGAAGCGATGGGGGCGATCTGCCCACTCGGTTCGTCCCCCCAACCTTGCGCCACGCCGCAATGTCGGGTTAAGGCTCGGTCCAACATGGTTTCGGCCGAAACCTTTTCCTCCGGGGAGATATGATGATGCCGCGCACCGCGCACCCTTTTGCCTGCCGCCTGTCGCTTTTGCTGGCATCCACCGCGCTGCTCGCGGGTTGCACCACTATGGATAGACCGATGACCACTGCCGCCCCGCCAGCCGCCGAATCCCCCGCGCCCGCCCCGGCACCCACCGGCGCCAACCCGATGCTGGCGACATGGACCGGTCCCTATGAAGGGGTGCCGCCGTGGGACAAGATGGACCCCGAACTGTTCCCCGACGCCTTTACCAAGGGCATGGCGGAGACGCGCGCACAGGTGCAGGCGGTGATCGACAATCCGGCGGCGCCGACGTTCGAGAACACGCACGTCCCGATGCAGCTCGCCGGCGACACGATGGAGCGGCTGTTCGCCATGTGGGGCGTCCAGACGTCGAACAAGTCGAACGACCGGGTCGAGGATATCGACGCCGAATGGAGCCCCAAGCTCACCACTTTCTACACCGAGCTGTTCCTCGAACCCAAATTGTTCGCGCGGTACAAGGCAGTGTACGACGCACGCCAGACGAGCGGGCTGAACGCCCAGCAGATCCGCATCGTCGAGCGCAGCTATGACGAGATGGTGCGCGACGGCGCCAATCTCTCGGCCGCCGACAAGAGCAAGCTGGTCGCGATGAATTCGAAGCTGGAAGGGCTGTTCTCGGCCTTTTCGTCGAAGCTGCTCGGCGACGAGAAGCTCTATACCTTTGTCACCGACAAGGCCGGGCTGGCGGGGCTCGACGCGGGCTTTATCGCCTCGCTCGCCGCCGCCGCCGACGCCAATGGCAAGCCCGGCCAGTGGGCGATCAAGAACACCCGCTCGTCGGCGCAGCCGGTGATGCAGAACGCCACCAACCGCGCGCTGCGCGAGAAAGTCTATAAGGCGTTTGTCAGCCGCGGCGACAATGGCGATGCCAATGACACCAACGCCACGATTGCCGAAATCCTGGCGTTGCGCCAGCAGCGCGCCGAACTGCTCGGCTTTCCCAACCACGCGACGTACCGCATGGCCGACACGATGGCGAAGACCCCCGCCAATGCGATGGGGCTGATGATGAAGGTGTGGCCCGCCGCGGTGGCGCGGGTGAAGGAAGAGGTCGCCGACATGCAGGCGATCGCCGATGCCGATGCCAAGGCGGGCAAGGGTCCGAAAATCACCATCGAGCCGTGGGATTATCGTTTCTATTCGGAAAAGGTCCGCAAGGCGAAATACGACCTCGATGAAAGCGAGGTGAAGCCCTATCTCCAGCTCGACAAGCTGGTCGAGGGCATGTTCTGGTCCGCCGGGCAGCTCTATGACCTGGGGTTCCGCGAAAACACCGGCGCCATCCCGGTGTTCGACCCCAAGGTGCGGACGTTCGAGGTCTATAACCTCAAGACGAACGAAAATGTCGGGGTCCTTTATCTCGACAATTTCGCGCGCGACGGCAAACGATCGGGCGCGTGGATGACCACCTATCGCAGCCAGCAAACGCTGGGCGGCGAGCGCAATGTGCTGGCGTCGAACAACAATAATTTCACCGAAGCGGCAAAGGGCGAACCGACGCTGATCAGCCTCGACGACGCGACGACGCTGTTCCACGAATTCGGCCACGGCATCCACTATCTGCTCCAGCACATATACTATCCGGCGCTCGCCGGGGTGCCGCGCGACTTTGTCGAATATCCCAGCCAGGTGAACGAAAACTGGCTGATGACCCCCGAAGTGCTGTCGAAATTCGCGACGCATCACAAGACGGGGGCGCCGATGCCGCAGGCGCTGCTCGACAAGATCGAGGCGTCGGGCAAGTTCAACCAGGGCTTTGAAACCGTCGAATATCTGGCGAGCGCGATCGTCGACATGAAGCTGCACGATCGCAAGGTGCCGCCGACCGACGTCGACAAGTTCGAGCGCGAGACGCTGACCGCGATCGGCATGCCGCGCGAGATCGTCATGCGCCACCGCCTGCCGCAGTTCAGCCATCTGTTCAGCTCGGACGCCTATTCGGCGGGCTATTACAGCTACCTCTGGTCGGAAACGATGGACGCCGACACCTGGGCGGCGTTCACCGAGGCGGGCGGCCCGTGGGACCGCAGCGTCGCCGACCGCTTCCGCACCATATTGCTGATGACGGGCAATGAAACCGACCGCGCCGAAGCCTATCGCGCCTTCCGCGGCCGCGATCCCGATGTGTCGGCGCTGCTCAAAAAGCGCGGTTTTCCGACCGAATAGCGCGAACAAAACCGGGGAGGCAAAGGGGGTCTTTATGGCCCCCTTTGTTTGTCCGGCGAGCCCGGCTTTTGTTGTAACCCCGGGCGTGGTCCGGGATGACGAGCGGCTGCTGACGACCGGTTGCGGACATGCGGCCTTATAGCCCCTCCCCTTCAGGGGAGGGGCGACGGAGACTTGGCAGCTTGCTGCCTAGTCGTAGTGGGGTGGGGGTTCGCAACCTTGCGCAAGGCCGCTGGCCCCCACCCGCTGCGACTAACGAACAAGTTCGTAAGTCTCGCTGCCCTCCCCTGAAGGGGAGGGCGTAGGTCTGCGTGAATGGCCGCGCCCGACCCCAAAGCTGCCATACAACCACATCGTCCGAATCCGATTGACCCGCATCATTTTCGATATAAATATGATATCATCTTTATATCGAGTCGGAGGGCAAATACATGGTTGATGGAGGGACTCCCGCGCTGAACCGCAGTCGCGAGACGCGGGCGCTGACGCAAAGCGGTTATCTGATGCTGCTGATCTGGGTGCTGCTGCTGGGTGTCGCGGCGTGGGCGGGGATCAGCAACGGCACGGCCGAAGTTATGGTCGCGTGGAAATGGGCGGTCGTCGCGCTGTCGGCGATCGTCGGCTTTCTGATCCTGTGCGGCTTTTACATGATCAACCCCAATGAAGCCGCGGCAATCCAGCTGTTCGGGGCCTATAAGGGCACCGACCGCGAAGAGGGGCTGCGCTGGGTGCTGCCGTGGCTGACGCGCAAGAAGATCGCGGTGCGCGCCAACAACGTCATTTCGGACAAGATCAAGGTCAACGACCTGCGCGGCAACCCGATCGAGATGGCGGCGCAGGTCGTGTGGCGCGTCACCGACACCGCGCAGGCGCTGTTCGACGTCGACGATTACAAGGAATTTGTGATGGCGCAGATCGAGGCCGCGGTGCGCTCGATCGGCTCGCGTTACCCCTATGACGACATCGAGCATCAGGAAGTGACGCTGCGCGGCAACCATGACGAGGTCGGGGTCGAACTGCGCAAGGCGCTGATCGAACGGCTGGAAGTCGCCGGGATCACCGTCGACGAATGCGGGCTGACCCACCTGGCCTATGCACAGGAAATCGCCGGGGCGATGCTGCGCCGCCAGCAGGCAGAGGCGGTGATTTCGGCGCGCAAGAAGCTGGTCGAGGGTGCCGTAACGATGGTCGAAATGGCGCTCAACCAGCTGTCCGAGAAAGGCGTCGTCGAACTCGACGACGAGCGCAAGGCGGCGATGGTGTCGAACCTGATGGTCGTGCTGTGCGGCGAACGCGATACCCAGCCGGTCGTAAACGCCGGATCGCTCTACTGAGCGCCCCGGTGAATTGAACAATGCCCGCGTCCGCCAAAAAGGCCTTTGCCCTCCGCCTTGACCCCGCGCTCTATGCGGCGGTCGAACGGCTGGCGGCGGACGAACTGCGCAGCGCCAATGCCGAGATCGAAATACTGTTGCGCGAGGCGCTGGCGCGGCGCGGGGTGAAGCCCAAGGCCGCCGCACCCGCGCGGCGCGGGCGGCCGCCGAAAAAGGAGAGCGGATCATGATGCACCTGTTCCTGCGCCAGGGTCCGTGGTTCCGCGCCAAACGGCACGGCTATGGCGCCGGTCTGCCGATCGCGTGGCAAGGCTGGTTTCTCATGGCGCTGCACGCCGCGATGATCGCGGGACTGGCGCTGGCATTGCAGGACCAACCGGCTGTGGTGACGATCGCGGTTCTGCTCGCCGGACTGGCGCCGCTACCGCTCTATCGCGCCAAGACCGAGGGGGGTTGGCGCTGGCGGTGAGGGGAAAGCACCGACCAACCGATCCTCCCCACTTGTGGGGAGGTGGCAGCGCGAAGCGCTGACGGAGGGGGTTCGCGCCCTCACGCAATCTCGCGTCAGGCAGCCAGCCCCCTCCACCACCTTCGGCGGTCCCCCTCCCCGCAAGCGGGGAGGATTTGTCCGATGGCAACCCCACCAAGCTTTTCCACCGCTAGC
>CAZCUW010000083.1:0-11651 GCA_964502035.1 uncultured Sphingopyxis sp. | reverse complement strand
TTGAATCACCAACCCAAACACAGCGCAATATGTTTAATGGGTCCTGAGCCTAGGCAGCAAGCTGCCAAGTCTCGCTGCCCTCCCCTGAAGGGGAGGGCGTAGGTCTGCGTGAACGTCCGCTTCCCACCGCAAAGCCGCCATCCCATCAAAAATCGATCTGCGTCCGCAGCCCAAACGTGTCCGCCGTATAGTCGCGATCCCCGGTCGCCGTCGCGATGCGGGCGTTGTCGATCCACAGCTTGCCGTAATTGGCGGTGATGCGGATATAGTCGATCGGCGACCACACCAGCCCGATCAGCGCCGCCTGCTGCCGCCCGCCGATGATCGCGCCGTCATTGAGGTCGAGGTGGTCGTAGCGCGCGTTGACTTCGATGGCGCCGATGCCCCCGGCAGTGATCGGCTTCGACGGTTTCAACCGGTCGAACGCCCCGTCCTTATAGCCGCGCGCGTCGCCGCCGGTCAGCACCATGCCGACCTCGGCATAGCCGCCGAAAAAGGTCGGGTCGGCGGCGCCGCGGCGCTTCAGCGTCTGCCAATAGGCTTCGCCCGCGGCGTGGAACGGCCCGGCGATAACGGCCCCCTCCAGCCCAAGGCCGCGTTCGCTCGCGACGTCGATCAGGCCGGTGTCGACCAGTCGGACATCGGTGGTGTGGACAAACGGCCGCGCGCGGTAGCGGATGACGGCCGCCGGATCGTTCGGATCGCGCCAATGCCCCGACGCCGCCAGATGCAGCTGCGCATCGCCCAATTTCGGCATGAAGACGGCGCGCCCGTCGAAGCTCAGGCTGTGGTTGCTGTCGGTCAGGTCGGCGGCGTTGTCGCCGAACACTCCGCCCTGTAACAGCAGCGCCTTGCCCTTATACTGCGCCAACAGCCCCACCCGGCGCTCGAACCCGAACGCCTGGACAAACGCTGCGCGCTCCATGAAGCTGGTGAACAGGTCGCTCGTCATGTCGTCGAGTCCGTTGAACGGCTTGACCTGCCCCGCGGTGACCGTCAGCGGCCCGGTGCCATAGCTCAGATAGACGTCGGTCAGTTCGACCGAGCCGTTCGCGATATCGGCCTCGACGCGGTAGGCGATCCCGCCCGGGATCTTGCCGTCGACGCCCAGATAGACGCGGCGGAATTCGGTCGCGGTGCCGCCGCGGATGCCGGTCACGCCCGCGGGCGTATCGACCCCGGCCAGATCGACCTGCACCCGCCCGCGCGGCTTGAAGCTCCAGCCGTCGGCGGTCTTGATTTCGGGCGCGCCCTTCCAGCTGATTTCAGTGGCGGGCTTGGCGGTCACCGACGGCGGCGCGGGCATTGGCGCCGGGGCGGGCGCCGACTGGGCGGTCGCGGCATCGAGCCGAGTTTCGAGCGTCTGCACCTGCGTCTTCAAAGCCGCTAGCTCGGCGCGCAGTTGCGCCGCTTCCTCGGCGGTCATCGCCTGCGCGCGCGCGGTGGTGGGCAGGCAAAACATCGACGTCGCCAGCAGGGCGGCGGTCAGGGCGTGGCGCATGAGGGATGGCTCCGTTGCGAAAGATGACAATCTGGGGGCGCTGCTATGACGGTTAAATGACAGATGCACGTCATTTGCATGACATTTATGTTTCAACGATCATTTTTTGACCCTCTTGCCTGCCAAGCATGAACGGCTAAGGACGTGTCAGTTTTTTCGGGCAACCTTTTTCGGGGCGGCCCCATGCGGGAGACCATCATGACGATCAAATTTGACGGGCGCGTTGCTATCGTTACCGGCGCCGGCGGCGGGCTCGGCCGCGCCTATGCGCTCGAACTCGCGCGGCGCGGCGCGAAGGTTGTCGTCAACGATCTGGGCGGATCGCGCGACGGCACCGGTCATTCGGACGCCGCGCTACAGGTGGTCGAGGAGATCAAGGCGTTCGGCGGCACCGCCATTTCGAATGGCGGCAGCGTCACCGAATATGAGCAGATGGTCGAAATGGTGGCCAAGGCGAAGGAAGCATGGGGCGGCGTCCATGTCCTGATCAACAACGCCGGCATCCTGCGCGACAAGAGCTTTGCCAAGATGGAGCCCGAAGATTTCGACCTGGTGCTGAAGGTGCATGTCAGCGGCAGCGCCAATGTCACCAAGGCGTGCTGGGATCTGATGCGCGAGCAGGCTTATGGCCGCATTCTGATGACGGCGTCGTCGACCGGCCTCTATGGCAATTTCGGTCAGGCCAATTATGGCGCGGCCAAGCTCGGCCTCGCGGGGCTGACCAAAACGCTGCATCTGGAAGGCGCGAAGTATAATATCCGCTGCAACACGATCGCGCCGGTCGCGGGAACGCGAATGACCGAGGACATCTTCCCGGCCGAATTGTTCGAGAAATTCACCCCCGAAAATGTCGTGCCCGCCGCGCTCTATCTGGTCAGCGAGGATGCGCCGACCAACATGATCATCGGCGCGGGCGCGGGTGCGTATCACGCCGCCTATGTCACCATGACCCCCGGCGTCGCCCTGCCCGAAGACGAGCGCACCCCCGAAGGCGTCGCCGCGGCGTGGGAGAAGATCATCGACCGTGCTGGCGAGATCGTCCCGCAGTCGGGCAGCGAACAGTCGATGAATGTGATGAAGGCGTTGATAGCGCTGGGGTGAAGCGACCGATCCTCCTGATGAGTTTAGGTTTCCACATTCGTCGTTGCGAGCGAAGCGAAGCAATCCAGAGCGGTTTACGCAGACTCTGGATTGCCGCGTCGCTTCGCTCCTCGCAATGACGATTCTGACTGAAGTCATCCCGCTCCAGAGGCCGTCGCACTGTATTGACACAGCAACACGCCTATGGCATAGCAATGGCGGGGCAAGGGGATCAGTCTAACAAGGACGACCCCGATGTACAGTGAAAGCGACCTGCAAGCTGCGGTCGATGCGAAGGTTTTGACACCGGAGGCCGCCACGGCGTTCCGGTCGCACATCGCGTCGGCGCGTTCGGCCCCCGGTGCGGATGAAGAATCCTTCCGCCTGATCACCGGTTTCAACGATATTTTCGTCAGCATCGCGGCGGTCATCCTGCTCGTCGCGGTCGCGTGGATCGGCCAGTCGATCCACACCGCGCTCGGCGGCGCCTTCGTCGCCTTGTCGGCGTGGTTCCTGGCCGAATATTTCACCCGCAAACGCCGCATGGCGCTGCCCAGCATCGTGCTGGTCCTCGCCTTTTCGGGCGGTATCTTTGCAACGATGGTCGGCTTTCTCGTCGAACATGGCGAGGCGATTTTCGGCGAAGATCCCGGCGAGACCGTCGGTGCGATCCTGATCGGATCGATGGCGTTGATCACCGCCGCGGCGACCTGGGCGCACTGGCGCCGCTTCATGGTGCCGATCACCGTTGCCGCCGGGACCGCCGCGCTCGCTGCCACCGCGGTGGCGCTGGTGTTGTCGATTACCGGTATGCCCGACCGGCCTGACGCGCTGGTGATGTCGCTGGTGCTGACCGCGGGCGTCGGCGTGTTTGCGCTCGCGATGTGGTGGGACCGCAGCGACCGGGTGCGCCAGACGCGGCGCAGCGACGTCGCCTTCTGGCTCCACCTGCTGTCCGCGCCGATGATCGCGCATCCGATCTTCCACCTGCTCGGGGTGACCGAGGGCAATAATATCGGCAGCGGCGCGGCGGTGATGGTGGTCGCCATCTATGTCCTGTTCGGGGTGATCGCGCTGGCGATCGACCGGCGCGCGTTGCTGGTGTCCGCCCTCGCCTATGTGCTGTTCGCGCTGACCCAGTTGTTCCGCGAATTCGGCGCGGTCGAGCTCAACGTGGCGCTCACGGCGTTCGTGATCGGGTCGGCGCTGCTGCTGCTGTCGGCCTTTTGGCAGAATGCCCGCGCGGTGGTGGTCGGCTTGCTGCCCGACAATCTGGCGAACCAGCTGCCGGCGACGACGCGCACTGTCAGTCTCCAACCAGCTTCATAAGTTTGCGTTCGACGGGGGCGAGCACATTGGAGAGCTCGTCCCCGCGCTTCAAAATCGCCCCGGCTTCGGAGACCAAGGCCCACATGCCTTGGCGGCTCCGCAAGGCGGGGCGTTTTTCGATACGATATTCAGGGCGTTCGGCGGCGCGTCGAAAGGCCGAGAAGATCGCGGCATCGCGGTGGAAATCCATCGCATAGTCGCGCCAGTGGCCGGCCGCGACCATGCGGCCATACAGGTCGAGGATGCGCATCAACTCGGGACGTTCAAAACCGGTCTGCTGCGATATGGCCCTGTTCGCGAACGGCAAGGGCGTCACCGTACCCATCAGGCGCTTTTCCGGCTCCCCTTGCGCCGCGGCGCTTCATCTTCGGCGGCGGCGTCGCGTTCTTCGAGCAAGGCCTCCAACTGCTTCTGCATCTGTTCGAGCTGGCACTGAAGCAGCTCGACCTTTTGCGTCGCGGGATCGAAGGTCTCGTTGCACGTGCCGTAGGGCACGAATTCGCGGGCATATTCGGCGGCGTCGACCAGCGTCGATCGCGCCGGGATGCCGACCATCACCGCGCCCTCGGGCACGTCCTTGGTCACCACCGCATTGGCGCCGATGCGCGCGCGCGGGTTGACGGTAACCGGCCCCAGGATCTGCGCGCCCGATCCGACGATGACGTCGTCGGACAGCGTCGGGTGGCGTTTGCCCGCGATGCCATTGGCGGGATCGGTGCCGCCCAGTGTCACGCACTGATAGATGGTAACATTATCGCCGATCTCGGCGGTCTCGCCGATGACGGTAAAGCCATGGTCGATGAACAGGTGGCGGCCGATCTTGGCGCCCGGATGAATGTCGATCGCGGTCATCCAGCGCGACAGATGATTGATGAAGCGCGCGAGAAAGAACAGCCGCGCCTCGAACAGCCAGTGCGCAATGCGGTGCATCCCCACCGCGACCAGCCCCGGGTAGAGAAGAATTTCCCAACGCGACCGCGGCGCGGGATCGCGCGCCTTGATCGAATCGATATAGGCAATCAGCCCGTTGAACATAGAATGTCCCCTGCGACCCTATTTTGTACCGGACAAGATAGATGTTCGGGCGGCGCATTTCCACCCCCGGCGCATTTTTATCGTCAGCGGCCCAAAAGGCCGAGACGAAGCAGCAACAATCCCTCGCTGCGCCAGCGCCGTTCCCCATCGTGTCGGGCAATGGCGCCAGCCCAGCGGTCGAGCATCAGCAGCGCCTTGTTGCCGTTGAACGATACGCGGGCCGGCGGCGGCAGGTTACGCGCCGCCGCGAAAAATTGCTGCGCCTCGGCTGCGTTTTCCTGCAGCGCCGCACCCCACAACAGCCCCCAGCGCGCGCCGCCGTCCGCCGCCCCGCCCGCCAGCGCGAACAGCGCGCCGCCAAACGCCATTGCCGCGGCGTGCCGCGCCGCCGCGTCCTCGGCGACCAGCATCGCCTCTGCCGCATCGGCCAGCGTAGCGAGCCCGCCCTGCCCCGCCCAGCTTGCCGCGAGTTCGGCGAGCAGCGGCTCGCCCTTCGGCAAGGCGGTGGGATCATCGGCGAGCAGCGCCGCCATGTCGCGCCACCAGGCGAGCTTGATCTGCCCGATCAAGGGTTCGCGCGCGTCGAGCAGCAGCTTGGTCAGCCGCTCGGCGAACCCCCACAGCGCCGCGATCGCCGCGCGCCGTTCACGCGGCACCGCAACCATGATGCGCGGATCGCGGGCGTCGGGGTAGATGCTGGTTTCGAGATCGATTTCGATGGTCATGCGTCGATCAGCTTACATGCCCAGTCCGTCATTGCGAGCGAAGCGAAGCAATCTCCAGCTTGCGGCTCGCCATGCCGATAGCTGGAGATTGCTTCGTCGCTTCGCTCCTCGCAATGACGACGGAGGTCAGCCGCGATTGCGAACTGCCTTCACCGCCGCAACCACACGCGGCACGTCGATCAGCGCCGCCTTTTCCAGATTGGCGGCATAGGGTAGCGGCACGTCCTCGTTGCACACGCGCATCACCGGCGCGTCGAGATCGTCGAAACCCTGCTCCATCGCGACCATCGCGAGTTCGCTGGCGATCGAGCAGACCGGCCAGCCTTCCTCGACGACGACCAGATGGTTCGTCTTCTTGAGGCTGGCGAGCACCGTCGCGGTGTCGAGCGGGCGCAAGGTGCGCAGGTCGATGACCTCGGCGTCGATGCCTTCGGCGGCCAGCAGGTCGGCAGCTTCGAGCGCGAGCCCGACGCCGATCGAATAGCTGACGATGGTCACGTCGCTGCCCGCACGCATGATCCGTGCCTTGCCGATCGGCAGGACATGGTCGTCGAGGTCGGGAACGTCGAAGCTGCGGCCATAGAGCAGCTCGTTTTCGAGGAAGACGACGGGGTCCTCGCTGCGGATCGCCGCTTTCATAAGACCCTTGGCGTCGGCGGCATCATAAGGCGCGATGACGATCAGGCCGGGGACGCTGGCGTACCAGGGGGCGAAATTCTGGCTGTGCTGGGCGCCGACGCGCGACGCGGCGCCGTTGGGGCCGCGGAACACGATCGGACAACGCATCTGGCCGCCCGACATATAGTTGGTCTTGGCCGCCGAGTTGATGATGTGGTCGATCGCCTGCATCGCGAAGTTGAAGGTCATGAATTCGATGATCGGTTTCAGCCCGCCCATCGCGGCGCCCGCGCCGAGCCCGGCAAAGCCATATTCGGTGATCGGGGTGTCGATGACCCGGCGCGCGCCGAATTCGTCGAGCAAGCCCTGGGTGACCTTGTACGCGCCCTGATATTCGGCGACTTCTTCGCCCATCACGAACACCCGGTCGTCGGCGCGCATTTCCTCGGCCATCGCATCGCGCAACGCTTCACGGACGGTCAGGCGGAGCATCGCGGTGCCGGCGGGGATGGCGGGGTCGGCGGCGCGTTCGGTGGGTGCGGGTTTCGCTAGCTTTTCGTCCGTTGGCCCTGAGCTTGTCGAAGGGCTGCTCTTTTCTTCGGGCGGCGACGAAGACAAGGACGGTGCTTCGACAGGCTCAGCACGAACGGAAGAAGTAGCCTCTTCCCCCTCACCTTTGATCGTCGCGATCACGGTGCCGACCTTCACATTGTCGGTGCCCTCGGCGACCAGGATCTGGCCGATTATGCCTTCGTCGATCGCTTCAAATTCCATCGTCGCCTTGTCGGTCTCGATCTCGGCGAGAATATCGCCCGACTTGACCGTGTCGCCTTCCTTGACGAGCCATTTGGCGAGCGTGCCTTCTTCCATCGTCGGCGACAGCGCCGGCATCTTCAATTCGATGGCCATCTCAATATTGCTCCACCAGCACGTCGGTATAAAGGTCGTGAAGTTCGGGTTCGGGCGCGCTTTCGGCAAAGTCGGCCGATTCCGCCACGATCGCACGGATTTCCTTGTCGATGTCCTTGATCTTGTCATCGCCGATCCCGGCACCGAGCATGACCTTTTTCAGATGTTCGAGCGCGTCGGATTTATCGCGCACCGCCTGCACTTCCTCGCGGCTGCGATATTTGGCCGGGTCGGACATCGAATGGCCGCGGTAGCGATAGGTTTTGAGTTCCATCAGCACCGGCCCCTTGCCCGCGCGCACCCATTCGAGCGCGGCTTCGGCGGCGCCGCGCACCGCAAGCACGTCCATGCCATCGACCTGCATACCGGGAATGCGGAAACTTTCGCCGCGGCGATAGAGCTGATCCTCGGCCGACGAGCGATTGACCGAGGTGCCCATTGCATATTGGTTGTTCTCGATCACGAAGATGATCGGCAGCTTCCACAGCTCGGCCATGTTGAAGCTCTCGTACACCTGGCCCTGGTTCGACGCGCCGTCGCCGAAATAGGACATTGCGACCCCGCCATCGTCGCGATATTTGTGCGCAAAGGCCAATCCGGTGCCGAGCGACACCTGCGCCCCGACGATGCCGTGGCCGCCATAGAATTTATGCTCGACGCTGAACATGTGCATCGATCCGCCCTTGCCGCGCGAGATACCCGCGGCGCGGCCGGTCAGTTCGGCCATGATGACTTTCGGGTCGATACCGTAAGCGAGCATGTGACCATGGTCGCGGTAGCCGGTGATGACGCTGTCCTTGTCGCCGTCGAGCGCCGACTGGAGGCCGACCGCGACGGCTTCCTGACCGATATACAGATGGCAGAAACCGCCGATCAGGCCGAGGCCGTACAGCTGTCCCGCCTTTTCCTCGAAGCGGCGGATCAGCAGCATTTCGCGGTAGAATTTCTCCAGCTCGGCCGGGGTCGCGTCATAGGGAATGGGATCGCGCGGTCCTTCGCGATTGGTCGCGGGCGCCGGGGTTGATGCGGTCTTTTTGGGCGCGGCAGTCGAACGCGCGGGTGCTTTGGCCAAGGGAGGTTTCCTTTGCATTTAGCCGTTACGGCAAGGCTCCCTATAGGAGAGCGAATGCAGAGTTGGCAACGCCCCCATGGACGCAGCAGCGGTGCGATTACGAATGCAGCATTATCCCGTCATTGCGAGCGCAGCGAAGCAATCCAGAGTGGCGTAAACCGCTCTGGATTGCTTCGCTGCGCTCGCAATGACGGGAGGCGGCTTACTTCGCCGCAGGCTCCATCGGGATGATCACCTCATCGGGGTGATAGGCGCCCAGTTTTTCGCGCACATATTCCTCGGCCAGATCGGGATCGACGCGCCGCCGGTCGAGCAGGTTGACACGGTTCTGAAGCTCGCTTTCTTTCTTCGCGAGCTCGCTCAGCACAACCCGCTGCTTTTCGACCGACTGGCCATAATCGCCCCAAGCGTAGAGCCCGGTCGGTCCCAAAATGATGTAGCCGATCATCGCCAGCACCGCGATCACCGCGACGGCAGGACCGATCGCGCGGTTCATCGATTTGCGGAGTTTGTGGCGCTGCGTCATCGCTGCCCCTTGAATCAGAGTTGATTCATGGCGTCAAGGCGTCTGGCGCGGCTTTTCCCCGATTATGCGATCACCCGAAAATCGCCGCCCCCGGGTAACGCGCCATGTCGCCCAGCTCTTCCTCGATGCGGATCAGCTGGTTATACTTCGCGAGCCGGTCCGAACGCGCGAGGCTGCCGGTCTTGATCTGGCCGCAGTTGGTGGCGACCGCGAGGTCGGCGATCGTCGAATCCTCGGTTTCGCCCGAGCGGTGCGACATCACCGCGGTGTAGCGGGCGCGGTGTGCCATATCGACGGCGTCGAGCGTTTCGGACAGCGTGCCGATCTGGTTGACCTTGACGAGCAGCGAGTTGGCGAGGCCGTCCTTGATCCCCTGCTCCAGCCGCAGCGGATTGGTGACGAACAGATCGTCGCCGACGAGCTGGCACTTGTCGCCGACGAGGTCGGTGAGCGCCTTCCAGCCCGTGAAATCATCTTCGCTCATCCCATCCTCGATCGACTTGATCGGGTAATCCTTGACGAGCGCGGCGAGATATTCGGCCATCTGCTGCGGGCTGAGCGACAGGCCTTCGCCGCTGATCTCATATTTGCCGTTCTTGAAAAATTCGGTCGCGGCGCAATCGAGCGCGAGGACGACATCGGTGCCGAGCTTGAAGCCCGCCTGCTCGACCGACGCCGCGATGAAATCGAGCGCGGCGCGGGTAGAGGCGAGGTTGGGGGCGAAGCCGCCTTCGTCGCCGACCGCGGTCGCGAGGCCCTTCGCCGACAAGCCCTTCTTCAGCGTGTGGAAGATTTCGCTGCCCCAGCGCACCGCTTCGGCGATGCTACCGGCGCCGACGGGCATGATCATGAATTCCTGGACGTCGATCGGATTGTCGGCATGTTCGCCGCCGTTGATGATGTTCATCATCGGCACCGGGAGCGTGCGCGCCGAGACGCCGCCGACATAGCGATAGAGCGGCAGCCCGCGCGCGTCGGCGGCGGCCTTTGCGGCGGCCAGGCTGACGCCGAGGATCGCGTTGGCACCCAGGCGGCTTTTGTTCGGCGTGCCGTCGAGGGCAATCATCGCCATGTCGAGTTCGCGCTGATCCTCGGCATCGAGGCCGATCAGCGCGTCGGCGATGTCGCCGTTGACCGCAGCAACCGCCTTGATCACGCCCTTACCCAGATAACGGCTCTTGTCGCCGTCGCGCAGTTCGACCGCCTCGTGCGCGCCGGTCGACGCGCCCGAGGGCACCGCGGCGCGGCCGAAGCTGCCGTCCTCGAGCAGCACATCGACTTCGACGGTGGGGTTGCCGCGGCTGTCGAGGATTTCGCGGCCGTGGATGTCGATGATCGCGGTCATGGGATATGTCCTGCTGAAAGCCCTGTCGGCAGGGCGGTAGGGAAAGGCGCCCGCCTGTTATCGGCGACACAGGAAAAGCGCAATAATGCATAGGAATTTTGCTGGCCTATGGAACCATTCGGCACGCCTTGCTATATATTCAGACAGGACCAAAAGGGATGTTCGCTGTTGCGGCGCCCGACATAAGAAGAAGAGGACAACGCCATGGCCAAAGCCGCTACTCCCGCGACTAAGAAAGTCGCCGCTCCGCGTCCCAAGGCACCCGCAAAGGCCGCCGCCACCAAAACCGCGCCCGCCCGCAAGCCCGCGACCGTGAAAGCCGCCAAGGATCATCCGATCCGCGATCAGCTGGTCGCGACGCGCGACACCATCAAGTCGGAAGCCTCGAAAAAGGCCGCCTCGCTGAAGGGTGAAGCGACGACGCTGGCGAATCAGGCTTCGGCCAAGGCGCGCGACGCCGCGACCAAGGGCAAGAGCAAGGCCGCCGATGCGGTCGGCAATCTCGCCAAGATGCTGGAAGACAGCGCCGGTACCGTCGATACCAAATTCGGCAAGCAATATGGCGACTATGCCCGCTCGGCCGCGGCAACCGTCGCCGGTCTGGCCTCGACGCTCGACAAGAAGGATCTCGACGAGCTCGCCGCTTCGACCAAGGATATGGTCAAGAAGAACCCGGCGATTGCCGTCGGCGCCGCCACGGTGATCGGCTTCGTGCTCGCCCGTATGCTCAAGGGCGGCTCGAACGATTGACAAGGTCTTGGCCGCTTCCGATCCGAACCCTCCGCCCCCGTCCGTAAGGCCCAGCTTTGATGGCATAAGCCACGGCTATGCGCCGGACGGGCCGCCGGTCGCACCGCCGCCGGTGCCGCTCGAACAGATCGTCGGCGATGTCGTCGACAATCTGTCGGCGACGGCCCGGGCGGAATTTGCCCTGATCGAAGCGCGCGGCGAACTGGCGCTGCATGGCGCCAGCCGCGCCGCGATCTGGGGCGGCGTGGCCGCGACGGCGGCGGGTGTGGCGCTGCTGGCGCTGGCGTTCGGGGCGATCCTGGCGCTGTCGCCGCAAGTCGGCCCGCTGCTTGCGACCTTGATCGTCGTGACCGTCTTGCTCGCCATCGCCGGCGGCGCGGCATGGCGCGCGCATATCAGCTATGGCGACATTCGTACCGCTTTGCGGCGCGATCTGACCAACGAGGGGTTCGACGATGCCGCGGACGCGTAACCGCCTGATCGCCGCCGCGCGCCGCTCGATGCTGCAGCGCGCCGAGTTGCACCGCCGGCTCGACGTTGCCAAGGCGGCGTTCAAGCCCGGCGCGCTGGTCGATCGCGGCAAATATCGCGTCAATGCCAAGATCGACGACGCCGCGCATGCGGTGCGGCAGGAGTTTCGCAACAACCGCCTGCCGATCGCGCTCGCCGCCGTCGCAGGCGTGGCGTGGCTGCTGCGCGAACCGATCAAGGAACATGCGCCGCGGCTGACCCAAAAGATTCAGGATATGGCGAGCGCGATC
>CAZCUW010000082.1:0-11998 GCA_964502035.1 uncultured Sphingopyxis sp. | reverse complement strand
CGCGCCGGCGCGCGCGCAATCGTCATTCGCCGACGCGACCAGCATGACCTGGGACGGGGTGCTGACCGGCATCTTTCTGGGGTTGCTGCTGTTTTCGCTCGCCTATAACGCCGCCTTTTTCGGCTTGCTGCGCGAACGTTTCCTGATCTGGCAAAGCGCCCGCACCTTTTGCTATTTCGCGCTCGCGGTCGCCTTGTCGCCGCTGGCCATGGGGCCGTGGCTGGCGCCCGACAGTTTTGCGCGGCAGGTATGGATCACGACATTCTTTGACCTGAGTCTGGTCGTATCGGGGGCGTTCCTGCGGTCGTATCTCGAGCCGGGGATGGTCGGCCCGCGGCTGTACCGCTGGCTCGGCTGGCCGCCTATCCTGATCCTGCTGACCACCCCCGCAACGCTCATCCCCGACGCACCCACCTATATGATGCTGCGCAGTATCGTGCTGGTCGTCATGCTGCTGCTGGCCGCGGCGACCGTGGTGATCGCGCTGAAGCGCGGCAGCCGCACCGCGCGCTATCAGGCCGCGGCGTGGAGCGGCATCGGCGGGGTTTACGGCGTCAGCCTGTTTCACGATCTCGTGCTGGGCGAGCCGTTCGCCAGTTTCCTGTTCCTGCTGTTCCCGGCGCTGGGGCTGGAAGTCATGCTCACCGCGCTTGGCATCCTCGACCGGCTGGTGCGCCTGCGCCGCGAGCGGCAGGAGGCGCAGGCGATGGCCGAGGCGATGCGGATCATCGCCCACACCGACCCGCTGACCGGCCTGGCCAACCGGCGGGCGATCGAGGCGAGTTTCAACGACGACGCGCCGGTGGCGATCGCGCTGGTCGACCTCGACCATTTCAAGGCGATCAACGACCGCCACGGCCATGATGTCGGCGACCGGGTGATCTTTGCCGCGGGGGTCGCATTGGGGTCGGGATCGGCGCTGGCGGCGCGGGTCGGCGGCGAGGAATTTGCGCTGCTGTTCCGCGGCGCTCCCGCCGCGGTGGCGATCGAGGCCGAGCGGCTGCGCCAGCGGATCGGCGCCTATGTCGCGCAGATGGTGCCGCTGCTCGAACGTCCGGTGACCGCGAGCATGGGGCTGGTCCATATCGGCCGCGACACGAGTTTCGGTGCCGCGATGAAGTCGGCCGACATCAACCTGTACGCCGCCAAGGAAAGCGGGCGCAACCGGGTGGTGTTTATCGAGGCGGCCTGAGTCTGCGCGTTAGAGCATGATAGAATTAAACCGTAGCCCTGAGCCTGTCGAAGGGCGCCTATCCTGAAAAGCGCCCTTCGACAGGCTCAGGGCTACGGTTATAAAACGGGGCGGTTTTAGGGCGTGATGATGCGAAAGCGCAGTGCCTGCACCGTCGCCGGGGTCGTCGGCGCCAATAGCAGCATCCCGTCGAGCTGACCCTTTGTGCAATTCAGGCGGAAGTTTGCCGACATCGCGCCGGTCGGCGCCAGCGGCTCGGCGGTCGGGCAGTCGCCGACTGCGGTCTTCAGCTTTGCCAACTCGGCCGCCCAATTCGCCGCCGAGCGATCGAGCAGGAAATTCATCGCGAGCTTGCCGTCGAGGGGAGCAAGTGTCCCGGCGGCGTAAGCGGCGCGGACCGCAGCAAAGGCATTGGCCACCGCAGGCGTCACCGGCTCTGTGCGCCCGGTGAGCAAACCCGCCTGATCCATCACCACCGCGCTGTCCCAGGCTGGCGCCGACGGCCCCGCATACGTGCGGTTCGAGAGTGCAAACACCCCAACGCCATGGTCGGGCATCAGCATCACATGGCTGCCATAGCCCGGATAGCCGCCGCCATGCGCGAGCGTCAGCCCCAAGTCGCAATCCTGCGCGACGCGCCAGCCCATGGCATAAGCCGCCGCCTGTTTGCACGCGGTCGCGCCGCTGGCGCCGATGCGGTTCGCGACTGTCACGAAATTGAGCCCCTGAGCCATTTCGCGCACCGTCGCGCGCCGGACCGGTCCGGTGTCGGCGCCATCGCGCGCCGGCCAGGCCGAGAGCAGGAAGGCGACCCATTTGGCATAGTCATTGGCGCTGACCTGTAATCCGCCCATGCTGTTGAACGCGCCGTCGATCATCTCGGGCTCCGCCGCCCAGGCGTCATTTTCCCAGCGGTAGCCGCGCGCGTAGTGCGCCTGCGGCGTCTTGGTCACGTCGAAACCGCTGCTCGTCATGCCGAGCGGGGTCAGAATCGTCCGCTGGACATAGTCGGTATAGGCCATGCCCGACGCATTGGCGACGATCCGGCCGAGCAGCGCATAGCCGAAGTTGGAATATTCGTGGCTGCTTTGCGGGATGCGGCTGAACGGCACCCCCGCGGCGATCATCCGGGTGAAATCGGCCTGCGGCAAGACCTGTTGCCGGTCGCCCCACGGATCGTCGGTGACGAAACCACCGACATGGTGAAGCAGGTCACGGATGCGGATGCGCGGGCTGTCGCTGGTCGGATAGGTCCAGCGCTTCATTTCGGGGATATGATCCTCGGCCAGGTCGTCGAGGCGCAGCTTGCCATCGTCGCGCAGTTTGAGGATTGCGAGCGCCGTGAACGCCTTGGTCATCGACGCAATGCGAAACCGGCTGTCGGCGGTGACCGCGCTTTTGTCGGTGACATTCTGGACGCCGATGCCCTTGACGTAAGCGAGCCTGCCATCCTTGACGATGCCATAGACGAGGCCGGGGACATGCGCGTCGGCCTGGAATTTGGCGAACAGCGCGTCGATTTCGGGGGTGATCTGCGCGAGGGTTTGGGGCGGCGCGTCCTGCGTCATCGCGGGAGCGGCCGCAGCCAGTGGAGCCACCAGAAGAATAGCCAATCTTGCGCGCATCCAAACCTCCGTTCGTGCTGAGCTTGTCGAAGCACCGTTCTTTCTTCGCATCATAGAAAGCAAGAACGGTGCTTCGACAAGCTCAGCACGAACGGATTTCGTTGAGTCGCGGCCTTATTCGACGAACGCGGCGTCGATCGTCACGCCATCGTCATTCCATGTCGGCACCGCGCGCGCGTTCATCGGCACCATGAAACGCTTGCCATCGGGCTTGACGATTTCGAGGATGTCACCGGCGCCGAAATTGTCGATTGCGACGACTTCGCCCACCGCGCTGCCGTCGGTCGCGACGCACGGCAGGCCGAGCAGGTCGTGGTGATAATATTCGCCCTCGCCGAGCGGCGGCAGCGCCGAACGCGGGACGGTGAGGACGGTGCCGCGCAGCGCCTCGGCACCCGAGCGATCGGTAATTTCGGCAAAGGTCGCCACCGCGCCCTGATTGGCGGGGCGGACCGATTTCAGGGTCAGCTTGCGCTCGCCTGCCGCAAACACGGAAAAGGCGCGGAGCGACTCCGCGCCTTCCCCAAACAGCTTGAGCCGCACCTCGCCCCGCACCCCATGCGCGCCGGCGATGGCGGCCAGAGTGACGGGACGGGTCGCGTTGGCCAAGACTTAGGCCTTGGCTTCTTCGCCGGCTTCTTCAGCAGGCGCTGCTTCGGTGGCGGCTTCTTCGGCAACCGGGGCAGCCGGAGCTTCTTCAGCCGGGCCGCCTTCGGCGGCCTGTTCGGCCATCGCGGTCGCGTCTTCGGCGGTCGCGTCGGCGGGGGTTTCGTCGGCGACGGCTTCGGCAACTGCTTCGGCGGTTGCTTCGCTCTTCACCGAACCGGTTGCATCCGATTCAGCCGCGGCGGGAGCAGCAGCTTCTTCGGCGACGACGTCTTCAGCGGCGGGCGCTGCTTCGGCGACGACTTCTTCAGCGGCTTCTTCGGCCACCGGTTCGGGCGCCGGAGCGGCAGCCGCAGCGGCGGCGGCTTCTTCGGCGTCAGCCAGCTTCTGCGCCTTTTCCTCGGCGCGTTCCTTGGCCTTTTCGCCCGGGACCGCCTTGTTGGGGTTGTTGCGCGCAGCGCGTTCCTGGACACCGGCGGCATCGAGGAAGCGGGCGACGCGGTCGCTCGGCTGGGCGCCGACGCTCAGCCAATGCTTGGCGCGGTCGGCGTCGAGCTTGATACGCTCGGGATTGTCCTTGGCGAGCAGCGGATTGTAGCTGCCGATGCGTTCGATGAAGCGGCCGTCGCGCGGGCTGCGCGAATCGGCGACGACGATCTTGTAGTAAGGACGCTTTTTAGAACCGCCGCGGGCGAGACGAATTGCAGTAGCCATGATATTTTCCTTTGGTTTAACGTTTAAAGTCTGATCGGATTATTTCTTTTTATTCATAAGGTTGGCAAGTTCGGGCGGGATGCCCCCGCCGCCGCCGCCGCCGAGGCCGGGCAAGCCACCGCCGCCGCCGCCGAGGCCGGGCAAGCCACCGCCGCCGCCGCCCATGCCGGGGATGCCGCCGCCCTTGCCGAACAGCGCGCCGAGCCCTTTCAGCCCGCCCATCTTGCGAATCTTCTTCATCGCACTGGCCATTTCCTGATGCATTTTCAGCACCTTGTTGACCTGTTGCACCGTGGTGCCCGACCCGTTGGCGATGCGGATCTTGCGCTTCGCGGTCAGGATTTCGGGCTTGGCGCGCTCCTTGGGGGTCATCGACCCCATGATCGCGTCGAAGTGGATGAGCATCTTGTCGTCGGCGCCGCCCTGCGCCGCCGCGACCTGCGCCTTCTTGATCCCGGGGATCATCCCGGCGAGCGCGCCGAGGCCGCCCATGCGGCGCATCTGGTTCAATTGGGTGCGCAGGTCGTTGAGGTCGAAGAGGCCCTTGGCCATCTTGGCCGCCATCGCCTCGGCCTCTTCGGCCTGGATCGTTTCGGCGGCGCGCTCGACGAGGCTGACGACGTCGCCCATGCCGAGGATGCGGCCCGCGATACGCGACGGCTGAAACAGTTCGAGCCCGTCGAGTTTCTCACCCGTACCGGCGAATTTGATCGGCTTGCCGGTGACCGCGCGCATCGACAGCGCGGCGCCGCCGCGCGCGTCGCCGTCCATGCGGGTGAGCACGACGCCGGTGAGCGGCACCTGATCGCTGAAGCGCTGCGCGACCTGCACCGCGTCCTGACCGGTCAGGCTGTCGACAACGAGCAACGTTTCGGCGGGCGCCGCCGCGCGCGACACCGCCTGCATTTCGTCCATCAGCTGCTGATCGACGTGGAGGCGGCCCGCGGTGTCGAGCATCAGGACGTCAAAGCCCTGGAGCTTCGCGGCCTGCAGCGCGCGCTGGGCAATCTCGACCGGTCCCTGGCCCGCGACGATCGGCAAGGTCGCGACGTCGATCTGGGTGCCGAGGACGGCGAGCTGTTCCTGCGCGGCGGGGCGATTGACGTCGAGCGACGCCATCAGCACCTTCTTGCGCTCTTTTTCCTTGAGCCGCTTCGCGATCTTCGCGGTCGTCGTCGTCTTGCCCGAACCCTGCAGGCCGACCATCATGATGACGGCGGGCGGGGTGACGGCCAGGTCGAGTTCGGCAGTTTCCGACCCGAGCATTTCGGTCAGCGCGTCGCTGACGATCTTGACCACTTGCTGGCCCGGGGTGACCGAGCGCAGGACGTTCTGGCCGATCGCGAGGTCGGTGACCTGATCGACGAAGCTGCGCACGACGGGCAGCGCGACATCGGCCTCGAGCAGCGCGATTCGCACTTCGCGCATCGCGGCGCGCACGTCGGCCTCGGTCAGCGCGCCGCGACCGCGGAGCTTCCCGAAAACATCGCCCAGCCGTTGGCTCAGACTGTCGAACATTGGGCCACAAATCCTTGCTTACAAAGCCCGCAACGCAAAACACGCCGGTGAGCGAAACCTCGCCAACCAGCGGTTATCCGTGGACACATATTCCGTCGCGGACATCGATGTGCCCGGTCGCAAGATGCGGCCGAACGGGGCGCCAATACACAATGCGGCGCGCAAAGGCAAGCTGCGGCCGCGCGCCCTCGCTTAACCCTAATTTCACCGCTTTGCGCGCATTAAGGCGGCGATGGTGGGGAAAATTCATATGGTATCGACAGCCGGACAACCCGATCGCAG
Source organism: uncultured Sphingopyxis sp. (assembly GCA_964502035.1). Classification (GTDB taxonomy): domain Bacteria; phylum Pseudomonadota; class Alphaproteobacteria; order Sphingomonadales; family Sphingomonadaceae; genus Sphingopyxis. The sequence continues at coordinate 6,061 of CAZCUW010000082.1, read as the reverse complement.
CGAAAGCGCCAAACGCGACATCGTGGCCGGCGGGATCGTCGTCGCCGCGATCCTGCTGTTTGTCGGGACCGGCAGCAACGTCATGCAGGCGATCGTGCAAACGCTGATCGGCATCGGCGGCGGCCCCGACCGGGCGCTGGCCGCCGCGCTGGTGCTGAATGTCGCGCTGATCCTGTTCGGGTGGCGCCGGTACGAAGACCTGAATCGCGAAATCCGCGAGCGCACCGAGGCCGAACAGCGCGCCCGCTATCTGGCCGACACCGATCCCCTGACCGGCTTTCTCAACCGCCGGGCGCTGCTCGCAACCGGCCAGCAGCAGATCAGCGACGCCGTCGCCGACCAACGCCAGGTCGCGCTGTTCCTGCTCGACCTCGACCATTTCAAGACGGTCAACGACATCCACGGCCACGCCGCGGGCGACCGCGTACTGCAGGTCGCCGCCGAACGGATTTCGGCAATCCTGCCGCCCAATGCGACCAAGGCGCGGCTCGGCGGCGACGAATTTGTTGCGATGCTCGGGTTCGAGCCCGCCGCACGCGACAATATCGACGCATTGGCCGCCGAACTGGTCACCGCGCTCGACAATTCGGTCACCCATGACGGCCAGCAGATCCGCATCGGCGCCTCGCTTGGCATCGCGCTCGCCGACGATGCCAGCGTGACGATGGAAACGATGGTTCGCCAGGCCGACATCGCGATGTATCATTGCAAGGACGAAGGGCGGAACCGGTTCTGCTGGTTCGAACCCGGCATGGAAATGGCGGTGCAGGTCCGCAACCAGATCGAAACCGGCATCCGCGAGGGCATGCCGCGCAGCGAATTCGTGCCGCATTTCGAGCCACAGGTCGACATCGCCACGGGCCGATTGGTCGGGTTCGAAATGCTGATGCGCTGGGAATCGCCCGAATATGGCATGATCCCGCCCGAACGTTTCATACCCGTCGCCGAAGAAAGCGGGCTGATCGGCGAATTGTCGTTGCAGGTCATCCGCCATGCGATGGAGATCGCCAAGCGCTGGGATCCGTCGATCCTGCTGGCGGTCAATATTTCGCCGCAGCAGCTGAAAGACCCGTGGTTCAGCCAGAAGCTGACCAAACTGCTCGTCGAAACGGGTTTTCCCGCCAGCCAGCTCGAGGTCGAGATCACCGAAAGCTCGTTGTTCGAAAATCTGCCGCTCGTCCGCTCGATCGTCACCAGCCTCAAGAATCAGGGCGTGTCGCTGAGCCTCGACGATTTCGGCACCGGCTATTCGTCGCTGTCGCACCTGCGCGCGCTGCCGTTCGACCGAATCAAGATCGACCGCAGCTTTGTCGCCGCGATGCGCGGCAGCCCCGATGCGCAGGCGATCGTCATCGCGATCGTGCGGCTGGGCGAAAGCCTGGCGATGCCGATCACCGCCGAAGGCGTCGAGGACGAGGCGACCGCGATCGAACTGACGCGGCTGGGCTGCGCCAAGGGTCAGGGCTGGTATTTCGGCCGCGCCGCATCGGCCGCCGATACCGAACGCCTGCTCGCCGACCGCGGGTTGCTGCGCGCGCCGATGGTGCCGCCGACAAGCCCCGATACCGGATCCGACGCCGACGGCGCCGAACCGCTGCGCAAGTCCGCCTGACCCGCCACGTCGCTAGACTTCCCACGCCCGCGCCCTTACATGCGCGGACTATGGCGGACCGCTTCACCAAGATGCATGGGTTGGGCAATGATTTTGTCGTCATCGACGCGCGGACAAGCGCCGTCGAGATGACCCCGGCGCGCGCGCATGCGATCGCCGACCGGCGGCACGGCATCGGGTGCGACCAGCTGATCCTGCTGGAGCCATCCGCAAGCGCCGACGTGCGGATGCGGATCTTCAACGCCGATGGCGGCGAGGTCGAGGCGTGCGGCAATGCGACGCGCTGTGTCGCGACCCTGATCGGCCAGCCGGCGGTGATCGAGACGCTGGGCGGGATGCTGCGCGTCACGCCGGCCGATGGCGGCGCCGAAGTCGTGCTGGGCGAGCCGGTCTTCGACTGGGAGCTGATCCCGCTGGCGATGCCGATGGACACCCGCGACATGCCCGTCGCGTGGGACGAGCTGGAGCGCGGCGCCGCGGTCAATGTCGGCAATCCGCACATCGTGTTTTTTGTGCCCGAGGCCGACGCCGTCGCGCTCGACGAGCTGGGGCCGCGGATCGAGACCGACCCGCTGTTCCCCGAGCGCGTCAACGTCAATGTCGCGAGCCTCGACGGCGACAACCAGTTGCAGCTGCGGGTGTGGGAGCGCGGCGTCGGGCTGACCCAGGCGTGCGGCACCGGTGCCTGCGCCACCGCGGTCGCCGCCATCCGCGCCGGACTGGTGCAATCGCCGGTGACCGTCGCCCTGCCCGGCGGCGACCTGATCATCCGTTGGGCGCCGGGCGCGCCGATCGTGATGAGCGGCGCCGCGACGCGGGTGTATGAGGGCGAGACCGACTGGGCGCAGTTCGGATGAGCGGTGCGGTGTTGGACGGCGGGCTTGACGTCGTCAATTTCGGATGCCGGCTGAATATCGCCGAGGGCGAAGGCGTTCGTGCCGCCGCCCATGCGGCAGGCGCGCGCGATACCATCATCTTCAACAGCTGCGCGGTGACCGACGAAGCGGTGCGCCAGGCGCGGCAGGCGGTGCGGCGCGCGCTGCGCGAGCGGCCGGGCGCCGATGTTGTCGTGACGGGCTGCGCGGCCGAATTGGAGGCCGAGCGCTTTGCGGCGATGGGTGCGCGGGTGGTCAGCAACGATGCCAAGGGGTTGCCCCAGAGCTATGGCCGCCAACCCGCAGCGCCAACGCAATTCGACGCTTACACCCCCGCGCTCTCCGGTGCCGACCACGCGCGCGCTTTCCTTGGCGTCCAGACCGGTTGCTCGCACAGCTGCACCTTTTGCGCGACCGTCATGGCGCGCGGGACGGCGCGGTCGGCGACGGTCGACGCGGTGGTCGCGGCCGCGCGCGCCGCGCTGACCCGCGGCCAGCGCGAGATCATCCTGACCGGGGTCGATCTGGCGAGTTATGGCGATGATAGCGAAACCACGCTGGCGGCGCTGGTCGAGGCGCTGCTCGCGCTGCCGATCGAACGGCTGCGCCTGTCGTCGCTCGACCCGGACCGCATCGACGATGCGCTGTTCGCGCTGCTGACACAGGAAGCGCGCATCATGCCGCATGTTCACCTGTCGTTGCAGGCGGGCGACGACATGGTGCTGACGCGGATGAAGCGTCGCCACCGCCGCGCCGATGCCGTCGCGCTCGTCGCGCGGCTCAAAGCCGCAAGACCCGCGATTGCGATCGGCGCCGACCTGATCGCCGGATTTCCGACCGAGGATGACATGATGTTCGCCAATTCGCTGGCGCTGATCGACGATTGCGACATCGTCTTTGGCCATATTTTTCCGTACAGCGCGCGCGCCGGAACCGCCGCCGCGCGGATGCCGCAGGTTGGCCGCGCGGTGGCGCGCGAGCGCGCCGCGACGCTGCGCGCGGCCAATATGCGGCGCCGCCACGCATGGCTCGACGCGCAGGTGGGCAGCGCCGCGACGATGCTGGTCGAGCGCGACGGGCTGAGCGGTCATGCCGAAAATTTTGCGGCGCTGGCACTGACCGCGCCTGCCGCCGCTGGAACGATCATCCCGGTCCGCATCGGCGCGCGCGACGGCGACCGGCTGGCCGCCACGGAGCAGGCGGCATGAGCGGCACCAGCTGGAGCGACCGGCTGCTCGGCGGTTTCAAGCGCACGTCGGAGCGGCTCGGCGAAAATCTCGCGGGGCTGACCGGCAAGGCGCGGCTCGACGAGGAAGATCTGGACCGGATCGAGGAAGCACTGATCACCGCCGACCTTGGCCCTGCGATGGCGGGCCGGATTCGCGAGCGGCTGGCCGCACGGCGCGACGCCGTCGCCGGCGGGGTCGAAGAATTGCGCAAGATCGTCGCCGAGGAAATCGCCGCGGTGCTGCGCCCGGTCGCCGAGCCGCTCGACATCGACGCCTTTCCGCGCCCGCAAGTCATTTTGGTGATCGGGGTCAACGGGTCGGGCAAGACGACGACGATCGCCAAGCTGGCGCACCTGTTCCAGGAACAGGATTATGGCGTGATGCTGGTCGCGGGCGACACCTTCCGCGCCGCCGCGATCGGCCAGCTCAAAATCTGGGCCGAGCGGCTGGGGGTGCCGATCATGGCGGGGCCAGAGGGCGGCGACAGCGCGGGGATCGTGTTCGACGCCGTGAAACAGGCAACCGCGACCGGCATCGACGTGCTGATCGTCGACACCGCCGGGCGCCTGCAAAACAAGCGCGAGCTGATGGAGGAACTTGCCAAGATCAAGCGCGTGCTGGGGCGGCTCAACCCTGCGGCGCCGCACGACGTCGTGCTGGTGCTCGACGCGACGACGGGGCAGAATGCGCTGGCGCAGATCGACGTGTTCCGCGAGGTCGCGGGGGTCACCGGGCTGGTGATGACCAAGCTCGACGGCACCGCGCGCGGCGGGGTGCTGGTCGCCGCCGCCGAACGCCACGCGCTTCCCATCCATGCGATCGGCATCGGTGAAACCATCGAGGATCTTCGCCCGTTCGATGCGGACGAGATCGCCGCCATTATCGCAGGAAATATAAGATGACCGCCTCCCCCATCGACATCCCCCCCAGCGGCCCCGAAGCGATTCCCGCGGCGCCGCCCGCCAAGCATGGCTCGCTGAACTTCGTGATCGATTTCGGGCCGCTGCTCGTTTTCTTCATCGCCTATAAATTCTCGTCGGGCGGCGAAGGCGCATTTGCCGCGACCGCCGCCGCGATCAAGGGCACGATCGCCTTCATGGCCGCGATCATCGTCGCGATGGCGGTGTCGAAGTGGAAGCTGGGCAAGATTTCGCCGATGCTGTGGATGTCGAGCATCCTGGTGCTCGGGTTCGGCGCGCTGACCATCTGGTTCCATGACGAGCGTTTCATCGTGATGAAGCCGACGATCATCTATGCCGCCTTTGCGGTGCTGTTGCTCGGCGGTTGGTGGTTCGGCAAGCCGATGCTGAAATATCTGCTGCAATCGGCGCTCGAAGGCCTGACCGACCGCGGCTGGCTGCTGCTGTCGCGCAACTGGGGGCTGTTCTTTGCCGCGCTCGGCATCGCCAATCATGTGATGTACGAGATGATCCAGGCGAAGCAGATGAGCTTTGACCTGTGGCTGACGATCAAGGTGTGGGGCGTCACCGCCCTCTCCTTCCTGTTCACCTTCAGCCAGGTGCCGGTGATGCTGAAGAACGGCCTCGCCATCCCCGAAGAGGGCGCCACCGACAAAAGTTGAGTCCGGCCCCCGACGCTGGCATAGCGATGCCGCTTGGCACCGGGTCGCTTCCCGTGCCGCAGAAAACAGGGGGAAACTGCAATGGACAAATTTTTCGGCAATCTGCACGCCGTGCTCGGCGCGGGGCTGGTGCTCGCAATCATCCTGATGCTGGGCCTGAACGGTCAGAATTTCGAGGACGGCATCGCCGCCGCCAACGCGGTCATGCGCTGGCTGCACACTTTCTTTGGCGTGCTGTGGATCGGCCTGCTCTATTATTTCAACTTCGTCCAGATTCCGACGATGCCGAAAATCCCGGCCGAACTGAAGCCCGCCGTCGGCAAGCATATCGCACCCGCCGCGCTGTTCTGGTTCCGCTGGGCGGCGCTGATCACCGTGCTGCTGGGCGTCGCCATCGCGGGCCACGCCAAATATCTGGTCCCGGCGCTGGGCCTGCAGGATCCCTATAAGCTGATCGGCGTCGGCATGTGGCTGGGCCTGATCATGGCGTTCAACGTGTGGTTCGTGATCTGGCCGAACCAGAAAAAGGCGCTGGGCATCGTCGAGGCCGACGACGCGACCAAGGCCAAGGCCGCCAAGACCGCAATGATCTTTTCGCGGACCAACACCTTGCTGTCGATCCCGATGCTCTATGCGATGGTGAACTTCAGCTGAGGCCTGGTTCCCCTCCCGCTTGCGGGAGGGGCTAGGGGAGGGCATGTCGAGGGTGGGGGCCAATCAACAGGCCCTCCCCCGACCCCTCCCGCAAGCGGGAGGGGGGACT
>CAZCUW010000081.1:0-12099 GCA_964502035.1 uncultured Sphingopyxis sp. | reverse complement strand
CGCGCCGCGCGGCGCGTGCTTGCCGGGCAGCCATTCGGGATAGAGCAGGGTCAGCCTGCCGGGCCTGGCGACCGGGATCGTCTGGCGGACATGGAAAATCCCGCGCCCGACGTCGGTGGCGTCGACCCGAAGCTGCATCGTGCCGGGATAGGGTTTGTCGGCGGGCAGCGGGATGGTCAGCGGCTGGACCACCGGTTGCGGGCGGCTGTTGCCGGTCTGGGCGTTGGCGGCGGGGATAGCGGCGATCAGGGCGGCGACGACGAGCAGTTGTTTTTTCATGGCATGTTTCTGGCACAACGCGCCCCATCTCGTCCACATCTCGTCATCGCGAGGGGCGTAGCCCCGTGGCGATCTCCAGCTATCGGGGTCACGCAAGGTCGATGGCTGGAGATTGCTTCGCTCCGCTCGCAACGACGGGACAACGAACGCTGTTTGAATAGGCCCGAACTTGGTTTAGAGGCGCGGCCCATGAGCAAGGACAAATCCGCCAAAATCCCGACCCCGCAGGCCGTGCGCGGCACGCAGGACATGCTGGGCGATTTCGCCGACCGCTTTGCGCATGTCGTCGATACCTTCGAACGGGTGCGCCGCCTTTACGGCTACAAGCGCATCGAGGTGCCGGTGATCGAGCCGACCGCGGTGTTCGCGCGCTCGCTGGGCGAGACGACCGACGTGGTGTCGAAGGAAATGTATTCGTTCGAGGATCGCGGCGGCGAATCGATCACGCTGCGCCCCGAATTCACCGCCGGCATCGCGCGCGCCTACATCACCAACGGCTGGCAGCAGTATGCGCCGCTGAAGGTTGCGACGCACGGGCCGTTGTTCCGTTATGAGCGCCCGCAAAAGGGGCGCTATCGCCAGTTTCACCAGCTCGACGCCGAAGTGCTGGGCAGCGACAGCCCGCTCGCCGATGCCGAACTGCTGGTTTTTGCGGACCAGTTGCTGAAGGAATTGGGCATCGCCGAGGGCGTGACCTTGACGCTCAACACGCTGGGCGATGCGGCGAGCCGCGATGCGTGGCGCGCGGCGCTGGTCGAGCATTTCGAAGCGCACCGCGCGGATTTGTCCGAAGACAGCCTCGCACGGCTCGACAAGAATCCGCTGCGCATTCTGGACAGCAAGGATCCCAAGGACCGCCCGATCGCCGACGGCGCGCCCGACATCGATGCGTTTCTGACCGGCGAGGCGCAGGATTTCTTTGGCGCGGTGACGGCGGGTTTGGACGCTGCGGGGGTCGCGTGGGAACGCAATGCGCGGCTGGTGCGCGGGCTCGACTATTATCGCCACACCGCGTTTGAATTTGTTACCGACCGGCTGGGGGCGCAGGGCACCGTGCTCGGCGGCGGGCGGTATGACGGGCTGATCGAGGCGCTCGGCGGGCCGCCGACCGCCGCAGTCGGCTGGGCGGCGGGGATCGAGCGGCTGGCGATGTTGTTGGATGAGCCGCAAACACTGCGGCCACTCATTGCCGTAATTCCTGATAATCCGGACGATCTAGACTTGGCGATCAAATTGGCGACGCTGCTACGACAAGCTGGCGTCGTTTGCGACGTCGCCTACGCGGGGTCAGCGAAACGTCGCTTTGAACTCGCTAAGAAGGTAGGCGCCCGTGCTCGGCTAGTCGTGCGTCGACAAACGGCTGAGGTCGGTCACCCCGACCGGATCGGACATCACATCGTATTGAACGAGCCGGATTCCTTTTCGCCCGCAGAGGCGGGTCTTAAGAACGTTATCTTGGGCGTGCTGGAGGGTGCGTTCCAAGTCGTCCGTCACGATCGTCCAGAATTGGGTTATTGGGTTGATGCGGTGCTGCAGCCCAAACCTATGACATGACCAACGTATCCGACCGCCAGATCGACGCCATCATCGAACGCCACGCCGCCCTCCAAGCGCGCATGGCAACGGGCGAGATGGCGCCGGCAGATTTTGTCGCGGCGTCGAAGGAGTTTGCCGAGCTTGAGCCCGTTGCGACCGCGGCGCGCGAGGTTGTGCGGCTGCGCGGGGAACTGACCTCGCTCGCGGAAATGCTCGCCGATCCCGAAATGAAGGCGATGGCCGCCGAGGAAATCGCCGCGGTCGAGGAGGCGCTGCCCGCTGCCGAGCATGACATCGCGATCAAGCTGCTCCCCAAGGACGTCGCCGACGAACGCGCCGCGATGCTCGAAATCCGTGCGGGGACCGGCGGCGACGAGGCGGCGCTGTTCGCGGGCGACCTGCTGCGCATGTACAGCCGCTATGCCGACGGGCAGGGGTGGAAGGTCGAGGTAATCTCCGCAAGCGAGACCGAGGTCGGTGGGTATAAGGAAGTCGTCGCGTCGGTCAGCGGGCAGGGGGTTTTCGCCAAGCTGAAATTTGAAAGCGGCGTCCACCGCGTCCAGCGCGTCCCCGCGACCGAAAGCCAGGGGCGCATCCACACCAGCGCCGCGACCGTCGCGGTGCTGCCCGAGGCCGAGGAGGTCGATGTCGCGATCAACGACGGCGACCTCAAGATCGACATCTATCGCGCATCGGGGGCGGGCGGCCAGCACGTCAACACCACCGATTCGGCGATCCGCATCACGCACATCCCCAGCGGCCTGGTCGTGATCCAGCAGGACCAGCGCAGCCAGCACAAGAACCGCGCGAAGGCGATGCAGGTGCTGCGCGCGCGGCTCTATGATCTGGAGCGCGCCAAGATCCACGACGCCGAAGCGTCGGCGCGCAAGTCGATGGTCGGGTCGGGCGATCGCTCCGAACGCATCCGCACCTATAATTTCCCGCAGGGGCGGGTGACCGACCACCGGATCAACCTGACCCTCCACCGCCTGCCCGAAATCATCGAGGGGGCGATGGACGAACTGATCGACGCGCTGATCGCCGAGGATCAGGCACAGCGGCTGGCCGGGCTGGGTGACTGAGCCTGCGACGTTTGCGGGGGTGGCCCAATCGCTGCGCACCGCCACGAACCTGCTGACGGCAATCAGCGACACCCCGCGGCTCGATGCCGAGCTGCTGATGGCGCATGCGCTGGAGGTTGAGCGACAGGACGTGCTGCTCGATCCGGCACGCTTCGTGGTGCCCGACCTATACGCGCATCTGATCGCGCGGCGCATGGCGCACGAACCGATCGCCTATATCGTCGGCTATCGCGATTTCTGGACGCTCCGCATCGCGGTCGGGCCGGGGGTGCTGATTCCGCGCCCCGACAGCGAAACATTGGTCGAGGCGTGCCTCGACTTCGCGCGCGAACGCGGGGAGGGGTGGCCGTCGCGGGCTCTGGACCTTGGGACGGGGCCGGGCACGCTGCTGCTCGCGGTACTCAGCGAATTTCCGGCGGCGACGGGGCTGGGCGTCGATGTGTCCGAACAGGCGCTGGCCTATGCGCGCGACAATGCCGCGGAGCTGGGCATGGCCGGTCGCGCCACCTTTCAGTCGGGGGACTGGGGTGAAGGCATCGATGGCCCGTTCGACTTGATCCTCTGCAACCCGCCCTATATCGGCGACGCGGAGCAACTGATGCCCGATGTCGCCGATCATGAGCCCGCGGGCGCGTTGTTCGCCGGCGCCGACGGGCTCGACGATTACCGCCGCATCATTCCCGCGCTGCCGCGCCTGCTGGCCCCCGGCGGCATCGCGATCCTTGAAATCGGCGCGACCCAGCATATGTTGGTCAGACAACTCGCTGAAACCGAAGGATTTGCCGTCGCCTGCCGCCAGGACATGGGCGGCCGCGACCGGGCGCTTTTGCTGACTCGCGCCTGACCCGTCCCGCAAATATTGCTTGGTTTTCGCCGCAAAGCGGGTTAGGGGCCAGTCACAGACCCGACTGGGGTACCTTTGGCGATGCACCGCATCGATACTGGTCCGGCGGATCTGCTTCCCACTTACGATGTTCGTACCGGGCTTCGGTCCAGACGAGCGGTAAAGGGCAAGAACCGCGCAAGGCGCGCGGGCACGACGCGTAAATGGCGCGGTCGGCCAAAAGGGGTTGGCATAGCTTATTAGCTTTTCGACAGGATGTCTCAGTTGAACATGAACAACCGGCAAAGCGGTCGCCGTCGCGGCCGCAACAATAACAACAGCAACAACAATAACCGCCCGCAATCGGGCGGCCGCGGTGGGGTTGATCAGGCGAACCGTATCGACAGCCGCGCGCGCGGCAACGGTGCCCAGATGATCGAGAAATACCGCAACCTGGCGCGCGATGCGCAGCTGGCCGGGGACCGGGTCCAGACCGAATATTACCTCCAGTTCGCCGATCATTATTTCCGCGTCGTGAGCGATTTCCGCATCCGCCAGGAAGAAAAGAACGCGCAGAACGGCCAGGACCGCGGCCAGGATCGCCAGCGCGAGATCCGCGGCGTCGAAGATTTCGACGGCCATGACGACAGCGATCTGGATATGGACACCGACCGCGACGACAATGGTGACGACAATCGCGGCGAGCGCAATGATCGCGGCGACCGTGGTGAGCGGAACGATCGCAATGATCGCGCTGACCGCAACGATCGTCCCGAGCGCAGCCAGCGCGAAGGTCGCGGCAATCGCGACACGCGCAGCGACCGTGACGACGACAATCGCGTCAACCGTCAGCAGCAGGACCGCCCGCGCCGCGACCGCGATGAGAGCCGCAGCGACGTCCGGGGCAGCGATGGCGACGATAGCGAAACCAACATCGTCGAAACCGTCGCCGACGAAGCGCCCGCGCCGCGCACCAGCCGCCGCGCCCCGCGCCGCCCGCGCGCTATAGAGGCCGACGGCAACGATGATGGCGGCAACGCCGGCATCGACACCGCCGTGCTGCCGCCCGCGATCGGCCGTCCCGAACGCGGCCCCGATGCCGATAGCGACGGTGGCGAGGATGCTCCGGCCGCCAAGCCGCGCCGCGCCCGCCGCACGCTGGCGACGCGCAGCCCCGGCGTCGAAGCCGCCGAGTAAGGTACATCTTCGCGCTGGTCATTGACCGGCGCATGACATAGCCTCCCCGCGGAACGATCTGCGGGGAGGCTTTTTATGCGCGCTTTGGCAACGACTTGCAGGGCGATTGTCGTCGCTGGCGCATTGGCGGCCGTTCCCGCCGCGGCGCAGGATGGCGCCCCGGCCAATGCCCAGGGCGACGTCGCCGTCACCATCTATAATAACGGCCAGTCGCTGGTGCAGGACGAGCGCGAGCTCGGCGTTGCGGCCGGGCGCAACCGTATCGAATTTCCCGACGTGTCGGCGCGCATCCGCCCCGAAACGGTGACGCTGTCGGGACCGGGCATCGCCATCGTTGAACAGAATTTCGATTTCGACCTGCTTACCCCCGACAAATTGATGGACAAGGCGGTCGGCCAGTCGATCACGCTGGTCCGCACGAACCCCGCGACCGGCGCCGAACGCAGCGAACGCGCCAAGGTGCTCGCCGCGAACGGCGGCATCGTGCTCCAGATCGGCGAACGGATCGAGGTGCTGCGCGACGACGGCCTGCCGGTGCGCGCGGTGTTCGACCGCCTGCCGCCCAATTTGCGCGCCCGCCCGACGCTGTCGGTGACGGTCGATGCCGCCAGTGCCGGGGCGATTCCGACGCGGCTGTCGTATCTCACCCCCAACCTCGGCTGGACCGCCGATTATGTCGCGCTGTTCGACGCCGCCAAGGGCGCCATGGATATTCAGGGCTGGGTGACGCTGACCAACAGCACCGGCACGACCTTTGCCAATGCGCGCACCTTGCTGGTTGCGGGCAATCCCGGCGGGGGCGGCGGTTTTCGCCAGATGACCGGCGCGATGGATTCGGCGGGGACCGAGAGCAACGACCGCGAACGGCTCGGCGACTATTATCTGTATCCGCTTGCCGCACGCACGACGATCGCCAATGCCCAGCAAAAGCAGGTGAGCTTCCTCGACGTGAAGGGCGCCCCGGCGCAATCGACCTATGAATATGTCAACCGCTGGCTGGGTAGCAGCACCGAAGCGGTGAGCACCGCGAGCGTGCTGCGCTTTTCGACCTCGCGCCAGGGCGGGCTGGGCGACCAGCTGCCCGCAGGGACGATCCACGTCTATATGCGCGATGCGCGCGGCGATCCGCAGTTCATCGGCGAAAACAGCATCGGCCACACCCCGATGGGATCGGCGATGTCGCTGCGCACCGGCGACGCTTTCGACGTCAAAGTCCAGCCGACCGTCGTGTCGCGCACCCGCAAGGGCGATTCGCGCTGGGTGACGCGCATGAAATACACCGTGACCAATGCGCGCCCGGCACCGGTGACGGTGCTGCTGGCGCAGGACGGGCTGTATGGCGATGTGCGGATCAGCGACGAAAGCCTGAAGGGCGAGCGCGTATCGGCCGACCGGGTCGAATGGCGGGTGCCGGTGCCCGCCAACGGCAAGGCCGACGTCACCGTCACCTTCGACACCCGTTACTAAGGCGCGCGGGATGCGGGGCGCGCGCCTGCTGCCATGGCTCGCGGCGCTGCTGGCGCCGGTGCCCGCGCTCGCCCAAGCCGAACCGGCGATTGTCGTGTCGGCGAAGATCGACGACGCGGCGGTGACCGTCTATCGTGCCCCGAACCGCGGCGGCGGCCCAATCAATCCCCGCTGGCCGCAGGGCTTCGCCTTCATCACCGAAACGCGCACCGTCACTTTGCCCGCCGGGACATCGGTGCTGCGGTTCGAAGGCGTCGCGGAAGGGCTGCTGCCCGAAACAGCGGTGGTCAGCGGCCTGCCCGACGGGGTGGTCGAAAAGAATCGCGACGCGCGGCTGCTGTCACCCGCGGGGCTGGTCGATGCCTATCTGAAACGCAGCGTGACGTTGCGCCGCACCAACCGCGCCACCGGCAAGGTGGTCGAGCAGCAGGCGGTGATTCAGGCCGGCCCGAACGGCGGCGTGATCCTGCAAAATGCAGCAGGCGGCTTCGAGGCGCTCGCCTGCTCGGGGCTACCCGAACGGATGCTCTATCGCCAAGTGCCGAAAGATCTGTCCGCGAAACCGACGCTGTCGGTGCTGATCGACAGCAAAGCGGCGCGGACGGTGACGGTTCAGCTGCTCTATCTTGCCGAAGGCTTCGACTGGGCCGCCAATTATGTCGCCGACCGCGGGCCTGACGGCAAGACATTGGGGCTGACCGGGTGGATCACCGTCGCCAATGGCGGCGTCACCAGCTTTCCGGGCGCCCAGCTTAACGTCATCGCCGGACGGCTGAACAAGATATACAGCGCGCCGCTGCCGCGCAGCACCCCGGGGCCGCTGGTGTTGAAATGCTGGCCGATGGACATCACCAGCACCCATCCGCTGTGGGAATTGCCGCCGATCATCGAATTTGACCAAGAGTTTGCAATGGACGCCGCCGAGGAGGTGACGGTCACCGGATCGCGTATCGATCGGCGCGAAATGCTGAGGTATTTGCCCGCGCCGGCGGCGCCGATGATCGCGCCGCCACCCCCGCCGCCAGCCGAGGATCTGGGCGACCTCAAATTTTACCGCATCCCCTTCCGCGTCGATGTGTCGGCAAAGGGGCAGAAGCAGGTCGCCCTGCTCGCCAAGGACAAGGTTGCGGTCGAACAGCTCTATGCCGCGACGCTGTATCAGAACGGCCAGCCGCAGCCGCTGATGATGCGGCTGCGCGTCCAGAACCGCGAATCGGACGGGCTGGGGCTGGCGCTGCCCGCCGGGAGCGCGGCGGTGTTCGAGACGATCGGCGGCCAGCGTCTGCTGGTCGGCGAGGCGGCGATCGGCGACAAGGCGAAGGACGAGCGGGTCGATTATGACATCGGGCAAAGCCCGGCGGTCCAGTTTCGCGCGGTGATCAGCGAACGCGACGCCAAGGGCGAATTTCAGACCTGGCAGGTGACGCTGACCAACGCGCGGCCCTTTGCTGCCGACGTCGAGATGCTGATCCCGTTCGCGATCGACCCCGCGCCCGAGGGATGGGAGCGGCGCGGCAGCAGCTGGGTCTGGCGGGTACAGGTGCCCGCCAACGACAGTTTGGTGCAGACGTTCCGGCAAAAAATGAAGGGCGATTAGAGAGCGAGGGCTTGCGATTGAACCGTAGCCCTGAGCCTGTCGAAGGGCTCTTCACAGATAGGCGCCCTTCGACAGGCTCAGGGCTACGGTGACGATCTCGGTCCTATCAAATGTCGTCGGACTCTAGCTCAGACCGGCGGTAGCGCGCGCGGCCGGTGGTTTTCGTCGAGCGCCACAAAAGTGAACAGCCCGCCGGTGACCTTCACCTCTTCCTGCCCGCGGCCGCGCGTCGCGATCACCTCGATCCGGATACCCATCGACGTCCGGCCGCGCCGTTCGAGATGGGCATAGACCGAAATGATGTCGCGCAGCAGGATCGGTGCGATGAACTCCATCGCCTCGATCGCGACCGTCGCGGTCGGCCCCTGCGCAACGCGCGCGGCGACGATGCCGCCGGCGATGTCCATCTGGCTCAAGACCCAGCCGCCAAAGATATGGCCATTGCTGTTGATGTCGGCCGGGGCAGGGACGACGCGCAGGATCGGGTCGCGCGTCGCGCCCGACGGATTGTTATCGGTCATGGTTCATATCCGGATCATTTTCAAAAGGATCGTCGATCGCCTCGTCATGGCCGCTGCCGCTCGACAGAAAGACGAGCCCCATCAGCGCGGCGCCGAGCATCACCGACAGCCCGACCCCCGCCGCGGTCGCGATGATCATATGGATCGAAAGCGCGTCGCCCATGCTGAGGCGCAGCCAGCCGAGCGCGCCGACGACGGCGAGCAGCGACACCAGCGCCATGCCGCGCATCAGGCGGCGATAGCGCGCCCAGGCGACTTTCGACGTGGCGTCCTTGTCGAGCGGGGAGGGTTTGACCATGGGCGCTTCCATGAACCATGCCGCGACCAAGGCCAAGCGCGAATGGAATGCGGCCAGATGTTTCGGCTTTGCCGCGAATCATGATAGACTTTGTATCCAGAGAATCGACATGGGGAGCGGCAAGGCATGACGATCGGAGCGATCCTCCACGGGCGTACAGGCCCGGTGATTTCAGCGCGCAAGGAAGACACGGTGCGCGCCGTGCTCGACCTGCTGGCCCAGCATCGCATCGGCGCGGTGCCGGTGATGGAAGGCGATGCGATTGTCGGTATCTTTTCCGAACGCGACCTTGTCCGGCTCATGTCCTCCTATGGCCCCGAAGCGCTCGACCGTCATCTCGACGAGGTGATGACCAAATCGCCGATCACCTGCGAACCGGGAACCGCGGTCATGGGGGCGCTGTCGCAAATGACCCAGCGCCGCATCCGCCATTTGCCCGTTGTCGAAGGCGGCCGACTCGTCGGTTTCGTGTCGATCGGCGACCTCGTCAAATATCGGATCGACCGGATCGAGGCCGAAGCCGCGGCGATGCGCGACTATATCGCGTCCTGAGCCGCGACTTCTGCGGCGGGCGGTTGGCGGCGAAGCACCAGCCGCGTCACCTCGGCGATCGCTTCCCGCTCGAGCAGCCAGAGCAACGCGCCATAGAGCGCCACCCCCAGCGCGACGAGCGCCGCGAGTCGCAACGGTGCGGCGAGCCCGAGCGGCGCGATCGCCTGCGCGGTAAAACCGACCCCGACCGCCATCACCAGCGCGGGGGCGAGTCCCGGCAGCATCGCGCGGCCGACATCCCATAGGGATACCCCGATCAGCGGCGCCGACAGGCGAACGGTGACGATCAAGAGCAGCGGTGCGGCGATCAACCACGCCCACGCCATGCCGATCAGCCCCCATTCGGCGCCGATCAGGAAGGCCGCCGGAAAGATGATCGCGCCGCCGAGCGCGGTGAACATCGACAGCGACGGCTTGCCGAGCGCGTTGGTCAGCGGCGCGAAGAGAATCTGCACCGTCATCAGCATCAGGGCGAGCGCGATGATCTGGATATAGGGCACCATCCCCAGCCACTTCGCGCCGAACACCGTTTCGACCATCGGCGCCGCGGTCACCGCGAGGCCGCAATAGAAGGGCGCGGCGACCAGCATCAGCAGCCGCACCGTCTTCAGGAAGCTCCAGCGCACCGCGGCCATGTCGTTCTTGATCCGCGCATAGGCGGGGAAGGCGACCTCGTTCAGCGGCGGCACGAATTTGGCCATGAAGATCTGCGCCAGGAACAACGCCTCGGCATAAAGGCCGAGCGCATGGGGTTCGAATCGGCCGCCGGCGATGAAGATGTCCGACTGGCTTTGCACCAGCCAGAACAACTGGCTGAACAACACCGCCGACCCGAAGCCGATGATCTGTCCGCAGCCCTTGAAATTGAAACTCGGCCAGACGAGCAGCCGCGCGACCAGCGTCAGCCCGATCGCGCGCGTCCAGAACAGCGCGATCGGCGCATAGACCAGCGTCCACACCCCATAGCCCGCGAGCGCGCAGCCCAGCGCGGTACTTGCCCCCGCAAGCGCCGCGAGCAGATTGACCAGCGCCTGGCGGCGGAAATCGAGCGCGCGACTCATCATCACTTCGGGCAGCGCGATAAAGGGGGTGGCGAGGAACATCAGCGCCTGGACGCGGAGCAGGTCGGCGACCATCGGCTGGCCATAATAGGCGGCGGCGATGGGGGCGCCAAAGAACTGGATCGCCGCGAGCAGCGCATTGAGCAGCAGCAGCAGCCCGAACGCCTGCCTGATTCGGAACGGATCGACCGAATCGGATTGCACCAGCGCGCTCGCGAATCCCCACCCGTTGAGGAAGGCGAGGAAGGCCAGCACGACCTGCGTCATCGCAAACAGGCCGTAATCGGTCGGTTCGAGCAGTCGAATCACCATCAGGGTCGAGCCCCAGGTGATGATCTGCGCCAATATCTGACTGCCCGAACGCCAGATTACCGCGCTGCGCACGCGGCTTCCGAACGCGTCGGCGCTTTCGCCGCCCATCTCGGATCCCTTGAATTCCGCGCTTTCGCTCACCATTTGGTCCTTCTGGCACCGGGGGCATCCCGGCGGGTCGAACCACCTTTGAAACAAAATTGCAAAAAGGTTGTTGACGCGAATCAGAGACGGGCTTAGAGGCCTGTTCACCGGACGGGGCGCGGCGGCAAACGCCACGCTCCAGCCGGTCGCCAACAGATACGGACAGATGTCCCCCGATAGCAATAGCGGGGAACGACAACTGTCCGCCATTTCTTGTCGGGGGCTCTTTGAAATTGTGATTGTCGATGAAGGGACATGTGGGCGGCGGCCCTGGGTCTGACAGCTTTAGGGTGTCAGTAACTCAGGATAAAAAGCCAAGCCTGACCTACATGTCTAACACGTTTCCATTACGTGGGAGCGGCTCTTCATTTGCCTGTAATTCGTTGCAGGTTGATGTCGGGACCGTTCCAAATTTGTGTAGGCCAGGCTCCTTAAAATGAGCGGGTTTGCGAGGGAATTCCACCTTGGCAAATTCGAACATCAAACTTGAGAGTTTGATCCTGGCTCAGAACGAACGCTGGCGGCATGCCTAACACATGCAAGTCGAACGAACTCTTCGGAGTTAGTGGCGCACGGGTGCGTAACGCGTGGGAATCTGCCCTTGGGTACGGAATAACTCAGAGAAATTTGTGCTAATACCGTATAATGTCTTCGGACCAAAGATTTATCGCCCAAGGATGAGCCCGCGTAAGATTAGCTAGTTGGTGGGGTAAAAGCCTACCAAGGCGACGATCTTTAGCTGGTCTGAGAGGATGATCAGCCACACTGGGACTGAGACACGGCCCAGACTCCTACGGGAGGCAGCAGTGGGGAATATTGGACAATGGGCGAAAGCCTGATCCAGCAATGCCGCGTGAGTGATGAAGGCCTTAGGGTTGTAAAGCTCTTTTACCCGGGATGATAATGACAGTACCGGGAGAATAAGCTCCGGCTAACTCCGTGCCAGCAGCCGCGGTAATACGGAGGGAGCTAGCGTTGTTCGGAATTACTGGGCGTAAAGCGCGCGTAGGCGGTCTTTTAAGTCAGAGGTGAAAGCCCGGGGCTCAACCCCGGAATAGCCTTTGAAACTGGAAGACTTGAATCTTGGAGAGGTCAGTGGAATTCCGAGTGTAGAGGTGAAATTCGTAGATATTCGGAAGAACACCAGTGGCGAAGGCGACTGACTGGACAAGTATTGACGCTGAGGTGCGAAAGCGTGGGGAGCAAACAGGATTAGATACCCTGGTAGTC
>CAZCUW010000080.1:0-12137 GCA_964502035.1 uncultured Sphingopyxis sp. | reverse complement strand
GGCGCGCGCGGTGCTGTTCGCGCTGGCGCGCGCCAAGGTCGGCCCCGTCACCATCCTCAATCGCAGCCCATTGAAAGCGATGGGCCTGCTGGCGACCTTCGGGCTCAAGGGCGATGTCTTGGCGCTCGATGCCCAGCTGCCGCCGGTCGCGCTGCTCGTCAATTCGAGCAGCCTCGGCATGAAGGGCCAGCCGCCGCTTGACCTCGACCTGTCGCCGCTTGCCGACGATGCGATCGTCTATGACCTTGTCTATTCGCCGCTCCAGACCGGGCTGTTGAAAGCCGCCGAAGCGCGCGGGCTCGATACCGTCGACGGGCTCGACATGCTGATCGGTCAGGCCGCGCTCGCGTTCGAGCTGTTCTTCGGCGCCGCCCCGCCCGAGGGCCGCGACGACGAACTGCGCGCGCTGCTTATCGCATGATCCACTGCCCCCAGCTCGGACCACGCCCCGGATCGCGGCTGCGGCGGCCTTTCATCCTTGGCCTCACCGGTTCGATCGGCATGGGAAAATCGACCGCCGCGGCCATGTTCGAGCGCGAAGGCGTGCCGGTGTTCGATGCCGACGCCGAAGTCCACCGGTTGCAGGGGCCAGGCGGGGCGCTCGTTGCCGCGATCGAGGCGCGCTTTCCCGGCACGACCGGACCCGGCGGCGTCGACCGGCAAAGCCTCGGGGCGCTGGTGCTGGGCAACCGCCACGAACTCGCCGCGCTCGAAGCGATCGTCCATCCGGTAGTCGCGCGGGCGCAGCAACGCTTTCTGGCGCGGCATCGGGGCCGCGCCGTCGTTGTCCTCGACATCCCGCTGCTGTTCGAAAAAGGTGGTTGGCGAAACGTCGGTGCGATCGCCGTTGTCTCCGCCCCGGCCTGGATGCAGAGCAAGCGGGTGATGCGCCGCCCGGGCATGAGCTATGCCCGGCTGAAGGCGATCCGCCGCCTGCAGGTGCCCGACCGCGTCAAGCGCGCGCGCGCCGACTTCCTCATCGAAACCGGTGGATCGAAAAGCGAGACGCATCGCCAGATTCGCGCCATCGCCTCTTGTTTCCGCGCCCGATAGGGTCCAGATTGATCGCTCAATGCGAGAGATTATCTTCGATACGGAAACCACGGGCCTCGACCCCAAGACCGGACACCGGCTGGTCGAAATCGGATGCATCGAACTGATCGACCGGCGCGAATCGGGCCGCAACTTCCACGCCTATTTTCATCCCGAGCGCGACATGCCCGCCGAAGCGGAAGCGGTGCACGGCCTGTCGATCCAGTTCCTCGCGGACAAGCCGCTGTTTGCGGCGCGCGTCGATGAATTGCTGGAATTTCTGGGCGATGCGCCGTTGGTCGCGCACAATGCCGCGTTCGACTTTGGCTTCGTCAACGCCGAACTCGCGCGGGTCGGCCGCCCCGCGCTCGACCCGGCGCGGATGTGCTGCACCGTTCAGATGGCGCGCAAGCTGCATCCGGGCGCCAAGCATAATCTCGACGCGCTGTGCGTGCGTTACGGCATCGACCGCAGCCACCGCGTCAAGCACGGCGCGTTGCTCGACGCCGAGTTGCTCGCGCATCTATATATCGAAATGACGGGCGGTCGGCAGATCGGCCTGGGATTGGCGTCGGCCGCGACGGGCGCTGCCGCCGCATCCGGCGCCGCGAGTCCCGCCGCGCCACGCGGCGCCGACCGTCCTTTTCGCGAACCTCGCCCCCATATGGCATCGGCCGCTGACCTCGCGCGCCATGCCGAATTTGTCGCAGGGCTGGACCAGCCGCTGTGGCTCGATACGGTGTGATGACTCTCCCTTAAGTCATCGCGCCGGCCAAGAAGGAGAAGACCAATGGAAATTCGCGTCTCTGGCCACCAGATCGAAACCGGCGAAGCGCTGCAGGCGCATGTGTCGGACCGGATGAACGCGATTGCCGACAAATATTTCTCGCGCGCGATCGGGGCACATGCGACCTTTGGCAAAGGGCCGCACGACAGTTTCCAGTGCGACATCGTAGCGCATGTGATGCAGGGGCTGGTGCTCAAGGGGCATGGCCAGGCACAGGACGCGCATGTCGCGTTCGAGGGCGCCGCCGAACGCATCGAAAAGCAGTTGCGGCGCTATATGCGACGATTGAAGGACCACAACAACGGCGTGGCCCAGCCATCGCCGACGGTCGACGAGATCGAGGACAATGCGGGTTACACCGTGTTCGACGCGGGCGACGATGAGGATGCGGGCGACGCGCCCGCGATCATCGCTGAAACGCGGGTCGATATTCCCAGCAGCAGCGTGTCCGACGCGGTGATGATGCTTGACCTGCGCAACACCAACGCGCTGCTGTTCGTCAACAGCAAGACCGGCGCCCACAACATGGTCTATCGCCGCGACGACGGAACGATCGGCTGGGTCGAGCCACGATAAGGCTGGATTTTCTCCGCCAACCGGCATAAGGGCCGCGCCCAACACGTCCTATGCCGGGACGGCGGGGCGCCGGTCCGACCGATCCGCAATCTATTGCCCAGGAACGGCCGGCCCCCTGCCCGGCGGCTACACAGATTTGACCAGAACAATGAACCTTTCTTCCCTTCTCTACCCCGCGACCGTTCGCGCGCATGTGCAGCTCGATTCGAAAAAGGCGCTTTTTCCCTTTGTGGGCGATCTCGCCAGCCGTTCGCTCGGCCTCGATGCGGGCGAAGTCAGCGAAGCGTTGCTCGAACGCGAACGGCTCGGTTCGACCGGCTTCGGGCGCGGCATTGCGCTGCCGCACGCCAAGATGGCCGATCTGACCGGGGTGCGCGGCCTGTTTCTGCAATTGTCGCGCCCGATCGATTTCAACGCGGTCGACGGCCTGCCGGTCGACCTGCTCTTTGTCCTGCTGTCACCGCTCGATGCCGGCGCCGACCATCTGAAGGCGCTCGCCGGCGTCTCGCGGATGCTGCGCAACGAGCCGATTGCCGAACGGCTGCGCGGCGCCAAGAGCGACGAAGCGCTGTATGCGCTGCTCGCAGATACCGAAACGCGTGACGCGGCGTAACGCCGCGACGCGGCCCATTCCATGCCGCGGCTGACCAGCCGCTTTCTCGTCGATCTGTTGCTCCGCCGGACCGAATCGGCTGGCGGCTTTGCCACCGTGATCGCCAAGGGCGATGAGCATTCGGGGACCATCTTGGTCCAATGCCGCGAACGCGGCGCGCCCGGCCCCCTGCTCGAACGGCGTTTTTCGGCGAGTGGCCACTATATCTGGGAGGCGGTCGGCCCGGACGACCCCAAAGATGGTGAATCGCGCGCCAACTACCAGAACCGGCGGCAACAGGCCGATCCCGATTTGTGGATCGTTGAACTGGATATCGCAGATGCGCCACGACTCGTCGCGGAGTGGGCCGCATTAACTTGACTCTGTTGCAGTGCACAATAAGTGGCGCCCATTCGATAACGCGTAGGTCGTTCCGCGGGTTGCATCGCCTTGGTGATGTCCCGAAAAACCGGGTTGGACACGCAGTCGGACGATGACCGCAGGCGGTATTGGGCCATAGCCCCCCACCTGTTTTGGAAGTTTCGGTTCATCGGCCGCACTTTTGACGGACACTATGAGTCGTATTTTGAACGTGGCCAGCGTGGCTGCCGTCGGCATGACTGCCGCCACCATGCTGCTTTTGGCGGAGCCGGGCTTTGCAAGCGATCTTGCCGCCGACGCCAATTTTCCCGCCCTGATTGCCCCGAGCGCCGATGCGCCGGTGGTGGCAAATCCGGCGGATGTGTCGACCCCGGCCGAAGCGCCGGCCGGCGACAGCCCTGAAAATAATAAAGAAGCCCTTGCTCCCGACGCGAAGCCGGCCCCGGTGACCGCCGAATCGCTCGCCGCGCTCGTGGCCGCGACGCCGCGGCCCGCGGACATGGACCCCGAACTGCGTTGTCTGGCCGGAACGGTCTATTTTGAATCGCGCGGCGAGTCGCTCGTCGGCCAGCTCGCGGTCGCGCATGTCGTCATCAATCGCGCCCAGTCGGGCCGTTTTCCCAAAAGTCTGTGCGGCGTCGTCCACCAGCGCAGCCAGTTCAGCTTCGTCCGCGGCGGCAAGATGCCCGCTGTTCGCGAAGGCACCCAATGGGCCAATGCGATCGCGATCGCCCAGATTGCCCGTGACGGCAGCTGGAAAAATCATGCGCCCGGCGCGCTGTTCTTCCACGCCCGCTATGTCTCGCCGGGCTGGCGCAAGACGCGCATCGCGCAGATCGACAATCATATCTTCTATCGCTGAACCCGGATCCTCCCGGTCGCTTCGCGACAGGGAGGGCCGCGCAGCATCCCATTCATTGCCAAGCCATATTTGGTGGCGCATGATGCGCTGATGACTCGTCAAATTTCTGTCGCCCTGCTCGGTGCAGCGGCGCTCTCGTTCGGCGGCTGTGCCACCGCGGTGCCGCCGGTTGAAGTCACCCGTTTCCATAATGCGGTTCCCAGCTGGGCGCCGGGGACGCGCTATGCGATCGCAACCGCGCCGCTCGACGGCCCGGCGACGGGGATGCCCTCGCTCGAATGGAACAGCTATCGCGCCGCGGTCGACCAGCAGTTGCAGCGCCAGGGGCTGGTGGCGGCGGGCAGCAATGCGCGCGCGCCGCTGCTCGTCCGGGTTGCCTTCGAGCGGAGCGAGCAGCCGAGCGCGGGTCGCCGCTCGCCGGTATCGGTCGGGGTCGGCGGTTCGACCGGCAGCTATGGGTCGGGGGTCGGGCTGGGGATCGGGCTCAACCTTGGCGGCGGGCCGAAGCGGATGGCCGATGTGCAGCTGTCGGTGCGGATCGACGATGCCGCGACCGGACAGGCTTTGTGGGAGGGCCGCGCGCTGGCCGCGATCCCGGTAAAGGCGCCCGCATCCCAGCCGTCGCTCGCCGCAGCAAAATTGGCCGAGGCCTTATTCAAGGACTTCCCCGGCGAATCGGGACGCACTATCAGCGTCCCATGACCATCACCATCAACGCCGCTTTCGACAGCGGCAATATCGTCGTGGATTCGATCGACGGCACCGCGGCGCGCCTGTCGATCCGCAAGGATCGCGAATCCGATTTCTTCCAATGGTTCCACTTTCGCGTGGCGTGCGCGGTGGGCGATGCGCTCGAGCTCGCGATTACCGGGCTCGATGCCTCGGCTTATCCCGACGGCTGGCCCGGCTATGCGGCCTGCGCCAGCTATGACCGCGACTATTGGTTCCGCCTTGATACCAGCTACGATGCCAAAGCAGGCGGGGGCACGCTGACCATCCGCCACACCGCCGAAAGCCCGATCCTCTACCTCGCCTATTTCGCGCCTTTCTCGATGGAGCGCCACCACGACCTGGTCGCCAGCGTCGCCGAGTGCGAGGGCGTGACCTACCGCTGCCTCGGCACCAGCATCGAGGGCCAGCCGATCGACTGCCTCGAAATGGGCAGCGGCGACACCCAGGTGTGGCTCTATGCGCGCCAGCATCCGGGTGAGAGCATGGCCGAATGGTGGATCGAGGGTGCGCTCGAAAAGCTCACCGACCCCGCTGACCCGCATGCCCGCTCGCTGCTGAAAAAATGCCGCTTTCACATCGTGCCGAACATGAATCCCGACGGATCGTGCCGCGGCCATTTGCGGACCAATTTCGCCGGAGTGAACCTCAATCGCGAATGGGACAATCCCACCGCCGAGCGCAGCCCCGAAGTGCTGTGCGTCCGCAATGCGATGGATGAAAGCGGCGTCGACTGGGCGATGGACGTCCATGGCGATGAAGCAATCCCGGCGGTGTTCCTCGCCGGCTTTGAAGGCATCCCGTCGCTCAAACCTGAGCAGTTGGACAGATATAAGGCGTTCCAGACCGCGCTCGCCACCAACACCCCCGATTTCCAGGTCGAACTCGGTTACAGCGAATCAGCGCCGGGCAAGGCCAATCTGTCGATGTCGACCACTCAGCTCGCCGAACGTTTCGGCGCGGTGTCGATGACGATCGAAATGCCATTCAAGGACAATGACGACCTGCCCGACCCGGTCGCCGGCTGGTCGCCCGAACGCTCGAAACTGCTCGCGCACGCGTGCCTGGCGACGCTGGACCAGATGCTGTGAGCGCGGCGGCGGCTTGGCGGATCGTCGAAGATGATCTGTCGGGCGCCGCGATCCGCGCCCTGCTCGAACAGCATTTTGCCGGTATGCTGGCCAATTCGCCCGCGGGCAGCTGTCACTTCCTCGACTTCGACGGGCTGAACGCCGCCGACGTGACCTTCTGGTCGATCCACGACGGCGATGCGCTGGCGGGGTGCGGCGCGCTCAGGATGTTCGACGCCGCGCATGGCGAGATCAAATCGATGCGCACCGCCGACGCCTTCCTGCGCCGCGGCGTCGCGGCGCACATGCTCGATCATATCATCGCCCAGGCAAAAGCTCGCGGGCTCGGGCGGCTCAGCCTCGAAACCGGCTCGGGCGCCGCGTTCGCCCCCGCGACCGCGCTCTATCATCGCTATGGTTTTGCCGATTGCGAACCTTTTGCCGATTACCAGCCCGATCCGTTCAGCCGCTTCATGACGCGCGAAATCTAGCTGCGCAAACGGGGTCCGGAAGGGACTCCGGACCCCGCTCATGATGCGCCGCAAGGCATGGGTTCGCAGACGTTTATGCTGCCTGCTTGTCCTCGACCAGCGTCGGTGTGGTGCTGCCGATCGCGATCTTGTGCGGCTTCATCGCCTCCGGCACTTCGCGCACCAGGTCGATGATCAACAGCCCGTCGGCCAGGTCCGCCGCGCTCACCCGCACGAAATCGGCGAGCTGGAAGCGGCGCTCGAAGGCGCGCGTCGCGATGCCGCTATACAACAGTTGGCGGCCTTCGCCCTCGGCGGCGGGCGCCTTGCGGCCGCTGACGGTCAGCATATTCTGCTGCGCGACGATGTCGATTTCATCGCTCTTGAACCCGGCGACCGCCACGGTGATGCGGAAATGGTCGTCGGCGATTTTTTCGATGTCGAACGGCGGATAATTTTCGGCGCCCGACCCGCTGGTTTCGAGGAAATCGAACAGGCGATCGAAACCGACGGTCGATCGGCGATAGGGGGTCCAGTCGAAGCTGTTACGCATGGGTCATTCCTTCCTTGTGCAAAGCAAAGTCACGGGACCGCGGCGGCGCGCCGCGATCACCACCCGGCCCCGTATCGGCGGCCGGATGCTGCAAATCTGGGTGCGGGCGAAACCATTTCAAGAGGGGCGTTGGCCTTCGCGCCAAAGCCGCGCTATGGGGCGGCGAATCCGCTCCATCCGAAGGACAGACCATGCCCCAGCTCATCCTCATCCGTCACGGCCAGTCGCAGTGGAATCTCGAAAACCGCTTCACCGGCTGGTGGGATGTCGATGTCACCGAAAAGGGCGCGGCCGAGGCATGGGCGGCGGGCGAATTGATGAAGGCCAAGGGGATCGCCCCCGACACCTGTTTCACCTCGGTCCAGTCGCGGGCGATCAAGACGCTCAATCTCGCGCTCGAGGCGATGGGGCGGCTGTGGCTGCCGGTGACCAAGGACTGGCGGCTCAACGAACGCCATTATGGTGGGCTGACCGGGCTCGACAAGGCCGAGACCGCGGCGAAGCACGGCGATGATCAGGTCAAGATCTGGCGCCGCAGTTTCGACATCCCGCCGCCGCCGCTCGATGCGGGATCGCCTTCTGAACTGGCGAGTGACCCGCGCTACGCGGGGATCGCGATCCCATCGACCGAAAGCCTGAAGGACACGATCGCGCGCGTCCTTCCCTATTATGAGAGCGCGATCGTGCCCGAGCTTGCCGCGGGCAAGACGGTGCTGATCTCGGCGCATGGCAACAGCCTGCGCGCGCTGGTCAAGCATCTGTCGGGCATTTCGGATGCCGACATCACCAGCCTCGAAATCCCGACCGGCCAGCCGATCGTTTATGAATTGAACGCCGATCTGACGGCGCGCGAACGCTATTATCTCAGCGAGCGTTGACCCTTCCGTCATTGCGAGCGAAGCGAAGCAATCTCCAGCCATCTATGAGAATGGTCGATAGCTGGAGATTGCTTCGTCGCTATGCTCCTCGCAATGACGACAACGGGTTCGGTTAAAGCGTCCCCGTTACCGTCAGCTGGAAATACTGCCCGAATTGGCGCTGCCGGCTTTCGCGGAACGCAATCGGTCCGTCGCGGCGGTCGACAAACACGGTGCGGTCAAAGCCGTCCTTCATCCCCGCAAGATTGCGATACGACAGCTTGACCGTGAAACCGGCAACATCTTTGTGCTCGACAAAGGCGGTCACGAACGCGCCGTCGGTATATTCGCGCTCGATCGCGCCCAGCCGCAAATTGGGGCTGTAGCGTTCGTCGAAATAGCCCGCTCCCCATGCCAGTTTCGTCGCCGGAATATCGTGGCGCAGGCTCAGGTCGACAACATATTCCTGCCCCTGGCTCTGATCGCGCCACACGCCGGTCAGCGGGTCGCGCACGCGGTTACGCCGCCAGGTCAGGTCGCTGTTGATCCGGGCGCCCCTCCAGCCCAGCCGGTCGAGCAGCAGCGTCGCCTTGGAACTCACGCGATACAGATGCGCGCCCGGCAGATTGCCGCGGCCCTCGGTGGTCGGCGACAGCGGAATCTGGTCGACCAGATCCTGGGCATAGGCATAAGCAAACGCGACCGAGGCATTGCCCCACGCGCCCATGTCCTGGACCAGCTCCAGCTCGGTGCGGTTGACAATCGGCGGGACGAGCAGGCCGTTGCCGCCATTGCCTTGGCCGTTGGCGACGTCGACCGAACTGGCAAAATCAAAGAAATTCAGCTGATCGACACGGCGCTGCACGAACCAGTTGACCGTCGTCTTGTCGCTCAGCTTCCACGCCAGCGCGACCTTGCCCTTGGGGCGAATGAAGCGGCGAGTCAGGCCGCCGGGGCCCGATGACGACAGCTCGCTATATTCGGCGCCGAGGTTGATTTGTGCGATCAGATTGGCGGCGAGCGCGCGCCCCCAGGTCAGTGAGGCGTCGCTGCGCTTTTCCTCGACCTTGGTCGTTTCGCCGCCGAAGACGACGGGCAGGAAGCTGCCAGCGGGCTGGAGCGTTGCGAACTCGGCGTCGACGTCGAGGCTGTTATACGCCCCCTCCAGCGCGACCTGCCAGTCGGTGCCGTCCGCGGTGCGCCAGCCATATTCCCCGCGCAGAATCGACTCGCTTTCGTCGGCGGTCTGCTTGAACCGCTCGCCGCTACGCCCGCCGATGTCGCGATCGACGATGAAGGTGTCGACAAAAGGGCTATGTTCAAAGCGATAGAGGCCGATCAGCTTCAGTCGGCCCTTGCCCAACCCCAGCTCATAATCGCCGCCAATGTCAAAATTCCGCTCATCTTCGACCGATTCGAACGTCTCGCGCACGGTGCCTTCTGCCGGCTGCACCGAAATCCCGCGCACCCTGTTCTCAAGCCGCTGCAACTGGCCGCCCAGGTTGAAATTCCATTTGTTGCCGGCGCCCGTCGTGCGCGCCAGCGCCAGCGCCAGGCGCGGCCGATCGCCGTAATAGGTGGCGAATTCGTCGCGCGTGAATTGCAAGACGCCATTGCCATCGAACCGCTGTTCGGGTCCCCAATGGCCCTGCCGGGTCGCTTCGTTCTTCAGGCTGAGCGTGACGCGGGTGCCGCCCAGCTTGCCGGTGGTCGAAACCTCGCCGGCCAGCCAATTGTCGGCGATGCGGGGACGCCATTCGGGTTGCCAGCGGACCGTGGTCTTGAAACCCTTGTCGGCGGCGCCTGCGACCAGCACGACGTTGGCGACCTGGCCGGTCAGGCCGGGGACGTTCAGGCTCGCGCCGTCGACGATCTCGACATAGGCGACCTGGGTCGCGGCAATGCGTTGCAGCGCGCTGCGCGCGTCGGTCGATTTGTTGGCGATCCGCTCGCCGTTGATCAGAACATTCTCGGTCGCCGCACCCAGTCCGCGGCCGCCGCCGTTGGTGCCGGTGACGATCAGGAAGCCAGGGACTTTTTCGACCATGTCGAGCGCGGTGCGCGGGGCAAAGCGCGCGAAATCGCTGGGGCCGTAGCGCTGCGCGCCATTAGCCGGCGCCGGAACGGCGACCGCAGCGTCGCCCGCCACCGGCTCGGCGCTCTGCGCGATCGCAAAGTCGGGCGCCAAAAATCCCATGGCCATCGCCAGCGTCGATGTCCTCGCGGTCATCCGCATCATAATCCCTCCCTCGGCGCTGTCTCGTTGACACAGCACCTGCGGCGATCGTTTTCAGGGGCTGGAAATCAATTGCTTATCCACCAACGCCGCGCGGAGATCGACGAGCACATCATCTAGTACATCGATGCGCATCGAAAGCGGTGGCAGCGGCGCCGCGAAACTCAGTCGCGGAGCAGCTCGTTGATCCCGGTCTTGGCGCGCGTCTTGGCATCGACGCGCTTGACGATCACCGCGCAGTATAGCGACGGGCCGGGCGATCCGTCGGGCAGCGGCTTGCCGGGCATCGCGCCGGGGACGACGACCGCATAGGGCGGGACTTCTCCGATGAAAATCTCGCCCGTCGCGCGGTCGACGATCTTGGTCGACGCGCCCAGATAGACCCCCATCGACAGCACCGCGCCCTCGCGCACGATCACGCCCTCGGCGACCTCGGCGCGCGCGCCGATGAAGGCGCCGTCCTCGATCACCACCGGGCCGGCCTGAAGCGGTTCTAGGACACCGCCGATGCCGGCGCCGCCCGACAAATGGACGTTGGCGCCGATCTGGGCGCAGCTGCCGACCGTGGCCCAGGCGTCGACCATCGACCCCTCACCGACATAGGCGCCGATATTGACGAAGCTCGGCAGCAAAACCGCGCCCTTGCTGATAAAGGCGCCGCGGCGGACGATCGAACCGGGCACGGCGCGGAAGCCCGCGTCGCGAAAACGGTTCTCGCCCCAGCCGACAAATTTCGACGGCACCTTGTCCCACCAGCGCGCGCCGCCGGGGCCGCCCTCGATCAATTCCATATCGTTCAGGCGGAATGACAGCAGCACCGCCTTTTTCAGCCACTGGTTGACCTGCCACACCCCGTCGGCCTGGCGCTGTGCGACGCGAAAGCTGCCGTCGTCGAGCCCGGCGAGCGCGGTTTCGACCGCGTCGCGCACCGCGCCCTGCGTCGTCAGCCCCAATGTGTCGCGATCGTGCCACGCGGCGTCGATCGTTGATTGCAGGTCGGTCGTCATGAAATCCCCCAGGGTGCAGGCCCCCAAATTTCTGGAAGCGTATCGAGCCAGTCGGCAAGGTCGCTGACGTGAAAATCGACCTGGTCTGGCAGGTGGTCGCGATGGCCGCTTTCACTGCCATTGTCCAGCCACACGGTGGTCATTCCCAGCGCTTTTGCCGGGGTCAGGTTGCGCGCCATATCCTCGACGAACAGGCTGCGCGCCGGGTCGATGCCGAGGTGCGCCGCCATCATGGCATAGGCCGCGGGATCGGGTTTCGGGGTGTAGGCGGTGGCGCGGATGTCGCAGATGCCGCCGAACAGGTCGGCGATGCCGCGGGCGTCCAGCACGCGCGCGGCATAATCGGCGTCGGCGTTGGTAAAGATCAGCTTACGTCCGGGCAGGCGTTCAAGACCTGCCCGCAGCCGCGCGTCGGGCGCGATGCGGTCGAGCGCGATCGCATGGACGTCGACCAGGAAATGCTCGGGATCGACGCCGTGATGCCGCATCAACCCCGCCATCGTCGTGCCATGATCATGGAAATATTGCTTCTGCACCCGCCGTGCTTCGACGGCATCGACGTCCAGCAGCCGCATGATGAAGGCGCCCATGCGGTCGTCGATCAGGTCGAACAGCTTCGCCGACGGCGGATAGAGCGTGTTGTCGAGATCGAAGATCCAGCAATCGATATGGTCGAGCGAGACGGACATGACGGTGCGGCGCATACGGGCTGGGGTGGGCGGCGGCAAGCGGTGTCGCTTTACCTTCCTGCAATGTCTTTGGCCTTACATTGGAAACTGCTAATCCAGTCGGCGTCCGGGCGAACGCCGGGATATCGAAGAGTGAAGGGGAGCGGCGATGGCCGACGCGGCGCGACGCGATTGCATCCGGCGGATGGCAGGGCGGCCTTTGCCCCTGCTGCTCGGCGTCGCTGCCCTGTCGCTGGCAGGCTGCGGCGGCGGTGGCGGTGCGCGGCCTTCGCCCACCCCCGCGCCGACCCCCACTC
>CAZCUW010000079.1:0-12236 GCA_964502035.1 uncultured Sphingopyxis sp. | reverse complement strand
GACCTCGCCACCGTCCGCTTCTGTCAAAAGCCGACTTTATCAACAGCATCGGTCGGTTCCGGTCATTTGTCGCCATATCGGTATCGAAAGTCCGATGGGGTAGGGAGCGGATCTCATACGCTCGTCACCCCGGACTTGATCGGCGTATACACCCTTGCGACAGGTAGGCAGCTGTTCCCCGGCGAAAGCCGGGGTCCAGAGCGTTGGAGAGCGGGCGTTGCCCGGTAACGCTCTGGGCCCCGGCTTTCGCCGGGGAACAGTTACTTGTTCTAAAGGGATGTATGCCGATCAAGTCCGGGGTCCATGAGGCCATGCACCGGCCGCGACTTAGAGGGCGTATGGATCCCGGATCAAGTCCGGGATGACGATATGGCATATGCCAATGAACGATCGTTGGCGGACGTCATTCGTTCCCGTTCGTGTCGAGCGAAGTCGAGACATCCATCGGCTATACTCAGCTTTGAGGGGCATCTCGACTTCGTTCGATGCGAACGGGGGTAGGAAGGGCCGACGTCGACCGGGCGTTATTCATGTGGGCGCCGTTATCCTGTCTCACCATCGCGGTCCCTTTCGCCGTGCCTTGCGCGTGCTCTATCAACAGCTACAAGCGAGCCATGCCTGCGATCCGCCTCTTTGGTCTGCCGACCGATATCAACAGCAGCTTCGAACGCGGCGCCGCCGCCGGACCCGCGGCGATCCGGGCGGCGCTGTTCAGCGACCGCGGCAATATGGCGAGTGAGCTCGGCCCCGAGATCGGCACCGACATCGCCTTCACCGACGACGGCGATCTGCCGCTGACCGAAAATAGCGCGCAAGACGATGCCGCGATCCGCCGCCATGTCGTGATGTTGCAGGAAGATGGCGAGGTGCCGTTGGCGCTCGGCGGCGATCATGCGGTGACCTTTCCGCTCGTCGGGGCGGCGGCGACCTGTTGCGGGCCGGTGAACATCCTCCATTTCGACGCCCACCCCGATCTCTACGACGATTTCGCCGGCAACCCGCGCAGCCATGCCTCGCCGTTCGCGCGCATTTGCGAGGCGGGTCACGCGGCGCGGCTGGTGCAGGTCGGCATCCGCACCCTCAACCGCCATTGCCGCGAACAGGCGGCGCGCTTCAGGGTCGAGATCATTCCGATGGCCGATTTCTCCGCCGACCGCGTTCCCGTCCTCGACGGCCCGCTCTACATCTCGATCGACCTTGACGGCATCGATCCGGCGGCGGCGCCGGGCGTCGCGCATCCCGAACCCGGCGGGCTGACGGTGCGCGAAGTGCTGGCGGTGCTGCACAAGCAGACCGCACCGATCGTCGGCGCCGATATCGTCGAACATCATCCCGGTCGCGACATCGGCGATGTCACCGCGATCCTGGGCGCCAAGCTCGTCCGCGAACTCGCGGCGCTGATCGACCGCAACGGCCCTTACAAAAACTGACCCCTTGAGGAGAGCATCATGACCCTGATCGTCCACCATCTGAACAACAGCCGCTCGCAGCGCATATTGTGGCTGCTCGAAGAAATCGGCGCGCCCTATGAGGTCAAATATTATGATCGCGACGCGACGACCAACCTGGCGCCGCCCGAACTGATCGCGGTCCACCCGCTCGGCAAATCGCCGGTGATCGAGGACAATAGCCGTGTGATCATCGAATCGGGGGCGATCACCGAATATCTGTGCGAGCGGCACGGCGGCGGGCATCTGGTGCCCGCGCGCGGCAGCGACGACCATATCAGCCACCTCGAATGGCTGCATTTCGCCGAAGGATCGGCGATGACCCCGATCCTGCTGCGGATTTACACCGCGCGGCTCGGCGAAGCGGCGGCGCCGCTCGAACCGCGGATCAACCAGCAACTCGACGCGCATTTCGCCTATATGGAGAGCCGCGTCGGCGACAATGCTCACTTCATCGGCGACAGCCTGTCGGCGACCGACATCATGCTGAGCTTCCCGGCCGAAATCGCGATCATGCAGGGGATGGCGCCGCGCTATCCGAAGCTCGCCGCCTTTGTGAACGCGTGCCATTCGCGCCCCGCCTGGCAGCGTGCGCGCGAAAAGGGCGGCGCCTATTATGGCTATTGACCAGCGGCGCTGGTTGCCGCTCGCGGCGCTGGCGATGATTGCCAGCGCCGCTGCGGCGCAAGCCCCGCCGCTCGGTCCTGAAGTCGAACGGATCGCGACCGGCGCCGACGGCGCGACGTTCACCGTCGCGGCGGCCGACGAAAACGCCGCAATGGGCCGCTTTGCCGCTTACACGATGGCGCTGGCCAAGCGCGATTATGCCAGCGCCTATGCGATGCTGCGGCTGTCGTTCCAAGCGGCGAACCCGCGGCTCGAATGGGAAATGAACCTGCGCAAGCGGACCACGCTGTGGGCCGATGGCACGCTTCGCGTGCTGCGTGTCAGCTGGTACGCCGACCCCGCGGGGCAGCCGCCGGGGCTTTACGCCGCCTTTGATTTTCGTGGCGATCGCAAGGATGCCACGATGGATTGCGGCTATGTCGCGGTGCACCGCACCGCCCCCGGCGCCGAGTGGACGGTGGTGCGCACCGATACCTCCGAAGTCCCTGCCGCGCTGATCGAGGACGGGGTACCAAAGGCCGATGTGCTGCGGCAATTGCCCTGCTATTTAGGCAAGGGGATCGCGACCGCGTTCTGATCGATTGCGGCGTTGATCGTCATCGACACGAAGCGGCTTGTCGCATGCCTGCAAAATCCCTAATTCGCGCGCATGACATCGACCAACGACATTCGCCGCTCGTTCCTCGACTATTTCGGGGGCACCGGGCACCATATCGAACCGTCGGCGCCGCTAGTGCCGTACAACGACCCGACGTTAATGTTCGTCAACGCCGGGATGGTGCCGTTCAAGAATGTCTTCACGGGCCTCGAAAAGCGCCCGTACAGCACCGCGGCCTCGTCGCAGAAATGCGTGCGTGCGGGCGGCAAGCATAATGACCTCGACAATGTCGGCTTTACGGCGCGCCACCATACTTTCTTTGAAATGCTGGGCAATTTCTCGTTCGGCGATTATTTCAAGGACCAGGCGATCCACCATGCGTGGAACCTGATCACCAAGACCTGGGGGCTGGCGCCCGAGCGTTTGACGGTCACCGTCTATCACACCGATGATGAGGCGTTCGCGCTGTGGAAGAAGATCGCGGGCCTACCCGAAGAGCGGATCATCCGCATCGCGACCAATGACAATTTCTGGTCGATGGGCGACACCGGGCCGTGCGGGCCGTGCAGCGAAATCTTTTATGACCATGGCGACCATATCTGGGGCGGCCCGCCGGGTTCGCCCGAGGAAGACGGCGACCGCTTCGTCGAAATCTGGAACCTGGTGTTCATGCAGTATGACCAGCGCGGCCCGGGCGACCGCGTCGATCTGCCGCGGCCCAGCATCGACACCGGCATGGGGCTGGAGCGCGTCGCCGCGGTGCTGCAGGGCGTTCACGACAATTATGACACCGACACGTTCAAGGCGCTGATCGCCGCGTCGGTCGACCTGACCGGGGTCCCCGCCGAGGGCGCGACGCAGGCGAGCCACCGGGTGATCGCCGATCACCTGCGCGCATCGAGCTTCCTGGTTGCCGACGGGGTGCTGCCGTCGAACGAAGGGCGCGGCTATGTGCTGCGCCGGATCATGCGCCGCGCGATGCGCCACGCGCATCTGCTCGGCGCCAAGGATCCGCTGATGTACCGGCTGCTGCCGTCGCTGACCGCCGAGATGGGTGCCGCCTATCCCGAGTTGATCCGTGCCCAGCCGCTGATCGCCGAGACGCTGGAGCGCGAGGAAACCAAGTTCCGCCAGACGCTCGACAAGGGGCTGCGGCTGCTCGACGAGGCGACGGCCGGCATGAGCGCCGGCGCGACGCTGCCCGGCGATGTCGCTTTCAAGCTCTACGACACCTTTGGCTTCCCCTATGACCTGACCGAGGATGCGCTGCGCACGCAGGATATCGCGGTCGATCGCGCCGGTTTCGATGCGGCGATGGCGCAGCAGAAGGCGGCGGCGCGTGCGGCGTGGAAGGGCAGTGGGCAGAAAGCGTCGGAGGAAATCTGGTTCGACCTGGCCGAAGCCAATGGCAGCACCGAGTTCACTGGCTATGGCGCGACCGCGGGCGAGGGACAGGTCATCGCGCTCGTCAAGGACGGCGTGCCGGTCGACGAAGCCCAGGCGGGCGACGAACTGGTGGTGCTGACCAACCAGACGCCTTTCTATGGCGAGAGTGGCGGCCAGATGGGCGACGCGGGCGCGATCGCGACGCTGGACGGCGCCAAGGCGTCGGTCAGCGACACCGGCAAGCCGCTGGGGCGGCTGCACGCGCATCATGCCAAGCTGGAGGCGGGGACGCTGAAGGTCGGCGACACGGTGCAACTGACCGTCGATGCCGCGCGGCGCGACCGTATCCGCGCCAATCACAGCGCGACGCATTTGCTGCACGCGGCGCTCCGCAACCGGCTCGGCGGGCATGTGACGCAAAAGGGCAGCCTGGTGGCCGAAGACCGTTTCCGCTTCGACTTTTCGCACCCCAAGGCGCTGAGCGCGGAAGAGATTGCCGACGTCGAGGCGGACGTGAACGCGCAGATCCGCGGCAATGAGGCGGTGACGACGCGGCTGATGACCCCCGACGATGCCGTCGCGGCGGGCGCGCTGGCGCTGTTCGGCGAGAAATATGGCGACGAAGTCCGGGTGCTCAGCATGGGCAAGGCGACCGAGAATCATTATTCGGTCGAGCTGTGCGGCGGGACGCACGTGCGGGCGCTGGGCGACATCGCGCTGCTCAAGATCATCAGCGAGTCGGCGGTGTCGTCGGGCGTGCGGCGGATCGAGGCGCTGACCGGCGACGCGGCGCGGACGTGGTTGAATGGCCGCGACGAGGCGCTGAAGGCGGCGGCCGCGGCGCTCAAGACGTCGCCCGACGACGTCCCGGCGCGCGTGGCGCAGCTGGCCGAGGCGCTGAAGAAGGCCGAGCGTGAGCTGGCTGATGCGAAGAAGGCGCTCGCGATGGGCGGCGGTGGTGCGGCGAGCGGGCCGGCGGTCGAACAGGTCGGTGACACCGCGTTCATTGCGCAGGTCGTCGATGGGCTCGACCCCAAGGAACTGCGCGGTACGGTTGACGGGCTGAAGAAGCAGGTCGGCAGCGGCGTTGCGATGCTGGTCGCGGTCAACGACGGGCGCGCTTCGGTCGCGGTCGGGGTGACCGAGGGCGCCCGCCATAATGCCGTCGATCTCGTCAAGCTCGCGGTCGCGGCGCTGGGCGGGCAGGGCGGCGGCGGGCGGCCCGACATGGCGCAGGGCGGCGGTCCCGACGGCGGCGCGGCCGATGCGGCGGTCGCCGCGGTCAAAGCCGCACTCGTTTGAAACCGACCAAGAAGACGCGGCGCACCGATCATGCCGAACGGCTGATCGCGGTGCCGCTCGTCGATGTGTTCGCCGCGTTCACCAGCGCCGACAAGCTGGCACGCTGGTTACCGCCCGAGGGCGCGACGGGCGAATTCGAGCATGTCGACCTGCGGCCCGGCGGCGGCTTTCTGATGCGGCTGACCTTTGACGATGCCGACGCCGAGACCAAGAGCGACGACGACAGCGATGTCGTCGAGGTCTATATTCCGGCGCTCGACGACGGCAGGCTGATCGTGTGGGAGGTCGAATTTGTGTCCGACGACCCGCGTTTTTCGGGGACGATGGCGATGCACTGGTATCTGTCGCGGCAGGGCGGCGGCACGCTGGTCACGATCGATGCGCATCATGTGCCGCCGGGGATTTCGGCGAAGGATCATGTCGAGGGGTTGAATAGCTCGCTGGCGAATTTGGCGCGGGTGGTGGAGGCGGGCTGAGTAGCGCCCAATCCCGTTCGCATCGAGCGAAGTCGAGATGCCCCTCAGTGCGGCGCCACCCCGACGGGTGTCTCGACTTCGCTCGACACGAACGGATTTTTGGTAGCGAAACCTAGCTCTCGACCCCCTTCGCTTTCCCCCACGCGCGGGCCGCCGTATACCCCAGATACCCCGTACCAAAGAGCGCGTAGAGCGGTTCGGGGATCCCGGCGAGATAGGCGTTCATGCCGTCGGCGATGCCCTTGGCCATGTCGGGGCGTGCCGCGGCGATCAGGCCCATCGGGATCGCCCACAGCAGCAGCGCATACATGACATAGAGGAAGCTCGGCCGCGCGCGGCTGGTCCACGGGTCGGCGCTGTTCGCCTCGGCGACGATCGCGGTCATCCGGGTGCGGATCGCCTCCATCTCCTGGCTGCCCTCCATCTTGAGGAGTTCGAGCTTGGCGCGGTCGCGTGCTTCGGGGTCGGGGATGATCTTGTCGATCAGCTTGGCGATGGGGCCGATCAGGCCTTCGATGATGCTCATATCGATGCTCCTTGTGTGTTCAAAGTTCAGGAAAGTTCAGCCCAATGGCGCGGCGCGAAGCGTCAATGCGGGCCGATGCGGTTGGCGAGCCAGCCGTAGAGAAACGCCTCCTGACTGGGACGGCGCTCAGCGAGCGCGATGTAGCGTTCGCCCTGCAGCGCCTCCATCGCGCGCAGCAGCACCGTCTCGCCGCCCGCGCCGCGCGCGCGCAGAAAGGCGTCGAGCGCCGACAGCGTCCGCGCGCCAATGTCGCGATCGACCGCGATGTCCGGATAGTCGCGCGCGGCGCGGTTGAGCGCGTTGAGCGCGCGCTGAAGAAACCCGGCGGCGGTGCCGGTGCCCATGTTGACGCCGGTGTCGAACAATTCGGCGGCGATCTGCGGAGCGCGCAACGCGACCTTGTCGAAACCTGGGCGCAACCAATAGAGGCGGCGGTAGATCGTTGCGGCTTCAGCGCGCGGCAGGTCGCGCATGGCGCCGTCATAGCCCTGGGCGCGGGCCACCGCCTCGGTAATGCCCCAGCAGGTTGGGCCACCGCGGTCGGCAGGGTGGTTTACATATCGGCCTTCGCGGTCGATGACGGCATCGATCAGCGCGTCGGCATCGACGCGCGGGCAATCGGATCTGGGCATGAGTCGCTCCTATGGTTTGTCGGACTGTAAAAACGAACCATATTGGAATATTGTAGGAAAGGGTTTTCGCGATGCGGGCGTTGCAGGTGAGCGCGTTGCGGCCCGATCATGCCGGGGCCGCGGTAGTGGATCTGCCGGTGCCGCAGCCCGGCCCGGGCGAGGTGCGGGTGCGGGTATGCGCGGCGGCGGTGAATTTCCCCGACCTGCTGATGACGCGCGGCGACTATCAGTTGAAGCCCGCGCTGCCGTTTGTTTCGGGACTGGAATTTTCGGGTGAGGTCGATGCGCTGGGCGAGGGGGTGGCGGATTGGGCGGTTGGTGACGCGGTGGTCGGCGGCAACCGGTTTGGCGCGATGGCCGAATATTGCGTCGCGCCGGCCGCGGCGCTGCGCGCCAAGCCCGAACGGCTGACGTGGGAAGAGGCGGCGGCCTATCCGGTCGCGTACCTCACCGCTTATGTCGCGCTGGTCCGCTGTGCGCGGGTCGCGCCGGGCGAATGGGTGCTGGTGCATGGCGCGGCGGGGGGCGTCGGGCTGGCGGCGGTCGATCTGGCCAAGGCGCTGGGCGCGCGGGTAATCGCGGCGGCGAGCAGCGCCGTCAAGCGCGAGGCGGTGGCGCGGTGCTACACGCCCGATGCGGTGACCGACGGCGGGCCGGGGTTCCGCGAACAGGTGAAGGACCTGACGGGCGGGGCGGGGGCCGACGTGATCTTTGATCCGGTTGGCGGCGACATATTCGACGAATCGACGCGGTGTATCGCGTTCGGCGGGCGGTTGCTGGTCATCGGCTTCGCGTCGGGGCGCATCCCCACGGTGTCGGTCAACATGCCGCTGATCAAGGGCTTTGCGGTCGTCGGGGTGCGGGCGGGCGAATATGGGCGGCGGTTTCCCGCGCGCGGCGCCGAGAATATCGCGGCGATCGACGCGCTGGCGGCGGCGGGGGAGATTCGCCCGCATGTCCATGCCGCGCTCGACCTCGCCGACTGGCGAACCGGCTTTGCCATGCTGGAGCGGCGCGAGGTGGTGGGGAAGGTGGTGCTGAAACCGTGACGAACCGAGCCTGATGCCATAGTTTTGCGACGCCTGAGCTGTCATGTCGGCGTCGGGGTATCCCGGCGACGTCGCCGACCACGACCAAAGGATTGTTTATGAAGAAATTGACGATGATTGCCCTGACGATCGGGCTGGCCATCCCGGCGATGGCCGCGGCGCAGCCGCCGCAGGACGACGGCCGCCTGTTCGCGATGATCGACGCCAATGGCGACGGCAAGCTCGACAAGGCCGAAGTTACCAAAATGGCCGAAATGCGTGCGCAACGGCAGGGCGACCCGACGATGGCCTCGCCCGACAAAATCGACGCCTTTATCAAGCATGTCGACGCCAATGGCGATGGCGTGATCGACAAGAGCGAAATTGGCGCAATGCGCAAGGCGCGTGCGTCTGCGCCGCCAGCGGACACTCCGCCAGCCGCGGATTGACCCAAGCGCGGGTGGCGGCTCCGGCCGCTACCCGCCGCTTACGAGGATTTTCTTGTTTGAAAATTGGTCGGGACGAGAGGATTCGAACCTCCGACCCCCACACCCCCAGTGTGATGCGCTACCAGGCTGCGCTACGTCCCGACCGGCCCTGTTGGGCAGGCGAGGCCCCTAGCGCGGCTTGGCGGGGGATGCAAGGCTCTCCTGAGCAAAGCATGAGGTCGCGATGGCCGCAAAAGCGTGCCGAGCGCGCCGCGCCCTTGACCTTGTCGTCATCCTCCCCATTTCGTCGGCGCCTGACGAGGGGGCGGCGCAGCGACCGGTTGCGCGCAACGCCCCTGCATGATAGGCGCCGCGCCATTCATACGCGCCGGTTCCGTGGGGGACAGGCTGTGTTTTCAAACGGAAAGTTTTTCACCCATGTCGACGCAATTGCTTCTGACCCAGGCGGCCGGATCGGGCGGCGGGGCCGCCGGCTTCCTGATGCTGGTGCCCTATCTGCTGATCTTTGTCGTGTTCTGGTTCTTCCTGATCCGTCCGCAGCAGGTGCGCGCCAAGGAGCATCGCAACAAGATCGCCGCGGTGAAGCCGCGCGATCAGGTGGTGACCGGCGGCGGCATCGTCGGCAAGGTCACGCGCGTCGACGATGATTTCGCCGACGTCGAAATCGCGCAGGGCGTCAAGATCAAGGTCGTCAAATCGACCCTGGCCGACGTGATGCAGCCCGGCGGCAAGCCCGCCAACGACTGACGCGGCGGGGCCGGCGTCGCCGCCGCCCCGCGCATGCTATCGGACCCACAGACCATGCTCGATTTCCCGCGCTGGAAAACCATCAGCATCAGCATCATCCTGATGCTCGGTATCCTCTTTTCCATCCCCAGCTTCCTGCCCGAAAAGACGCTGAACAGCCTGCCGTCATTCCTGCAGGCCAAGGTCAATCTGGGTCTCGATCTGGCCGGTGGCAGCCATTTGCTGCTCGAGGCCGACATCGACGACCTGCGGAAAACCCAGTTGACCAGCATGGAAAAGACCGTGCGCACCGCGATGCGCGGCGAGCGCGGCCCCGACGACGACATCGCGATCGGCGAATTGTCGGTCGCGGGCGGCAAGATCAGCTTTCTGGTCCGCGATCAGGCGCAGCTTGACGACGCGCGCGACCGGTTGTTCAGCCAGACGCAGGGTGCCGCGATGACCGGCCAGCGCGACTGGAACATCGACATCATCGATACCACGCGGATCGTGATGACCCCGACCAGCGCCGGGCAGACGCAGGCGGTTGCCGACGCGATGGATTCGGCGCGCGACATCATCGACAAGCGCGTCAACGACCTGGGCACCCGCGAACCGACGATCATCCGCGAAGGCAATGATCGCGTCGTCGTCCAGGTGCCGGGGCTCCAGGATCCCGCGGCCTTGAAAGAATTGATCGGCAAGACCGCGCGGCTGGAATTCCGCATGGTCGACCCCAACGCCGACCCCGCCGAAGCCGCCGCAGGCCGCGTGCCGGTGGGCAGCGAGATCGTCCCCTATGCCGAGGGTGAGGGCAATGGCGCATCGTTTGAAGTGCTGCGCCGTCAGGTGATGATCAGCGGCGAGCAGCTGATCAACGCGCGCCAAAGCTATGACCCGCAGTCGAACGAGCCGGTCGTTTCGATCAGTTTCGATTCGGGCGGGTCGAGCACCTTTGCCAAGGTGACGGCGCAGAATGTCGGCAAACGTTTTGCGATGGTGCTGGACGGCAAAGTGCTGTCGGCGCCGTCGATCAACGAACCGATCCTGGGCGGCAGCGCGCAGATTTCGGGCAGCTTTTCGGTCGCGAGCGCCAATGCGCTGGCGATCTCGCTGCGATCGGGCGCGTTGCCGGTGAAGATGGCGGTGGTCGAGGAACGCACCGTGACCCCCGAATTGGGCGCCGATTCGATCCGCAAGGGCGCGATCGCGGGCATCATCGCGACCGCCGCGGTGCTGACGCTGATGATGGTCGTCTATGGCCGTTTTGGGGTCTATGCCAATATCGCTTTGTTCTTTAACGTGTTCCTGATCATCGCGATCATGGCGGCGTTCAACGCGACGCTGACCTTGCCGGGCATCGCCGGTTTCGTGCTGACGATCGGCGCGGCGGTCGATGCCAACGTGCTGATCAACGAACGAATACGCGAAGAATTGAAGCGCGGGCGAAAGGTTTTTCAAGCCGTCGAGCTGGGCTATTCCGAAGCCAGTCGGGCGATTTTCGACGCCAACGTCACCAACGTGATCGCCGCGGCGCTGATGTTCTGGTTCGGATCCGGCCCGATCAAGGGGTTCGCCGTGGTGCTGACCATCGGCATCGTCACCAGCGTCTTTACCGCCGTCACCGTCACGCGGATGTTCGTTGCCCATTGGCTGCGGACCAAGCGTCCGACGTCGATCAATATTTAAGGGAGCGAAACGATGCGCTTGCTCAAACTCGTCCCCGACGACACAAATATCCAGTTCCTGAAATGGCGCAATATCGCCATGCTGATCAGCCTGATCTCGATCATTGCGTCGATCGTGCTTGTCGGGGTGCGGGGGCTGAATCTGGGGGTCGATTTCGTCGGCGGCCAGTCGGTCCGCGTGGAATTCACCCAGGCGATGCCGGCGATCGATGACATCCGCGCAAAGGTCGCCGCGATCGGGCTTGGCGAAGCGACGATCCAACAATTCGGGTCCGACAAGGCGGTGTCGATCCGCACGGCGCTGCCCGAAGGCGACAAGGCCGCGGCCGATCGTGCCGGCGCGCAGTTGGTCGCGGGGATCAAGGACGCTTTTCCGACCGCCAAGACCGGGTCGGTCGAAACGGTGTCGGGCAAGGTGTCCGAAGAATTGCTGCAAACGGGCGCGCTCAGTCTGTTGCTCGCGATGATGGGCATCTCAATCTATATCTGGATTCGCTTCGAATGGCAGTTCGGGGTCGGCGCGCTGTTCGCGCTATTCCACGACGTCACGATCACCTTCGGCTTTTTCGCGCTGACGCAGATGCAATTCGACCTGAACATCGTCGCGGCGCTGTTGACGATCATCGGCTATTCGCTGAACGACACGATCGTGGTGTTCGACCGGGTGCGCGAGAACCTCAAGAAATACCGCAAGATGGAGATCGTGCCGCTGCTCGATCTCAGCCTGAACGAGACGCTGGCGCGCACTGTGATGACCAGCCTGTCGATGCTGATCGCGCTCGGCATGTTGCTGATCTTTGGTCCCGACGTCATCTTTGGCTTTACCGCCGCGATGCTGCTCGGCATTTTCGTCGGCACCTACTCTTCGATGTATATGTCGGCGCCGATCCTGGTCTGGCTAAAGGTCGGACCCGACAGCTTTGTCCCGCGCACCAGCGCGGGCATGGACGGCGGCGAGCGGGTCGAACGCAAGGACGACGGCGCGGTTGTTTAGGGCGTAATCTTCTCTTCGCCATCGCGAGCGCAGCGAAGCAATCCAGAGTTGCGTAAACCGCTCTGGATTGCTTCGCTGCGCTCGCAATGACGATTCAAACTATTCGTGAGAACCGGCGCACCGGCGAAGATGCGCGGCCAGTTCGCGGCCGTTGCGGTCCCAGTCGAAGCGGCCGCCAAGGCTGGCGGCAACGTCGGGCGCCACGGGCGGGTTGGCGAGGATCGCCTGCACCGCGGCTGCTATCGCTTCGGGCGTGCGCGGGGCGATGCGGCCCGCGACGGGTGCGGTGACCAGTTCGGCGGCGCCGCCGGCATCGCTGATGACGATCGGGGTGCCGCAGGCGATCGCCTCGACCC
>CAZCUW010000078.1:0-12526 GCA_964502035.1 uncultured Sphingopyxis sp. | reverse complement strand
GCGCGCATCGATGCGCGCAGCGCGGCATCCTTGCTCGACGCGGTAACGCGGACACGGTTCATGGCGGCGCCGGTACCCGCCGGGATCAGGCGGCCGACGATGACATTTTCCTTGAGCCCGATCAGCGAGTCGATCTTGCCCTGCACCGACGCCTCGGTGAGAACGCGGGTCGTCTCCTGGAACGAGGCCGCCGAAACGAAGCTGCGCGTCTGCAGGCTCGCCTTGGTGATGCCCAGCAGGACCGGACGGCCCTCGGCAGGCACGCCGTTCTTCGGCAGCTTGGCGTTATATTCCATCATCTCCAGATAATCGAGCTGTTCGCCCGGCAGCAGCGTGGTGTCGCCGCCCGCGGTGATCTCGACCTTTTGCAGCATCTGGCGAACGATCACCTCGATGTGCTTGTCGTTGATCTTCACGCCCTGCAGTCGATAGACTTCCTGGATTTCGGCGACCAGATATTCGGCCAGCGCCTCGACGCCCATGACGTCCAGAATGTCGTGCGGGTTCGGCGAACCGCTGATCAGGGCGTCACCGCGCTTGACCTGGTCGCCTTCCTGCACTTCCAGCACCTTCGACTTGGGGATCAGATATTCGATCGGATCGCCTTCTTCCGGAACGATCGCAATCTTGCGCTTCGCCTTGTAATCCTTGACGAATTCAATGCGACCACTGATCTTGGCGATGACGCTGTTGTCCTTCGGAATGCGTGCTTCGAACAGCTCGGCCACCCGCGGCAGACCGCCGGTGATGTCGCGCGTCTTCGATGCTTCACGGCTGACACGGGCCAGAACGTCACCCGCCTGCACCGTCTGACCGTCCTCGACCGACAGCATCGTGCCGACCGCGAGCAGATAGCGCGCGGCTTCACCCGAAGCATCGTCGAGCAGGGTCAGACGCGGCTGAAGGTCTTCCTTCTTGGCGCGGCCCGCCGAACGATATTCGATCACGACGCGCTGGGCGATGCCCGTCGCTTCGTCGACCTGTTCGATCAGGGTCTTGGTATCTTCCAGATCCTGATATTTCACGACGCCCTGCTTTTCGGTGATCAGCGGCATGGTGAACGGATCCCATTCGGCAATCCGCTCGCCCTTCTTGATCTTGTCGCCATCCTTGTGGAGGATTTGCGCACCATAAGGCAGCTTGTGCGACGCGCGCTCGCGGCCTTCGCTGTCGATCACCGCGACTTCGCCCGAACGCGCCAGCGCCAGGCGGCGCCCACGCTGATCGACGATCGTCGGCATGTCACGATATTCGATCGTCCCGTCCGAGATGGATTCGACGTTCGACTGTTCGTTGACCTGCGCCGCGCCGCCGATGTGGAACGTCCGCATCGTCAGCTGGGTACCGGGTTCACCGATCGACTGGGCGGCGATAACGCCGACCGCTTCGCCGATGTTCACCGGGGTCCCGCGGGCCAGGTCGCGGCCATAGCATTTGCCGCACACGCCCAGCACCGCTTCGCAGACCAGCGGCGAACGGATCTTGACCGACTGAACTTCGGCGTCCTCGATCCGCTGCGTCGTCGGCTCGTCGAGCAACGTGCCGACCGGCGCGATGACATTGCCGTCCTTGTCGACGACATCTTCCAGCGTCGTGCGGCCCAGGATGCGCTCGCCCAGCGAGGCGATCGTCGAACCGCCCTGGATGATCGCGCGCATTTCCATGCCGCGTTCGGTGCCGCAATCTTCCTCGATCACAACGCAATCCTGCGACACGTCGACCAGACGGCGGGTCAGATAACCCGAGTTTGCCGTCTTGAGCGCCGTATCGGCCAGCCCCTTACGGGCGCCGTGGGTCGAGTTGAAATATTCAAGGACGGTCAGGCCTTCCTTGAAGTTCGAGATGATCGGGGTTTCGATGATCTCGCCCGACGGCTTGGCCATCAGGCCGCGCATCCCGGCGAGCTGCTTCATCTGCGCCTGCGAACCACGGGCACCCGAATGCGCCATCATATAGATGGAGTTGATCGGGGCCATGCGGCCGTCGGGCAGGATCGGCGTGGCACGGATTTCGTCCATCATCGCGTTCGCGACCTTGTCGCCGCACTGCGACCAGGCGTCGATCGCCTTGTTGTACTTTTCCTGCTGCGTGATCAGACCGT
This sequence comes from uncultured Sphingopyxis sp., assembly GCA_964502035.1. Taxonomy (GTDB): domain Bacteria; phylum Pseudomonadota; class Alphaproteobacteria; order Sphingomonadales; family Sphingomonadaceae; genus Sphingopyxis. The sequence continues at coordinate 10,425 of CAZCUW010000078.1, read as the reverse complement.
CCTGATACTGCTGCTCGAAATCCTTCACCAGCGCGCGGGTTTCGTCGACCATACCGACCTTTGACGCCGGGATGATCATGTCGTCCTTGCCGAACGAGATGCCCGCCTTGAACGCGTTGCGGAAACCCAGCGCCATGATGGCGTCGGCGAACAGCACGGTCTCTTTCTGGCCGGTGTGACGATACACCTGATCGATCACGTCGCCGATTTCCTTCTTGGTCAGAAGGCGGTTGACGACGTCGAACGGCACGGTGTGCGATTTCGGCAGACATTCGCCGATCAACATGCGGCCCGGGGTCGTTTCAAAACGCTTGAAATACTCCTTGCCGGCTTCGTCGGTCTGCGGAACGCGGCTGATGACCTTGCTGTGCAGCGTCACGGCGCCGGTGAACAGCGCCTGATGCACTTCGGCCATATCGGCCAGCAACATGCCTTCACCGGGCTCGCCATCGCGTTCCAGCGACAGATAATAAAGACCCAGCACCATGTCCTGCGACGGCACGATAATCGGCTTGCCGTTCGCGGGGCTCAGGATGTTGTTGGTCGACATCATCAGCACGCGCGCTTCGAGCTGAGCTTCCAGCGACAGCGGCACGTGGACGGCCATCTGGTCACCGTCAAAGTCGGCGTTGAACGCGGCGCAGACCAGCGGATGAAGCTGGATCGCCTTGCCTTCGATCAACACGGGCTCGAACGCCTGGATGCCCAGGCGGTGAAGCGTCGGGGCGCGGTTCAACAGGACCGGGTGCTCGCGAATGACTTCGTCGAGGATGTCCCAGACTTCCTTGCGTTCCTTTTCGACCCACTTCTTCGCCTGCTTCAAGGTCATCGACAGACCCTTGGCGTCGAGGCGCGCATAGATGAACGGCTTGAACAGCTCGAGCGCCATCTTCTTGGGCAGGCCGCACTGGTGCAGCTTGAGTTCGGGACCGGTCACGATGACCGAACGGCCCGAATAATCGACGCGCTTGCCGAGCAGGTTCTGACGGAAGCGGCCCTGCTTGCCCTTGAGCATGTCGGATAGCGACTTCAGCGGACGCTTGTTGGCGCCGGTGATCGTGCGGCCGCGGCGGCCGTTGTCGAACAAGGCGTCAACGGCTTCCTGCAACATGCGCTTTTCGTTGCGGACGATGATGTCCGGCGCGCGCAGTTCCATCAGGCGCTTCAAACGGTTGTTGCGGTTGATCACGCGGCGATACAGGTCGTTCAGATCCGACGTCGCAAAGCGGCCGCCGTCGAGCGGCACCAGCGGGCGCAGTTCGGGCGGGATCACGGGAACGACTTCCAGGATCATCCATTCGGGGCGGTTGCCCGAATCGATGAACGATTCCACGACCTTGAGGCGCTTGATGATCTTCTTGGGCTTCAGCTCCGACTTGGTCGTCGCCAGGTCTTCCATCAGGTCGACGCGCTCCTGCTCCAGATCGAGATTTTCGAGCAGGACACGGATCGCCTCGGCGCCGATGCCGGCCGAAAAGGCGTCTTCGCCATATTCGTCCTGCGCGTCGAGCAGTTCGTCCTCGGTCAGCAGCTGGAATTTCTCGAGCGGGGTCAGGCCGGGCTCAAGCACGATATAGGCTTCAAAATACAGCACGCGCTCAAGCTGCTTGAGCTGCATGTCGAGCAACAGGCCGATGCGCGACGGCAGCGACTTCAGGAACCAGATGTGCGCGACCGGCGCGGCGAGCTCGATATGGCCCATGCGCTCGCGGCGAACCTTGGTCACCGTGACTTCGACACCGCATTTTTCGCAGACGATGCCCTTGTATTTCATGCGCTTATATTTCCCGCACAGGCATTCATAATCCTTGATCGGACCAAAGATGCGGGCGCAGAACAGGCCGTCACGCTCGGGCTTGAACGTGCGATAGTTGATGGTTTCGGGCTTCTTGATCTCGCCGAACGACCACGAACGGATGCGCTCGGGGCTCGCGATGCCGATCTTGATCATGTCAAAGGTTTCGGGCTTCGCGACCGGGTTCATGAAGTTGGTAAGCTGGTTCATATCTGGTTCCTCGCTTAGCCCCTCCCCGTCAGGGGAGGGGTTGGGGTGGGGTGTCTCGGCTTGGCTCTACCTAGCGAGACCCCACCCCCGGCCCCTCCCCTGAAGGGGAGGGGTGAAATGGCTTATTCGGCGGCTTCGGGAAGGGCGTCGGGCGCCTCGTCGGGGTCCTGCTCGGCATGCGAAGACAGTTCGACGTTGAGGCCCAGCGAGCGCATTTCCTTGACGAGCACGTTGAAGCTTTCGGGAATGCCGGCCTCGAAAGTGTCGTCGCCCTTGACGATCGCTTCGTAAACCTTGGTGCGGCCGATCACGTCATCGGACTTCACCGTCAGCATTTCCTGGAGCGTGTAAGCCGCGCCATAGGCCTGGAGCGCCCAGACCTCCATTTCCCCGAAGCGCTGGCCACCGAACTGCGCCTTACCGCCCAGCGGCTGCTGGGTGACGAGGCTGTAGGGGCCGATCGAACGCGCGTGGATCTTGTCGTCGACCAGGTGATGGAGCTTCAGCATATAGATGTAGCCCACCGTCACCTTGCGATCGAAACGATCGCCGGTGCGGCCGTCGTACAGGTCCGACTGACCCGATTCATGCAGCCCCGCGAGGGTCAGCATGTTGGTCACATCGGCTTCCTTGGCACCGTCGAACACCGGGGTCGCAAACGGCACGCCAACCCGCAGGTTTTCGGCCATTTCAACGATGTTATCGGCATCGCGCGACTTGATGTCATCGGCATATTCGGCGCCATAGACATGCTGAAGCGCGTCGCGGACGGCTTCGGGCATCTGACCGCCGGTCACGTCGGGATTGGCATCGCGCCATTCGTCGAGCGCCTGCGTCACCCGCTGCCCCAGACCGCGCGAAGCCCAGCCGAGGTGGGTTTCCAGGATCTGCCCGACGTTCATGCGCGACGGCACGCCCAGCGGGTTGAGCACGATGTCGACATGGGTGCCATCCTCCAGGAACGGCATGTCCTCGACTGGCAGCATCCGCGAAATGACGCCCTTGTTGCCGTGACGGCCGGCCATTTTGTCGCCCGGCTGCAGCTTGCGCTTCACCGCGACAAAGACCTTGACCATCTTGAGCACGCCCGGGGCGAGTTCGTCGCCGCGCTGCAGCTTTTCGACGCGATCTTCATATTTCGCGTTGATGCGCTTGATCGCGTCGTCATACTGCGCCTTGATCGCTTCCAATGCGGTCTGGCTGTTGTCCTCGACAACCGCCAGCTTCCACCAATCGGCGCGGTCGAGTTCGACCAGCATCTCTTCGCTGACGACGTCGCCCTTTTTCAGACCCTTCGGCACCGCGCTGGTCGTCTGACCGATCAGCAGGTCTTTCAGGCTCGAGAAGGTCGCGCGGTTGAGGATCGCGCGCTCATCGTCGGCGTCCTGCTTCAGCCGCTCGATTTCTTCGCGTTCGATCGCGATCGCGCGCTCGTCCTTGTCGATGCCGTGGCGGTTAAAGACGCGGACTTCGACGACGGTACCCGACACGCCCGGCGGCAGGCGAAGCGAGGTGTCGCGCACGTCGCTGGCCTTTTCGCCAAAGATCGCGCGCAGCAGCTTTTCTTCCGGCGTCATCGGCGATTCACCCTTGGGGGTGATCTTGCCGGCCAGAATGTCGCCCGGGCCGACTTCGGCACCGATATAGACGATGCCCGCTTCGTCGAGATTGCGGAGCGCTTCCTCGCCGACGTTCGGGATGTCGCGGGTGATGTCTTCCGGCCCCAGGCGCGTGTCGCGCGCGGTGACTTCAAATTCCTCGATGTGGATCGAGGTAAAGACGTCGTCCTTCACGATGCGTTCGCTGATGAGGATACTATCCTCATAATTATAGCCGTTCCACGGCATGAACGCGACGAGCACATTCTTGCCCAGCGCCAGTTCGCCCAGCTCGGTCGACGGACCGTCGGCGATGATGTCGCCGGCGCGCACGATTTCACCGACCTTCACCAGCGGCCGCTGGTTGATGCAGGTGTTCTGGTTCGACCGCTGGAACTTTTGCAGGCGATAGATGTCGACGCCCGACTTGCCGGGTTCGACCATATCGGTCGCGCGGATGACGATACGCGTCGCATCGACCTGGTCGATCACGCCGCCGCGGCGCGCCGCGATGGCGGCGCCGGAATCGCGTGCGACGGTTTCTTCCATGCCGGTGCCGACCACCGGCGCCTCGGCGCGCAGCAAAGGCACCGCCTGACGCTGCATGTTCGATCCCATGAGCGCGCGGTTGGCGTCATCGTTTTCCAGGAACGGGATCAGCGACGCGGCCACCGAAACCAGCTGCTTCGGCGACACGTCCATCAACGTGATCTGATCCTTGGGCGCCATCAGAAACTCGCCCGCTTCGCGCGCCGAGATCAGCTCGTCGATAAAGCTGCCGTCGGCGTTCAAATCGGCGTTCGCCTGCGCGACGGTGTGCTTCTGCTCTTCCATCGCCGACAGATAGACAACCTCGGTCGTCACCTTGCCGTCGATGATCTTGCGGTACGGGGTTTCGATGAAGCCATATTTGTTGACGCGCGCAAAGGTGGCGAGCGAGTTGATCAGACCGATGTTCGGGCCTTCCGGCGTTTCGATCGGGCAGATACGGCCATAATGGGTCGGGTGAACGTCGCGGACTTCAAAGCCGGCGCGTTCGCGGGTCAGACCGCCCGGCCCAAGCGCCGACACGCGGCGCTTGTGGGTGACTTCGGAGAGCGGGTTGGTCTGATCCATGAACTGCGACAGCTGCGACGAACCAAAGAATTCGCGCACCGCGGCGACCGCGGGCTTCGCGTTGATCAGGTCGTTCGGCATGACGGTCGACACATCGACCGAGCTCATGCGCTCCTTCACCGCGCGCTCCATGCGGAGCAGGCCGACGCGATACTGGTTTTCTAGCAATTCGCCGACCGAACGGACGCGGCGGTTGCCGAGGTTGTCGATGTCGTCGATTTCGCCCTTGCCGTCCTTCAGGTTCACCAGCTCCTTGACGACCGCGAGGATGTCGTCGCTGCGCAGTGTGGTCACCGTGTCCTCGGCGTCGAGGCCAAGGCGCATGTTCAGCTTGACGCGACCCACCGCCGACAGGTCGTACCGCTCGGGGTCAAAGAACAGGCCGCCGAACAACGCTTCGGCGGTTTCGCGCGTCGGCGGTTCGCCGGGGCGCATGACGCGGTAGATGTCGCTCAGCGCCTGGTCGCGATCCTCGGCCTTGTCGGCCTTCAGCGTGTTGCGGATCCACGGACCGGTGTTGTTGTGGTCGATGTCGAGCAGCACCAGCTTCTCGATACCGGCGCTGTCGATCTTTTCGAGATTTTCGGCCGACACTTCGTCACCGGCTTCGATGTAAATCTCGCCGGTCGCGTCATTGACCAGGTCATAGGCCGAATAGCGGCCAAAGATTTCCTCGGTCGGGATGAGCAGCGTGTCGAGACCGTCCTTGGCCGCCTTATTGGCCAGGCGCGGGCTGATCTTGTGCCCGGCGGCGAACACGACTTCGCCGGTCTTGGCGTCGACGACGTCGAACGCGGGCTTCGCACCGCGCCAGTTTTCGACCATGAAGGGCACGCGCCAGCCGTTTTCGGCGCGCTCGAAGATCAGGCGATCATAGAAATGGTTGAGGATTTCCTCGCCCGACATGCCCAGCGCGTACAGCAGGCTGGTCACCGGCAGCTTGCGCTTGCGGTCGATACGGACGTTGACGATGTCCTTGGCGTCAAATTCGAAATCGAGCCACGAACCGCGATAGGGAATGACGCGCGCAGCGAACAGGAACTTGCCCGACGAGTGGGTCTTGCCGCGGTCATGGTCGAACAGCACACCCGGCGAACGGTGCATCTGCGACACGATAACGCGCTCGGTGCCATTGACGAAGAAGGTGCCGTTGCCCGTCATCAGGGGCATGTCGCCCATGTAAACGTCCTGCTCCTTGATATCGAGGACCGAGCGGGTGTCGGTTTCGCTGTCGACTTCAAAGACGATCAGGCGCAGCGTGACCTTCATCGGCGCCGCATAGGTGATGCCGCGCTGGCGGCATTCGTCGACGTCATATTTCGGCGCTTCGAGTTCGTAATGGACGAAGTCGAGCTCGGCGGTGCCGGCGAAATCGCGGATCGGGAACACGCTGCGCAGCGTCTTTTCCAGGCCCGAAACATAGCCGACCGAGGGGTCGGACCGCAGGAATTGTTCATAGGATTCGCGCTGCACCTCGATCAGGTTGGGCATTTCCACCGCTTCGTGGATGTTGCCGAACAGCTTGCGGATCCGCTTGCTTGCGGTTGCTTCGAGGGTCTTGCCCACCGACTTCGCCTTGGTCGCCATAAGTGATTGTCTCGCCTGTCAAAAATCCAAATCGCGGGCGCTCCGACGCGAAAAAAGCCGCAGGCAACCGTTGCCGGTTTACCGCAGCTTTCCAACGCCTGTCGAAATCCCCGCCGACCTATCCGTACAATCCGCTGCGCAAGGCGGACTCTATCTCGAACGATGGGGTGTGGCGGCCATATAGGATTTGCGGGGCATAGTGTCAACGGTGCTGGGGCGGTTGTCGATGATCGCGGCCGTCCGTTTTGGGGTGGGGAGCGGTCGTTTGCTAACCCACCCTCGTCACCCCGGACTTGATCCGGGATCCAGACGCCTAAAACACCCCCTTCAACAACCCCGCCGGATTCTGCCGCAGCGCCGCCTCTTCGCCCGCCATATAGTGAAATATGCCCTTCAGCGCCTGATCGGTCACCGACTTGGTCAGCCCGTCGCGCGTCAGCCCCGCCGATGCCATCAGCGAATTGCCCTTCGCCAGCTGGTCGAGCTGGCGATAGGCGCCGACATTCTCCAGCGCCGATCCGATCAGCGGCGACACTTTTGTGAATAGCACCCCGCCCGCGCTCGTCTGCAGATAGCGGGTCGCGCCATCCTTTTTCGACACCAGCGCCGGTGCGTCGGACCAGCGCAGATTGTCGATCGCGGCGCGAAAGATCGGCTTCGCCTCGCCCGCCGCCTGTCCACCGGCATCGTTCAGGCTTTTGGTCAGGTTGGTGGTGAGCCCCAGCTTGTCGCCGACCCCGAACAGCTTTGACGCCAATTTGCCGCCCGCCCCCGGCAACAGGATACGCACCGCGGTGTCGCGATAAAAGGCGCCCGGCTGCGCCAATTTGTCGAGCGCCCCGTCCGACGCACCGCCGATCAGTCCCTTGACCCCGCCGCGCGGCAATTTCGCCAGCGCCCACGGCGCCTGCGCCAGCGCCGCCATGCCCATCGCGGCCGCCAACAGCATCCGCCGCGCCATCATCGCATCGCCTTGCATGGCACCCTCCCTTTCGCATGATCCGCCGACAGACCTAACAGCAATACCGCCGCCGCCAAAGCAGGTTGTCGGCGGCCAGACCGTAGCCCGTCGCCGATATCGTGCCGATCGCCCCGAATTTATCGATAAGCAATATATGCTTGACGAAAAGCAATATTGAGCATATTGATATTCAGTATATCACATATTGGAGTTCGATATGAAAAGCCCTTCAAGCCAACCGGTCCTGCTGATCACCCGCGCGTTGATCCTCCTGATCATGGGACTCATCGCCGTCGCCGCGACCATTCTCGTTGCCACGGCGGCAATCCTGCCCTTTTACTGGACCGAGGTGGCGCAGCAGATCGCGGTCGAAAAGCCCGGGCTCGATGCCGCGGCGCTCTATCCGTGGCTGTATGCCGTCTTTGCGCTTGGCCTGGTGGCGCTGGCACTTATCCTGACGATCATGCGCAAATTGTTGGCGATCGTCGGCAGCGTCGCGCTGGGCGACCCGTTTGCGATGGTCAATGCGGTGCGGCTCAAAGCCATCGGCTGGCTGATGGTCGCCCTGCAACTGATCGGCATCCCGCTGTCGTTCGCCGCGGGCGAGGCCGCCGACCTGTTCGGCCGCAACAACGTCGGCTTCGACTTTTCGCTCAACGCGGTCCTGTCGATCCTGCTCGTCTTTGTCCTCGCGGGCATCTTCGAACAGGGCGCCGCGATGCGCGACGATCTGGAAGGAACCGTCTGATGCCCGTGATCGTCAAGCTCGACGACCTGCTCCACGACCGGCGCATGACATTGACCGAACTGGCCGACCGCGTCGACATCACCCTCGCCAATCTGTCGATCCTGAAAACCGGCAAGGCCAAGGCGATCCGCTTTTCGACCCTCGCCGCCATCTGCACCGCGCTCGACTGCCAGCCCGGCGACCTGCTGACCGTCGACGGGGGGGCTGAAGCCGCCAACGACGAGGACGGGAGGCCTTTCTAAGCCGCCATGCGCAGCCGGTTCCGTCCGTCGCGCTTTGCCATATAGAGCGCCTTGTCGGCGCGCTGGAGCAGGTCTTCGGCGCTAGCCTCGCCGGCATAGATGGCCAGTCCGATGCTGACCGTGACCCCCGGCAAACCCGCGGCCGCGCCGTCGGTATCGGCCTGAACCGCCTTGCGCACCCGTTCGGCGACCAGTTCGGCCGACAGCGCGCTGCGGCCCTGCAAGATGCAGACAAATTCCTCGCCGCCGAACCGCCCGACCATGTCATAATCGCGCAGCGACGCCTTGGCCCGCTGCCCGACGCGGCGGATCACCTGGTCGCCGGTGGCGTGGCCGTGCAGGTCGTTGATCTGCTTGAAATGATCGATGTCGAAAATCGCGACCGCCAGCGGCGCGCTGTCTTGCGCCGCGTTCCGCAACGCCTGGTCGAGGGATGCCAGCGTGTGGCGACGGTTCGGCAGGCCGGTCAGCATGTCGGTGTTGGCAACCCGTTCGGCCGCGCTGCGCGCCGCCTCCAGCACGCGGGCATTTTCGACCGTCTCGGTGACGTCCTGGACGGTCCCGAAAATCCCGATCGCCTTGCCGCCGCGGCTCTTTTCGATCGACCCGTGCGATTTCACGTGCCGGACTTCGCCGTCGGCGCGCAGGATGCGGCCCTGAAACACGAACGGTTCGCCCGATCGGACCGCGTCGGCCAACGTCTTTTGCACTGCCGCCCGGTCGTCGGACAGATATCGCGCGACGCTATAGTCGACATCGACCGGCGTGCCGGGTTCCAGCCCGTGGACACGGTAAGTCTGGTCCGACCATTGGATCGTCCAGCGCACCAGGTCGACGCGCCAATGACCGACCAGCGCCGCCGCCTCGGCCTGCAACAGCCAGCGGTTGCTCTGTTCCAACCGCTTGGCCAGCCGCCGTTGCACCACCAGCAGCGCGGCGAGCGGCAGCGCGACGAACAGCATCGTCACCAGATAGAATTGCAGGAAAAGCACCTCGACCTTTTGCGTCGCGTCCATCGCGGCAATCGGTCCATGGCCCTGCCCGGTCAGCAACGCCGCGATGATCGCGACGATCAGCATCCCCGCTGCCGCGCCGAACGGTCCCAGCCGGTACGAGGCGACAATGACCGCGACGCACGGCAGGAACGTGGCGGGGAAGTCGGACTGCGAAAAGGAGACGCCGGTAACAAAGGCCGCCACGGTGAGCAGCGCGATCGCTTCGGCTTTCATCGCCGTCGGCACATTGTTGAGTGCGTTCGATCGCACCATCCGCGCCAGCATCACGATCGGCGGGGTGACGATCAGCATCCCCAGCGCCACCGTCGTCATCCACGACAAAAAGAAATCGAACCCGTTGCCGGTCAATATCGCGGCCATGCCCCCGCTCACCGCGCTTGCGATCAGGGCTGCGAGGCAAAAACTCCCGACCGCGCGCGGCACCATGAACGATATTTCGCCGGGTTCGCGGCGCCGCACCAGCCACAGCGCAACCGCCGCCTCGGCGGCGTTTGCGGCGGTGTAGGCGGCGGCGGTCGCCGCCTCGATCCCCTGGGTCATGTTGGCGCCGATGCTCGCCGCCGCCATGCCGGCAAAGGCGGCGAGGCGCGCGTGCGCCGGCATCAGCAGCAACAGCGCGAGCAGGTAGCCGCTGGGCGGCCAGATGGCGGCGATATTGTCGGCGCCCCTGGTCGCATGCAGCGACAGGTTCGCCAGCAGGAAATATCCGGCTGTGGTCAGCAGGAACCAGAATATCGCCTCGACGCGGGGGGATAGCGACCGGGTCATCAGACCAGATAGCCGAAAAGAGGGAAAGAAACCGCTAACATATCGCCGCCTCCCCCTGTTTATCGCGCGATCAGTTCGCGTCGCCCCTCAATCGATGCCGCCAAAGGTCAGGCCGACCACCTCGTCAACCATCGCTTCGTCCCATTCCAGCCGCCGGTCGAGGATCAGCATCGCCAGGCCGTGGACCAGCGCCCAGGCGTGCAGTGCCGCCGTATCGGGGTTTTCGACCCCCGGCAACGCCTCCCCCACCCCGGCGCGGAGCAGGTTATAGGCAACTTCGCCGCCGTCGCCGCCAACCTTGGCGTGGCGCGCCGACATCTGCCGGGTAAAGCTCAGGCGGAACAGCGCCGGTTCGTCATGGGCAAAGCGGACATAGGTTATGCC
>CAZCUW010000077.1:5486-13161 GCA_964502035.1 uncultured Sphingopyxis sp. | reverse complement strand
CGATGGCTGGCGATTGCCGCGTCGCTTCGCTCCTCGCAATGACGGGCCGGACAATCGGTCGCGCCATTTGCACTTGATCTAAACCTCACTTGAGCTTGCAAACCCGCTGCGTCAACCCGAATCAGGAGCAACCCCGTGACGCAATCCTTCATCGAACATGTCAATGTGACGGTCAGCGACCCCGACCGCACTGCGACTCTGCTGTCCGCCATCTTCGGCTGGTCCGAACGCTGGCGCGGCCCGGCGCGCGATGGCGGGCGGACGATCCACCTCGGCAGCGCCCGCGCCTATGTCGCGCTCTATACCGGCCCCAATGGCCAGCACGCCGATGCGCGTTACCCCAAGGGCGCGCCGCTCAATCATGTCGGCATCCAGGTCGACGACCTCGACGCGGTCGAGGCGCGGGTCAAGGCGGCTGGCCTCATCCCCTTCAGCCACGGCGATTACGAACCGGGCCGCCGCTTCTTTTTCCTCGATCCCGACGATATCGAATATGAAGTCGTCAGCTATGCCGAACAGAAAACGATGCCCGATGACGCAACATACCAGCGGCTGTCGCGTTTCCATCTTATTCTGAAATAAGAAGGAGCTTCGCGCATGAGCGACGATATCAAACAGCAATTCTGGAAGGCGCTGGCCGACAGCCCCTATGTCATGATCGGCGCTACTGGCGAGCGCGAGCATCATATCCCGATGAACGCGCAGCTCGACAAGGACGCCAACAGCGCCTTCTGGTTCTTCACCTCGACCGACAACCGCCTGTCGGGCGGCGGCCCCGCGATGGCGCAGTTCGCGTCGAAAGGGCACGATCTGTTCGCCTGCATTTCGGGGACGTTGGTCTACGAAAGCGACCGCGCGGTGCTCGACCGGCTGTGGAACAACGGCATCGCGGCCTGGTATGAAGGCGGCAAGGACGACCCCAAGCTGGTCCTCCTCCGCTTCGACCTGGACAATGCCGAAATCTGGACCGCCGATCCGGGTATCAAGGGCATCTTCAAGCTGATGACCGGCATGACGATGAAGGAAGGCGAGCTTGGCCAGCATGCCGAGGTGGCGCTGTAGCGAGCGATTGTATCAAATTGAATCGTCATTGCGAGGAGCGAAGCGACGCGGCAATCCAGAGTGTGCGGTAACCGCCTTAGATTGCTTCGCTTCGCTCGCAATGACGACTGGAGTGATTTGACGAGTGGAGTAATTTAAAGTCAATCTCTGGTGGCCGTCGCACCTCCTTCGCGGGGGCAACGGCTTACCCCACCGGCGGCCCGATCCGCCCCTCGCGAAACTCAAACCCCGGTTCACGGTCCCGCGCCAGCAGCGCGGGGCCGTCCAGGTCGACCCACCGCGCGCGCTGCGCCAGCACGAACGCCGGCGCGATCGCGAGGCTGGTCGACAACATGCACCCGACCATGATCGATAGGCCCGCGGCATCGGCGGCATCGGCGATCCGTAGCGCTTCGGTCAGCCCGCCCGCCTTGTCGAGCTTGATGTTCACCCCGTCGTAAAAAGCGCCTATCCGCGCGACGTCGGCGGCGGTCTGACAGCTTTCGTCAGCCACGAAGGGGATCGGCGCGTAAATCGGATCGAGCAGCGCGTCGGCGCCGACCGCCACCGGCTGTTCGATCATCTCGACGCCAAAATCGGCGAGCGCTTCGGCCTCGGCCAAAATGTCGAGCTGTCCCCAACTTTCATTGGCATCGACAATCAGCCGCGCCTCGGGTGCCCCTTTGCGCACCGCGGCGACGCGCAGGCGGTCGTCGTCGCCGGTCAACTTGATCTTGAGCAGGCGATACCCGTCGGCCTCGGCGGTGGCAGCTTGTTCGGCCATCGCCCCCGGCGCGCCCAGCGAGATGGTGAAGGCGGTGACCCGCGCGGTCGGCGCTCCGTCGCAGCCCGCCAGCTGCCACAGCCGCAGCCCGCGCTGCCTCGCTTCCAGATCCCACAGCGCACAATCGAGGGCATTGCGCGCGGCGCCAGCAGGCATCAGGTCCTGCACCGCAGCGCGCGCGGCGACCGCGTCCATCGCCGCGATATGCGGCGCGGCGTGCAAAATCTGGTCACGGCACGCCGCAGCGTCCTCACCCAGATAATAGACCGGGGTGCCTTCGCCGCGCCCGATCACGCCTTCACCTTCGACTTCGGCGATAACGACATCAACGAACGTCTTGGCGCCGCGCGCGATCACAAAGGATCCCGCCACCGCCCAACGCTCAACCCGCGCGCTTTTCAGTTGGATAGCCATGCCGGGACACTAAGGGTGCAAAGCATGACCGGTAAATCCCTTTCCGAACGCATCGGCGATTTGGGCCATCGCCTCGCGGTCGAGGCGCACGCCGCGTGGCTCGCCGCACGCGACCCGCGCGTGCCCATGCTCGCACGGTTCCTGGCAATCGCGGTCGCCGCTTACGCGCTATCGCCGATCGACCTGATCCCCGATTTCATTCCGGTGCTGGGCTGGCTCGACGACCTGATCATCGTCCCGCTGGGATTATGGGCGGTGCGCCGTCTGATCCCCGGTCCGCTATGGATCGAACTCCACGCCGCCGCCGAAGCCGCCAGCGCCCGCCCGTCGAGCCGCAGCGGGCTGGCGATCATCCTGCTGCTGTGGGCGGGATTGCTTTATCTGATCTATTGGGCGGTGCGGACGTCGCCGGTGCATTGACCTAACCCGCACCTCTACCTCGTCATCCCGGCGAAGGCAGGGATCTCGCCGGTGCGTATGGGCGAGAGGGAGAGATCTCGGCCTCCGCCGGGATGACGAAATTACAGGTCTTTAACCGACACTCACCCCCCGTTGGCGCGAATCCACCCCTCGACCACCGGCGCAATATCCTCGCGCCATTTGCGGCCGTTAAAGATGCCGTAATGGCCGACGGTCTTCGCCATCAAATATTTCTTCTTCTCGGTCGGCAGCGACTTGGTCAGCGTCAGCGCCGCCTTGGTCTGGCCGATCCCCGAAATATCGTCGCGCTCGCCCTCGATCGCCAGGATCGCGATATCCTCGATCGCATTCAGGTCGACCGGCTTGCCGCGATGCAGCATCTCGCCCTTCGGCAGCGCGTGGCGCTGGAACACGACATCGACCGTCTGCAGATAGAATTCGGCGGTCATGTCGCATACCGACCGATATTCGTCATAGAATTCCTTGGTCTTGTCGGCTTCCTCGCCGTCGCCGTCGACCAGATGTTTGAACATCGACCAGTGGCTCATCATATGGTTGCCCAGGTTCATCGACATGAAACCGGCGAGTTGCAGGAACCCCGGATAGACGCGGCGCCCGGCGCCCGGATAATAGGCCGGCACCGTCGCGATGACATTTTCCTGGAACCATGCGTGCGGGCGCGTCATCGCATGCTGGTTGACCGCGGTCGGCGCCTTGCGCGTATCGATCGGGCCGCCCATCATCGTCAGCGTCGCGGGCCGGGCCTTGTTCTTGTCGGCGGCCATGATCGCGGCGGCGGCGAGCGCCGGGACCGACGGTTGGCACACCGCCAGCATATGCGCGCCGGGACCGATATGCTCCAGCCAGCCGATCAGATAATCGATATAGTCGTCGAGGTCGAACTTGCCTGCCTCCAGCGGCACGTTGCGCGCGTCGCGCCAATCGGTGATCCACACGTCATGGCCGGGCAGCATCCGCTCGACCGTGCCGCGCAGCAGGGTGGCATAATGGCCCGACATCGGCGCGACGATCAGCAGCTTGGGTGCGTCCTTCGCACCCTTATGCTTGAAATGCTTGAGCTGGCCAAAGGGCCGCCGCGCCTCGATCGCCTCGGTCACCCGCACCGTTTCGCCATCGACTTCGGTTTCGTACAGCTCGAACCCCGGCTTGCCGCGCGGTGCCGCGGCGTGCGCAAACACTTCCAGCGCCGACGCGAATTGCGGGCTGCCGCCGAAATAGCCGAGCGGATTGGCGGGATGCTGCATCACCTGCGCTCCCGCGGTCGCCAGCGCGCTCGCGCCCGCCAGCCAGCTCTTTTGCATTTCAAAGGCGTGATACAGCATGTTCGATATTTTCCTTGGCAAGCCCCGGCGCTCTTGAGGCGCCCGTTCATTGGCGCCAGTCTAGGGCATCCGCTTCATTGTGCAATGCGTCATAAACGCGATAGGCGATGATCTTTGTCCGGAATTGCGCGGCCAACTATGCAGTCCTGCTTCATAATCCATGAAGCCACAGCGTCATTCTGCGTCGTTGAGCGCGGGCGCCGCCGCTGCTAGGGCCGCTGCGATGGCCAGCACCCCCGATCTTTCCCCCGCGAAAGCCCCCGCCGAACCCCGCCGCAAGCTCGGCAGCCTGCGCATGATCTGGCATTATGCCAGCGCTTATCCGCTGCAACTGGCGATTGCCGCGATCGCGCTCGGCGTGGCTGCGCTCGCGACGCTGGCGATTCCGTGGCAGTTCAAGGAGATGATCGACAGCGGTTTCGTGGCCGGCGGCGGCGACGTCGCTCCCCATTTCCGGCTGTTCTACGTCATCGTCATTCTCCTCGCGCTCGCCACCGCGCTGCGTTTCTATTTCGTCAGCTGGCTGGGCGAACGCACCGTCGCCGACATCCGCCAGGCCGTTCAGCGCAACCTGCTCCGCCTCGCTCCCGGCTTCTTCGAGGAAAACCGCCCGTCGGAAATCGCCTCGCGGATGACGTCGGACACGACGATTATCGAACAGGTCGTCGGAACGACCGTGTCGGTGGCCCTGCGCAACTTGGTGATGGGGATTGGCGGCATCGCCTATCTCTTTTCGCTGTCGCCCAAGCTGACCGGCGGCATCTTGCTTGGTATCCCGGTCATCATCATGCCGATCGTCCTGCTCGGCCGAAAGCTCCAGAATGTCTCGCGCACCAGTCAGGACCGGGTCGCCGATATCGGCGCCACCACCTCCGAACAATTGGGGGCGATGAAGATCGTCCAGGCGTTCGGCCAGGAAGAGCGCGAGGCGATCCGCTTCACCGCGGCGGTCGAGGCCAATTTCGCGACCGCAAAGCGCCGCATCCGCCTGCGCGCCATCATGACCGCGATCGTCATCGGCCTGCTGTTCGGGGCGATTACGACGCTGCTGTGGTACGGCGCCGCCGGTGTCGCGGCGGGAACGATCACCGGCGGCACCATCGCCGCCTTCGTCCTGACCGGGGGATTGGTGGCGGGCGCGTTCGGCGCGCTGACCGAGGTCTATGGCGACCTGCTGCGCGCGGCCGGCGCCGCCGAGCGCCTCAGCGAGTTGCTCAACGCCGAACCCAGCATCGCGCCGCCTGCGCACCCGCGCGCGTTTCCCGAACCGCCCATCGGCACGCTGGAATTTGCGCGGGTCGAATTCCATTATCCGACCCGCCCCGACGCGCCGGCGCTGCATGGTTTCTCGCTCGCGATCGCGCCGCGCGAGACGGTAGCGATCGTCGGCCCTTCGGGCGCGGGAAAATCGACGCTGTTCCAGCTCGCCGAGCGCTTCTACGATCCGCAGGCGGGACAGATCCTGCTCGACGGCGTCCCGCTGACTGAGGCCGATCCCGCGGACATCCGCACCCGCATCGCCATGGTGCCGCAGGAGACGGTGATCTTTGCCGCCTCGGCACGCGACAATCTGCGTTACGGCAATTGGGACGCGACCGACGACCAATTGTGGGACGCCGCGCGCGCCGCAAATGCCGAGGAATTCCTTCGCAAGCTCCCGCAAGGCCTCGACACCTTCATGGGCGAGGGCGGCGCGCGTTTGTCGGGTGGCCAGCGCCAGCGCGTCGCGATCGCCCGCGCCCTGCTCCGCCGCGCCCCGCTGCTGCTGCTCGACGAAGCGACCTCGGCGCTCGACGCCGAATCCGAAAAGCTGGTGCAGGACGCGCTCGAAACATTGATGCACGACCGCACCACGATCGTCATCGCGCACCGCCTCGCCACCGTCCGCGCCGCCGACCGCATCATCGTCATGGATGACGGCCGCATCGTCGAGGAAGGCAAGCACGACGAACTGGTCGCCGCCGACGGCCTCTACGCCCGGCTTGCGCGCCTGCAATTTCAGGACAATCTCGCCCCCGCCTGACCGGCTCCCACCCTCCAAAGGATGTGACGATGCTCTACGACCTGACCGTTCCCGCCTATCAGAACGGCCTGCGCGCGCTGTCGGGCCAGCTTGCCAAAGCCCTGGCGTGGGGCGCCGACAATGGCGTCGGCGAATTGCAGCTCATCGTCGCCCGGCTGGCGCCCGACATGTTCCCGCTCGCATCGCAGGTCCGATTCACCTGCCTGCAAGCGATGCAGTCGCCGACCCGCCTCGGTGCCACCGGAGCCCCCGCCCTCACCGCCGACGCGGACGACTTCGCGGGCCTTCAGGCCCAGATCGCCGCGACGCTGGCGTGGCTCGACACCGTCGATGCCGCCACGCTCGACACCGACCCCGACCGCCCGGTCGAGTTCGACGTACCGAACGGCATGACCTTCGACATGACCGCGCGCACCTACGTTCGCGACTGGGCGCAGCCGCAATTTTATTTCCACCTTGTTGCGGCCTATTCGATCCTCCGCCATATGGGCGTCCCGCTCGGCAAGGCCGACTATGTCGGCTATATGATGGCCTATCTCCGGCCCGGCACCGCGCCCACCGCTTAACCGCGGCGCGCGCGCGCACCGCGGGTTCAGATCAGCCCTGCATATTCCCGGATCCCGGGAAAGGCGATTTTCGACCCGCCGTTGCGCCGGATCGCGCCGATCGCCTCATCGACGCGCAGATAGCGCGCCCGCGCGTCGGGTTCGAGCAGGATTGCCGCCGGCTCTGGGCGGTCGGCGGCCTGTTTGACCAGCATACCCAGTTCGGCCAGATCGACCGCCTCGTTGTTCCAGCGGATCACGTCGGCGGTGTCGATCGTCACCCGGTTCTCGTCCGCAACCGGAATCCCGACGCCATCGGCGGGCAAGGTCACATCGACGCTGTGGGTCGGCGGCGGAATGGTGATGATGAACATCACCAGCATGACCAGCATCACGTCGATCAGCGGGGTGGTGTTGATGTCGGGATCGCCATTTGGGTCGGCGCGAAAAATGCTGCGATGAAACATGCTGCGGCGTTGGCGCATCGTCTCTCTCCCGGTCGGGACCGGCCGCGCCGCGATGGACGGGCCCCCACCCCTCATCAAGGGTCCAAGACCATCTCGCACCCTATTTGTGATGGTATATCATATGTCAAAGCAGGCAAGCGAAATTTGATGGGAACATAGGTCGGCCACGGCCAGGCGCGGCGGACAAAAAGAAAGGGCGGCACCTTGCGGTACCGCCCCTCTTTTCGTTCCAGTCCCTGTCGGGAGCGGAAACCAGTCTTACATGCCCGAGTTCGGACCGTAAGTGATTTCCACGCGACGGTTCTGGTCGTTGCGGACGCCATCGGCGGTGGCAACGGCCGGGCGGCTTTCGCCGAAGCCCTGCGCGCTGATCGAGCCATCCGAGATACCGCGAGCGGTCAGATAGCTGCGAACCGCGGTGTTGCGGCGTTCCGACAGGCCGACGTTGTACGTGGCCGAACCCGAACGGTCAGCGTGACCGGCGAGCATGACCTGCGTACCCGTGCAACCACGGTTGTAGGCGCTGATCGCGTTGTCGAGCGTCGAAGCGGCTTCCGGCGTGATGTTCGACTGATCCCAGTCGAAATACACGATGTACGGCCCGGGCTCACACTGCACGACCGGCGGCGGCGGCGGCT
>CAZCUW010000077.1:0-5476 GCA_964502035.1 uncultured Sphingopyxis sp. | reverse complement strand
CGGTATGCTCGACTTCGGTGACGACGACGGCCTTCAGGGCTTTGTCGGCGGCGGCGGCTCTGCACCACCGAAGTTGTACGTCAGCGTGCCCAGGATCGAGTGCGAACGGAAGCGCGTCGAAACATCGCGACCGGCCTGATCGACCAGATCAACATTATCGACGTTGAAGAAGCGATACTTCAGGCCGACGTCCCAGTTGGTGCTCAGCGGCGCGCGAACGCCGGCGATTGCCTGCCAGGCAAAGCCCGTGTCCGAATCGTCGATGAACGGACCGGCGAACACGGGTTCAACCGACACGCGGGCAACACCCGCACCGCCGCCGACAAAGCCCTGAAGGCCGTCGTCGTCACCGAAGTCGAGCATACCGTTGACCATGAAGCTCAGCGCGTTGGTGTCGCCGTTCAGTGCGGTCGAACCGGTGAACGAACCGGCGCCGTTGGCGCTGTTCGGGATCCCGGGGGTGGTGAAGCGGCCCGACTTGATGTCGGCTTCACGATAGCCGACTTCGACTTCAGCGCGGAAACCGCCGAAATCATAACCGACGGTGCCTTCGAAATCATAGCCAGCACGATGATCGAGCGAACCGGCATTGTTAACGGTGCCAATATCGAGATCAAGGTCTTCAACCAGCATAGCGCCAGCACCAACACCCACGTACCAGGAGTCGTCGCGCGCCAGAGCAGGCGAAGCCAGGGCGGTGGAGGCCAATGCCATAGCGACGGCAAGCTTCCTCATAGTAATTCCCCTTTCAAATTGAGATATACGTCTCGGCAGACGTCCTACCCGCCGCTTTGGTTCCGTGCAAGTGAACAAATCGTCAATCTGTTGCCAAAAAGTCGCACTTTAAAAACCAAAGAACAGAAATTCAGCCTGAAATCAGAATGCCCTGCGCGTCAAGCTGCGCGATCACCATCGCGAGGGTGCTACGCGCTTCGGCGTCGACTGTCGAGCCGCCTGACGGGGCGCTGATCGCCGCGGGCGCCACCCATTCGCCCCCCTCGAATCGCAGCCGCGCTCCGTCGGTCAGGCGCGTCACCTGCATCGCATCCCGCGGGGCGGCAAAGCGCCACCCGCCCACGGTCGAGAGCGCCATCGCCCTCGCCTGCCCGGCCCAGTCGCCGGTCGGCGCCGCGCCGACCAGCCAGCATTGCCCCGGCACCGGCGCCGGGGGCGGGTCATTCAGCGGCCCCGCCACGACCGCGGCATGAACCAGCGCGTCGATCAGCGTCAGCGCCTCATTGTGCGTCATCTCTTTCTGCGCCTGCGCCACCGCCAGCAACGGCAAGGCAAAGCGCGGGGTCTGTGACATATCGGTCATGGGATCATCCTCTTCAGGTCAGCGGCAAAGACAGCGGCGGCGACAGCGCGAAATCCCCGACCTGGCGAATCAGGATCGCGGTTCCGGGTGGCAGCACCGCCAGTTCGGGCGCCTCGATGTGCAGCGTCGGTGCATCACGCTCCCACGGCCCCCGCCCCGCCACCGGCGGCGACAATTCGATGCGCCACGCCTCCCGCCCTTCGCCCAGCGGCAGATCGACATGGTCGCGCCAACCCGTGTCGACGCGGCTGCGCCGCCGCCAGCTGATGACGACCCCGCCCGTCCCGTCGGGCTCGATCCGCCCATGCACCGGCGCCAGCGGCCGCAGCGCGCCGCTGGCCGCAGGCACGGCCATCTCGGTCAGCACCGTCCCGCCGCGCGGTGCCCATTGCAGCCGGGCGCCGCCGCTCTCGGCCGCCAGGGCGAGCGGTTCGGGCAACAGCATCGGTGCGCTATCGTCGATCAGCACGAACGGCGTGCCCGCCGGATGGCCCACCGCGCGCGCTGTCCCGGCCCGGCCGCGCAGCAAATGCGACAGTCGCCACGCCCCCGGCCCCACCGCCTCCGCGATGCCAAACTGCACCAATTCGTCACCGACCATCGCGCGATTGGCGCCGCCCAGCAGCGCCGCGTCATCGACCGATACCGGCGCCATCGCCGAGTTGACCAACGCCACCATCAACGTTGCGGCGCGATCGAACAACATGTCGCTTCCCGCCGCCAGCGGCGCCGCCAGCTGCCCCAGCGCCGCCGCCGGCCGCACCGTGCCCAGCGCAATGGGCTCGGCATCGGCGGCGGGCACGAACCAGCAATCGGCACCGCGCCAGCCATCATCGCTGCCCGCCGCAGCGATCAGAATCCGCCCCGACACGGCGCCCGGGCTCCCCAGGTTCGGCAGATCGAACAGCTGCACCGTTCCCGCCGCATCGGGCCAGTCGGGCGCCAGCACCGGAACCCCCGGCTCGGCGGGCAGGTCAGCGGCGGGCACCGGCTGGTGCCGCTTCAATTCGATCAATATCTCGTTCGCGCGCACCGTCCGCGCCGCCAGGCGCCAGGCGTTGCCGTCGGCCAGCGTCACGACATACCCGACCGGCAGTGCCAGCGCCGCCAGATCGGCCTGGCAGATCAACGTCTCGCGCCCGTCTGCCGCCGCCGCGGCCAGCCGCTGCGCCAGCGCCCGCGCCGACGGCGCGGGCAGCACCGCGGGCAGGTCGATCCGCTCCTCGCGCACCCCGCCCCCCGCGACCCGGCTCGCCTGTTGGCCCAATTGATAATCGCGTTCGGGCTCGTAGTGACGCAGCCGGATCGACCCCGGCAACGACGACAGGGGGGCGCGTTGCCGCTCGACCGCGTCGCGCCCGATTTCCGTCCGCCGCGCCTCGCGAAACGCGCTCAGCATCAGCGGCGCGCCGGTCAGCGCCGCCGGGGCCAGCCGCCACCGCTCCGAACCGCTCGCCACCCGCACGCCATCGACGTCGAACAACGGCGCCAGCGCGTCGCGCGCCCGGTCGCCCGACGCGGCATAGCCGGTGAACGGCCACGCACCGAAACATCGCCCGCTCTCGCCCAACAGGCGGTCACCGATCATCCCGGCATCGACCGCCCCCGCATCGGCCTCGACCTCAAAGGTCAGCGAGGGAATCCGGTTGCCAAAGGCGCCCAGTTCCAGCTCCTCGAACACCGCATAGGCAAGGCCGCGAAACGCGCTCGCCGACGCCATTCCGGTCGCCGATGCAATCAGCGGATCGACCGCCTGATCCTCGCCCCCCGGGTGCCAGCGAAAGGTGCAGCGCTCCTGAAAGGTCCCGCTCGCGCCGCGCAGTAGATTGCCGTCGGCCCAGATCCGCCGGATCGCGCGGATCGGCCGCGCCGACAGCGCCACCGCCAGCGACACCGCATAGCTATATTCGGTCGTCGACGGCCGCCCCTTGCCACCGCCGCGTCGCTCGCGCCGTTCGATCAGGTCGGTCGCCCAGATCACGCTGCCCGCGACGCGCATCGTCCCGAACAGCTGGGGGATCTGCTGACCATAGGTCGATGCCTGGACCTTCAGATCGGCCAGCCGCGGCCCCTCGCGCCCTTTGGGCTTGAAGATCTCCGCATCAATCTGTTGCCCCAGCGCCGCGCCGATCGCCGCGCCGACCGGCCCCCCGACAATCCCGCCGACCACCGTCAGCACCAACGTTGCCATCATCATCCCCTGTCTTGAAAAATCGCCACCGCACCGCGTCACGCGCCATCGCGTCAACCGGCGTCTCAACCACACGCCGCAACCCTGCGTGAGCATGGACAAATGTCGCGGCCCCGATCAGCCCCAGATGAAACTGCCCCGCCGCACAGGCGATCAGCGCGACGTCGCCGACCCGTGCCGGATCCCGGACTCGGGCAAACCCTGCCCCCATCAGCCCCGCCTCGACCCGCGTCCGCGACCAGCCACGCAGCGGATAGTTCGTCGGCCCCCGCAACCGCACGCCGGCCGCCGCATAGGCCGCCCAGACCAGCCCCACGCAATCGAGCCCCGTCGCCGGGTTGCGCCCCTGCGGCCGAAACCGCACCCCGACCATCGCTTGCGCCGCCGCAAAGGCGCGCGCGGCATCGTCAGCCACCGGGATAGCGCGTCAGCAGATCATTGCCCGGCAGATGCGCCTCGCCGCGAAAGTTGATCGCATTGGCAAATCGGTCGCGGCAGGTTGCGAGTTGCTTGTCGCACCCTTCGGTCAGCCGCACCCGCACCGCACCCTCGGGCAAAAAGGACGGCACCTCGGCCAGCTGCAGCACGCCGCCCTCGACGGCGATCACCGGGCTCGCCAGCCCGCAATTCGCGCCCTCGATCCACAATAATTCGCCGAACGCCATGCCCGCGACCGCATGATCCAGCGTCACCGCGCGCCCCGCGATCGCCACCACGCGCCGATCGTGCGTCAACGGCGCCAGATCGACCCGGCACGCCCGGTCGCCCAGCATCGCGCGGCACGATGGCGACGTCGCCGGGCACACCGGCCGGTCGAGCAACCGCGTCACCCCCTGCAATTCCGCCGCGAACGCCGCCCCTCGCCGCTCGATCGCCCCCAGCGATCCGCGCGCGACCGTCACCGGCGCTACCGCGGGCGCGGTCCAGTCGGTCACGAACAGCGCCAGCTCGGCGCCGTCCCAGCGTCCGGCATCCAGGTCGCTGGTGGCAATCGCATCGCTCGCGATCGCCCCTTCCAGGTCCATCGTCGCGGCGTCCAAACTGTCGCTCGTCTCCAGCGCCGAAGGTTTCATTCCCGGCGCCGCGCGATACAGGATGCCGCCGACCATCAGGTCACGGTCGTGCGAGGTCAGCCCGATCACCACCCCGTCGCGCCGCGCCAGCCGCCAGCACCACGCCAATGGGACCAGCTCCTCGCGCAGCCAGTCGGGCGCCGCGCTGATCGCTTCGGGCATCACCATGGCGCCCGCACCTCGACCAGCGGCACGCTCGCCAATTCGCCCGCCAGAAAGGTCGCGCGGCTCGCCTCCAGCCGATCCTCGGCAAAACGCACCGGCACGTCGAACAGAAACCCGGCGCGCACCGCGGCCCCCACCGCGGGTGCCAGATCGAGCAGCACCTCGCCATCGCTCGTCACCGAAAACGCCGCCGTCTCCAGCCCGTCGACCGACACCCTTACGCTGCCATCGACCGGCAAGCGGATCGCGCGCATCTGCTCGGCATCCCCCGCTCCATAAATCTTCACCAGCGCAAATTGTCGCCGCACCCCGTCGCCGACCCCCAGCATCTGGTCGGCCGCCGTCGGCAGTCCGCCATCCGCCGCCGAGCTGGCATCAAAGGGATCGCGAAAACGGAACGCCCGCGCCGCCCCCCGCCGCGCCCGAAAAAAGTCGACCAGCGTCCGTACATCGGCTTCGGACCTTATCCCTGGCCCGGCGTCATAGCGCATCCGCGCTTCAGCCCATTCGCTCGCGCGCTGCTCATGCCCCGACGGCGAGCTGATGATCTGGGTCGAAAATTCCGTCGCGACCATCGCCTCGCGCCCGATCGCCAGCGGGAAATCCACCGCATCAAAAGCCTGCACCGCATCCTCCTCCGCGTCAAAGCTGACGAACCCGTCGCGCGCCACCTGCGGCAGCGCCCACACAAACGTCCGCGCCACCCCCGCCCGCCGCGCCGCATCGGCG
>CAZCUW010000076.1:0-13360 GCA_964502035.1 uncultured Sphingopyxis sp. | reverse complement strand
GCGCCGCGACCTGCTCGCGGCGCGCACCGCGCAGTTTGGCGAACAACATGCCAAAACGATCGCCGCCACCGGCAACCTCGCCGGGCTTTTGATCGAACTCGGCGACATGAAAGGCGCCGAACAGCTGTTCCGCCGGGCGCTTGCCGCCAATCTGGCGCTGCACGGCGAACAGCATCGCGAAACCGCGTCGCAATATGCCAATCTCGCGGTCACGCTGCGCAGCCTCGGGCGCTTCGACGAGGCTGCGGCGATGCTCGACAAGGCGCTGGCGATCGACGAGGCGCTGACCGGCCCGAACGGCCCCGACGTCGCGCTGCATCATTATAACCGCGCGGTGAATTTCACTGAACTCAGCCGCTATGCCGATGCCGAAACGGCGGCGAACCGGGCGCTCACCATCTGGCGCGCGACCAAGGGCGACGACAGCCCCCAGGCCGCGCTCGGTTATACCGTACTCGGGTACAGCTATGGGCTGACCGGGCGCTTCGGCGACGCCGACACCGCCTATCGCAAGGCGCTGGCGCTCCGCACCAAATGGCTCGGTGCAGGGCATCCGCTGACCGCCGAGGCGACGAACAACCTGGCGCTCAACATGGAAAATCAGGGCCTGCCGCCCAGCACCGTCGAACCGCTGCTGCGTCAGGCGCTCGACACGACGCGCCGCGCCTATGGCGAAAGCAACGAGCGCACCGCGACGATGTACGCCAATGTCGCGCATAATCTGAACCAGCAGGGCCGCTATGGCGAGGCCGAGCCGATGTATCTGCGCGCGCTCGAGATCCAGGGCGGCATCGCCGGCCGCGACCATCCCTCCTTCGCCTCGACGCTGATCAACTTCGGCTATCATTTGCGCGAAGCCGGGCAAGCCGCGCGCGCCGAACCGCTGATGCGCCAGGCGCTCGGCGTCTTTCGCGCCAAATTCGGCGAGGACAATCCCGAAACCGCATGGGCCTATCTCAGCCTCGGCACGACGCTCGGCCATCCTGGGCGCCATGCCGAAGAGGCCGACATGACCGGCAAGGCGCTCGCCATCCGCCGCCGTCTGCTCGGCGAGGATCATCCGCTGACCGCGGTCGCCTATAACAATGTCGCCTCGGCGCTGGTGCGCAGCGACCGCAGCGGCGCCGGGGATCGCGCCGCCGAACCCTATTACCGCCAATCGCTCGCGATCCTGCACCGCAACCTTGGCGAAGCGCATATCGACACCGCGCGCGCCTATGAAAATCTGGCGCTGACCCTGCTGCGCCAGGGCAAGGCGGCCGAGGCCGAACCGCTGGCGGCCAAAGCCGTCGCGATCCTGCGGCGGCTTAACCAACAAAGCGCCGCGGGCGGCGGCGCCGTCGGGCTGGCGGCGCTCGACCGGCAACAGGCGGCGCCCGATCGCGGCATTTTCACCACCTATATGAATGCCGCTTTCGGGCTGATGGACGTCACCCCCGACGCCGCGCAGCAGGCAGAGATTCAGGACCGCGCCTTCCGCGCCGCGCAGGATGCGATCGCGTCGGCATCGGGCCGCGCGGTGCTGCAAACCGCCGCGCGCGCCGCCGCCAAGACGCCGCAAATGGCCGAAGCGGTGCGCCAGGAACAGGATCTCGCCGCCAAGGCGAACCTGATCGACAAGAATCTCCTCCGTGCGCTGGGCGACCGCAAACCGGTCGAGGCGGCGCGGCTGCGCGGCGAGCTCGACGGCGTGCAAGCCCAGCTGGCCGAGGTCAGCGCGCTGATCGACAAGAAATATCCCTCCTATCGCCAGCTGGTCGCGCCGCAGCCGATCAGCCTGGCCGAGGCGCGGCAGGCGCTCCAGCCCGGCGAGGCGCTGTTGCTGATGACCGAAGCGGCGAACACCTTTCACCTGTTCGTCGTCACCCCGACCGCGGTCGGGTGGAGCCGCCCGGGCAAGGACATCACGGTCATTCTCAAACAGATTTCGGACCTGCGCTGCGACGTCGATTTCGCGACCTGCTCGGCGGCGCGCAAGGCCGAGCTCGACGCGCAGGCGATGTCGCCGATGGAGCTTGAGGGCCATCGCCGCTTCGACCTCGACACCGCGAACGCGCTCTACACCTCGCTGATCGCGCCGATCGAACCGTTGCTCAAGGACAGCAAGCGCATCTATGTCGCCAGCTCGGGCAAGCTCGGCGATCTGCCGCTCGCGATGCTGTCGGCGACCGCGCGGCCCGACGGCGCCGACGTCGCCGATCCCGACACACTTGCCCGCGCCGCCTGGCTGTCCGATCGCTACGCCTTTACCAGCCTGCCCGCGGTCGCGGCGCTGACCCTGACCCGGGAGGCGCCGCGCGGCCGCCGCAGCAACAGCTTTCGCGGCTATGGCGCCCCCGTCCTGATTGGCGGCGACACCGGGTCGCGCGCCGCCCGCGGCATCGCGGTCTTCGACGCCGTCTCCGAATCGGGCTCGCCGCTCGCCGATCCCGACGCGCTGCGCCGACTGGCGCCGCTGCCGGGGACCAAGGTCGAACTGGCGGCGATGGCGCGGCTGTTCGGCGTTGCGCCGGGCAATCTGACCATCGACGGCAAGGCGACCGAGGCGGCGCTGCGTCAGGATCCGGCACTCGCGACGAGCGAGGTTATCGCGATCGCCACCCACGGCCTGCTCCCCGACCCATCGCTCGGGCTTGGCGAGCCGGGGCTGGTGCTCACCCCGCCGACAACCGCGAGCGACCTCGACGACGGGCTGCTCACCGCGACCGAGGCGGCGCGGCTGACGCTGTCGGCCGACTGGGTGATCCTGTCAGCGTGCAACACCGCATCGGCGGAACATTCGGGCGGCGGCGACAGCCTCTCGGCGCTGGCGCGCGGTTTCCTCTACGCCGGGGCCGACGCGCTGCTCGCCAGCCACTGGCGCGTCTCGGACGAGGCGACCGCGGTACTGACCGTCGAAACGCTGCTGGCGCGGCGCGCCAACCCGGGGCTGTCACGCGCGCAGGCGCTGCAACTCGGGATGCAGGCTGTGCGCACCGGCAAGCGCGCCGACGGCAGCGCGATTGCGGGCTGGAAAGCCGATTGGGTGCATCCCGCCGCCTGGGCTGCCTTCACCAACATCGCCAACCGCGACGATTGACCGCACGGCGCATTTCCCTTCGCCGCCGCGCCGATTATAGGGGCGGCAGTTCCAGGGAGTATCTTGCCGATGCCGATCATGGCCGCCCGCGTTTATCATGACGGCCAGCTCGGCCGCGATATCGGTCCCGACGAGGAATTGCCGGTCGATTGCGACGAGGGCGATTTTTTCTGGCTCGGCCTGTACGAGCCGACCCCCGGCGAGCTCGAGGGCATCGCCCAGCGCTTCGGCCTCCACCCGCTCGCGGTCGAGGATGCGACGAAGGCCAAGCAACTGCCCAAGGTCGAGGTTTACGGCGACCAGCTGTTCATCATCGCCAGCACCGGCACCCTCGGTGGCGGCACGATCCAGTCGGGCGAAACCGCGATCTTTGTCGGCCGCCATTTCATCGTCACCGTCCGCCACGGATCGGCACGCGCCCACACCGACGTGCGGGCGCGGCTCGAAACGCTGCCCGCCAAGCTCGCGCACGGCCCCGATTATGTCCTTTATGCGATCCTCGATTTCATCGTCGACGGCTATTTCCCGCTGATCGATGCGATCGAGGACCGGATGCTGATGGTCGAGGACAGCGTGATGGACACGCCGCTCGACGCCGCCGAGATCCGTCAGCTTTACGCGCAGCGCCACGAGGTTATCCGGTTTCAGCGGCTCACCGGCCTGATGAAGGACGTCGCCGGGCGCCTCGCCGGCGAGGATGATCTGCCGTGCATCGACGGCGCGGTACGGCCATTTTTTCGCGACATCTGGGACCATGTCCAGCGCGCCGAATTCCGTCTCACCGGCCTGCGCGACGTCGCCGCGTCGGTGATCGAAACCAACGGCATGCTCGAACAGCAACGCCAGGGCGTCATCACCCGCCAGCTCGCCGCCTGGGCCGCGATCCTCGCAGTGCCGACCGCGATCGCGGGCATTTACGGGATGAATTTCCAATTCATGCCCGAACTCGACTGGGCGTTCGGCTATCCTTTCGCGCTCGCGCTGATCTTTGGCGGTTCGGGGCTCGTCTTCTGGCGCTTCAAAAGCATCGGCTGGCTGTAGCGACCCGCTTGACAGCGCCCCGCGCCTTTGCCGATAGGCGGTCCGACGGGCCGACGCGGACGCCCGTTCAGATGGCCACCAGAACTTCGGCGCCATCCAAGTCCGCTCCACACGCCGCAACCGCGGCGTTCGGAGCGTTGGTATGACCCCTCTCCCGACCCAAACCGACCCGTCGCAGCTCGGCCTGCTCGCGCTGCTCCTCAAATTCCTGCGCTTCGGCGCGCTCGCGTTCGGCGGCCCCGTCGCCCAGATCGCGATGCTGCGCCAGGCGCTGGTCGAAGAGGAACGCTGGATCGAACCGGCGCGCTTCAACCGCCTGCTCGCGGTGCTGCAAATCCTGCCCGGCCCCGAAGCGCATGAACTGTGCGTCCACCTCGGGATGATTGCGCGCGGGCGGATCGGCGGCCTGCTCGCCGGGCTCGGCTTCATGCTGCCCGGGCTGCTGCTGATGCTGCTCGCGGGCTGGCTCTATGTCACATGGATCGCGGGCGATGCCGGGCTGACCGGCGTCCTGCTCGGGGTGCAGATCGCGGTGCTCGCGATCATCCTGCGCGCCGTCGTTCGCATCGGCCAGCATATCATCGAGGATCGCCTGCTCGCCGCCGTCGCCATCGCCAGCCTGCTCGCGACGCTCGCCGGGGTGCCGTTCTGGATCCCGCTCGCCGCGGGCGGGCTCGCCTATGCTGCCGCGCAGCGCCCGCTGGTCGTCCTCGCGGTCGGCATCGCCGCGATCGCCGCAGCGGTTGCCGCGCAGCAATTCGCCACCCCCGCTCCCGCCACCACGCTCGTCGCGGGCGCCCCGATCACCCTGCTCGCCTTGTTCGTCGCGGGGCTGAAGGGCGGCCTGCTGACCTTCGGCGGCGCCTATACCGCCATCCCTTATGTGCGCGCCGACACCGTCGGGCGCGGCTGGGTCAGCGACGCGACCTTCCTCGACGGCATCGCGCTCGCCGGGGTGCTCCCGGCGCCGCTCGTCATCTTCGCGACCTTCGTCGGCTATGTCGTCGGCGGCCCCGGCGGCGCGCTCGCAATCACCGCGGGGATGTTCCTGCCCGCCTTCGCCTTCTCGCTGATCCTGTTTGAACGGCTTGAAGCGGCGGTCGAAAACCCCGCGCTCCACCGCCTGCTCGCCGGGGTCGCCGCTGCGGTGGTCGGCATCATCGCCGCGACCTTCGTCCAGCTCGGCGAAGCGACCACCGCGCGCATCACCGCGCCGCTGCCCGCAGTTCTCCTCTTCGCCGCCGCGCTCGCCGCCGTCTGGCGGATCAAGGGCGCGTGGGTCACCCCCGCGATCGTCGCCGCCGCCGCGCTCGCCGGTTGGGCGGTGACGCTATGAGGCCGACGCCAGCACCTTGGCGATCATCCGCTCCTCTTTCTCTATCCACGACGCGATGCTCGGCCGCGACAGGATGGCGGCGCTCCACGCCGCAATCTTCGGATGGGTCGCCGCATCGACCCCCGATCCGCAGTGGCGCAAATTCATCAGCGGCGAGGCAACCGCCAGGTCGGCGAGGGTCAGCCGGTCGCCGACCAGAAAACCCGACGCCGGGATCGCGCTTTCCAGATAGGTCAGCAGCTTGGGCAATTCCTCGGCCTCGGCGTGCGCCGCCGCCGCCAGATCGCCTTCGCGCCCCAGGAATTTCGGCGCGACGATGCGGTTAAAGAACATCTTGCCGCCGCACGACGCCAGCACCGTATCGCCAAACTCGTCCCACCAGATCACCCGCCCGCGCGCCTGCGCGTCGGTCGGGATCAGCGGCGGCTCGGGGTATTTCGCCTCCAGATAATGAATGATCGCGCTCGAATCGGCGAGGGTGAAGCCGTCGTCCTCCATCGCCGGCATCTTGCCCAGCGGCGACGCGGCGCGGAACCCCGGATCGGGGTCGGCGATCCCGACCCCCTTCAGCTCGAAAGCGATCTCCTTTTCGCCCAGATACGCGAGCAATTTGCGCACAAAAGGCGACACCAGCGAGCCATAGATAATCATCGCGTCTCTCCCATTTCGGTTGCGCGCAGCATAGCCAAAAGGTTGCGGTTCGCAACCCATTGCGAACGTTGCCAACCCGCCACTAAATATTCTTGCTATCGACCGCGCGGCGTGGAACATCCGGAATGCGAGGGGGGCGCTGCTGCGGCAGCCAGCAGGCAGGATAAAATCAAATGCGCCCTAATTCGTGGGCAGATCGGCTGTTGGCGCTGCTGGTCCGATTTGTCGGGCTGGTCATCCTTCTCGCAACGATCGCCGCCGCCGCCGCCAGCTTCATCTACAACCAGTCGGACGAGGCCGAACAGGCGGAGCGCGTCGCAACCCAGGTCAACATGCGGCTGCGCGATCATGTCGCGGTGCTCGAAGGGGTGCGCGCGCTGTACCAGTCGGACAGCGCCGCCAGCGGCCCCGGCATCCGCGCCTTTCTGGGCGCGCTGCGCCCGCAGGTTCAGGCGCCGGGGATGGAGGGGGTCGGCATCGCCGCCGCGATGCGCGCCGGCACCCCCGCGGCGCTCGAGGCGAAGCTGCGCGAAAATTACCGCCGCGATATCA
The DNA here is from genome assembly GCA_964502035.1 of uncultured Sphingopyxis sp. Classification (GTDB taxonomy): domain Bacteria; phylum Pseudomonadota; class Alphaproteobacteria; order Sphingomonadales; family Sphingomonadaceae; genus Sphingopyxis. The sequence continues at coordinate 6,701 of CAZCUW010000076.1, read as the reverse complement.
AAATCTGGCCCGCGACCGATCAGCCGATCGGCTTCGCGGTCGTGCTCGTCGAACCCTATACGCCGCGCCGCAACGTCGCGCTCGGCTTCGACATGTACAGCGAACCGACGCGGCGTGAGGCGATGCGGCGCGCCTGGCAGACCGGCCGCCCCGCCGCGAGCGGCATCGTCCAGCTGGCACAGGAACGCGCGGAGAGTGTCAAGCAACCGGGGTTCCTGATCTATGTCCCCGTCTATGCCCGCGCCCCGGCGGGGACTGGGCCCAACACGATCGCGACCGCCGGTGGCGGACGCCCGGTCGAGGCGTTCGTCTATGCCCCGTTCCGCATCCACGACATGATGAAAGCGGTGCTCGGATCACAGCTCGACGGCATCGACGGGATCGAGGTCTATGCCGGCGAAGGCCCGTCGGCGCCGCTCATCTTTCGCAAGGGAACGATGGGCTGGGACGCGCATGAGCAAGTGCTGCGCGTCGCCGACCGGCAATGGACGATGCGGATTTCCTATGGCCGCCTGCTCGAACGGCTCGGCCGCCCGCTCGGCATCCTGATCTTCGGCATCGCACTCGCGCTGCTCGCGACCCAGCTCCACCGGGTCCAGCAGCGCCGCGTCGGGACGCTGCAACGGCTTGCCGAGGAAAAGGCGCGCCATGCCGAGGACCGCGAGCTGATGATCGGCGAAATGGCGCACCGGATGAAAAACGCCTTTGCCCGCATCGGCGCGCTGGCGCGCATCACGCTGCGCGAATCGTCCAGCCTCGACGAATTTGAAGCCAAATTCGATGGCCGTATGCGCGCGCTGTCCGACGCCAAGCAGATGCTGGTCACCGGCGCCGTCGATACGGTCGAACTCGGCAAGATCGTCCGCCGCGAACTCGAGATTGCCGGGCGCTCGCCCGAACAGCTGAGCGCCGTCACCGGCCCCGACGTTCGCCTCGACGACGAAGGCGCGCAGGCGCTGTCGCTCGCGATCCACGAATTCGTCACCAACAGCATCAAATATGGCGCGCTCGCCGGGCACGGCGACCTTACCGTCGGCTGGCGCCGCGACGGCGGCGATATCGAACTCGACTGGACCGAAAGCGGCCTGCCCGAAACGCCGCAGATCGACAGCGAAAGTTTCGGCACCCACTTCATCCGCTCGCTGATCGAACGGCAGCTGAAGGGCAGCTGGCAACGCAGCGCCGCCGCCCACAGCCTGTCCATCACCATTCGCTGGCCCGACCGTGAACGCCACGTCGGATAAGCGCTGGCAGATCTGGATCGACCGCGGCGGCACCTTTACCGATGTCGTCGCGCGGTCGCCCGACGGCGCGGTCGTCACCACCAAATATCTCAGCGAAGACCCCGCGCGTCCCGGCGACGCCGCGGTCGGCGCGATCCGCGACCTGACCGGCGCGGCGGGCGGCGCGCTGCCCCCGCTCGCGATCCGCATGGGCAGCACGGTGGCCACCAACGCGCTGCTCGAACGCAAGGGCGAGCCGACGCTGCTCGCGATCACCCGCGGTTTCGGCGACGCGTTGACGATCGGTTATCAGGACCGGCCCGACTTGTTCGCCCGCCGCCTCGACCGCATCCCGCCCCCGCACGCCGCGGTTGCGGAGATCGCCGAGCGCATCGGCCCCGGCGGCGAAATCCTAGCGCCGCTCGACGAGGATGCCGCGCGCGCCGCGCTGCAATCTGCGCGCGACCAAGGCCTCACCAGCATCGCGATCGTGCTGATGCACGGCTATCGCTACCCTGACCACGAACAGCGCCTCGCCGCCATCGCCGCCGACCTCGGCTTCACCCAAATCTCGACCAGCCACGATGTCAGCGCGCTGATCAAGCTGATCGGCCGCGGCGACACGACGCTGGCCGACGCCTATCTCTCGCCGGTCCTCCATCATTATGTGCGGCAATTTGTCGCCCAACTCGGCTACGGCATCGACCCGCAATTCATGAAAAGCTCGGGCGGCCTTGCCTCCGCCGGCGCTTTCCACGGCCGCGATGCAATCCTTTCCGGCCCCGCGGGCGGCATCGTCGGCATGGTCGGCAGCGCCGCGCCGCTGGGCAAGACGCGCCTCATCGGCTTCGACATGGGCGGCACCTCGACCGACGTCAGCCATTATGCCGGACGCCTCGAACGCGACAATGAAACGATTGTCGCAGGCACCCGCATCCGCGCGCCGATGCTGCGTATCCACACCGTTGCCGCCGGGGGAGGCTCGATCTGCCGCTGGGACGGCGCGCGGCTGTCGGTTGGCCCCGAAAGCGCGGGGGCGAATCCCGGCCCCGCCGCCTATGGCCGCGGCGGGCCATTGACGGTCACCGACTGCAACGTGCTGCTCGGCAAGATTCAGCCCGATCATTTCCCCAAACTCTTTGGCCTGCGCGGCGACCAGCCGCTCGACCGCGATGTCGTCGCACAAAAATTCGCCGCGATGGCCGCCGAAGTCGGAAACATCACCCCCGCCGCCCTCGCCGAAGGCTTGCTGAGCATCGCGGTCCAGCAGATGGCGAATGCGATCAAACGCATCACCATCGCGCGCGGCCACGATGTGTCGCAGGGTTACAGCCTCGTCGGCTTCGGCGGCGCCGCGGGCCAGCATGTCTGCCTCGTCGCCGACGCGCTCGGGGTCGATGAAATCCTCCTCCACCCGCTCGCCGGGGTGCTCTCGGCCTATGGCATGGGGCTCGCGCGTCCATCGGCGATCCGCGAACGCACGCTGGCGTTGAAACTCGACAAAAATTGCACGGCGACGCTTGCCGCGGTCGAAGCCGAGCTATCCGCCCAAACGCGCACCGACCTGGCGCCCGGCGCCGACACCAGCCGCGAGACGCTGCTGTTCGTTCGCCTTGCCGACAGCGACAATGCGATCGAACTCCCCCTCGCGCCACCCGCCGAGGTCACGGCCGCCTTCGCCGCCGCCTTCCGCCAACGCTTCGGCTACGCCCCGCACGACAATCTCGTCGTCGACCGCATCCGCGTCGAACTGACCGAGGCAAGCGACGCACAGGCGACGCTGCCACCTCCGGCACCCGCAGCGGAAACCGCCCCGGAAACCGTCACCACCTGGCTCGCCGGGGCATCGCACGACGCCCCGCTCCACCAACGCGCCAACCTCGCGCCCGGTCGCCACATCGCCGGTCCCGCGATCATCATCGACGCGCTGGCGACGACGGTGGTCGAACCCGGCTGGGCGGCGACGGTCGAACATGAGGGGACGTTGCGGCTCCAAAAAAGCCCCTCCCCTTCAGGGGAGGGGTTGGGGTGGGGGCCCGAAACCTTGCGCAAGGCGGCTGGCCCCCACCCGTTGCGACTAGGCCCGGCTGCGCCGTACCAAGTCTCGCCGCCCTCCCCTGAAGGGGAGGGCGTAACCTCGTCCGCCCCCGACCCCATCCGCCTCGAAATCTTCAACAGCATGTTCATGGCGATCGCCGAGGAAATGGGCGGCGCGCTCCAGCACAGTGCTTCATCGATCAACATCCGCGAGCGGCTCGACTTCTCCTGCGCGATCTTCGACGGCACCGGCCGCCTCGTCGCCAACGCCCCGCATATGCCCGTCCACCTCGGCTCGATGGGTGAAAGCGTGCGCACCATATTGCGACAGCGCGGGTCCGGGGCGGACGGCCTCCCGCGCGACGGACGCGGCCTGAGACGCGGCGATGCCTATGCGCTCAACGCCCCTTACGACGGCGGCACCCACCTCCCCGACATCACCGTCATCATGCCAGTGTTCGTCGCAGGACAGGACACCCCCGCCTTCTTTGTCGCCGCGCGCGGCCATCACGCCGACCTTGGCGGGATCGCGCCGGGATCGATGCCGCCGAACAGCCGCAGTATCGCGGACGAAGGCATCATCTTCGACAATATCCTCCTCGTCGATGACGGACATTTCCGCGACGCCGCGATCGCCGCGCATCTTGTCGATAGCCCCTTCCCGGCGCGCAACCCCGCGCTGAACATCGCCGATCTGAAGGCGCAGGTTGCCGCCTGCCAGCGCGGCGCCAGCGCGCTCGCCGACCTCTCCGCCGCGCACGGCATCCAAACCGTCGCCGCCTATATGGCGCACGGGCAGCGCCAAGCCGAAGCCGCGGTCCGCCAGCTCCTCGCGCGGCTCGGCGACGGCCAATTCCGCTACGCGATGGACAATGGCGCCGAGGTCGTCGTCGCGGTGACGGTCGATCGCGCCGCGCGCCACGTCACCATCGACTTCACCGGCTCCAGCGCCACCCTGCCCGACAATTTCAACGCGCCGCTGCCCGTCGTCCGCGCCGCGGTGCTCTATGTCCTGCGCACGATGCTCGACGACCCGATCCCGATGAACGAGGGCTGCCTCGCTCCTGTCACGCTGATCGTGCCCGAAAACTCGATGCTGTCGCCGACCTGGCCCGCCGCGGTCGTCGCGGGCAATGTCGAAACCAGCCAGGTCATCACCGACGCGCTGTTCGCCGCCTTTGGCGCGATGGCCCCGGCGCAGGGGACGATGAACAATTTCACCTTCGGGAACGCCGCGCACCAATATTATGAAACGATCGCGGGCGGCTCGGGCGCCGGGCCGGGCTTTCACGGCACCAGCGTCATCCAGACGCATATGACCAACAGCCGGATGACCGACCCCGAGGTGATGGAGGCGCGCTTTCCGGTGATCGTCGAGGAATTTTCGATCCGCCCCGGCTCGGGCGGCGCGGGCCGCTGGCACGGCGGCAACGGCGCCACCCGCCGCATCCGCTTCCGCGAGCCGATGGCCGCGAACATCCTCGCCAATCGCCGCGCGATTCCGCCGCGCGGGCTGGCCGGCGGCAGCGACGCCGCGCCGGGACGCAACTGGGTCGAACGCGGCGACGGGTCGATCGAAATCCTCGGCGCGACGGGCAGCGCCGATTTGGCCGCGGGTGATGCTTTCGTAATCGAAACGCCGGGCGGCGGGGGTTATGGCGAGGCAGAGGCTAAACCATGCTCGTCCTGATCGGCATCCTCATCATCATCGCGGGCTTCGTGCTGCGCTTCAATCCGCTGCTCGTCATCATGGCCTCGGCGCTCGCCACCGGGCTTGCCGCCGGACTCGACATCGCCGCGATCATCGCCGCCTTTGGCAAGGCGTTCAACGACACGCGCTACGTCTCGATCATCTGGATCGTCCTCCCCGTCATCGGCCTGCTCGAAGCCTATGGCCTGCAACAGCACGCCCGCAACATCATCGGCCGCATGAAGGGCGCGACGCTCGGCCGCCTGCTCACCGGCTATCTATTCCTGCGTCAGGCCTTTGCCGCGGTCGGCCTCACCTCGGTCGCGGGCCATGCCCAGACCGTCCGCCCGCTCGTCGCCCCGATGGCCGAGGCCGCCGCCGAAGCGCAGAGCCCGGCGCTCACCGACGATGAGCGCGAGGAGGTCAAGGCGCACGCCGCCGCAACCGACAATATCGGACTGTTCTTCGGCGAGGATATCTTCCTCGCGATCGGCTCGATCCTGCTGATGAAGGGCGTGCTCGAAGGCTATGGCTATCAGATCGAGCCGCTCCACCTCTCGCTCTGGGCGATCCCCACCGCGATTGCCGCCTTCTTGATCCACGGCTTCCGGCTCCGGCGCCTCGACCGAAGGATCCGCACGATCGGGGAGGGCGGCGCATGATCACCCTGGGCCATGTCTATCTGCTCGCGGGCCTCGTCTTCGCGCTCTTCGCGCTGCTCGGCCTCACCGACCGCAGCAACCCCAAGCGCTTCGGCAACGCCGCCTTCTGGGGGCTGGTCGCAACCTCGATGATCGCGGGGGACTGGCTCGGCGACTTCGGCAACGGCCTGCTCGTCCTCGCGCTCGTCGCGATCGCCGGTACCGGACAGATCGGCCGCGCCCCCGGCGGCGAGATCCCCATCGACGTGCAGGCGACACGCGCCGCGACCCACGGCAATTTCCTTCTCCTCGTCGCGCTGATCATCCCCGCGGTCGCGCTCGCGGGCACCTTCCTGTTCAAATGGCTCCCCGGCCTCGCCGACCCCAAACAGGCAACGCTCATCTCGCTCGCCATCGGCGTCCTCATCGCGCTCGCCGTCGGCATGACCCGCCTCAAACCCCCGCTCCTGCTCCCGCTGCAACAGGGCCGCCGCCTGCTCGACTCGGTCGGCTGGGCCGCGATCCTGCCGCAGATGCTCGCCAGCCTCGGCGCGGTGTTCGCACTCGCCGGGGTCGGCGAGGTCGTCGGCGACCTCATCGGCACCGCGATCCCGCAGGGCAGCCTGTTCGGCGCCGTCCTCGCCTTCGGACTCGGCATGGCGCTGTTCACCATGGTGATGGGCAACGCCTTCGCCGCCTTCCCGGTGATGCTCGCCGCGGTCGGCATGCCGCTGCTGATCAAGCAATATGGCGGCGACCCCGCGGTGGTCGCGGCGATCGGCATGCTCGCGGGCTTCTGCGGCACGCTGATGACCCCGATGGCGGCGAACTTCAACCTCGTCCCCGCCGCCTTGCTCGAACTCAAAAACCCCTATGGCGTGATCAAGGCGCAGGTCGGCACCGCGCTGCCGCTGCTCGCGGTGAACATCGTCTTCATCTGGTTGTTTGCTTTCTAGGCCCACCCCAAATCCCGTTCGTGTCGAGCGAAGTCGAGACACCCCGAAGGCGCGTACGACCGACGGGTGTCTCGACTTCGCTCGACACGAACGGTTAGAGAGGTTGCATGGAATTGACCCCCACCCACGCCACCCGCGTCGCCGCCGCCACCCT
>CAZCUW010000075.1:0-13495 GCA_964502035.1 uncultured Sphingopyxis sp. | reverse complement strand
CGCCAGCCTCACCGACGTCGGCGGCATCCTCGACATGCAGCGACCAGTCGGCGCCGGTCCACCAGGTGACGAAGCCCGTTTTCAGGTCGTTGCCGGTCAGCAGTTTCATGCAAAATTCCCCAATTTTTCGGCAACCCCCGGGGCGCCGAGGCAGTCGAGCGCATCGGCGCGCGCGGCGACCTTGCCGACGATGATCAGCGCCGGGCTCTTCACCGCTTCGCGGGCGACAAGGTCGCCAAGATCGGTGAGCAGGGTGCGCAGGACGCGCGCGTCGGCGGTTGTGCCGCGCTCGATCACCGCGACGGGCAGATCGGGCGACACGCCGTCGGCGATCAGCTTGTCGGCGATGGCGGTTGCGGTGGCGATGCCCATGTAGATGACGAGGGTGCGGCCGTGCCCCGCGAGCCCCGACCAGTCCTGATCGGACAGATCCTTGCACTGGCCAGCGACGAAGCTGACGGCGCTGGCGTCTTCGCGGTGGGTGAGGGGGAGGCCGGCCTGCGCGGCGCAGCCCGCCGCGGCGGTGATGCCGGGGACGACCTCGCAGGCGACGCTGGCTTGGCGCGCGGCATCGAGTTCTTCGCCGCCGCGCCCGAAGATGAACGGATCGCCGCCCTTCAGGCGCACGACCTGCTTGCCGGTCCGCGTTTCGCGGACGAGCAGCTCGTTGATCAGTTCCTGTTTCATCGTGTGGCGGCTGCGCTGCTTGGCGACCGAAAGGCGCTTCACATGCGGCGGGATCAGCGCGAGCACGCCAGCGCCGACCAGCCCATCATGGACAACAAGGTCGGCGCTCGCCAGCAAGCGCGCCGCGCGCAGCGTCAGCAGGTCGGGGTCGCCGGGACCGGCGCCGACCAGCCATAACTTGCCGGCGGGAGGAGGAGAGTTTTCCATCGAGCGTAGATGGGCCGGGGCCGCCCACATGGCAAAGCAGGCTTTTTTGACACCGGTGAAGGTAAAATTGAGTGTGTGCCCCACCACTCGTCATTGCGAGCGCAGCGAAGCAATCCAGGGCGGTTTACGCGCGCTCTGGATTGCTTCGCTGCGCTCGCAATGACGGAGAGCTAATTGTAGTTCTTCGGAATCAACCGCGACCCTTCGGGATCGCGCAAGCCCACCCCGATCGACGCACGCATTGTGTCGCTTTCGCTGCTCGCGACCGGATAGGCGCAATAATCGGCGGCGTAAAAGGCGCTGGGGCGATGATTGCCCGACAGGCCGACGCCGCCGAAAGGTGCGGCCGATGAGGCGCCGTTGGTCGGGCGGTTCCAGTTGATCACCCCGGCGCGGGCATTGGCCCAGAACTGGTCGTAAAGCTGCGGCGTGCCGCCGACCAGCGCCGCCGACAGCCCGAAAGATGTGTTGTTCGCTTCGGCAATCGCCGCCTCGAACGTCTCGACGCGGATGACTTGCAGCAACGGACCGAACAGCTCGATATCGGGCCGCTCGGGCATCGACGTCATATCGATGATGCCGGGGGTCAGGAATGGGCGCCCGGCGACCGGCCGCGTCATATGGCGGATCACCTGACCGCCGTTCGACATCAAAATCAGGAAACTTTCGGTCAGGCCATCGGCGGCCTCATTGTCGATCACCGGCCCCATATAGGGCGCGGGGTCGGCATGGGGGTGATCGACGATCAGCCGGCCGGCGAGCGTCTTGACCTCTTCAAGCAGCGCGTCGGCCAGGCTGTCGCGAACGATCAGCCGCCGCGCATTGCTGCACCGCTGCCCAGCGCTGAGGAACGCCGATTGCACCACGATGATCGCCGCGGTGCGGATGTCGGCGGTGTCCCACACGACGATCGGATTGTTGCCGCCCATTTCGAGCGCCAGCAGCTTGCCCGGCTGGTCAGCAAACTGGCGATTGAGCGCCAGGCCGGTGCGCGCCGAGCCGGTGAACAGCAGGCCGTCGATGCCCGGATGCCCCGCCAGTGCCTTGCCCGTGTCGGGGCCGCCGACGATCAGGCGCAGCACCGCTTCCGGCACCCCGGCGCTGTGGAACAGTTCGACCAGCTTGGCGCCGACCGCCGGGGTCTTTTCCGACGGTTTGAACAGCACCGAATTGCCCGCGATCAGCGCCGGGACGATATGGCCGTTCGGCAGATGCGCTGGGAAATTATAGGGGCCGAGTACCGCGAGCGCGCCATGCGGTTTATGGCGCACCGCGTTGCGCAGCCCCATCGCGCCCTCGATCCGCCGGTTCGGGGTGCGTTCGGCATAAGCGGTGACCGAGATATTGACCTTGGCCACGACCGATTCGACCTCGGTCCGCGCTTCCCACAACGGCTTGCCGGTTTCGCGTGCGATCAGGTCGGCAAAGGTTTCGCTCTCGGCTTTGACCCGATCGGCGAAGCGGCGCAGCGTTTCGGTGCGAAAGGTGACGGGTTTTGCCGCCCATTCGGGCCAGGCGCGGCGGGCGATGTCCACCTCGTCATCGATATGGCTGACCGCGCCGCGCCACAGTTCTTCGCCGGTTGCGGGTTCGAAGGAAAGCAGGGGTTCGCTCATGGTCGATCGGGTCTTATCGGTGAAAGGCGGTGGCGGCAACCTGCGCTGCGGTTTGGCGTGATGGATTGCTTGCACCGCGCTTCATGGTTGGCGATAGACACGGACGACTCCCGCGCGCCGGGACATGCCAAGACAATAGCCAAGGGGACGTGCCATTCTGGCCAAGCAGGACAGCCGCCGCGACTGGTCGGATCAATATTGGTGGTCGGGCGATGGCGTGCGGCTGCATGCGCGGGTTTATGCGGGTCCGGAGGGAGCCGAGACGGCGCCGCCGATATTGTGCATGCCGGGCCTCGCCCGCAACGCCCGCGATTTCGAGCTGCTCGCGCCGCATGTCGCGCGGCACCGCCGGACGATCGTCATCGAATTCCGCGGTCGCGGCGAGAGTGCCTATGCCAAGGACCCGATGACCTATGTCCCGCTGACCTATGTCCAGGATGTCGTTGCGCTGCTCGACGAGATGGCGATCGATCGCTTTGCGACGATCGGCACGTCGCTCGGCGGGCTGGTGTCGATGCTGATGGCGGCGGCGCTGCCCGGACGATTGATCGGCGCGGTGCTGAACGACGTCGGACCCGAATTGCAAACCGCCGGGCTGGCGCGGATCCGCGATTATATCGGCGCGGGGGGCAGTCAGCCGACGTGGATGCACGCAGCGCGCGCCTATTCCGAACTCAACGGCGCGGTTTACCCTGGCTATGAAATCCACGACTGGCTGCGGCTGACCAAGCGCACCCACCGCCTGACCCCCGAAGGCCGCATCGTCACCGATTATGACAAGCAGATCGCAGCGCCGCTGCGCGTGACGGGCGGTGAAGCCGCGTTCGATATGTGGCCGGTGTATCGCGCGCTTGGCGATGGCCCGTTGCTGATCCTGCGCGGCGAATTGTCGGACATATTGGCGCGGACGGCGGGCGAGAAGATGATCGCCGCGCTGCCGCAGGCGCGGTTGGTCGAGGTGCCGGGGGTCGGCCACGCGCCGACGCTGGACGAACCCGAAGCCCGCGCCGCGATCGACGCCTGGGTGGCGGAACTGCCCGCGGCGTGACCGACGCCAAGGCTCCTGTGCGCCTGCTGCATCTCCATTCCAGTTTTTCGCTGGGCGGGAAGGAGGCGCGCGCCGTCCGTCTGATGAATTTGATGGGGCCGCGCGCGCGGCACACGATATTGTCGGCGGTGCCCGAGGCGATGGGCGCGCGCGACGCGATCGATCCCGCGATCGACGTCGAATTTCCGGTCGATGCCCCGCCGCTGCATGGCAAGCCGGGGCTGGCGCGCTATCGCGATCTGGCGCGCTATATGCAGCAGTTCGATCTGGTGCTCAGCTATAATTGGGGGGCGATGGACGGGGTGATGGCGCACCGCGTCTTGGCGCCGTTCCGCGACCTGCCGCCGCTGATCCACCATGAGGACGGGTTCAACGAGGATGAGAGCGTTCGGCGCAACTGGAAGCGGAGCGGCTTTCGCCGCCTCGCGCTGCCGACCGCCGAGGCGTTGGTGGTGCCGTCGACACTGCTCGAACGGATCGCGGCCGACGAATGGCGCGCGCGGCGGCGGACCGTGCTGATCCGCAACGGGATCTACGTCGAGGCCTATGGCGCCGAACCGTCTGCGGCGATTCCGGGGCTGGAACGGTGCGCGGGCGAGGTCGTGATCGGGACCGTCGCCGGGCTGCGCAAGGTCAAGGATCTGCCGCGGCTGGTGCGCGCGGTCGGGGCTTTGCCGACCAACGTCCGGCTGGTGATCGTCGGCGAAGGGCCGGAGCGCGCCGCGATTGCCGCCGAAGCGGCGGCGTGCGGCATCGCCGACCGGCTGGTGATGCCGGGGTTCATGGCCCACCCGGCACGCTGGATCGGCCATTTCGATTTGCTGGCGTTGTCGTCGGCGAGCGAACAGGCGCCGATCGCGGTGATCGAGGCGATGGCGGCGGGCCTGCCGGTGGTCAGTCCCGATGTCGGCGATGTTGCGGCGATGGTGGCGCCTGACAACCGGTCCTTTATTGCGCCGGACGACGCGGCCTTTCGCGTGGCGCTGGCCAAACTCGCAGCCGACGGCGACCTGCGCGCGCGGATCGGCGCCGCGAACCGGCGCGTCGCCACCGAACGCTTCGACGAATCGACGATGGTCGCGGCGTATGAAAATCTCTATGGTCGGGCGCTCAAAGGCCGCCGTTTGTTTGCGGGCTGACCAGCCGCGGAACCATTGACTTTCGCCGCGCGCTTCCGCTTACGGAACAGGTACGGGGACTGGCCGGAAATACGGCGGCCGGTGGAGAGAAAGAGATCTAAAATGTTCAAAGGATTGAAGCCCATCCTTTACGGCGGACGCGAAGTCTGGCCGTTGGTCGAGGGCGGCAAGGGCGTGTCGGCGACCAACCATATGTCGAGCGGCGCCTGGGCCGCGGCGGGCGGTATCGGCACCGTGTCGGCGGTCAACGCCGACAGCTATGACGCTGAGGGCAAGATCGTCCCGCAGGTTTACAACGCGCTGACCCGGCGCGAACGCCATGACGAGCTGATCCAATACGGCATCGAAGGCGCGGTGGCGCAGGTCGAACGCGCTTATGAGGTGTCGGGCGGCAAGGGCGCGATCAACATCAACGTGCTGTGGGAAATGGGCGGCGCCCAGCAGATATTGGAAGGCGTGCTGGCCCGGACCAAGGGCATGGTCGCCGGGGTCACCTGCGGCGCCGGGATGCCGTACAAGCTCAGCGAAATCGCCGAGCGCCACAATGTCATGTATCTGCCGATCATCAGCTCGGCGCGCGCTTTTCGCGCGCTGTGGAAGCGCGCTTATCACAAGGTGCCGCATCTGCTGGGCGCGGTGGTTTACGAGGATCCCTGGCTTGCGGGCGGTCACAACGGCCTGTCGAACGCCGAAGACCCGCTGGTCCCGCAGGATCCCTATCCGCGCGTCGCCGCGGTGCGCGAAACGATGCGCGCCGAAGGGATCGCCGACACGGTGCCGATCGTGATGGCGGGCGGCGTCTGGTATCTGCGCGACTGGGAAAACTGGATCGACAATCCCGAGCTCGGCCAGATCGTGTTTCAGTACGGCACCCGCCCGCTGCTGACCGAGGAAAGCCCGATTCCGCAGGCGTGGAAGGATCGCCTCCGCACCCTCGACGACGGCGACGTGCTGCTGCACCGCTTTTCGCCGACCGGTTTCTACTCCAGCGCGGTGCGCACGCCCTTTTTGCGCGATCTCGAAGCGCGGTCCGAACGCCAGATTCCTTACTCGAAGCAGGAAGCGGGCGATCATATCGTCCAGCTCGACGTCGGGGTGAAGGGCAAGAATTTCTGGGTCACCCCGCACGACCGGGCAAGGGCACGCGATTGGGCGGCCGAAGGCTATACCGAGGCGCTGAAGACCCCCGACAATACCGTGGTGTTTGTAACTCCCGACGACAAGGCGGTGATCCGCAAGGATCAGACCGACTGCATGGGTTGTCTGTCGCATTGCGGCTTTTCGTCGTGGAAGGACCATGACGACTACACCACCGGCTACCTCGCCGACCCGCGCAGCTTTTGCATCCAGAAAACCTTGCAGGACATCGCCCACGGCGGCGATCCCGAGCAAAATTTGATGTTTGCGGGCCATGCTGCATTCAATTTCAAGACCGACCCATTCTATTCGAACAACTTCACCCCAACGGTGAAGCAGTTGGTCGACCGGATTTTGACGGGGGACTAACTACTCTCGTCATTGCGAGGAGCGCAGCGACGAAGCAATCCAGAGCGGTTGCAAACCCACGCTCGCGGCGATCCCTTAAGCCCACCCCTCCAGCACCTGATCGGCGGGGCGGTGGCCGTCGCACCAGGCGCGGATGTTGGCGATGACTTTTTCACCCGACGCCTCGCGGCCCTCGATCGTTGCCGAGCCCAGGTGCGGGAGCAGCACGACATTGTCGAGCGCAAGCAGTGCCGGGTCGACCGCGGGTTCGTGGGTGTAGACGTCGAGCCCGGCGCCCGCGATGCGGCCGGTCTGCAGCGCCGCGATCAGCGCCGTCTCGTCGACGATCTCGCCGCGCGCGGTGTTGATCAGGTACGCGGTCGGCTTCATCGATCCGATGCGCGCCGCATTGACCATTTCGTGCGTCTCGGCGGTGTGCGGGCAGTGCAGCGTCACGATGTCGCTGATCCGCAGCAGCGTGTCGACGCTGGCGTGATAGCTCGCGCCCAATTCCTCTTCGATCGCCTCGGGCAGGCGCCGACGGTTGTGATAATGGATCGACAGCCCAAAGGCGCGGGCGCGGCGTGCCACCGCCAGCCCGATCCGCCCCATGCCGATGATGCCGAGCAATTTGCCGCCGACGCGGTGGCCGAGCATTGCGCTGGGCGCCCAGCCGGCCCATTGGCCCGACCGCATCAGTTTCTCGCCCTCGGCCAGCCGCCGCGGCACCGACAGGATCAGCGCCATCGTCATGTCGGCGGTATCCTCGGTAAACACCCCCGGCGTGTTCGACACCATGATACCCCGGGCGCGCGCCGCCGACAGGTCGATATGATCGACCCCGGCGCCGAAATTGGCGATCAGTTTCAGCCGCTCGCCCGCCGCGGCGAGCACATCGGCGTCGATTTCGTCGGTCACCGTCGGCACGAACACGTCGCAGTCGGCGACCGCGGCCTTCAGCTCGTCCCTGGTAAAGGCGTGGTCGTTGGCCGACAGCGCGACGTCGAACAATTCGGCCATGCGCGCCTCGACATGCGGCATCAACTGGCGGGTGACGATGACGCGCGGGCGTTTCGGGCGGGTTGAATCGGGCATGGCCGCCGATAGAGCGCGCCGCCGCGCGCCGGTCAAGAGCAGGAACCCGAAACAGGCGCGAAAAGACGCACGAAAAGACGCACGAAAAGACTGGGGATGAACGCAGCCTTTTGCGCGGCGAGCGGTTGAATATCGGCCCCGAATTTGACAAGGCAACAGGATGACCAGCCGCCTGATAATAGCAACCGCCGCGCTGATGGCCATCGTGGGACCGGCCGCCGCGCAATCCGACCCGAAACTACCCTATTGGGCATCGATCAGCGTCGACGAGGCGCGGATGCGCAAGGGGCCGTCGACCGACGTGCCGGTGATCTGGGAATATCGGCGCAAGGATTTGCCGGTCAAGGTCGTCGCGCGCCACGAAACCTGGCGCAAGATCGAGGATCCCGACGGCACGCAAGGGTGGATGGCGGCCCGGCTTTTGAGCCGGACGCGCACCGCGATCGTCACCGGCGACATCCGCCCGCTGCGCGAAGAAGCGAGCGCGAGCGCCGCAATTGCCTATCGCGCCGAGCCCGGCGTTGTCGGGCGAATCATCGAATGTGGCGATGGCTGGTGCCGGTTCGACGTCAAGGGGCGGAGCGGCTGGATCCAGACCGACCATATTTGGGGTGATTAAGGGCGGGCGATGGGCCGACTGGTTAGGCCGCTAGCGAGCGATTGCGGACAGAAGGTTCCTCCCCGGAACGGGGAGGGGGACCGCCCGAAGGGTGGTGGAGGGGTCGGGACGGTGCGTCATGGCGAGAGGTTCCGACCCCTCCGTCAGCCCTGCGGGCCGCCACCTCCCCGTTCCGGGGAGGATCAGAACTACATCTGCTCCCACCCCCATCCCCACCAAAAAAGGGCCGGACGGTTTCCCGCCCGGCCCTCCTGATTTCCTATCGGTTAGCGCCGCCAGTTGAAGTGGTTGCGGTAAACCCGGACAATGCGGCCGTTGCGCTCGTTGACCAGCAGCAGGTCGTTGTAGTGACGCACATAGGTCAGGTTGCGACCGGCGCGCGGCACGCCCCAGCGGCTGTCATAGCTCGGACGATACGCCGGGGCGTAATAGTTCGAGCGGAGCGTCGCGCCGACGCGGAACTGCTGGTAACGGAACGGCGCGCGATAGTTCGAATAGCGACGGTCCTGACGCCAATCCCGGCGGCTGTCGCGCAGGTCGCCGCGCGCATCGCGCAGTTCGCGGCGTTCTTCGCGGACATCGCCGCGGTTACCATAGCGCTGGGCATCGCGCAGCTCGCGCTTTTCTTCGCGAACGTCGCGGCGGTCTTCGCGGATCTCGCGGGTCTGGGCCTGCGCAGCGGCGGGGACCATCATCGCGGCGATCAGGCCGGCGGTGAGAAATTTGGTCTTCATTGGTCTATCCTTTCAATCCGTCAGGGGGAGGGGACTGCCCGATGACAAATGAAGGATTAGGCGATTCGATTTGAACGGGGCCGGAATGCGCCGTTTATTTTCAGGACATTAGTGTCGCAAATTGTCGCGACGTTGCGGCGGGGCGAAGGCTTGTTGCGGCCAGCCTATGCAACCCCTCGCCTCGCCATTGCGAGCGCAGCGAAGCAATCCCGAGTAGCGTAAACCGCTCTGGATTGCTTCGATGCGCTCGCAATGACGAGACTTGAGCGGCGGTTAAACCAGTTCCACCGCCACTGCCGTCGCTTCGCCGCCGCCGATGCACAGGCTGGCGATGCCGCGTGTCTTGCCGTGGCGTTGCAGCGCCGCGATCAGCGTGGTGATGATGCGGGTGCCGCTGGCGCCGATCGGATGGCCGAGCGCGGTCGCGCCGCCATGGACGTTGATCTTGTCGTGCGCGATGCCCAGGTCGTGCATCGCGAACATCGCGACGCAGGCAAAGGCTTCGTTCACCTCGAACAGATCGACGTCGCCGATCGTCCAGCCAGCCTTCGCCAGCACCTTGTTGATCGCGCCGACCGGGGCGATGGTGAAATCCTTCGGCTCCTGCGCGTGGGCGGCGTGCGCGACGAGGCGCGCGACGGGCTTGGCACCCTTGGCATCGGCGACCGACTGGCGGGTCAGCACGACCGCGGCGGCGCCGTCGGAGATCGACGAGCTGGTCGCCGCGGTGATCGTGCCGTCCTTGGCAAAGGCGGGCTTCAGCGTCGGGATCTTGTCGGGCATCGCCTTGCCCGGCGCTTCATCGGTGTCGACGATGGTGTCGCCCTTGCGCCCGGCGATCGTCACCGGCGCGATTTCGGCGGCGAAGGCGCCGTCGGTGATCGCGGCCTTGGCGCGGCTCAGCGACGTCAGCGTGTAATCATCCTGCGCCTGACGGCTCAGCTGATAGGCGTCGGCGGTATCCTGCGCAAAAGTCCCCATCGCGCGGCCCGCCTCATAGGCGTCTTCCAGCCCGTCGAGGAACATATGGTCATAGGCGGTGTCGTGGCCGATGCGCGCGCCGCCGCGATGCTTTTTGAGCAGATAGGGGGCGTTGGTCATCGATTCCATGCCGCCCGCGACGATCAGGTCGACGCTGCCCGCCGCCAGCGCCTCGGCGCCCATGATTACCGTCTGCATCCCCGATCCGCACACTTTGTTGACCGTGGTCGCCTGCACCGATTTGGGCAGGCCGGCCTTGATCGCGGCCTGCCGTGCAGGCGCCTGGCCGAGGCCGGCGGGAAGGACGCAGCCCATATAGATACGCTCGATGTCGTCGCCGCTGACCCCGGCGCGCTCGACCGCTGCCTTGACCGCGGTCGCGCCAAGATCGGTCGCGCTCGCGTCCGACAGGCTGCCCTGCATGCTGCCCATCGGGGTGCGGGCATAGGACAGGAAGACGACGGGATCGGTGGCGGTCATGGGACAAGACTCCGTAAGGGAAAACAGGATCGGTCGCCCGATTAGCGGCTTTGCTGCAAATGCGAAAGGGGTTGAACCGACATAAGGAGCCGGTTTCATCTTGCAACCCGCCTCGGCTCATGATCAAACACGCGCCAGCAAAACAGGGAGATGGGCAATGGCAACGGTCGCAACCAATATCACCGGCGAAACGCAGCGCATGGCCGAGGTGCTCGCGGCGCAAAAAACCGCCTTTACCGCGGCGATGCCCGAAAGCCTGAGCGTCCGCACCGACCGTATCGACCGCGCGATTGCGCTGCTCGTCGACAATGCCGAAAATTTTGCCAAGGCGGTCAGCGAGGATTTCGGTCACCGCAGCCGCGAACAGACGCTGATGACCGACATCATGCCGTCGGTCAGCGCGCTCAAGCACGCCAAAAAACATCTGGCGAGCTGGGCGAAGGGCGAGAAGCGCAAACCCACCTTTCCGCTCGGCCTGCTCGGCGCCAAGGCCGAGGTCGTGTATCAGCCAAAGGGCGTCGTCGGCGTCGTTGCGCCATGGAATTTCCCGATCGGCATGGTGTTCGTGCCGATGGCGGGGATCGTGGCGGCGGGCAATCGCGCGATGATCAAGCCGTCGGAGTTCACCGAGAATGTGTCGGCGCTGATGGCGCGGCTGGTGCCCGAATATTTCGACGCGACCGAGATGGCGGTGTTCACCGGCGACGCCGACGTCGGGGTCGCTTTCTCGAAGCTCGCGTTCGACCATATGATCTTCACCGGCGCGACCAGCGTCGGGCGGCACATCATGCGCGCCGCCGCCGATAACCTTGTGCCGGTGACGCTCGAGCTGGGCGGCAAGTCGCCGACCTTTATCGGGCGCAGCGCCAACAAGGATCTGGTCGGCCAACGCGTCGCGCTCGGCAAGATGATGAATGCGGGGCAGATCTGCCTCGCCCCCGACTATCTGCTCGTCGCCGAGGATCAGGAAGGCGACGTGATCGACAGCGTCACCAAGGGCGCAACCGCGCTGTATCCGACGCTCCTCGCCAACGACGATTACACCTCGGTGGTCAACACGCGCAATTACGACCGGCTGCAATCCTATCTGACCGACGCGCGCGACAAGGGGGCCGAGGTGATCGAGGTCAATCCGGGCGATGAGGATTTTGCCAGCGCCAACGGCCACAAGATGCCGCTGCACATCGTCCGCAATCCGACCGATGATATGAAGGTGATGCAGGAGGAAATCTTTGGCCCGATCCTGCCGGTCAAGACGTACAAGACCATCGACGAAGCGATCGATTATGTGAACGCGGGCGACCGCCCGCTTGGCCTCTATTATTTCGGGCAGGACAAGAGCGAGGAGGACCGCGTGCTGACGCGGACGATCTCGGGCGGGGTGACGGTCAACGACGTGCTGTTCCACAACGCGATGGAGGATCTGCCGTTCGGCGGGGTCGGGCCATCGGGCATGGGCAATTATCACGGGATCGACGGGTTCAAGACGTTCAGCCATCCGCGCGCCGTGTACCGCCAGCCGAAGCTGGACGTCGCCGGGCTGGCGGGGTTCAAGCCGCCCTATGGCAAGGCGACGGCGAAGACGCTGGCGAAGGAATTGAAGAAATAGGGCTGCAATATTACGTCTCGTCATTACGAGCGAAGCGACGCAATCCAGGGCGGTTTACGCCTGCTCTGGATTGCCGCGTCGCCTTCGGCTCCTCGCAATGACGTGGTTTTGGGTGGCCAATCTCAATCCGCCCCCGCGATCTTGATGTCCTTGCCCAGCAGCGTCTTCACATACACCCGCTGCACCAGCACATAGACCACCACCGTCAACGGTGCCGCCAGCAGCACGCCCAGGAAACCGAACAGCACCCCCGCCGCGACCACCGCGAACAGCAGCACTGCGGGCGGCACATCGACCGCCTGTTTCTGGATCATCGGTTGCAGGAAATTGCCCTGCAACTGCTGGATCACCAGGAACAGCACCAGCGTCCACAGCGCGGTGGCGGGCGACACGGTGAAGGCGAGCAGCACCGCGGGAAGCCCTGCGATGATCGGCCCGATCATCGGGATCACATCGAGCAGCCCGGCGATCAGGCCGAGGCCGCCCGCCGCGGGCACCCCGAGCAGCGCCAGCCCGGCGCCGGTCAGCGCCGCGACGACCAGCGACGACACCGCCTGGCCGACCATCCAGCCCTTCAGCCCGCGCGCCGCGTCGCCCAGCGCGAGCTCGGCGGTCGTTTCAGCTCGGGCGGGCATCAGCAACAAAAGCCCGCGGCGATAGGTCGCAGGATCGCTGGCAAGGAAGATTGCGGCGACCAGCACCAGCACGAAATCGGCGATGCCGCTGCCCGCCGCCAGCGCATAGCCGCCGGCTTGCGAGACGATCTGCGAAATATCGTTGCCGCCAACCTCGGCCAGTTCGCGCACCCGCGTGCCGAGCCCGTAGCGGTCGAGGAAGGCTTCGACGCCGCGCAGCGCCTGCGGCACCTGCTCGCGGATCGTGTCGATCTCGCGCGCCAGCTGCGACCCGAACAGGATGAAGGCGCCGGCAAGGATCGCAATGATCCCGGCGACCGACAGCGCGAGCGCGATCCCGCGCCGCATTGCGGTGCGGCGGACGAGCCAGCTGGCGATCGCATCAAAGATCGCCGCCAGCACGATCGCGGCGAACACCAGCATGAAAAAGCGCGTCAGCGTGATCGCCAGCCAGGCGACGCCGATGATCGCGATGACGGTCACCGCCGCCATCGCGATCCGTCCGGGTCCGAAAGGCGCGGCCGGCGCAGACTTGGCGCGTGCGGGCTTGGAGCTTGCGGCGGGGGGTGTGGACGGGGCAGGGGCTGCCTTGCTTTTGTCGGTCATGTCCCCGTCTTATGCACGATGCCGCTTATCCACTAGACTAAAACCACCTTTCTGTGGCAACGGCTCGTCCGCATCGGTCGCCCGGCGGGAATCAGTTTCCGGTTTGGCGGCCGTCCACGGGCCCCTGTGGTGAAATTGGTAGACGCGCCGCACTCAAAATGCGGTTCCGCAAGGAGTGCTGGTTCGAGTCCGGCCAGGGGCACCATTCACGGTCTGACGCCGCCGCTAACCGGCGCCGCCGACCGCTCCAACGTCGATTGATACAGCCCGAAAAGCCCAGGAATCATGGCCGCGGTGCGGCAGCTGGCGGAGCGGGTGGGATTCGAACCCACGATAGGCTTTTGACCTATACTCACTTTCCAGGCGAGCGCCTTCGACCACTCGGCCACCGCTCCGCATGCACTGGAAGGCGCGCCCTAATCGCTCGGCGGGGCTTTCGCAAGCCGATAGGGCATGGCAGACATGCCGCCATGAAACATCTGCTCCTGTCGGCGGTTGCCGCCGCGTCGCTCGCCCTTCCCACCTTTGCGCAAGAGCCCACGCCGATCCCGTCA
>CAZCUW010000074.1:0-13605 GCA_964502035.1 uncultured Sphingopyxis sp. | reverse complement strand
GTTTGGCGTCGGGGGCACGGCCATAGATCGGGCTGGGCTGGTCGATCAGCGCGGCGGGCGGCAAACGCAGGAACGCGCGCGCGTCGGGCAGCACCGCCAGCGCCCGCCCGCTGCCGCGGCGCGCGACAAAAGGTTCGGCGCGGTTGCCGACGACGAGCGGGTCATCGAGCGCCACGGCATCTTCGGGAAGCAGCGAGCGGACCGCGGCGCGCGGCGCCAGGTCGGCGGCAAAGGGCTGGACGAACCATTGGCCATGCCCGCCCTCCGTCACGACCAGCGCGCCGCCCGCGGCGGCGATCGCATCGGCGGCGCTCGCGGCGACCAGCGCAAGGGTCGAAAAGCCGTGCACCGGTATCTGCCAGCCCAGGGCCAGCGCCCGCGCCGCGGCGACCCCGATCCGCACCCCGGCAAAGCTGCCCGGACCGCAGCCGACGACAATGGCGTCGGCGCGCCCGCCGCTCGCCAGCGCGGCGATCAGGGGGACGAGGCGTTCGGCATGACCGCGCCCGATCACCTCGTGGCGATGATCGACGACTGCCCCGGCTTCCAGCAGCGCCACCGAACAGGCCTCACTCGCCGAATCGATCACCAAATGGCGCATGGGGGTAGAGAAATCCGGCTCAGGCGAGGCGGTTGAAGCGGCCGAAATCGGGGCGCGGGCTGCGCTCGAATATCGTTGCCGGATCGCCATAGCCGAGGGTCGCGATGAAGTTGCTCTTGACGCTGGGCTGGTCGGCAAAAAACGCCGCATCGACCGCATCGTTGCTGAACCCCGACATCGCGCCGGTGTCGAGTCCAAGGGCGCGCGCCGCGAGGATGAAATAGGCACCCTGCAGGCTGGAGTTGCGGAACGCCGTCGCCTTCGCCAGATCATCGTTGCCGACGAACCAGCTGCGCGCGTCGGCGTGCGGGAACAGGTCGGGCAGATTTTCGTAGAATTCCAGATCCATGCCGATGATCGCAGTGACCGGTGCCGCGAGGATTTTTCCGGCATTGGCGGGCATCGCGAGCGCCGCGAGCTTTTGCTTCGCCGTGTCCGAGGTGCACCAGATGATCCGCGCCGGCAGGCAGTTGGCGCTGGTCGGCCCGAATTTCATCAGATCCCAGATCGCGTGCAGCTGCGCCTCCGACACCGGCGTGTCGTGATAGCCGTTATAGCTGCGCGCGGTACGAAACAGCTGGTCGAGGGCGCTGTCGGATAGCGGCTCGCTCATCGGGCAATCTCCTGAAATTCACATGTGACCCTTGCGGTCAGACGGCATGGACTGCCGTTACCTCGGGAACATAATGTTTCAAGAGCGATTCGATGCCATTCTTGAGCGTCGCCGACGACGAGGGACAGCCGGCGCAGGCGCCCTGCATCTTGAGATACACATTGCCCTTGTCAAAGCCGCGATAGACGATGTCGCCGCCGTCGTTGGCCACCGCGGGACGGACGCGCGTTTCGATCAGTTCCTTGATCTGTTCGATGATGTCGGCATCGGCGGGGTCGTCGGCAAAGCCCGCCTCTTCCTCTGGCGGCACCGCAAAGCCCGCACTGGCGGCGTTAAACAGCGGCACGTCGGCGAGGAAATGATCCATCAGGATGCCGAGCACGTCGGGCTTGAGGTCGCTCCAGCCGACGCCGGGCGCCGCGGTGACCGACACGAAATCGCGGCCGAAGAACACGCCCGTCACGTCGCCGAGCGAAAACAGCGCGCTGGCCAGCGGCGACGCCTCGGCCTCTTCGGGGCTGGCAAAGTCGCGGGTTCCCGCCTCCATCACCGCGCGGCCGGGGAGGAATTTGAGCGTCGCCGGATTGGGCGTCGATTCGGTTTCGATCAGCATGGGGTGCATGTGGGGCGGAGCGAGGCTTTGTGCAAGCCGCCAGCGCGCGCTAAAGCCCGCCGATGCGCCGCTTTGCCCACTTTGCCGCCATCGACTGGTCGGGCGCGCGCGGGCCGCGGCAGCGCGGCATCGCGTTGGCCGTGGCCAGCGGCACCGGCGCGCCCGAACTGGTGCGGCCAGGCCATGTCTGGTCACGCGCCGAAATCCTGGTGTGGTTGCAGGATGTTGCGGCGTCGGGCGCCGACGTGCTGGTCGGTTTCGATTTTTCCGCGGCGTTCGCCTTTGCCGATTGCGGCGGCTATTTTCCCGAATGGGACGAAAGCCCGGCGGACGTCACCCGATTGTGGGCGCTTGTCGAACGGCTGGCGGCGGCCGACCCGCATTACGAGATCGGCAGTTTTCTGGCGCACCCCGAAGCGCGGCGACATTTTCGCCACGCGCAAGGCGATGTCGGCGACCTGTTCGCCGCGGGCACGGGGCGGCTGCGGATCGTCGAGCAGCACCAGCGCGCCACGAAACAGGCGGCGAGCGTCAGCAATTTCAATCTGGTCGGCGCGGCGCAGGTCGGCAAGGCCAGCCTGGCGGGGATGCGCCTGCTCCACCGGCTGCACCCGATGATGCCGCTGTGGCCGCTCGATCCGGTGCCCGCGAGCGGCCCGCTGCTTGCCGAAATCTATACCGGAGTCGCGGCGCGCGCCGGCGGGGTGGCCGCGGGACGCAGCAAGATCCGCGATGGCCGGGCGCTTGATGTGGCGCTGGCGGCATTGGGCTCACCCCCAGCGGGACGAACCGGTCCGCTGAGCGACCATAGCTGCGACGCGCTGCTGACCGCCGCCTGGCTGCGGAGCATCGCGGGTGAGGCGGCCGTCTGGTCGCCGTCGCCGCTAAACGCTGCGCTCGCGCGCACCGAAGGCTGGACCTTTGGCATAATTTGAAGCAAGGAGCGCCGGGCGCCGGCTTAGCTCAGTTGGTAGAGCAACCGCCTTGTAAGCGGTAGGTCGTCAGTTCGAGTCTGACAGTCGGCACCAGCCCGTTCCGGCCTGCCCCAGGGACGCGCGGTATCGCCGCCGCTGCACCGCCCACGCAACATTTTTAAAGTTAATTTATTGGCTTTTGTCACAAACTTGGGTGACATGGCGAGACATTGGGGCACGATTGAACAAGCAGCAAACGCGATGGGGCAGCGGACGGAACCGGACTGGGACGAGCTTTTCATGCAGGCCGCACTGCAGCCCGACCGGTGGCTGGAGGCGCTGGACGCGCTGGCCGGTCACACGGGATCGGGTCATGGCCAATTGATCGGGGTCGGCGGCGCCCGCGAAATTCCGTTCAACATCGTGACCAATTTCGGCAGCGACCTGATCGAGCATTTCGCGGCCAGCGGCTGGGGTTCGGAAACCCATAATTTTCGTGTCGCCGCATCGAACCGGCATGTCGAGCGCGGCTTTTACGACCCCGTCCTGCACGAAGATCATTACGACCGGGTCATCCCGCAGCTGGCCTCGCCCGACTATCTCGACTGGTGCGAAGAGATCGGGATTCCGTTCGGGTGCCAGACCAATTTGGTGATCGACAATTTCGGCATCGTCGGCCTGGCCACGCTGCGCGATCGCAAGGATGGTCGCACGACCGCGGCGCAGCGCAAAATCTTTGGCCATGGCGCCAAAGCGGCGCGGCGCGCGGTGCGGTTGCAGGAAAAGCTGGAAGGCGAGCAGGCCAAGCTGCTGGCCGGCGCTTTCGACGCGATCCAGGTCAGCGCCTTCATCATCGACGTCCGCGGCCAGTTGCTCGCCCACAGCAGCGGCGCCGACGCGATGCTGGACGCGGGCGACGTGCGGCTGGCGGGCCGGTCGATCGACGCCGCGGGCGCTCCGTTCACGCTCCGCCAGGCGATCCAGGCGCTGATCGCGCCCGGCGGCATGAACCATGTCCGCACCAAGATTGCGGTTGCCGAAAATAGGCCGCCGACGATGATCGAGGGCTTCAGCCTTCCCGAACGCGAATGGTCGCTCGGCAAATTGCCCCATGCGATCCTGATCGCCAACGGCCCGAAGCGCGATCGCGCCGGGGTGGCGCAGTATCTGACGGCGATCTATCGACTCAGCCCGGCCGAGGCCGATATTGCGATGCGACTATATGAAGGCAAACCGCGGCCCCGGATCGCCGCGGAACGCCGCGTCACGCCCGAAACGCTGCGCGGCCAGATCAAGCAAGTCTATCTGAAATGCGGCGTCGACGGCGAGGCCGGATTGATGCGGCTGCTGGCGCCGATCCTTGGTTGAGCACCCCCCGACAGGGGGATGATCCTTTCGCCGGTCCCAAATAAGGGTCCATTTGCAAGGACTAAGGGGGCCATCCCTTCGACGGCATCGCGCCGGTTTCATCCCGCGATGCGTCGAAGGGGTCGGGCTCAGGATATTCCTGTCGTTCTACGCGACCCAGAACGACAGGGCGAGGGTCCTCGCCAGTCAATTGCTGTGTGCGACCTGGAAGAGCCCCGCCGAATTTCGGCGGGGCTCTTTTCGGATCAGCGGTCGTGAAAGGCCTGCGCCGCCGCGGGTGGTTGCGCCGCCGCGGCCGACTGGCCAATTCGGTGATAGTCCCGCACGATCTGCGCCAGCGCCGACAGCGCCAGCGTCGCCGGGTCGCGCGTCGCGGCGATCAGCCCGACCGAGGTTTGCAGCTTGTCGCGCCGGTGCCGGAGCACGCCCGCCGCGGCCAGGGCATCGCGCCGGTCCTGCTGCGTCCGCGGGCTGCCGATCGCGCCGACGTAAAAGCTGGCGGCGGCGAGCGCATGGGGGAGCAGCGCCTCTTCCCAGTCGCGGTCGTGAAAGAGCGAGATGATCGCGGTCCAGCGATCGGTGGCGAGCGGCGGCGGATGTGTGCGTGTGGTCAGCGCGATCGTCTCGCAACCTGCCGCAGCGAGCTCTGCCAACGCCCGATCGTCGGGCGACAGCACGCAGACGTCGGTGCCGTAAGCCCGCGCCAGCCGCGCCAGCGCGGTGAGTTCTTCGCCCTGCCCCATCGCGACGATCCGGAGCGTCGGCGGATAGCAGATCAGGAACGCGCTTCCCTGCCAGCCGGTGGCGACAACGAGGTCGGCGCCCGGCTTCACCCCCGCCTTTGACAGGCGCAGCGCCGCCGGTTCGCGCCGGTCGTGCTGCGCCAGCGTTTCAGCGAGCGCATCGCGGTCCGGGTGCGGATTGAACAGCAGGTCGATGCCGCCGCCGCACGGCAGGCGAATGTCGAAATAGGGCGAGCCGGCGCCGAAGCGGACGAGCCGCGCTGCGCCATCGCCCAGCGTCCCGATCGCCTCGGCGACCACCGCCGCTTCGATACAGCCGCCCGAAAAGGAGCCGATATGGCGGCCATCGGCGGCCACCGCCATCTGCGCGCCGACCGCGCGCGGCGATGATCCGTCGATGGCGGTCAGGGTCACCAGCACCGCGCCGACGCCTTCGTCGATGCGGGCCAAAGCGAAGCGCAAGATGTCGGCGGAGGTGGTTGCTATCATCGCCGTTCTGGGGTGAGGATGCCGGACGCGCGGCGGGCGCGGCAGGGAAGGAAAGCGGCCATGATCGATGCCGGCGACATCAGCGCCAT
This sequence comes from uncultured Sphingopyxis sp., assembly GCA_964502035.1. Lineage (GTDB taxonomy): Bacteria > Pseudomonadota > Alphaproteobacteria > Sphingomonadales > Sphingomonadaceae > Sphingopyxis. The sequence goes on along the minus strand of CAZCUW010000074.1, from coordinate 8,175 downwards.
CCTGCTCGCCGCGGGCGAATCGCGGCGGTTCGGGTCCGACGACAAGCTGCTCGCGCCGCTGGCCGGGGAACCGCTGGCGCTGCATGCCGCGCGGCGGATCGTCGCGCTCGCGCCCGGGCGCCGGATTGCCGTCTGCCGCGACGCCGACGGGGCGCTGGCGCGGCGGCTGGTGGCGCTGGGTTTCGAGATTATCGGCAACCCGCGGCCGGAACGCGGGCTGTCCCATTCGCTGGCGTGCGGCATCGCCGAAGCAGCGCGCGGCAGCGAAACGGCGGCGTTGGTGTGCCTTGCCGACATGCCGTTTGTCAGCGCCGCGCATCTCGACCGACTGCTCGATCGCTTCGACCCGGTGACGACGCCTGTCGTGGGGTCGAGCGATGGCACGGCGGCCATGCCCCCCGCGCTGTTTGCGCGCGCGCTGTTCGATCGCCTGTCCGCGAGCGCCGGGGACCGGGGCGGCAAGGCGCTGCTCGCCAGTGCCGCGCTGGTGACCGCCAGCGCCGACGAACTGGCGGACATCGACCGACCGGAAGACTTGCGAGGCTGAACATCATGCCTCGACCAGCGCGCGATCATGCAATCTCGGGCAATTTATCGAGCAATTTGTCGAGGGTGACCGGATAATTGCGGGTGCGGATGCCGGTGGCGTTGTAGACCGCATTGGCGACCGCCGCCGCGACCCCGCAAATGCCGAGTTCGCCAACGCCCTTTGCCTTCATCGGCGACGTCGTCGGATCGGTTTCGTCGAGGAAGATCACCTCCTGATGCGGAATGTCGGCGTGGACGGGGACTTCATAGCCCGCAAGGTCGTGGTTGACGAAGAAGCCGAAGCGTTTGTCGACCGCGAGTTCCTCCATCAGCGCCGATCCCGCCCCCATCGTCATCGCGCCGATGACCTGGCTGCGCGCCGCCTTGGGATTGAGGATGCGCCCCGCAGCGCACACCGCGAGCATCCGGCGGATGCGGATTTCGCCGGTCGCGGCGTGGACCCCGACCTCGACAAAATGGGCGCCAAAGGTCGATTGCTGATATTTTTCGGCGAGGTCGCCATAGTCCATCTTGTCCTCGGCGACGAGTTCGCCGTCTTTGGCCGCGTCGCCAAGCGCCGCACTGCGCCGCCCTGCCTTGACCTTGCCGCCCGCGAACACCGCGTCGAGCGGGTTCATGCCCAGCTTTTGCGCCACCGCTTCGCGCAGCTTGACGCAGGCGGCATAGACCCCGGCGGTCGAGCTGTTGGCGCCCCACTGGCCGCCCGATCCGGCCGACACCGGGAACGCCGAATCGCCCAGCTTCACGACGATCTTGTCGAGCGGCAGGCCCATCATTTCGGCGGCGGTCTGCGCGATGATCGTGTAGCTGCCGGTGCCGATGTCGGTCATGTCGGTTTCGACCGTCACCACCCCCGATTGGTCGAGGCGGACCCGCGCCGCCGACGGCCCGTTGATATTGTTGCGGAACGCCGCGGCGACCCCGGTGCCGACCAGCCACTGGCCGTCGCGGGTCATGCCCGGCCTGGCATTGCGCCTGGCCCAGCCGAATTTATCGGCGCCGGTTTTCAGGCATTCGTTGAGCTGGCGCTGCGAAAAGGGGCGGCTGGGCTTTTCGGGATCGACCTGGGTGTCGTTGATGACGCGGAACTGGATCGGATCGATGCCCAGCTTTTCGGCCATCTCGTCCATCGCCACCTCGAGCGCCATCAGCCCCGGCGCTTCGCCGGGCGCGCGCATCGCATTGCCCTCCGGCAAATCGAGCACCGCCAGCCGCATCGCGGTCATCCGGTTGTCGCCAGCGTAAAGCAGCCGCGTCTGCGCGACCGCGGTTTCGGGGCCGCCGCCGGGCAGGTCGCCCGACCAGCTTTCGTGACCGATCGCGGTGATCTTGCCAGCGGCTGTCGCGCCGATGCGGATCCGCTGGATCGTCGCCGGGCGGTGGGTGGTGTTGTTGATCATCAGCGGGCGCTGCAGCGCAACCTTGACCGGCCGCTGCGCCGCCTTTGCCCCGAGCGCGGCGAGCAACACGTCGGCGCGATTGAACAATTTGCCGCCGAAACCGCCGCCGATATAGGGCGAATCGAAACGGATATTTTCCTTTGGAATGCCCAGCGTCTTCGCCATGTCGCCGACCGACCAGGCGATCATCTGGTTCGACGTCCACAGCGTCAGCTTGTCGCCATCCCACGCCGCGATCGAGGCGTGCGGTTCCATCATCGCGTGGCTATGGTCGGGGGTGGTGTAGCGGGCGTCAAGCTGGACCGGGGCGGCGGCAAAGGCGCCGGCAAAATCGCCAACGCTGCTGTCGGGTTCGGTGCCGAATACCGCGGGCGGCTTCACCGCTCCGTCGAGCGCGGTGGCCAGTTCAAAAGCGCCCTTGCTGCGCGCATATTCGACGCGGACGAGCGCCGCCGCGGCGCGCGCCTGTTCAAATGTTTCGGCCACCACGAGCGCGATCGCCTGATGATAATGATCGATCGCCGGGCCGCCCAGCAGCTTGGCGGTGTTGAAATTGCCCTTGCCGAGCTTGCCCGCATTGTCCGCGGTGACAATCGCCAGCACCCCGGGTGCGGCTTTTGCGGCATCGAGGTTCATCGACGAAATCCGTCCCTTGGCAATCGCCGATCCGACGACATAGCCATAGGCCTGGTTCGCCGCGACATCGTGCCGTTCATAGGCATAGGGGGCGAGGCCGGTCGTCTTGAGCGGGCCGTCGATGCGGTTGGTGGGTTTGCCGATCACCTTCAGCTGGTCGATCGGGTTGGTCGTCGCGGGGGTATCGAACTTCATGGCTCAGCCCCTTACTTGTGCCAGCACCCCGGCGAGCGTGCGCTCGACCAGCGGCAGTTTATAGGCGTTTTCGTGGCTGGGCTTGGCGCCCGCGAGCAGTTTGGCGGTGACCGCTTTGGCGCCGCGCGGCAGCTCGGCCTCGGCGGCTTCGATCCGCCACGGTTTGTAGCCGACCCCGCCGAGCGCGACGCGACCCGACCCGTCCTTCTGGACGATCGCCGCGACCGAAATCAGCGCGAAGGCATAAGAGGCACGGTCGCGAACCTTTTGATAGATTTGGGTGCCGCCGACCGGCTTCGGCAGCGTCACGGCGGTGATCAGCTCGCCGGGCGCGAGGACGGTGTCGAGGTGCGGGGTCTTTCCCGGGGCGCGATAGAAATCGGCCACCGGGACCGACCGCGCCTTGCCCGCGCCGTCGATCGTCTCGACCCAGGCGTCGAGCGCGCGCATCGCGACCGCCATGTCGCTGGGGTGGGTGGCGATGCACGCATCACTGGCGCCGACCACGGCGTGCAGGCGGCTGAATCCGCCGATCGCCGCGCAGCCGCTGCCCGGCTTGCGTTTGTTGCACGGCATGTTCGTGTCGTAAAAATAGGGGCAGCGGGTGCGCTGGAGCAGATTGCCCGCGGTCGTCGCCTTGTTGCGCAGCTGGCCCGAAGCGCCCGCAACCAGCGCCCGCGACAGCAGGCCATAGTCGCGCCGCACGCGCACATCGGCGGCCAGATCGGTGTTGCGGACCATCGCGCCGATGCGCAGTCCGCCGTCGGTCGTGGGTTCGATTTTGTCGAGCGCCAGACGGCTGACATCGATCAGATGCGCCGGGGTCTCGATCTCCAGCTTCATCAGGTCGAGCAAATTGGTGCCGCCCGCGATGAAGCGGGCGCCCTTTGTCTTGGCAAAAGCGGCGGTGGCAGCGGCGGGCGTCGCGACCCGCTCATAGGTGAAGCTCTTCATGCTTTCACTCCCGCCACATCGGTCATCGCGTCGATAATGTTCGAATAGGCACCGCAGCGGCAGATATTGCCGCTCATCCGCTCGCGCAGTTCGCTCGCGGTAACTTTGGGCGCTTTGGTCAGGTCGGCGGTGACATGGCTGGGGATACCGGCCTTGATCTCTTCGAGCACCGCGACCGCCGAGCAGATCTGGCCGGGGGTGCAATAGCCGCATTGATAGCCGTCATGCTCGACAAAGGCATCCTGCATCGGGTGCATCTTGTCCGGCGTGCCCAGTCCCTCGATCGTGGTGATCTTGTTGCCGTCGTGCATCACCGCGAGCGTCAGGCAGCTGTTGATCCGCCGCCCGTCGACGATGACGGTGCAGGCGCCGCACTGGCCATGATCGCAGCCCTTCTTGGTGCCGGTCAGGTGCAGCCGCTCGCGCAGCACGTCGAGCAGCGACGTCCTGGTGTCGAGTTCCAGCGCGTGCGACGTCCCGTTCACTTCAAACGCGACCTTGGCGGTCGGCGGCGGCGCGGCTGCGGCCTTTGTTGGCGCCGCACTGGCGCGCGTTGGCACAACGGTCACCGCCGCCACCGACGCGCCGCCGGCGAGCACGCCGCGGCGCGAAAAATCAAGATCCCCAGGCGTTTGCATCGCGCGTCCCCGATTCTGTTTCTGGTTGCCGTTGGGCAGAGGCGCCCACGGGAGGGTCAGGCAGTCAATGCCGCGCGTGCATTATCGGTTGCCGCGTCGGCGCAGAAATTTCGGATTCGGGAATCAGATTAACATACCGATCGGTCAGCTGCCAGCCGAACCCGCCGGGACAGTGGCAATTTCCCCGCGCGCCTGGCGAAAGACTTCGATGCTGCCCCAGATTGCGAGCGTCGCCATGATCGCCGCGACCACCAGGTCGGGCCAGCTTCGCCCGGTGCCGAACACGCCCAGCGCGGCGCCCATCACCGCGACATTGCCGATCGCATCGTTGCGCGAGCAGATCCACACCGAGCGCATGTTCGCGTCGCCGGTGCGATAGCGATAGAGCATCAGCGCCACCGCGACATTGGCGGCGAGCGCGAGCGCGCCGATCAACCCCATGGTTTCGGCATGCGGCGCCGAGCCGCTGACGAAACCCCACACCGCCGATCCGAACACCCAAAGGCCGAACGCCAGCATCGTCACCGCCTTGACCTGTGCGGCGCGGGCGCGCCACGCGAGCGCCATCCCGGCGACCCCCAGGCTGATCGCATAATTGGCGGCGTCACCCAGGAAATCGAGCGCATCGGCTTGCAGCGCGCGCGAATCCGCGGCAACCCCCGCGACAATCTCGACCCCGAACATCGCGGCGTTGATCAGCAGCGCGATCCACAGGATGCGCCGCCAGCGCGGGTCGTTGAGGGCGGTCTTGCCGCTGGCGCCGGCGCAGCATTGATCGGACACAGCCAAAGCTCCTTTGATATTCGACTCGGCACCCTCTATGCGCCCTGTAGCAACTACGGGGTCAAGCCATGAAGATCGGTGAACTGTCGCGGGCAACCGGGACCAATATCGAAACCATCCGCTATTATGAGCGCATCGGGCTGTTGCCCGAGCCGCATCGGACCGCGGCGAACTATCGCAGCTATGGCGACGCGCACCGGTCGCGACTGGCGTTCGTGCGCCATTCGCGCGACCTGGGCTTCACGATCGAAGAAATCCGCTCGCTGCTCGATCTGTCAGACGATCCGGGGCGCGATTGCAGCGAGGCGGATCGGATTGCGAGCCGCCATCTGGCGCAGGTCGAGGACAAGATCGCGCAGCTGACGCTGCTCCGCGACGAACTGGCGCGTATCGTCGGGCGCTGCCGCGGCGGGGTCGCGGCCGAGTGCCGGGTGATTGAGGCGCTGGGCGATCATGGTGGTTGTGCGGGGGCGCACTGAACGCCCTTCCGCCCTCGTCATTGCGAGCGAAGCGAAGCAATCCAGAGCGGCTTGCCACACTCTGGATTGCTTCGCTTCGCTCGCAATGACGAAATCACGCATAGAGCGGCTAATGCCGAAAAAGGGAAAGGTGGGACGATTCTGTTGCCCGGCTCGTCCCCAGCCGCTGGTATCCGATTCTGTTGCCCGGTTCGGTCCGAACCGCGTTCTATTTGTCTAACCTTAGGCCGTGAGGCTTATCGGTTAGGCAGCCAGAGCGAGTGCTTCGTTATCGTTAGCACCTATTGGTTTTGAGCCTTGAACGGGTTACTCAGCCCGGGCAAAAATATCGTCTTTGAACACACGTCGATCCTGGTTCGGCCCCGTCAGAAGCCCGCTTTTCCTGTCGGATCGGCGGGTTTGTGGTGGAGCCGCCGGGTACTGCCCCCGGGTCCGCTGTATCTATTCCACGACACCATTTATCACCATAGTCGGCCGAAACCGACAGAGCCTATATAGGGTGCCTGCGCGCCGAATGAAAGGGCGGAGCCGGTCCTGTCTGTCCGTTCGCATCGAGCGAAGTCGAGATGCCGTGAGGCCGAACACCCGCGCGGGGTGTCTCGACTTCGCTCGACACGAACGGATTTGGGCTATTTCTTCCGCAATTCGTCGCGGATTTCGGTGAGCAGGTCGACCTGGGTCGGCCCGGCTTCGGGCATCGCGATGAACTTGCTCGCATGGCGCACCAGCAGGAAAACGACAAACGCCAGCAGGACAAAATTGATGATCGCAGTGACGAAGCTGCCGAGCGCCATCACATTGGCGCCGCTCGCCTTTGCCGCCGCCAGTGTCATGCCCGTCGTCACTTTCTCACCGCCCGACAGGATCAGATATTGGTTGGTGAAATCGACCCCGCCGCCGGTGATCAGGCCGATAAAGGGCATCAGCACATCGTCGGTCAGCGATTTGACGATCGTCCCGAACGCCGCGCCGATGATGACGCCGACCGCCAGCCCCATGACATTGCCCTGGTTCAAAAACGCCTTGAAATCCTTGATCATGTTCTCACCCCTTGGTCGCCTCGATTGCGGGTTTCAGACTGCATGACACGATTATCGGCGTCAATGATTGCGGGTGGGCGGGCGTCTTACTATATTAAGGCAGTTGGCGCGGCGCCGTGCCGCGCGAAGGGAGTGCCTGACCCATGACTTTCCGTTCTGCCCGCTGGCTGATTATCCCCGTCGCGGCCGTGTCGCTGTCCGCGTGCGGCATCAACAGCGTTCCCACCAAGGAAGAAGCCGCCAAGGCGAAATGGGCGAATGTCGAGGCCGCATATCAGCGCCGCGCCGACCTGATCCCCAACCTCGTCGAAACCGCCAAGGGCGCCTCGCAGATCGAACAATCGACGCTGCAGGGCGTGATCCAGGCGCGCGCGTCGGCGACGCAGGTGAAACTGAGCACCGACGATCTGGAAGATCCCGCGAAGGTGCAGGCGTTCCAGCAGGCGCAGGGCAATGTGTCGAGCGCGCTCGGCCGCCTGCTCGTGACCGTTGAAGCCTATCCCGACCTGAAAAGCCAGGCGCGCTTTGCCGACCTGATGACCCAGCTCGAGGGCACCGAAAACCGCATCAACGTGTCGGTCCAGGACTATAATGGCGCGGTGCAGGATTATAACACGACGATCCGCACCTTCCCCGACATCATCGGCGCCAAGATCGTCCACGGCGCCAAGCCGATGACCCCGTATCGCGCGGTGACGCCGAACGCCAATCAGGCGCCGAAGGTCGATTTCGGACAGTAAAATGGGCCTGACCGCCCTGCTTCGTCCGTTCGCAGCGGCAACCCTGACCGGGCTGCTGTTGCTGACCGCTGCCGCCCCCGCCACGGCGCAAACCTTTCCCAAACTCGCGGGCAATCCCGTCGTCGATCAGGCCGACATCATTCCGGCGGGCGAGGAGGCGGCGCTCAATACGCAGTTGCTCGAACTGGAGAAAAAGACCGGGCACCAGCTGGTGGTCGCGACGGTCAGCGACCTGGAAGGCCGCGATGTCGCCGATTATGGCTATCGGCTGGGCCGCGCGTGGCAGATCGGCGATGCCGAGAAGGACGACGGCGTCGTCTTTCTGATCGCGCCGAACGAGCGGCGGATGCACATCGCGGTCGGGTTGGGGCTGGAACCGGTGCTGACCGACGCGATGTCGGGGCGGATCATCCGCGACACCGTCACGCCGCGGTTCAAGGCGAATGATTATCCCGGCGGCATCCAGGCCGGGGTCAATGCGATTGCCGAGCAGATCCAGTTGTCGCCCGAGGAAGCCGCGGCGCGCGCGCAGGCGGCGGCGGCGCAGGAACGCGACCGCGCCGATGACGGCAATTTTGGCGGCCTGTTCTTTGTCGGCTTCATCATCTTGATTTTCTTCGTCCTGCCGATGCTGGCGCGGATCGGGCGGCGCGGCAAAAAGCGGCGCAAGGGCCGCCCGTGGGACGCGCCGATCATCATCTGGGGCGGCGACGATTGGGGCGGCGGCAGCGGCGGCGGCTCATCCTGGGGCGGCGGTGGCT
>CAZCUW010000073.1:0-13982 GCA_964502035.1 uncultured Sphingopyxis sp. | reverse complement strand
CCGCGACGACCTCGATCCGCACCTTGATCACGTCGCCGCGGGTCAGGCGATCCTTGTTCGCCGCCTTGACGATGCTGACCGAGCGTTTGATCCGGTAGCCCGCGTTGAGCGGTTCCTTCAGCGGCACCGCGGCCTTGACGCTGACCGTCGCCCAGGGGGCGCCGGTGCCGTCATGCTTCAGGCTCATCGTCGCCGCGTTCAGCGCGACGCGGAGCGGCGAAACGGGTTCGGCTGGAAGCGGCCAGCTTTGCGACGCGGTGGCGCCCGCGAGGCTGATATTGGTGACGCCGGTGATTGCGCTCGCCGGATACAGTTCGGCGAAGCGGCGGACGGTGACCGCGCCCCAGGCGTTGGCGGGGGTCGTGTCCCAATGGCCTTTGCGCTGGCGTTGCGCGACGCCGACCATCAACTTGCCTGCGTCATCCTCCCACCCCTTGCGGCCGAGGACGGCTTCGAGTGCCTTGATCGCCATTTCGTCGCCGCTGGTCATCATCCACCAGGGCGCGCGGGCGTCGTCGACGAGGTCGAGGCGGGTGCCTTCGTAAACGAGCCGCTTGCGCAGCTCGGCTTCGGCGGCGGTGCGCAGCGCGGGCGCGCCGCGGACCCCCGGCGTGCGTTCGATCGCGACGAGCCAGTCGGCAAGCGCGCTCGTCGCCATGTCGATCGGGGCAACGTCGTTCGCCGCCACCAGCTGTGCGCTCGACGCATTGTTGCGTGCGAGCGCCGCGAGCGCCGCGATGCGAACCGGGCGGATGTCCCAGGGGCCGTAGCCCTTGCGGGTCAGTCGTCCCTCGACCACCGCCTGCAACGCCTTGACCATTTTCGCCTTCGACGCCTCGGGGATCGCGTAGCCGTTCGCCGCGGTGACCGCGAGGACATAGGCGGTGAGCTCGATCGACCCCTCCATCCGCTCGTTCGGCCAGTAGCGGAGCAGGCCGTCGCTATCGAGATAGGTCGGCATCGCTTCGGCAAGCGCCTGCCAGCGCCCGAGATCGCCGAGCGCAATCGCGCGCGAGGTCGATTGTTCGAAGCAATTATAGGGATAGATCGCCATATAGTCGCGCACGCCAGACAATGGCGGCGCGAGCGTTCCCGCCAGAGCGACATCGACGTAGCCGCCGGGCAGCGCGCCCGCGGGGATGCCGATCGGCAGCGTGGTGCCGGGGCCGACGCGGAACAGGCTGGCAGCCCAGGTTTCGACCGGGACCGCGGGTTCGACGCTTTGCTGGAAGACCAGCCGGTCGCGCTGCTTGCCGCCCCTGGCCACCGCATCGACCGTCCATTCGATCGGACCGGTGGTTTCGGGCGCGGTCATCGACCAGCTGATCGGCACCGCGCCGCCCGCCGGGATCGTGACGGTCAGCGGCGGCGCGGTTGCGACCGCGGGTGATAAGGTCGGGGTCGCGGTGACCTCTATCGGCTTGTCGGTGCCGTTGCGCAGCGTGAAGCGCGCATCATAGGTGTCGCCGGTACGCACCAGTTCGGGCATTCCGGCAAAAATGCCGAGATCCTGCACGGTGCGGACGCTGGTTTCGCCGGTGCCGAAATATTGGGCGCCGTCGGTGGCAATCGCGACGAGGCGGAAGCCCGACAGATTGTCCGACAGCGGCACGTCGACTGTCGCGCGGCCCTTGGCATCAAGAGGGATATTGCCCTTCCACAGCAAGACGGGGCGGAAATCCTCGCGGGTGAGGCCCGAGAGGTCACCGCCGCCGCCGCCGCCGGGTTCGAGCGCCTTGCGGCCATAGTGTCGCTTCCCGACCACCTGCATCTGCGCGGTCGAGGTGAGCACGTCGAGGGTGCGGTCGCCCATCATCGCGTCGATGACCTGCCAGCTTTCGTTCGGGGCGAGCTGGAGCAGCGCCTCGTCGACCGCGGCGAAGGCGACGTCGGCGTTTTTCGGCGCCTTGCCATCCGGGGTCTTGACCTCGATCGCGACCTTGGCGGTTTCGCGAACCGAATATTTCTCCTTGTCGGCCTTCACCTTGACGCCGAGCTGATGGCCTTCCCAGCCGACCTTGATCCGCGCGATGCCCATGCGGTAGCTCGGCTTGGCGAGATCGACGAGCGCGGTGGGCGGCGCGCCCTCGCTATTCTCGATCTTGAAACCGACCGCGCGTTTCATCTTGCGGAACCAGCTTTCCTGCCCGGTGACGCGCCCGCGCACCGCCATCACCGAGACATAGACGTCGGGGGCATAGGTCGCGGGCAGCTTGACCTTCACGACGGGGTTCGTGCCCTTGAGCGGCACGACGAAGCTGGAGAGCACGCCCTCGCGTTCGACGGTGACGAGCGCGGTCGCTTCGCGGAACGGCATGCGGACCTGGAAGCTGGCGGTATCGCCCGCAGCATAGCGCGGCTTTTCGGCGATCACGTCCATACGATCGCCATTGTCGCCGCCGAACCACCAGTCGTCGTCACCCGCGAGCCAGACCGAGCGCACCGCGCGCGCTTCGTTGCCGTCGGCGTCGAGCGTGGTTGCGACCACCGTCACTTCGCCCGAAACGCCGGGCGCCATCGCGCAGCGCGCGCGGCCGAGCTTGTCGGTGGTCGCGGTGCAGCTGGCAGCGAGCTTCGTCGTCCGCATCTGGTTGTCATAGGCGTAGAAGCCGCCGATCAGGCGGCGCCGCGCGGTGATGATCTCGCGGTTGTAGAGCGCGACCGAGACGCGCTGGCCGCTGATCGGCTTGCCGCCCAAGTCCAGCGCGATGAAATTGAGCTTCAGATCATTGTCGCGCATCAGCCAGCCGTCGGTCTTGAGCCCGAGGCGGACGGCGGAGGGATAGAGGGTGATGCGGCGGCTGGAGGTCAAGGTTTCGCCATTGGCGTCCTCATAATCCATTTCGGCCGCCATCACCGTCGGTTCGGTGATCGGCTGGTCGACCGCGACGCTTGTCGTCGCGCTGCCATTGGCGTCGAGCTTGAGCGGCACCGAGCGTGCGAGCGGCAGGTCGGCGGCGGGTTCGTCGCCGCTGTCGTCGAGCTGGATGGTGCCTTCCTTGACCGGCTGGCCGTCGAAATCCCAGTCGCGGTAATCTTCGGGCGGTGACCAGGATGAGCGGAAATTGGTGCGCAGTTCGACCGGGATATTGGCGGCGGGGCCGCCCGACAAATAGCCGACAAATAGCGACAGCGGCACCGCGGCCGGGCGCACCGGCGACGTTTTCGGCCCGGTTACGGTCGCCTTCATCGTCGGCAGGCGATATTCGTCGACCTTGACCGACTGGCCCGACCAGATCGTCTTGTCCTCGCCATCCTTGTCCTTGGTGACGAACACCAGTTCATAATCGCCCATCGGCGCCGAGGCAGGGACGTTCCAGATGCTGTCGCCGCTGCCGGTGGTGCTCACCGTGAACGGCATTTCAAATTCGGTGTCGGAGCCGCGGTGGACGAGGCGGAGTTTACCCGCCAGCGGCTGGGGCGTCACGAAGCCGGTGCCGACCGGGCGGCGCAGGATATGCTTCATATGCACGGTCTCGCCCGCCTTCACGAGCGCGCGGTCGAAGACGGTGTGGAGAATATCCTCACGCTCCGACCAGCCATAGGGGAGGTCGAAATCATAGGGGCGGATGCCGCTGCCCCAGTCGGTCAGGGTGAAGCTGAAATCATCACCCGAGCGCGCCGAGACCATCAGCGCATGGCCCTCGCTCTTGGTCGGATCGGGGGTTTCCTCGCAGCTCGAAAAGGTTTCGGGTTGCGGCAGCCCGCCCGCAAAGGCGAGGCGCCCTGCCTTGTCGGCGGTGCCGCGCGCCAGCAGGCGGCCGGTGCAGCTGTCCGAAACGCGGATTTCGGCGCCCGCGACGGGGAGGCCGGTGTCGAGCGCGGTGACCCAGGCGAGCGAGCCTTCGCGGCCCCATTTGAAATGTACCGCCATGTTGGTGACGAGCGCCGCGGTCGCGACATAGCGCGTCGCCTTGCGCCCGAGCAGCGCGGCGCCGAGTTCGGGACTGGCGATTTCGACGACGTGGAAGCCTTTTTCGGTGAGCGGGATGCCGACGACCTCGAACTCCTTGCCGCCGCCGGGCGGGGTGAGTTGCAGGTCGCGGCGCTCGCCGCCCGCGGGGGCGCCCTCGAACACCGATTTGGTGCCGGTATAATTGACTCGTACCTCCTTGCCGGTGCGGTCCTTTTCCTCGCGATAGTCGGTGTCGTCGGCGTCATCGACGCGTTTGAGCCATCGCGCGATCGCGGCGTCGTCGTCGCCGACCCGGAGCGCGGTGGCGGGCATTTTGAGGTTCGATTGCACCATCGTTCCTTCGACGCCGCGCACGGTGACAGGCAGCACGCCGCCCTCGTCGGCTTCGAGGATGCCGAATTCAGCGGCGAATTTGACCAAAGGCGGGGCGCGGTCGATGTGGAATTTCAGCGGGAAATTCGACTGGTTCTGTAGCGTGCGGCCGCTCTGGTCGGTGACATCGGCGGGCAGGATCAGCGTCGCATCGACATTTTGCGGCAGCGGGCCGGTGAAGCGGACACTGGTGAGGTAGGCGTCATTCTTGTCGTCATCGTCGACTTTGGGGGTCAGGCGCTTGCCGTCGGCGGTGGTCAGCGTCGCGGCGAGCGCGGTGTCGCGCGCGACCGGCGAGGCGAAGCTGAGCGTGACGTCCTGGACCGGGTTGCAGCCCGCCTGCGGATTGACGCGGCGGCACGACATTTTGGCGGTGAAGGCGGGGCGGACGTCGAAATCGAAACGCTGGTCGCGCCCAGCGGTGCGGCCGGGGACGTCGGCCTGCGCGATGCGGGCGTCCCAGACGACCGCCATTTCGCGGCCCGGCGGCAAAGGTCGGCGGCATTTGACCGGGACGACGCGGTCGAGGGCGGCCTCGCGGTCGGCGCCCGCGGCGGGCAGGCGCAGCGGCAGCCCGGCGTCATAGGTGAACGACTGGCGCGACCAGTTGGCGTCGCCGAGTCCGGTCAATATTTCGGTCGCGGTGCCGCGCGGCAGGACGTCGAGCGGGATTTTCTCGCCGATCCCGTCGATCGCGCAATAGCCGTAGCGGCCGACCGAGGCGCGGTCGGCGGCGACGTTGGTGGCGACGAGGAATATCTGATCCTCCTCGATCCCGTCGTAAATCCCGCCCGCAAGGATCGCGCGCGCCGAGGGTCCGCCGGTGTCGAGCGCGAAGCGTTCGTTGCCCGCGACGGCGATACCGCGCGCGGTTTTGAGACCTTCGCGCAGCTCGACATGGCAGCGCAGCCCGCCGGGGAGCGGTTTGTCGAATTCGAGCACCCAGGTGCGGGTATCGACCCAGCGGCTGGTCGCGGGCAATTTGCAGTCGTTGGTCGCAGGGGCGGCGGCGCGGGGATCGCCGAGCGGGACCATGTCTTCGGAAAAGCGCAGGGTGAAGCGGGTGATCGTGCCGTCGCCGGTCCCCGAACTGCCCGGGGTGGCGAGGGTGACCTGCGGGACGGTATCGGCGGTTGCGGCGGCCGCCATCGCGAGGGTGAGCGGCAGGATCAGCGCCAGTTTCGCCTTGCCGACGAACCGTGCCGCCAGCCCCTGCCACCGCATTTTCATCGCACCGTCTCCCCGCCTTGACCCGCGCCTTTATCCTGCTGGAAACAGGGGCTGCTGTCCACCCGCCGCCGCGTACCGGGAACGGTTAGCCGCGGTTCAGGAAAGGGCTGTGACGGCGGTCATAGACGGCCGCGAAAAATCAGCGTGCGAGCATCGGGCCGAGCTTTTGTCCGGCAAAGATATGGACGTGGAGGTGCGGGACTTCCTGATGGCTGTCGAGCCCGGTGTTGGCGAGCAGGCGGTAACCGGGGGCGACGAGCCCCTGATCGCGCGCGACCTGGCCGACGGCGCGGACGAAGCCGGCAATTTCGGCGTCGCTGGCGCGCGCCGAAAAATCGTCCCAGCTGACATAGGCGCCCTTGGGGATCACCAATATGTGCAGCGGCGCCTGCGGGTTGATGTCGTGGAAGGCGAGCGCGAAATCGTCGTCGTATACGGTCTTTGACGGCAGCTCGCCGCGCAGGATGCGCGCGAAGATGTTGCTGTCGTCATAGGGCTGGGTGGCGTCGATCGGCATGATAGTTCCTAAGTTGCGCGGCTGGCTTTTTCAGCATGGCCCGAGGTGCCGTGGCGGCGACCGAGTTCGGCGGCGATCATGTCCCACGTCAGGCCGCGGTCGGCGAGCAGGATCGCGAGGTGGAAGACAAGGTCGCTTGCTTCGCCAATCAGCGCCGGATCATCCTCGCTGACCGCGGCGATCACCGTCTCGACGGCTTCCTCGCCGAGCTTCTGGGCGATCTTGCCGCGGCCTTTGGCGGCGAGACTGGCGACGTAGGAGGCGTCGGCTTCGCCCGCGGCCAGCCGGTCGTGGATTACCGCCTCGAGCCGCCCCAGTGCTTCACCCATTGCCATGCTCATCCGCGCGCTCCCTTTGCGAGCGTGACTAGCGGCGCGCGGGCGCGGCGACAAGCGCCCGCGGGGTGCGGCGCGAAGGCCGCACGATCGGAATTTTATCCGCCGGTAACCATATCGAAACGCGGTTTGCCGTATTTTTTCTGCGCCGGGGGGCGAGATCAACTTTTAGTTCGGAAAAAATATCATGAAATCAGGCACCCGCCCCCAGGTGTTTCTGGCCGCAACGGCCTCGGTCATTGCGTTGATGGCAGCGCCCGCCGCGGCGCAGACCGGCGAGGACGACATCGTCATTACCGGATCGCGGATCGCGAAAAGCGAATTCACCAGCGCCGATCCAATCCAGATCATCGACGTCGCGGCGGCGAAATTGCAAGGGCAGGTCCAGCTGGCCGACATATTGCAATCGACCCCGGCGGCGCAGGGATCGATCCAGATCAATTCGGCGCTGTCGAACCGCTTCGTCGCCAATGGCGGCAATGATGTGCAGAGCGTGTCGCTGCGCGGCCTCGGCGCCGAGCGGACGCTGGTGCTGATCAACGGGCGGCGCGCGGGACCGGCGGGCATCCGCGGTGCGGTCGCCCCCTTTGACCTCAATGTCCTGCCGCTGTCGGTGGTGCGAGAGGCCCAGGTGCTCAAGACCGGCGCTTCGTCGATCTATGGTTCGGATGCCGTGGCAGGCGTGGTCAACATATTGACCCGCAACGACCTGAACGGCTTTGAAGGCGGCGGATTTTCGTCGATCACAGAACATGGCGGGGGCGAAAGCTATGGCGCCGATGTCAGTTTCGGCAAAACATTCGACCGCGGCCATTTTTTCGCGACGGTCGATATTTTCCGCCAGCAGAATTTGACCCGCCGCGACCGCGGTTTCCTGTTCTGCCAGGAGGAATATCTGAAGCGCGAAGCCGATGGCAGTCGCGCCGATATCGTCGATTTCCGTACCGGACGGCCGACGTGCAGCGGTACGTTCGGCAATGGGGTCGTCTTCGGGGATTTTTCGGGGGTCGATGCCAATGGCTTTCCGACCTTTGGCCCCGGGCTGATCGCGCCGAACGGACAGGCGATTTTTGCCGGTCAATATGGCGCCGACTTTGCCGGGGTCGGCATCCCGTTGGGCGCTTATAATCCGATCGGGGTGTTCGGCCCCGCCGATTTTTTCGGGGTCAATTTCGACGGCCCATCGACCGGGGCGCTCAACCAGTTCGAGCCGGTCGAACAGGATATGGATGTGTTTTCGGGGGTGAGCCGGATCAGCGCTTTTGCCGACGCGGCGTATGACGTCACCGACCGCGTCACGCTGTATGGCGAGGCGCTGTTCAGCAACCGCAAGTCGAAGAACAACGGCTTTCAGGTCATGACGCTCGAACAGTTCACCGGCGCGTCGATGCTGCCCTTCTTCCTGTGCAACCCGGCGGCGAACAATTGCGACCCGTTCGACATGGGCGATCCGTTCAACGGCGAGTTCGGCGGCAACATCATCCTGCGCCCGCGGGTGCTGGTGAAGTCGGAAAGCCGTGCTGACGTCGATTATTATCGCGGCGTGCTGGGCCTGCGCGGAGAGATCGGCGGCGGCTGGAAATGGGACGTCCATGGTCAGCACAGCCGCTCGGACGCCAGTTACACGCAGGATGTCCTCTATCAGGATGCCATTGCGTCGCAGACTTTGCGGACGCGATCGTGTGTGGGCACGACGACCGCGATCCGCGGCGTACCTTGCATCGACGTGGATTTTACCGATCCGCGCGTGCTGCGCGGCGACTTCACGTCGGCGGAACGTGCGTTCCTGATGGGCAGTGAGACGGGGCGCACCTTGTTCGAGCAGACGTCGGCGGAGACGTTGCTGACCGGCAAGCTGTTCAGCCTGCCCGCCGGACCGGTCGGCGCGGCCTTTGGTGCCAATATCCGCCGCGACGAGATCAACGACACACCGGGCGACGCGACGCTGGCGGGTAATGTCGCCAATTTTACTACGTCGGGGATCACCGCGGGGCGCTCGGTGTCGAAAGAGGTCTTTGGCGAGGTCGAGGTGCCGCTGCTCGAAAATGCGCCGATGATCGAGCGGCTGACCTTGTCGGGTGCAGCGCGCTACACCCATGTCGAGGCGACGCGCCGCGACGGGGTGCAGGACAGGTTCAGCGACACGACTTGGAAGGTCGGCGCCGATTGGGCGGTCACCGACTGGCTGCGCCTTCGCGGCACCTGGGGCACGTCGTTCCGTGCCCCGGCGCTGTTCGAGCTGTTCGTTGAAAATCAGACGGGCTTCCTTGGCCAGCAGGACGTCGACCCGTGCATCCAGGCGGCGGCGCGGCTCGCGGCGGGCGCGATCAGCCAGCGGACCTTCGACAATTGTGCCGCCGACGGGATTGGCCCGAATTATGCCGGTGGGGTTGGCCCGGCGACGATCGCGTCGGGCGGCGGCATCGGCCAGCTCAAGCCCGAAACCTCGACCGCCAAAACGGTGTCGGTGATCCTGACCCCCGATCTGTCGGGGGCGCTGTGGGGTGGGCTCAAGACGCGGCTCGCGGTCGATTATTTCGACATTGCGGTGAAGGACGCGATTACCCTGCTTGGCGCGGGCAACATCCTGCGCGGCTGTTATGATTCGGACGCCTTCCCCAACGAGCCGCTGTGCGCGCTGTTTACGCGGGCGGCGGCTGGCCCCGACGCACAGAGCGTCGCTGGGGTCACCGACCGCTATGTCAACATCAGCCGCCAGCGCAACCGCGGCGTCGACCTGTCGCTGGCGATCGATCAGGATTTGGGCAGTCTCGGCGCGCTGACGTTTCGGGCGCAGATGACATGGCAAGTCGAGGACAAGGTCGCGCTGTTCCCTGGCACGACGATCGACGACAATGGCAAGATCGGCAATCCGAAATGGGTCGGCGACTTCAACCTTGGCTGGATGAAGGGGGGGTGGACGTTGTTCTATGGCCTCGACGTTACCGGCGCGGCGTCGAACGACGCCGATCTGCTGCGCGCGCAGGGCGGCGATCCGTGCCGCACGTCGGGGTTTCGTCCGGGCGGGCGTTTCTGCCCCGATGTCAGCGTGCCCGCGACCTTTTATCATTCGCTGTCGGTCAGCCGCGACATCGCTGACCGCTTCCGCATCACCTTGGGGGTCGCGAACCTGTTCGACACCCCGCCGCCTCGCGTGTCGACGGTGGTGACGGCGACGCCGCCGGTGATCGGGCAGGCGCCAGCGTTCGGCACGCAATATGATTATCTGGGGCGGCGGTTTTTCCTGAGCGTGCGGGGGAAGATTTAGGGGAGGATTGTTTTGGGTAGCGGTCGGTCGATGTCAGACCAACGGGCTGGACAAGCCCGTCGCCCTCTGGTGAAGCGCGGAGCATGGCCGAGGTCAAACTGCATCCCGACTGGCTCGCCCGCATCGGCGGCGAATTTGCGCAGCCTTATATGGCGGCGCTGAAAGCGTTTCTGGGTACCGAGCGCGACAAGGGCAAGACCATCTATCCGCAGCCGCGCGACTGGTTTGCGGCGCTCGACGCGACACCGCCGCAGGATGTGCGCGTCGTCATCCTGGGGCAGGATCCCTATCATGGGCCGGGGCAGGCGCATGGGCTGTGCTTTTCGGTCCAGCCGGGGGTGCGGGTGCCGCCGAGTCTGGTCAATATCTACAAGGAAATGCAGAGCGACCTCGGCATCGCGCGCGCGCCGCACGGCTATCTGGGGCATTGGGCGGCGCAGGGGGTGCTGCTGCTCAACAATTGCCTCACGGTCGAGGCGGGGCAGGCGGCGTCGCATCAGGGCAAGGGGTGGGAGAAATTCACCGACGCGGTGATCGCCGCGGTTGCCGCCGATCCGGCGCCCAAGGTGTTCATCCTGTGGGGCAGCCATGCCCAGAAGAAGGCCGCAAACGTCGCCGGTCTGAAGGAGGGGGGGCTGGGCGCGGGCAGCCCGCATCTGGTGCTGCGCGCGCCGCATCCGTCGCCGCTGTCGGCGCATAATGGCTTTTTCGGATCGCGGCCGTTCAGCCAGACCAATGCGTTCCTGGCGGCGCAGGGCCGCGGGGCGATCGACTGGGCATTGCCTGAAAATCCGGACGCGGCGGCTGAATGAGTTTGCTGGGCGACCCGCTGACGCTCGCCGTGCTGGCGCTGGCGGTGATTCTGCTCGGGCTGGCCAAGGGCGGCTTGTCGGGGGTCGGGGCGCTCGCCACCCCGCTCGTCGCGCTGGTGTTGCCGCCGACGCTGGCCGCGGCACTGTTGCTGCCGATCCTGATCGTGCAGGATGTCATCAGCGTCTGGTCGTTCCGCAAGACATGGGACGGCTGGGTCATCGGCTGGATGCTGCCTGGCGCCGCGGTCGGCATTGCCGCGGGCTATTTCTACGCTGAGCGGGTTGACGAGGCGAAGCTGATGGCGGCGCTCGGCGCGATCACGCTGGCATTCGGTGTCTATCGGCTGTGGATCGAGCGCGGCGGGCGGGTGGTCGCGGCGTCGACCTCGCCTGGCTGGATCGGCAGCCTGTTCGGGGTGATGACGGGCTTTACCAGCCAGATCGCCCACGCCGGCGGCCCGCCGTTCCAGATGTGGGTCACCCCGCGCCGCCTGCCGCATCTGGTGTTCGTCGGCACCAGTTCGGTGCTGTTCGCGGCGATCAACTGGATCAAGGTGCCCGCTTATGTCGCACTCGGCGCCTTTCCGCATGAGGTGCTGGTCGCCGCGGCGCTGCTGATGCCGCTGGCGATCATATCGACCCTGCTGACGGTGCGCTGGTTGAAGGGGATCGATGGCGCGCGTTTCTATGTCCTGATCTATCTGCTCATGGTGCTGCTCGGCGCCAAGCTGATGTGGGACGGGCTGGCGGGATAAGGGGCGACTTGCGGCGGCAAAGGGCGTAGGCTGCGCGGCGACGGGCACAGGCGTCCGCTTCCTTTTAAGGTATTGTTCATGGCCAAGAGCCAGAAGAAATCGAGCCGCGAAGTCCGCAAGCCGAAGGCCGAAAAGCCCAAAAAGCAGAATGCGAGCAACCCGACGACCAAGACCGGCGTCGTCGCGGGGCTGGACAATATGAAGAAATAGGCGGGCGCAGCGGGCAGGAGACAAGCATGATTCAGGCACGGTGGAACGGCGCGGTGATCGCCGACAGCAACGATACCGTCGTGATCGAGGGCAATCATTATTTTCCGCGCGCGGCGGTCGATGCGACGCTGCTGTCGGACAGTGCGACAACGAGCTTTTGCCCGTGGAAGGGCACCGCGCGCTATCATCACGTCACCGTCGACGGCCAGGTGAATCAAGACGCCGCCTGGTATTATGATGATCCCAAGGATGCGGCGGCCGAGATCAAGGACCGGATCGCCTTTTGGAAAGGCGTCGTGGTCGACTGACCGCGTTCCTTACGGTCGATGGCCATCCAGATCCTTGTCGATGCCGACGCCTGCCCGGTGAAGGATGAGATTTACCGCGTCGCGTGGCGGCACGCGGTGGCGGTCAAGGTGGTGAGCAACAGTAGGTTGCGCGTCCCTGAGCATCCGCTGATCGAAAGGATTGTCGTGTCCGACGGCTTCGATGCCGCCGACGACTGGATCGCCGAAGCCGCGGATGCGCGCAGCGTCGTGATCACCGCCGACATATTGCTCGCCGACCGGGCGTTGAAGGCGGGGGCGAGCGTGCTTGGCCCCAATGGCAAACCCTTCACCCTGGCGTCGATCGGCCCGGCGATCGCGACGCGCGCGATCATGGCCGATTTGCGCGCCGGGGGTGACCAGATCGGCGGCCCGCCGCCCTTTACCAAGGCCGACCGTTCGCAATTCTTGCAGGCGCTCGACAGCGCGCTGGTGCGGCTGAAGCGTGGGTAGCCGCATTTCCGGAGGTTGACCGCGCCCGCGCGTCGCAGCATTCTGTTGCCATGGAGCGATGCTACACCAGCTTTGCCGAATTCTGACCCTTTTACCTGCGCGAGCATAGCAAGGCGTCGACGCGGGCGTTGCATTATGTCGGGACCAGCCTGGTCGTGCTGATCGCGGTCGGTGCGGTGCTGAGCGGGCGGTGGGGGTGGCTGATCGCGCTCCCGCTGGCGGGCTATGCCTTTGCGTGGGCGGCGCATTTCGGGGTCGAGAAGAACCGCCCGGCGACCTTTACCTATCCGCTGTGGAGCCTGGCCGCCGACTTCAAAATGTGGGGGCTGTGGCTGACCGGGCGACTGGGCGGCGAGCTCGACAAGGCGGGGGTGCCGCGCTGACCCGTTTTCGTCATTCGCGCGCCGCATGTTAAGCTCATTACCCCGAGTCCCCATCCGCCAGATTTTCCAAGGAGACACCGCATGACCGTCAACCGCGCATCCGCCCGTTACGAAGGCTTTGGCAAGGAGGGCAAGGGATCGATCACCACCAAATCGGGCGTGCTCGACAAGCAGCCCTATGGGTTCGGCACCCGCTTTGAAGGCGTGCCGGGAACCAATCCCGAGGAACTGATCGCGGCGGCGCATGCGGCGTGTTTCACGATGGCGCTGTCGTTCGGGCTGGCGCGCGCCGGCTATGCGGGCGAGACGCTGGAAACGACCGCTGCGGTGACGCTCGACGCCATCGAGGGCGGGTTTGAAATCAGCCAGTCGGCGCTGACGCTGGTGGCGAAGGTGCCCGGAATCGACGCCGCGGAATTTGCCCGGATCGCCAAGGAAGCCGAAATGAACTGCCCGGTGTCCAAGCTGCTCGATTGCGAGATCACGCTCGAGCATAGCCTGGAGAGCTGAACCGCGGCACGCTAAGTCGCTGCGGCAAAAAACATCAGATAGACGAGCCGGCCATCGGCGGGCGTCGTGCCGAACCCGGCGCCGCTGTTGTGGAACATCCACGGGCTGAACAGGATCAGGCGATTGCAGCGCATCGGCGCGGTAAAGCTCTTTTCCCAGCGCGCCGGGCGGGCGGTGTCGCGGTTCACCACCGCTTCGACCAGTTGGTTGATGTCGTCATAGCCCGCCGCGGCGATGCGGTCGCGGGTCGTCGGCACACGATCGAGCCCGGTGCGGCGGTGGCGATAGAAATCGGTGCCGCCGCGGCAATGGTCGGGCAGGCTGAGATAAAGGATGCCCGAGTAAAAGGCGGGGTCGATATGGACCCCGCTCTGGCCGCGATCGCCCTTCAGCGTCAGGCGGCAATGGCCGTGGAGGGTCCCCGGCGCGCCGACGACGCGCGTCCCGACGAGGCGCGAGACATAGTCGTCGAGCCCTTTGATCGGCAGCGCCCGCGCCGACACGACGCCGGGATAATTGGCCTGGCCGTCCCGCGCGTCATAGCCGAGCGCCAGCGCCTGGCGCCGCAGTTCGTGCGGGTCGGCGGCGAAATCATCGACCATGACGAACGCGGGGGTCATCGGCGGGGGGCGGCTTGCGGGGCGATGGCCATCGTCTGTGTATCCCTGTTGCCGCCCGCAGCCGACGGTGCCGCGGTGCCTGCCTGCGCTTCGCCGTAGAAGCGATCAGGCGTTTCGACAAGGCGCGCGCGGCTTAGTCGCAGCTCGCCCCTTCGCGGCGCGCCGCCCAGCCGATCGCGCCGTCGAGCAGCTTGAGATGCGCGGGGTCGCTCCACGCCGCGGCGCGGTGGCCGAGCGCCGAATAGAAGGTCCGCGCCCGCGCGTCGCAGCGCCAC
>CAZCUW010000072.1:0-14576 GCA_964502035.1 uncultured Sphingopyxis sp. | reverse complement strand
TTGCCGAGCGGCTGCAACGCTTTGTGGCGCAGCAACTGGCGCGGCATGCCGCGCCGCTGGCCGCGATGGGCGAAGCCGCCGGCGACCTGTTCACCCCGCCGCGGGTGCGCGCGCTGCTCGCCGCGCTGGTCGACGGCAGCGGCACAATCGGCCGCGCGGCGGTCGATGAGCAACTCAATGCGCTGAGCGCCGAGGAACGGCCGCAGCTGCGCAAGCTCGGCCTGACGATCGGATCGCTCGACATTTTTCATCCGACGCTGCTGAAGCCCGAGGCGGTGCGCTGGCGCGCCGCGCTGATCGCCGCGCAGCAAGGATCGCCGGTGCCGGCGCTGCCGCCGCACGGCGCGGTGCTGCAAAAGACCGGCAGTCACGCCGGGCTGACGATCGCGGGCTTTCGCCGCTGTGCGTCGGGCTGGCTGCGCATCGACATGGCCGAAAAACTGGCGCGGCAGGCGCATGCGGCGCGGATGCAGGCAGCGGCGCCGCCGACCGCACCGATCGCGGGCGGCGCCGATCATCACGACGACCAGCATGGCGCGACCGACGATAGCGAGGGCGTCGCCGCGGCGCCGCCGCCCGGCTTTGTGATCGACCCGGCGCTGGCCACCTCGCTCGGCCTGGATGAGGAAACCCGGCGCGGGCTTTTGGGCAGTTTCGGTTTCCGCGGCGTCGGCGACCCGGCGCTGCAACGCTGGCGCTGGTCGGGGCTGCGCAAGCCCGACAAACGCCCGCGCCGCAAGTCGCCGCGCAAAAGCGCCGACGTACCGCCGCGCGCCGCGACCAACGGCGACCTGCGGCGCCCGGCGGTCCATCAGGCCATGGCCACGCGCAGCCAGCCCGAACGGCCACGCGGCGATCCCCCGCGCCCACCGCGCGCCGATCGCCCGGCGCGGCGCAGTCCCTCGCCGACCAGCCCGTTTGCGGGCCTCGCGGCGCTGCTCGCCGAGAGCCGCAAAGACTGATGGCGAGCGCGGGCGCCGCGGGCAGCATCCGGCTGGACAAGCTGCTGTGGTTCCTGCGCTTTGCGCGATCGCGCAGCGGGGCGCAGGCGGTGGTCGAGGCGGGGCATATCCGGCTCGACGGGCGGCGCATCGCCCGCTCGTCCTGCGCGGTGCATGTCGGGCAGACGCTGGTCCTGCCGGTCGGCGAACAGATCGAGGTGGTGCGCCTGCTGACGCTGCCGGTGCGCCGCGGCTCGGCGGCCGAGGCGCAGGCCTGTTACCAAAAGCTCTCCGCGCCGGTGGCGGCAGGCAATCGCGCTATCAAGGATGATGGAAATGCTGTGCATCCAAATCCCGCGCCTCCCCCTAACCAATGAGAGTGATTCGCAACTGCTTGCTAGGCGTTGACGCACCGCCGCCCGGCGGCATAGAGGCGAGCCGAGTGAGAGCCTGACGGCCCGATTGCCGTCACCTGAGGGAGCCTGAAACCATGACCTATGTCGTCACCGATGCCTGCGTCCGGTGCAAATATATGGACTGCGTCGAGGTGTGCCCCGTCGACTGTTTCTACGAGGGCGAGAATATGCTCGTCATCAACCCCAATGAGTGCATCGATTGCGGCGTGTGCGAACCCGAATGCCCCGCCGAAGCGATCCTGCCCGACACAGAAAGCGGCCTGGAAAAATGGCTGGAAGTGAACACCAAGTTCAGCGCCGAATGGCCGAACATCACGGTGAAGAAAGAAAGCCCCGCCGACGCCGACGACTATAAGGGCGTCGAAGGCAAGTTCGAGACGCTGTTTTCGCCCGAACCGGGCACCGGCGACTGATCCGAAATCCGGCAATCCGATCGGGGCGGGACTTTCCCGCCCCTTTCTTTTGCCCCCTTGAAACCCTCTCGCTTGGCGACGATGTAGGTGACCGAGGGGCCAGCCCGCCGGTTCTCGGCGCGGCGCTCCAATAGCATAAGGACGCATTCCCAATGATCGACCCGCTCGCCGCTCTGGTTCCCGTCGTCGTCGAACAGACGAGCCGCGGCGAACGCAGCTTTGACATTTTCTCGCGCCTGCTGCGCGAACGGATCATCTTTGTCACCGGCGAGGTCGAGGACAATATGGCGTCGCTGATCACCGCTCAGCTGCTGTTCCTCGAATCGGAAAATCCGAAGAAGGACATCTATATGTACATCAACTCGCCGGGCGGTGTCGTCACGGCGGGCATGGCGATCCACGACACGATGCAATATATCCGCCCGCGCGTCGGCACGGTGTGCGTCGGCCAGGCGGCGTCGATGGGCAGCTTCCTGCTCGCCGCGGGTGAACCCGGGATGCGCGTGGCGCTGACCAACGCCCGCGTGATGATCCACCAGCCGTCGGGCGGCGCGCGCGGCATGGCGTCGGACATCGAAATCCAGGCGCGCGAAATCCTGCGGATCAAGAAGCGGATGAACGATCTGTATGTGAAATACACCGGCAAGCCGCTGAAAGAGATCGAAAAAGCGATGGACCGCGACACGTTCCTGGAGGCCGATGAAGCCAAGGCGTTCGGCCTGGTCGATCAGGTGTTCGACCGCCGCCCCGGCGCCCCCGGCGACGACGCGCCGAAGGATATCAGCGAAGGCCCGACGCCCTGAGTCGTTGAGGTTGCGGCACCGGCCCGCTCCCCCACCCGGCCTCCGTAGGTTACTATCGTTGGGGAGGCCGGGTGGGGGAGCGGGCCGGTGCCGCGCGATAGCCCAGGAAAAGGGTTTAACCGCATTTGTTGACGCCCGCTTGGCGCCTTGCTGCTAGGCGGGACATTGCCGCGATGTCACCCAATTGCCATATTGTAATTGGGTGACCGCGGGCTAGGATAAGGACGGCATCGCCATTTTGGCGCCTGCCAGAGGAAGTTTTATGACGAAATTGAGCGGCTCGGACAGCAAGAGCACCCTTTATTGCTCCTTCTGCGGCAAGTCGCAGCACGAAGTCCGCAAGCTGATTGCCGGACCGACCGTGTTCATCTGCGACGAATGTGTCGAGCTGTGCAACGACATCATCCGCGAAGAGATCAAGGGCGGGGTTGCCGCGCGCAAGGACGGCGCGGTGCCGACGCCGCTGGAAATCTGTCAGCATCTCGACGCCTATGTCATCGGCCAGAACACCGCCAAGCGGGTTTTGTCGGTCGCGGTGCACAATCATTACAAGCGGCTCGCGAACAGCGGCCGCGGCGACGATGTCGAACTGGCGAAATCGAACATCCTGCTCGTCGGCCCGACCGGCAGCGGCAAGACCCTGCTGGCACAGACGCTCGCGCGCTTCCTCGACGTGCCGTTCACCATGGCCGACGCGACGACGCTGACCGAAGCGGGTTATGTCGGCGAGGATGTCGAGAATATCATTCTCAAGCTGCTGCAGTCGTCCGACTATAATGTCGAAAAGGCGCAGCGCGGCATCGTCTACATCGACGAAATCGACAAGATCAGCCGCAAGGCCGAAAATCCGTCGATCACCCGCGACGTGTCGGGCGAAGGCGTGCAGCAGGCGCTGCTCAAGCTGATGGAAGGCACCACCGCAAGCGTCCCGCCGCAGGGCGGCCGCAAGCATCCGCAGCAGGAATTCCTGCAGGTCGACACGACGAACATCCTGTTCATCGCCGGCGGCGCGTTCAGCGGCCTCGAAAAAATCATCGGCGACCGCTTGCAGGGCAAGTCGATCGGGTTCGGCGCGCATGTCGCCGGGCCGGATGAGCGCCGCATGGGCGAGGTACTGAAGAATATCGAGCCCGAGGATCTGCTGAAATTCGGCCTGATCCCCGAATTTGTCGGCCGCCTGCCGGTGATCGCAACGCTCGAGGATCTCGACATCGACGCGCTGGTCAAGATTTTGGGCGAGCCCAAGAACGCGCTGGTGAAGCAGTATCGCAAGCTGTTCGATCTGGAAGAAGTCGTGCTGACCTTTACCGACGACGCCCTGGTCGCGGTCGCCAAGAAAGCGATCGAACGCAAGACCGGCGCGCGCGGGCTGCGCTCGATCGTCGAGGCGATCCTGCTCGACACCATGTTCGACCTGCCCGACCTGACCGACGTGGTCGAGATCGTCGTCGACAAGGATGTCGTCGAGGGCCGCAAGGACCCGGTGCGCGTCTATGCCGACAAGGCGAAAGAAGCGGCGGGCGACGCCGCCTGAGTCGCGGCGCCCCGGCCGAGCCCACCGAAGACCGGCGACTCGCCCCGCGTCACCCGGTAAAATTGTTGCAATGCAGCAACAGTTGCCGGGAAAAACGCCATCGCGTCTGTGGATAAATCGCGGCCCGCCACGCAAATTCGCGATTTTCTGACCTTTCGCTCCAGCTTTCGCCGCGCGCCGCTTGCGCTGTCACATTTGCTGTCACAATCGTGCCACATGCGGGCTTCAGGGGCGCTCGCAGGACTTGCGCGCCCCATTTTCGCGCGCCTGCCGAATGACACACACCAAGGGGACATCCTGACATGAATTTCCGTCACACGCTAGCCGCCAGCTGCGCGCTGATCCCGGTCGCGCTACTTTCCACGCCCGCCTTTGCCCAGTCGACCGGTTCGGTCGATTTCGACGAAGAAATCGTCGTCACCGGCGTCACCGCGCGCGATGTTGCGGGCATCAGTTCGCCCGATACGTCGAAAGCGAAAGCCGTGCTCGGTCAGGAAGTGATCAGCCGCCAGAACCCCGGCCAGACGATTCTGGACACGATCAACATGGTTCCCGGCGTCAGCTTTCAGAATAACGATGCTTATGGTTCGTCGGGCGGCACGCTGACCATCCGCGGTTTTGACTCGAGCCGCATCTCGCTGACCTTTGACGGTATCCCGCTCAACGATTCGGGTAACTATGCCATTTATTCGAACCAGCAGCTCGACCCCGAAGTGATCGAGCAGGTCAACGTCAACCTGGGTTCGACCGACGTCGATAGCCCGACCGCTTCGGCCGTCGGCGGCACCGTCAACTATCGCACCCGCACCCCGGGCGAAGATTTCGGCGTCCGCCTGTCGGGCTCGGCCGGCGAGTTCAAGTTCTTCCGTATTTTCGGCATGGTCGATCTGGGCGAATTCACCCCCTTCGGCACCCGTGGCTTCGTGTCGGCTTCGACCGCCTCGAACGACAACCCGTTCAACAATTATGGCCGCGTCAACAAGCAGCAGTATAACGCGCGCATCTGGCAACCGATCGGCGACAATGGCGACTTCGTTTCGGTGGCCGGTCACTATAACCAGAACCGGAACAATTTCTTCGGTTCGCTGCCGCTGCGCAACGATGCCAACCGCACTGTCGGATCGGGATCGAGCAACCGCTTCCCTGCCAACAACGACGAACGCGAATATCTGATCAACTACCCCTGCACCACGGTGGCGACCGTCCGTCCGGGCGTCGTCGATGCGCAAAGCACCTGCGGGACCGAATTCGATCGGCGTTACAACCCGTCGAACACCGGCAACATCCGCGGTGCGTCGAAGTTCACATTGGCCGAAGGCATCGTGCTGACGGTTGATCCCAGCTATCAATATGTGAAGGCCAATGGCGGCGGCACGGTCAACGGCAACGAAGGACTGCGCGACATCAACCCGACGGCCGGGACCACGCTGTCGACCGGTTACATCGGCGGCCAGCCCTATTTCGGGCGCGACCTGAACGGCGATGGCGATATCCTCGACCGGGTCAGCGTACTGGCCCCCAGCCAGACGCGCACCCATCGCTATGGCGTGATTGCCGGCCTGCGCTGGGACATCAACGACCAGCACACGATCCGCGCCTCGTTCACCTATGACCGCGCCAACCATCGCCAGACCGGCCAGGTCGGGCTGCTCCAGTTCAATGGCGAGCCGTTCGATGTGTTCGCGATCAACGACCCGCTGGCCGACGCGACGGGCGCGCTGCTTCAAAAGCGCGACCGTCAGTCCTACGCGACGCTGACCCAGGTTGCGGGTGAATATCGCGGCGAGTTCGGCGACCTGACGGTCAATGCCGGTCTGCGCGCGCCGTTCTTCAAGCGCGACCTCAATCAGTATTGCTTCACCACCTCGGCTTCGGGTTTCGTCGATTGCTTCGGCAAAGGCGACCCGCGCAATGCGACCTACGCCGCTTTGAACCCGACCAATTCCAACGGCACGGTTCGTCAGGGTCCGCAGCAGCGCGTGTTCAAATATGACGACATCCTGCCCAACGTCGGCGTCGTCTACAAGATTGCCCCGCAGGTGAGCATCTTTGGTTCCTATGCCAAGGGTCTGTCGGTTCCGGGCACGGACAATCTGTACAACAGCTTCTTCTTCGCCCCCGGCACCGCGCAGGCGCAGCCGAAGCCCGAAACCACCGACAGCTTCGATCTGGGCGTCCGCTATCGCAGCGGCCGCGTGCAGGGCGAACTGTCGGGTTGGTATACCAAGTACAGCAACCGTCAGGCTTCGGCCTATGATCCCGAACTCGACACGACCGTTTTCCGGAACCTCGGCAAAGTCGATAAATATGGCATCGACGGTTATGTTTCGTTCCAGCCGAACGACAATCTCACGCTTTATGCCTTTGCTTCGTACCTCGATTCGGAAATCAAGGACGATGTGCAGACCGGCGCGAATACGTTCGCCCCGACTGCCGGCAAGCGCGAATCGGGTTCGCCGGACTACACCTACGGCGGCACCGTTCGCGGGACGCTGGGTCCGGTCGATCTGGGCCTGACCGCCAAGCGGACCGGCGGGCGCTACCTGTTCGACACCAACCTGCCGCTGGTGCTGGGTGGCAACCAAGTCTATCCCGCCAAGGCGCCGGCTTACTGGCTGGTCAACCTGGACGCCCGCATGAACCTGGAATGGGCTGGTCTGAACGACAAGACCTTCTTCCAGGTCAACGTCTACAACCTGTTCGACAAATTCTATGTCGGCGGCTTCGGCGGCGGCCTGGTGCAGGGGACCAGTGCCCCGTTCGTGCAGATCGGCGCGCCGCGCACGATCAGCGGGACGCTGTCGGTCGAATTCTGATCGGCTTACGCGAAACGAAAACAGGGCGCGGGAGGCAACTTCCGCGCCCTTTTTCGTGCATGGCCGGAACAGGGTGCGCCGTGGTGGCGGCGCGCGCCGGTCAGGCGGCGGCGAGGCGGCGGGCGGTGTCCTGGACCAGCGCGATCATGTTGGGGACGCCCTGGGTGCGGTTCGACGACAGCTGGCGGGTGAGCTCGAACGGCGCCAGCGCGGCGGCGACGTCCATCGCGGCGACCTCGGCCGCGGGCTTGTCCTGGACCGCGGCCAGCACCAGCGCGACGATACCCTTGGTAATCGCGGCATTGCTGTCGGCCAGGAAGTGCAGGCGGCCATCGGCCTGCGGCACCGGATAGACCCAGACGCTGGCGCTGCACCCGCGCACCAGCGTCGCGTCGGTCTTGAGCGCCTCGGGCATCGGCTCGAGCTCGCGCCCCAGCTCGATCAGCAGGCGATAGCGATCGTCGCCGTCGAGGAAATCATATTCGTCGTGAATGTCGGTCAGGCTGCGCATGGCGGCGGCACTGGCAGATTTGGGGGAGAGTTGGAAGGGATTTGCCGTCGCCCCAGCGAAAGCTGGGGCGACGACATCTTACAGATCGACCCCCGCGGCGATCGCCTCGAGCTTGCGCAGCCGTTCCTTGAGGTCGGCGATCTCGATCCGCGATCCGGCGTGGGGGACGGCGGCGTCGTGGCCGATGCTGTGCCCCGCGGCGAGTTCTTCGCGCTTGAGCTGGATCCAGTCGCGCCAGCCGCGCAGCGCCGCCAGGCTCATGATCGTCAGCGCGGTCAGGGCGACCGCTGCGGTCATCAAATTGGCGGCTAGGTCAGACGTAATGGTGGCCATGGGTTCGGCTCCTTCTTCGCCCTGGTCGTCAGGAGGGCGACCGGTCGCGCAGCTTCTCGATTTCCTCATCGAGCGTGACGGCGCGGTTGTGGTCGGTGGCGATGCGTTCGAGCACCTGGATGCGGTCCTTGAGCGCGCGGATTTCGGCGAGCAGCGCCTTGGTCTCGGCATTGTCGGCGGGGGCGGCGAAAAACTCGTTGCCCTTGTTGTCGCGGCGCACGCCATATTTGGCGCGGATGACGCTGCCGATGGTGACGATCAGGACGATGCCGATAACCATTTCAAACGGGTTCATGGGGGATCCTTCCGTATTTTCTTATCGTTGCTTCTGTTCAATTGGTTCAGTTCAGCGGCGCGTCGCGCAGCTTTTCGATCTCGTCGGCGACGTCGATTCCCTTGTCGGTAACAATCCGTTCGAGAACCCGCACCCGCTGTTCCAGCCGTTCGCTGTGCGCGGCATATTGCGCGGCCTTTTCGGCGGTCATTTCGGACTGTTTCTCGATCATCTGTTGCTGGTGCTTGGACCAGAAGATGAAGCCGGCGAGCAGGAAGGGGGCCAGTGGGATCAGGATCCAGATGGTATCGCCCATGACGGTCTCCTTAGTTGGCGGGGCGCCGCAGCGCCTCGATCTCGTGGCTGAGCCGGCTGCCTTCGTCGGTGACGATGCGTTCGATCACCGCGAGGCGATCCTTCACCGACCCCAGTTCGGCACGCAGCTGGGCATTTTCCTGGCTGAGCAGCTTGACCCGCTCCATCGCCTCGTCGCTGGTCTTGGGATAGACCGCCTTGCCCCAGCTGTTTTCGAGCGGATAGCCGTTCTTGACGCGAAGCCAGGTGGTGAAGATCCAGCCGCCGATCGCGAGGATCCCCAAAATGGTGGCGATCGGCGCGATGACTTTTATCAGATCCATATTGTCCATGACGATTCCCCTCAGCGCAGGCGGTCGATCTGGTCGGCGAGCTGCGCCGCCTGACCGTTCGTTTCAGTGGCGATGCGTTCGAGCACCGAAATCCGCTCTTCCAATCGGCTGACCTGGCCTGCCAGCTTGGCATTGTCATCGGTCAGCAGCGCAATTTTTCGATCAGCGTCGGGGGCGGTTCGATGAACCGTGCCGCCCCATTCATTTTCAATCGGATAGCCATGCTTGGCACGGATCCATGTGGTGAACATCCAGCCGCCGATCGACAATGCGATGATGGCGAGGACGAAACCGGTACCACCGAAATTCATCTGTCTTCTCCCTGTTGCGTGTCAGCCTGCCCGGCTCAGCGTCCCGAGTTAACGCAGCGCGTCGATCTCGTCGGCGAGGCGGCGGTTGTGGCTGGTGTAATATTGTTCGATGTCCGCAAGGCGGCGGTCGATGTCACGGAAGCGCGACTTGATGTCGCGGGTCGAGGCGGTCGGATTGCTGCGCACGCCCTGCCAGAATTTGGCTTCCTCACGCGATCCATAAAGGGCGAAGGGTTTCGGCGTGCCCATCCAGGCGACCATCCAATAAGCGATCAGCGTCCAGGGGAAGCCCCCCATCAGCGTCAGCAGCACCGCGCCGACGCGGACCCAGAGGACGTCGACACCGCTGTAATCGGCGATCCCGGCGCACACGCCGCTCCATTTGGCGTTCTGCTTGTCGAGGTAGAATTTCGTGCGGCTGGCAGACATCTCAGTTCCTCCGGCTGGTATTTTCGAGCTGCGCCAGGTCTTCATCGCTACGCACCGCAGGGCGGAAGTCGGGATGGTCGGCGCTGATGATGCGTTCGACAGTGTGCAGGCGGCCTTCGAGCCGGCGCGCGGTGTCGTACAGTTCGTCGAGCAGTTGTTCGTCTTCTCCGGTCAGCGTCTTGGCCTGTTTCCACTTGGTGATGTAGTGGAGGATCAGCCAGGGCAGACCGAGGAAGAGCGTTCCGATGACGATCGGGACGATGATGATTTCTTCCATCGGTCTGGATCCTTACTGCTTGCTGGCCTGGGCGGCCTTGAGCGCGGCGAGTTCGTCGGCGACCTTGTCGGCGGCCTGGAGCTCGGCAATCTCTTCGTCGAGCGACTTTTTGTAACCCAGGTTCAGCGCATCGGCGCGGCCTTCGGCTTCATCGACGCGGCGTTCGAGAATGTCGAAGCGCGAGAAGGCATCTTCGACGCGGTCGCCATTGGTCATTTCGCGCAGCTTATACTTGTTCTCGGCGCTTTCGAGGCGGGTCGACACGTTCGACTGGCGGGCGCGCGCTTCGCTGAGCTTCTTCTGCAGCTTGGCGATATCGTCCTCATAGCCCTTGAGCGCGTCGTCGAGGACGGCGATCTCGGCTTTCAGGCGTTCGGCCATGTCGCCGGCCTTCTGCTTTTCGACCAGCGCGGCGGTGGCCAGGTCTTCGCGGTCCTTCGACAGCGCGAGTTCGGCCTTTTCCTTCCAGCTGTCCTGCAGGCTTTCGAGCTTGGCGATGTGGCGGCGCATTTCCTTTTGGTCCGCGATCGTGCGCGCGGCAGAGGCGCGCACTTCGACCAGCGTTTCGTTCATCTCGAAGATGATCTGGCGGATCATCTTTTCGGGATCCTCGGCGCGGTCGAGCAGGTCGGTGACATTGGCGGCAATGATGTCGCGGGTGCGTGAAAAAATACCCATGGTGAAACTCCTAATCGAAATTTTTAAGGCTTGAAAAAAGGCTGGTGCCGGGGCGGGGCAAGGGGGGAGAGTGCCCCGGCACCAGTGCCGGTCAGGCCAAAGCGCTGACCGCCGGGGACATGACAGCGGCGACCAGCGGACCGGCGGGGTTGCCGGTAAAACTGGCGGCGACCTGCGGCTGGTCGATCACGCCGACGAGGATGGCCAGCGCTCCGGCCGTGCTCAGCACGAAAGTGGCGGCTTGGGCAAACATCGACTTCATGGGTCAACCTTCCTTGGTTTTCGCTGCACCGGCACGATTTGCGCCGGTTCACTGGAAGTAATGCAGACACCGTGCCAATTGCGCAAAGCGGCGCAAAACTGCGCAACCTCACACCGAAATCGCCTGGCCGATCGATTTGGCTTGCCATCGAGCGGGATATTTTGCCAATGATTGGGAATGGAGCCAGAGACCCAGTTTATCGGCCAGTCGGCAGCATTCCAGGACGCGGTCGAACGCGCCAGCCTGGCCGCATCGCTCGACCGCCCGGTGCTGGTGATCGGCGAGCGCGGCACCGGCAAGGAATTGATCGCCGAGCGGCTCCACCGCCTGTCGACGCGCTGGGACCGGCCCTATGTCATCCTGAACTGCGCCGCGATGCCCGAAACGCTGATCGAATCCGAGCTGTTCGGGCATGAGGCGGGGGCGTTCACCGGCGCGACGCGCACCCGCGCCGGGCGGTTCGAGGAGGCCGACGGCGGCACCCTGTTTCTCGACGAACTGGCGACGATGTCGATGGGCGCACAGGAACGGCTGCTGCGCGCGGTCGAATATGGCGAGGTCACCCGTGTCGGTTCGTCGCGCCCGATCCGCGTCGACGTCCGCATCGTCGCGGCGACCAACGAACATCTGCCGGCGCTCGTCGATGCGGGCCGCTTTCGCGCCGATTTGCTCGACCGGCTGTCGTTCGAGGTGATCACCCTGCCCCCGCTGCGCGCGCGCGAGGGCGATATCGAGGTGCTCGCGACCTATTTCGGCCAGCGCATGGCGGCGGTGCTCGGCTGGGAAGAATGGCCGGGCTTTGGCCCGCGCGCGCTCGCGGCGATGGAGGGGCATGACTGGCCGGGCAATGTCCGCGAGCTGCGCAACGTCATCGAACGCGCCATCTATCGCTGGGCCGATCCCGAAAAGCCGGTCGATGCGGTGAATTTCGACCCCTTTGCCAGCCCGTGGCAGCCGGTGGTGCGCAAGGGGCCCGCGGATGGCGGCAGCGCGCCCACGGCATCCGCCGACCCCGCCCCCCCCGCCGCGATGGCGATGCCCAGCGGCCCGGTCAGCGACATGCGCGCCGCGGTCGATAGCTATGAGCGCCAGATCTTGGCGGACACGATGGCACGTTGCCGTTTCAACCAGAAGGTCGCCGCCGAGGCACTGGGGCTGAGTTATGACCAGATCCGCCATGCGTTGAAGAAGCATGGGTTGAATCAGTAACGTCGATTTTATCCTCCTCGTGCCATAGGCAGGGGGAGGTGGCAGCCCGGGAGGGCTGACGGAGGGGCTTTGGCGCTACCGTCGCAAGGCCCCTCCACCATTCGCTTCGCGAACGGTCCCCCTCCCCACCGCTGCGCGGCAGGGAGGATTTTTACCTACTGCCCCGGCAACTGGCTGTTCAGCGCTTCCAGCACCGCATCTTGCGTCGACACCAGATCCGCCAGCCGCTCGCGCAGCGCGTAAATGTCGGGCAGGCCGTCGATCGCTTCGTCGACGCTGCGATCGAGATAGAGCCGGTCGATATCGGCGAGCGCCCCGGTGAGCGGCGCGCGGGTGGCGGTGAGGCGCGAGATCGCCTGCTGGGCAACCACCCAGCGTTCGCTGGCGACCGGCGCCCCGGCGGCGGCGGATACCAGCGATGCCGTCCCGGCGCGTTCGGCGGCAAAGGCTTGCTGCGCCCCGGCGGCATCGGCTTCCCAGCGCGCCAGCCTGCCGCCCAGATCGGCGGGCAGCGGCCCCGGGGGGGTGACGACGACCGCGGGCGGCGCGACGTCGAATCGCCCCTCGACCGATCGTTTGGCGAGCGAGGGCGCACCGGTGTTCTGCGCCGCGGCACAGGCCGAAAGCGACAGCGAGGTAGCAAGTGCCAGCGGCAAGGTAACAAGGATGCGCTTCATCGCCGACCCTGATATGGGGGCATAGGCGGCGCAGCAAGTGCCGAATCGGCGCGGCGCCCGTCCAATCGGCTTGCGACCCGCTTTTTGCGCGAAAAGCACGGAATTTGGCGGTTGACAGCGAAGCGCTGGCTCGCTAGTGGCGCTGACTTTCCCGCATGCCGGAAAAATCGCTCGCTCCGGTGGGTGATTGGTGCGCGGGTGATTTAGTTTTTTGATTGGATGGAAGACCATGTTCGCAATCGTGCGCACGGGCGGCAAGCAGTATCGCGTCGCCGCCGGAGACAAGATCGCCGTTGAAAAGATCGACGGCGAAGCTGGCGACACCGTGTCGCTCGGCGACGTCCTGCTGGCCGGTGACGGCGGCGAAGTGAAGAGCGCCGACGGCCTCGTCGTTTCGGCCGAAATCATCGCCCAGACGCGCGGCGAAAAGGTCATCGTGTTCAAGAAGCGCCGCCGGCACAATTATCGTCGCCGCAACGGTCACCGCCAGTCGCTGACGCTGCTGCGCATCCTGGCTGTCGGCGAAGCCAAGAAGGCCGCGCCGAAGAAGGAAGCCGCTCCCAAGGCAGAAGCCGCTCCGGCGACCGAAGCCAAGGCGGCTGCACCCGCCAAAGAAGCGGCACCGAAAAAGGAAGCTGCGCCCAAGAAGGCCGCTGCTCCCAAGTCGGAAGCTGCCGAAAAGGCCGCCCCCGCCAAGAAGCCCGCTGCCAAAAAAGCAGCCCCCAAGAAGGACGCCTGAGCGCGGCAACGCGGCTCGGCCCCTGAAACGAATTAAGGAGCATCAGTCATGGCACATAAGAAAGCAGGCGGTTCATCGCGCAACGGTCGCGATTCAGCCGGCCGCCGCCTTGGCGTGAAGAAGTTCGGCGGTCAGGAAGTGATCGGCGGCAACATCATCGTGCGCCAGCGCGGCACCCGCGTCTATCCGGGTGTCAACGTCGGCATGGGCAAGGACCACACGCTGTTCGCGACCGCCGAAGGCCATGTCCGATTCCATGATGGCAAGCTCGGCCGCAAATATGTGTCGGTCGATGCCATGGCGGAAGCCGCAGAATAACGGACGACTTTGTACGGGTCGCCCACCAAGGGATGACCCGGAACGGTCCTTTCCGCCAACAGCGGAAACAAAGTTCGAAAAGAGGGAGACGGGTCACCCCCGGACTCCCTTTTTTCTTGCCCATTGTCCGCGGCTTGGCGGACAGGCGTGAAAATCGGGCCATCCATCTCCCTCCGCATCGACTGTCGTCAAAGCGTCACCATCTGGCGTCAGGGCGACGGGCAATTGGGAGTGATAATATGTTCGCGCGTACCGAAAGACTGTTGCTGCGGCCCGGCTGGCTGGAAGACGCCCCGGCGCTGGCCCGCGCGATCGGCGAAGAGGCGGTGGTCCGCAACCTGGCGACCGCGCCCTGGCCCTATGGCGAGGCCGAGGCACAGGCGTTTCTGGCGAAGCCGATCGATCCCGCCCAGCCGCGATTCCTGATCTTTGCCCGCACCGGCGGCGCCCCGCGCCTCGTCGGCGGCTGCGGCATCAAGCCCGACGAGACCGGCAACCCCGAACTGGGATATTGGATCGCGCGGCCCTATTGGGGTCTGGGCTTTGCGACCGAGGCCGGGCGCCAGCTGGTCGGCATTGCGCGCGCGATGCACCTGCCCAAGCTGACCGCCGGACATTTCCTCGACAATCCGGCGTCGGGCGCGGTGCTGCGCAAGCTGGGCTTTCGGCCGACCGGCAAGGTCGCGCAGCGGTACAGCCTGGCGCGCGGCGGCGACGCTGCGGTCGCCCTGTTCAAAGAGGGCGATGCCGACGCCGACACCAGCGTCACCCCGATGCGAAGCCGCATCGGGGTGGACGAGGATTTCCGACAGGAACTGCGGTTGATGGCGGCGTAAGCAAGTTACGCCCTCCCCTTCAGGGGAGGGCAGCGAGACTTGCCAGCTGGCTGGCTTAGTCGCAGCGGGTGGGGTCCAGCGGCCTTGCGCTACCTCGCAAGACCCCACCCCAACCCCTCCCCTGAAGGGGAGGGGCTTTAAGAGATTACCCC
>CAZCUW010000071.1:0-14853 GCA_964502035.1 uncultured Sphingopyxis sp. | reverse complement strand
CCCCGACCCCGACCGGCGTGACCCCCGCCGCGAATTGCCCGACCATTGCCGGCCCCGACCAGCTGTCGAATCTGGGCACGGTCAGCGGCCCCGGCGGCGAATGGCGCAACTGCGGCTTCCCGACGCGCTTCACCGCATCGACGGCCATCCCCAAGGTTGCAGGCGTGCTTTACTCGCTGCCCGGGCGTGTCGACGTCGGCACCGACCAGGGCGCGACGACCACCAACAATGTCGTCACGCTGACGATCGATCCGGGCGTGACCATTTTCGGCGCCACCGGTGTGTCGTTCCTGACCGTCAATCGCGGCAACCGCATCGACGCGGTCGGCACCCCGACCCAGCCGATCATCTTCACCGGCCGCGGCAATGTCGTCGGTTCGGCCAACGATCAGACCTCGCAGCTGTGGGGCGGTGTTGTCCTGCTCGGCCGCGCGCCGATCACCGATTGCCTTGCACCGGGCGCGACCCCCGGCACCGCGGCGTGCGAACGCGACACCGAAGGCACGTCTAACGCGCTGTATGGCGGCGCCCAGCCGGGCGACAATTCGGGTCGCATGTCCTATGTCCAGATCCGCTATTCGGGCTTCGTCCTGGCGTCGAACAGCGAATTGCAGGGCCTGACCCCGTCGGGCGTGGGTAACAACACCCAGATCGACCATATTCAGATCCACAACAGCTCGGACGATGGTGCCGAAGTGTTCGGTGGCCGGGTCAACATGAAGCATCTGGTGATCACCGGCGCCGAAGATGACGGTCTGGATACCGACGTCGGTTATCAGGGCAACATCCAATATGTCATCGGCGTCCAGCGCGCCGGCGGCGCGGTTGGCGATTCGATGATGGAAATCGACTCGGATGGCAATGAAGACACGACGCCGCGTCAGCGCGTGAACCTGTCGAACTTCACCTATGTCCAGCGCAACAATGCGGCGGGCAATGGCGCGGCGATCCGCATCCGCGGCGGTGCCGATTATACCTTTGCCAATGGCTTGATCGTGGCGCCGGGCCTCAGCTGCCTGCGCATCGACAGCGCAACGACGATCCAGACCACCGGTCCCGACGAACAGGGTCCGCCGCGGTTCTTCTCAATGTCGCTGCAATGCAACGCGACCCCGTTCCGCGGGTCGAACGGCGTGACCGCAGCGCAGGTTCAGACGATCTTTGAAAGCGGCACGAACAACCGGTCTACCTATACCCCCAGCCTGACGAACCTGTTCGTCAACGGGGCGACCGAGACGGCATTCACCCCGTTCGATGCCAAGACGCTGAACGCCTTTTTTGACACCACGGCCTATGTCGGCGCCGTCCGCGACGCCAACGACACCTGGTATCGGGGCTGGACCTGCAACTCGACAACCGCGGATTTCGGAACGACCAGTGGCAGCTGCACCGCCATTCCGACGACCTGATCGCTCGCGATCCACTTTGGGGAGCGGGCACGCCTGACGGGCTGGCCCGCTCCCTTCCTACATAATCCTGGGGACATTCCACATGACCAAGCGGCCGATCTTTGCCAGCCTGCTCCTTCTTAGCTCGGCGCTTGTCGCGCCTGCGGCGCTCGCCCAGGCCGTCGGCAGTGAACCCGCTGCCGATGCACCGCCGACGGCCACCGACGCACCTGCCCCCACCGAAGCGCCCGCGCCCGATGACGTGCCCGCCGAGGAAGAGGCCGACATTTCGATCCCGGGCGGCGCCGATGCCGAAATCGTCGTGACCGGTCGCTATACTCCCAATATTGTCCGCGCGACGCCCGAAGTCGTTTCGGTGCTGTCGTCGGCCGATATCGCGCGCACCGGCGAGGGCGATATTGCCGGATCGTTGCAGCGCGTCACCGGCCTGTCGGTCGTCGGCGGCGGCTTTGTTTATGTCCGCGGTCTTGGCGACCGTTATTCGCTCGCGCTGCTCAACGGTTCGCCGCTGCCCAGCCCCGAGCCGCTGAAGCGCGTCGTGCCGCTCGACATCTTTCCGTCGAACGTCATCGATTCGACGCTGGTCCAGAAAAGCTATTCGGCGAACTTCCCCGGTGAATTCGGTGGTGGCGTCATCAACCTGACGACCAAATCGATCCCGCGCGAAAGTTTCCTGACCCTGTCGGGCGGAATCGGATGGGACAGCGAAACGACCAATCAGCTTGGCTATACCTATTATGGCAGCGACACCGACTGGACCGGCTTTGATGACGGCACCCGCGATGTGCCGCCACTGCTGAAAGCGGCTTTTGCCAGCGGCAAGCCGATCCTCGAAGGCGCCGATTTCACGCAAAATGATCTGGAAGCGATCCAGATGGAGCTGGTCAACGCCGAAACGACGCTGCTCCAGCAGAACAACAATATCCCGGTCAATTGGTCGGCCGGGATGACCGGAGGCCTCAACATCCCGCTGGCCGACGGCGAACTGGGCATCATTGCAACCGCCGGGATCAGCAACAAATGGCGGACCCGCGACACGTTGCAGCAGACCTCGCTCAACCAGGATCTGTCGGGTGATCCGCAGACCAGTTATAACCGGGTCATCACCGACAATCGCGTCGTCGTGAACGGCCTGCTGGGTTTCGGTCTGGAGCTTGGCGATCACAAATTCCGTTGGACCAACCTGTATATTCGCGACACGTTGAAGCAATCGCGCCTGGGGCTCGGCACCGACCGTAACCAGTCGGAACGCGATATTCTGAAACAGGACACCGCCTGGTACGAACGCCAGCTGATCAACACCCAGCTGGTCGCCGAGCTGGACTTCGACCGGTTGCAGGTTGACCTGCGCGGCGCTTACGCCAATTCGCAGCGCGAGGCGCCCTATGAGCGCGGCTTTACCTATGTCCGCACCAACCTGCCCACGACGCAGGATCCCACCGGCGACAAATTCGTCAACGATCTGGGCGGCAACCGCGGCGACGCGACGATCGCCTTTTCGGATCTGAACGAGGATCTGTGGTCGGGCGGCGTCGATCTGTCTTATGAGCTGGCGCCGCAGATCACGGCGACGGTCGGCTATGCCTATACCGACACCAGCCGTACCGCGGTGCGCCGCGCGTTCCAGTTCCGCGCGCCGGGGCTGCCGGTCGCGGTGCAACAGCTGCGCCCCGACTTTCTGCTCTCTGACGCCAGCATCCAGCTGTACGATATCGCGCTGGTCGAAACATCGGCGCAGGACGGCACCGCGGCTTTTGATGCCGGACTGACCACCCATGCGGGCTATGCGCAGCTGCAGGCCGAGATCGTGTCGGGCATGAACGTCAATGTCGGCGTGCGCTATGAAGACGGCAAACAGACTGTCGTCCCGATCGACCTGTTCGGCACCGGCGGCAGTGCGATTGCCCAAACCAATCTGAAGAATGATTACTGGCTGCCTGCGGTCACGCTGACCTGGGAAGTCGCGCCCGATATGCAGGTGCGCATGAACGCATCGAACACGATCGCGCGCCCGCAGTTCCGCGAATTGATCGCGCAAATCTATCAGGATCCCGAATCGAACCGTCAGTTCCGCGGCAACCCGTCGCTGACCGACAGCGAGTTGTGGAACGCCGAGTTGCGTTACGAATGGTATTTCGCCAAGGATCAGCGGCTGACCGCTGCGGGTTTCTTCAAGAAGATCGAGAACCCGATCGAGGCCTATACCTCGCTCAGCACTGACTCGGTCGCCAACACCAGCTTTGCCAACGCGCCCAAGGCGTTGCTCTATGGCGGCGAGATCGAGGTGCAGAAATATTTCTCGTTCGACACGCTGTCGGATGCCGCTTTCTGGGCCAGCCGTCGTCTGGTGCTGATCGGTAACTACACTTTTACCAAGTCGGAAATTCAGGTCGGCGCGGGTGACACCACGGTCATCAACGGGGTGACGCAGGACGCGCGCAACTTCTTCTTCGACGGCTCGCCGCTGACCGGCCAGTCGGACCATCTGATCAATTTCCAGATCGGGCTCGAAGATCAGGACAAATTGTCGCAGCAGACGATCCTCGTCACCTATGCCAGCCCGCGCGTCACCAGCCGCGGCCCGTCGGGCCAGCCCGACATTCGCGAAAAGCCCGGCATTTCGGTCGATTTCGTCGCGCGGCAGGGGATCAACCTGCTGAACAAGGAAATCGAGCTGAAGTTCGAGGCACGCAACCTGACCGGGCGCAAGTATCAGGAAGTGCAGGAAAACGGCGACAACCGCATCTTCCTCAACCGTTACAAGCTCGGCCGGACCTTCTCGCTGAGCGCATCGCTGAAGTTTTGATCTAAATCTACGCCCTCCCCTTCAGGGGAGGGCAGCGAGACTTGCCGGCTTGCTGGCTTAGTCGCAGCGGGTGGGGTCCAGCGGCCTTGCGCGAGGCCGACGGATCCCGCCCCAACCGCTCCCCGGAAGGGGAGGGGCTTTATGTCGTCAACGTCGGTGCCAGACTCGCCCGTCCGTCAAAAAACTGTAATCTTCCGGTCAACTGATTGTCACCAATCGCCCCTAGGCGATTCGCGACGGCAACTTCAGCCTCAGGGGGAAACGACAATTTCATGGCGACGCTGATGTCCGGATCGGCCTTCAGGCTGCCGCGCGGCTTGCCGACGTGGCTGCGTGGCGGTCGGCGCTCGCCGCGTGAGATCGGGCCGGTGCTGCTCGCCGCGGTGCTGGGTGCTTTGCTGATCTGGCAGCTTGTCCGCTTGCTGTGGACCGTCATCACGCCGCTGTCGCCGCTCGGCGCGTGGCAGCCGCAGGCCGCGGTCATTGCGTCGCCCGCCGAACGCCGCGCGCTGTTCGCCAGCTTCGATCCCTTCTTTCGCAGCGCGCCGCAGGGACCGGCGTCGGCGACCGTGACCGCGCTCGGGCTGACTTTGTTCGGGATCAACATCAACGAAGCGACCGGCGGCGGATCGGCGATCATCGCGGGCGAGGACGGGGTGCAGACCAGCTATGCCGTCGGCGAGGAGATCGCGCCGGGGGTGAAGCTGGTCGGCGTCGCGTTCGACCATGTGCTGCTCGACCGCGGCGGCGCGCGCGAAAGCCTGTTCCTCGATCAGAGCGGCGAGGCGGCGCTTGCCGCTCCGGCGACGCCGCTGCCGACGCCGACCCCCGAAGTCGGGGCGGCCGCGTCCAGCGGGGTGAGCGCCAGCGGTGAAATGACGCCCGAAACGCTGAAGGCCGGGGTCGGCTTTGCGCCACGCGCCGAAAATGGCCGCGTCACCGGGCTGGTCGTCCAGCCGCAGGGCGATGGCGCGGTGTTCCGCGCCGCGGGCTTGCGCCCGGGGGACGTCATCCGCGGCGTCAACGGGCGCCCGATCGGGTCGGCTGGCGATGCCGCCGCGCTCGCCAACCAGATTGCGCCCGGCGCGCGGATTTCGCTCGAAGTCGAGCGCGGCGCCAGCGTCGTTCCCGTCGCCATTTTCCTCTCGAAGCAATAGGTTTTATGCGTTTCAAACTGTCCCTGATGCTTGCTGCCGCGCTGATCTCTGCAACGCCAGCGCACGCTCAATATACGCTCAACGTCCGCGACGCCGATATCCGCGCCTTTATTCAGGATGCGGCGCGGATCACCGGGCGGACCTTCGTCATCGACGGGCGCGTCAATGGCAAGGTGTCGGTGGTGACCGACCGGCCGCTGTCGCGCAGCGAATATTTCGAGATTTTCCTGTCGACCTTGCGCTCGAACGGGCTGGTGGCGGTCCCCGGCCCCAACGGTAGCTACCGCGTCCAGCCGATCGACGGTGCCGCGGCGCAGCCAGGCCGCATCGGCAGTCGCGGCGCGGCCCAGAACCAGTTCGTCACCGAAATCATCCGCCTGCGCCACATCGATGCCGTCGCGGCGGTCGAAACGCTGCGCCCGCTGGTCAGCGCGCAGGGATCGCTGACCGCCAACCGCAACGCCAACAGCCTGGTCGTCGCCGATTTTGCCGACAATATCCGCCGCATCCGGTCGCTGGCCGCCAGCATCGACCGCGACAGTTCGGCCAGCCAGATCGTCACGTTGAAAAACGCCGGGGCGCGCGAAATCGCCGCGGCGCTGACGGCGCTGGTCCCTGCGGCCGGAGAGGGGGCGCGGGCGCCGGTCGCGATCGTGCCGATCGACAGCAGCAACGCGATTGCCCTCAGGGGTGATCAGGCGATGGTCGCGCGCTTTGTCGCGATGGCGACCGATCTTGATCAAAAGGCGGCGGGCGGTACCGAGCTGCGCGTCTATTGGCTGGAACATGCCAATGCCGAAACGCTGCTGCCGACGATTCAGCAACTGGTCGGCGGCGGCAGCGACCCGGCGCAGAAGGCAGGGCTGCCGCCTGCGACGGCTTCGTCATCGTCGTCGGGCGGAAACAGCACCCCGATGCCTGCACCCACGGTGACCGCAAACGTGTCGACCGGCGGCTCGGGCGGCAGCATCGCAACGCGCGGCCCGGCGATCGTCACCCGCTATGAAGGCGCCAACGCGATCATCGTCGCCGCCAACAGCGACGTGCAGCGGATGCTGGGCGAGCTTATCCGCCAGCTCGACAGCCGACGCCAGCAGGTGCTGGTCGAGGCGATCGTGGTCGAGATCGGCGACGATGCGGCGAAGCGGCTGGGCGTCCAGTTCCTGCTCGGCGGCAAGAATATCCCGTTTGTCGCCACCAGCTATAGCAATGCGTCGCCGAACATTCTGACGCTGGGCGGCGCCTATGCGGCAAACCAGTTGTCGCAGCAGACGACGACGGTCAACGGCAACACGACGGTGACGCAGACGAACAGCTCGCTGGGCAATAGCTTGCAGGAAGCGGCGGCGGCGTCGCTGCTGACGGCCACTGGCGGTTTTGCCGGTTTCGCGGGCGATATCGGCAAGAACACCATCTTTGGCGCGATCATCAACGCGGTGAAGTCGGACACGACGTCGAACCTGCTTGCGACCCCGCATATCGTCACGCTCGACAATCAGGCGGCGAAATTCCTGGTCGGGCAGGACGTGCCGATCACCACCGGGGAAAAGCTGGGCACCAATTTCGAGAATGCGTTCCGCACCGTCCAGCGCGAAGAGGTCGGGATCAAGCTGGAGGTGACGCCGCAGGTCAATGGCGCGGGCGAAGTGAAGATGTTCCTGCGTCAGGAAGTGTCGAGCGTTGCCGGGCCGGTGTCGTCGCGCAACGGCGACCTCATCCTCAACA
The DNA here is from genome assembly GCA_964502035.1 of uncultured Sphingopyxis sp. GTDB lineage: Bacteria > Pseudomonadota > Alphaproteobacteria > Sphingomonadales > Sphingomonadaceae > Sphingopyxis. Next base: position 7,756 of record CAZCUW010000071.1, on the reverse strand, counting down.
AGCGTTCGTTCGAGACGGTGCTGACCGTCGATGATGGCGAAATCCTCGCGATCGGCGGGCTGCTCAACGATGATGAGCGCAAGACGATCGAGCGTATTCCGCTGCTCAGCGACATTCCTTTGCTCGGTGAGCTGTTCAAATCGCGCAGCCGGACGCGGTCGAAAACCAATCTGATGGTGTTCATTCGCCCGACGATCCTGCGCAATCGCGAGGATAATGCGGCGCTGACCGCGCGGCGTTACGGCTATATCCGCGACTTCCAGTTGCAGCGTAATCCCGATGAGGAACCCGCTATCGATGCGCTGGTGCGCGATTATCTGGGCGCGGTGCCGCCGGTGCCGACCGAGGCGACCGCCGCCGACATCACCGTGGGCCCGGTCAACCTGCCCGAATTGCGCGGGGCTGATGGCCGGGTGATTTCGACCGACGTGCCGCCGTCGATCTCGAACGCGCCCGCGCCGCCGACCGGAGACGCTCCGTGACCGATCCCGAACCGATCGTCGTCGCTGCGGCGCCGGTCGACATTCCTTATGGCTTTGCGCGCCAGCATGGCGTCGTGATCGCGCCGGGTGAGGGCGGGTCGTGGCTCGCGACCTTGCGCGAGGATGCCGATCCGGCGGTGCTGATCGAGGTGAAGCGTTATCTGGCGCAGCCGCTGCGCGTCGCGACCGCGAGCGTCGCCGATTTCGACCGGCTGCTGTCGGACCATTATGCCGTCGACAGCTCGGCGGCGGCGATGGCGGGGTCGGTGGGCGGCAACGACGTGGATTTCAGCCTGCCCAGCGCCGAAGATCTGCTCGACAGCGCCGACGATGCCCCCGCGATCCGCCTGATCAACGCGATCATCGCCGAAGCGGTGCGGCAGGGGGTCAGCGACATCCATATCGAACCCTATGAAAGCGGGCTGGTGGTGCGGATGCGCACCGACGGCGTGCTGCGCGAACATCTGCGGATGCCGCCGCACGTGGCGCCGGTCGTGGTCAGCCGTATCAAGGTGATGGCGCGGCTCGACATTGCCGAGCGCCGGGTGCCGCAGGACGGCCGCATCGGGCTGACGCTGGCGGGGAAAGCGGTCGACGTCCGCGTCTCGACCTTACCCAGCCGCGCGGGCGAGCGGGTGGTGATGCGTATCCTCGACAAGGACGCGGCGGGGATCGATTTCGACGTTCTCGGCCTGTCGGGCACCTCGGACCAGATTTTGCGCGAGGCGCTGGCCGAGCCCAATGGCATCATTTTGGTCACCGGGCCTACCGGATCGGGCAAGACGACGACTTTATACGCGGCGCTCAAGCAGCTCAACGATGGCCAGCGCAATATCCTGACCGTCGAAGATCCGGTCGAATATGCCGTCGATGGCGTCGGTCAGACGCAGGTCAATGCCAAGGTCGGGCTCGATTTCGCCGCGGGACTGCGCGCGATCCTGCGCCAGGATCCCGATGTGGTGATGGTCGGCGAAATCCGCGACCGCGAAACCGCCGAAATCGCGGTGCAGGCGTCGCTGACCGGCCATCTCGTGCTGTCGACCGTCCACACCAATGATGCGGTCGGCGCGATCACGCGCCTGAAAGATTTGAAGGTTGAGCCCTTCCTGCTCGCCTCAACCCTGCGCGCCGTCATTGCGCAGCGGCTGGTCCGCAAGCTGTGCGACCATTGCCGCGAACCGGTGCAGGCCGACAACAGCGTCGCCGCGATGCTGGGGCTCGACATCGGCACCGTCATCTGGCGCCCGAAGGGCTGCGACCAGTGCAGCGGCACCGGCTACAAGGGCCGGATCGGGGTATTCGAGGCGATCAAGGTCGACGAGACGGTGCGCCGTTACATCTACAATGGCGGTGACGAGGCGATGATTACGCGCCACGCCTTCCTGAAATCGCCGACGCTCGCCTCGGCGGCGCGCGCGATGGTCGCGAAGGGGCTGACGACCGCCGAGGAGGCGATCCGCATCGCACGGCGCGAGGAAATCGATGCCTGATTATCGCTATGTGGCGATCGATCCGCAGGGCCGCGAGCGCAAGGGACGGCTGACCGCCGCCAATGACGATGCGGCGCGCGCCGATCTGGTGCGGCGTAAATTTCATATCGTCGCGGTCGAGGCGGCGGGAGCGAAGCCCGCCAGCCGGTCGCTGCTCGCGTTCCGGCGGGTGCGGCTGAGCAGCAAAGACCTCGCGCTGTTCACCCGCCAGCTGGCGACGCTGGCCGAGGTCGCGCCGCTTGAAGAGGCGCTGCGCACGCTGACCCGTCAGAGCGAGGCCGAAAGCGCGCGCGCGGTCATCGGTGATGTTCATGCCGGACTGCTCGAAGGCCGCCGCCTCGCCGATGCGATGGCGCGCCAGTCGGCCAGCTTTCCGCCGCTGTATCGCGCGATGGTCGCGGCGGGTGAGACGACGGGCAGTCTGACGACGATCCTCGCACGCCTCGCCGACCTGCTCGAACGGCAGGCGGAAGTGCGCGGCAAGCTGATCGCGGCGCTCGCTTATCCGATCGTGCTGGCGGTCGTCGCGATCGGGGTGGTTGCGGCGTTGATGATCTTTGTCGTTCCGCGCGTCGTCGAACAATTCACCGACGTCGGCCAGCAATTGCCTTTCTTGACGCGCGCGGTGATCGCAATCTCGAGCTTTGCCGCGAACTGGTGGTGGTTGATCGCGCTGTTGCTCGTCGCGGCGAGTTTTGGCTGGGCCGCCGCGATGCGCCGTCCGGCGTTCAAGGCGCGGGTCGATGCGCGGCTGCTGCGCCTGCCGTTGCTGGGCCGCCTGCTCCGCGATCTTTACGCGGCGCGCTTTGCGCGCACCTTGGCGACGATGGTGTCGAGCCGCCTGCCGCTGGTCGACGGGCTGCGGCTGACCCTGCCGACGATCCGCAACGCGGCGCTGGCCAGCGCGACCGCCGCGATCGTCGATCAGGTCCGTGCCGGGGGCAGCCTGTCGGCGGCGCTGCGCGATGCCGGGGTGTTCCCGCCGCTGCTGGTGTACATGACCGCCAGCGGCGAAAGTGCCGGGCGGCTGGAGCAGATGCTGGAACGCGCCGCCGATTATCTGGAGCGCGAATTCGACCGGTTTACGGCGGCGTCGATGGCGTTACTCGAACCTGTCATAATAGTCCTTATGGGGTCGTGCGTTGCCCTGATCATCCTCGCCATTCTGCTGCCGATCCTTCAGTTGCAGAATCTTGCCGGAATATAATAGATGTCGCTGATGCAGCTTTTCATCCGCCTGATGCTCGACACCTCCTTTTCGGGGGAGGGCCGCCCGGCGGTCCACCGCCGCCGCAAACGCGACGAGCGGGGCTTCACGCTGACCGAATTGATGGTCGTGATCTTCATCATCGGGCTGCTCGCCACGGTGGTGATGATCAACGTCCTGCCCAGCCAGGACCGCGCGATGGTGACCAAGGCCAAGGCCGATATTGCGACGCTGGAGACGGCGCTCGAACAATATCGCCTTGATAACCTGATCTATCCGGCGTCGACCGACGGATTGAACGCGCTCAGCACGCCGCCGCCGTCGCTCGCGCAGCCCGAGCGGTATCGCCGCGGCGGCTACATCAAGAAACTGCCCGCCGATCCGTGGGGGCGTCCGTATAATTACCAGGCGCCCGGCCCGAACGGGAAGGCGTTCGACGTCTGGTCGCTCGGCGCCGACGGTGCCCCCGGTGGGACCGACGACAATGCGGATATTCGCAGCGAAGGCTAGGGCGCGCGCGGGTCGCGAGGCCAACGGCTTTACCCCCAACGGTTTCACCTTGGTCGAACTGATGGTTGTGCTCGCCATCATGGCGCTCGCCGCGACCGCCGTCGTGCTGACCATTCCCGGCGAGGAACGCAGCGTGCGCAGCGAGGCCGACCGGCTCGCGGCGCGGCTGGCGGGTGCGCGCGATATCGCGGTGATCGAGGGGCGCAGCGTCGCGGTGAATTTCGCGCCCTCGGGCTATGGTTTCGAGCGGCGGATCGCGGGCGAATGGCAGCCGCTGCCTGGCCGCGCCTTTGCCCAGCGCAACTGGCCCGGCGACGTGCGTTTTGTCGCGGGCGGCGGGCAGGGTGCGGCGCGCATTCTGTTCGACCGCGTCGGCACCAGCCCGACTCCGCAGACCGTCGTGCTGAGCGGCGGCGAGGCGCGCGAGATCGTGCGTGTGTCGGCGACCGGGGAGGTCAGCCGTGGCGACTAAGTATGAACGCGGCTTCACCCTGCTCGAAATGCTGGTTGCGCTCAGCGTCATAAGTATCGCAGCGCTGACGCTCGTCCGCCTCGACGCCTTTGCCGTGCGCACCGCGGGCGACCTCGACGAAAGCACGGTAGCGGGGATCGTGGCGCAGAATCGCGCCGTCGAACTGTGGACCGACCCGGCGCCGCCGACGATCGGCAACAGCGCGATTCGCTTCGCCAATGCCGGGCGCAACTGGCGCGTTGAACAACGGGTGGCACGCACCGCCGACGACAGCTTGCTACGCATCGACCTGATCGTGCGGCCTGAAAACGGGCGCGGGCAGGCGGCGCTGACGATTATCCGGCCGTCGCGATGAACGACGAGCGCGGCTTCACCCTCATCGAAATGCTCGTTGCGCTGTCGTTGTTCGCGGCGATCGCGGCGATCGGCGTCGGTCTGCTGCGGAGCAGCGTCGATACGCAGGATGCGGTGCAAACGCGGCTGAAGGCGATGGGCGGGGTCAACCGGCTGCGCGCGGTCATGGCGAATGATCTCGCGCAAGCGGTCCAGCGATCGACACGCGGACCGGCGGGCGAGGCGGTGCCGGCCTTTGTCGGATCGCCGAGCGGCTTTGCCTTTGTCCATGGCGGCGCGGCCGCGCTGGACGGATCGCCGCGGTCCGCGGTCGAGCGCGTCGCTTATGCCTTGGTCAGCAGCGAGTGGCGGCGCGCGACACAACCGATGCTCGACGGCACCGCGCTGACCGCGGGCGACCGGTTGCTGGGCGAGGTCGCCGCGGCCCAGGTGCGCTATCGCGACGAGACCGGCAATTGGAGCGAAAGCTGGAGCTCCGAGCCCGGCGACCGCCTGCCGCGTGCGGTCGAGGTGCGGGTGTCGCGGACCGGGCGCGCGGCGCTGACGATGCTGTTCCTGACCGCCCCGGCGCTGCCGCCGCCGCCAGCAGGGAACCCGGCACCATGATCCGCCGTCCGTCCGGCGAACGCGGCGCCGCGCTGCTCACCGTGTTGCTGCTCGTCGCGGTGATGGCGGTGATCGCGGCGACCGCGCTCGACCGGCTGACGCTGGCGACGCGGATTGCGGGCAGCGCCGCCACGGTCGATCAGGGCCGCGCATACAGCTTTGCCGCCGAGCAGATTGCCTTGCGCCGCGTTGCTGATCTGGTCGGTCGCGATCCCGCGAAGCTGACGCTGGCGGGCGGCTGGCTGGGGCGCGATTTCACTTTGCCGCTGCCGAACGGAAGCGGCAGCGCGCGGCTGACCGACGCCAACAATTGCTTCAACCTCAACAGCCTGGCCGCCGAGACGGTGCCGGGGCGGTTCAGCCAGCGTTCGGGGGCGATGCGCCAGTTCGGCGAATTGATGACTTTGCTCGGGATCGACGCGGGCGAGGCGCAGGCGATCGCGGGCGCCACCGCCGACTGGATCGACAGCGACAGCAACGACGGGCCGCTCGGCGCCGAGGACAATGTCTATCGGTCGCTGCCCGGCGCTTACCTGGCGGCGAACCGCAAGATGGCCGATGTCAGCGAGCTGCGCGCGGTGCGCGGGGTCAGTCCCAAAATCTATGCGCGGCTGAAACCCTGGATCTGCGTGCTGCCGGTGACCGATCCGGTGCGGCTCAACGTCAACACGCTGGCCCCCGAACAGGCGCCGCTGGTGGCGATGTTGCTGCCCGGCGAAATGACGCTCGCCGATGCGCGGGCGGCGCTGGCGGCGCGGCCCGCGGGCGGCTATGGCAGCAGCGTGCGATTCTGGGAGACGGCGCCGCTCGAACGGTTCGATCCGCCGACCGACGTCGCCGAGCAGGCGGGGGTGACCAGCCGCTGGCTGACGCTGACGACGAATGTGACGATGGGGGACGGGTTTTTGACGGCAGTTTCGCTCATCGATGCCAATGGCGGCGCGCCGTCCGCTGGCCAAGCCGCGCCGGTGATTGTCCGCCGCGATTGGGGCGAGAGCGACTGAGATGGGCCGCACTTTGGTTCTGTGGCTGCCCCCGGTGGCGGCGCTGGGCGATGGCGATGCCCCTGATCCGGCGTGGCTGCACGTCGATGATGGCGTGATCGTCGATTCGGGCCAGGACGATGGCTGGGTCGATGCGTGGGAAAAGCCGCAGGATGATGGCTCCGACGACCGCCTGATCGCGCTGGCACCCGCCGCCGACGTGCCGCTGCGCTGGCGGCACTATCCCGATGCGGCGCCAGCGCAGGCGGCGTCGGCGGCGCGGCTCGACACGTTGAAGGACAGTCTGGGCGACGGTGCCTTGCTGCATATCGTCGCGGGCCAGCCGATTGAGGCGGGGCAGGCGGTGCCGGTGGCGGTGACGACGCACGCCGCGATGACCGCGTGGACCGACTGGCTGAAGGCGCGCGACCTGTCGCCGGTGGCGATCATCCCGGCGGCGGCCGCGGTGCCGCCCCCCGAACCCGACAGCCTGTGGTCGGCCGAAGTTGGCGGCGAACAGATCGTGCGGGCGGCCGATCACGCTTACGCCTCCGATCCCGAACTCGACCCACTGATTGCGGGCGGCCATGCGATCGCCCCGCTCGATGGCGACCGGATGCGCGAGGCGTTGCTGCTGACGCTTGCCGCGCCGCCGCTCGATTTGCTCAGCGGCGGGTGGAAGCCGAAGCGCAGCTGGTCGCTCGATCCGGCGCTGCTGCGGCTGGCCAAGCGGCTGGCGATCGCGCTGGTCGTCGTCAGCCTGCTGATCCCGATCATTCACGCGCTGCGCCTGTCGTCCGACAGCGGCCGCGCCGATGACGCGGTGGTCGCGATGGCCAAAAAGGCGGGGGTGACCGCGGACGACGCCACCGCGGCAGAGGCCGAGCTTGATCGGCGGCTCGCGGCGGCTGGCGGCGGGCCGCTGGCGTTTTCAGTCCCGGCGTCGGCGCTCTATGACGCGATGGGCGATGCGCCCGGCGTCGCGCTCAAGACGCTGTCGCATCGGACCGACGGAACGCTGACGACGACGCTCGCGGCGCCGCGGGTCGAGGACATCAACGCGGTGTTGCTTGCGCTGCAGGCACGCGGTTACCGCGTCACCGCGCAGCCGATGGCGGGCAGCGACGGCCAGCAGATGGCGAATATCACGATCCGGGCGGTGCCATGACCGAGCGATTGCAAAATTGGTGGACGGGCTTGTCGATGCGCGAGCGCTGGTTGGTCGGCATCGCGGGGGTGCTGGCGCTTGGGGTCATCCTGTGGGGGCTTGGCCGCCCGGCCTATGCCGCCTTTGTCGATCTGGAGACGCGGCACCGCGCCGCAATCGAGCGCGAGGGCCGGGTGGCGGCGAAGGTGCAGCTGCTGGCGCAGCGTCCGGCGAAATCTGTCGCGACAACGGTCGATGCGGTCGCGATCGACCAATATCTGGCGCAATCGGCGGGCGAGATTGGGCTGACGCTCGACCGCAATGAAGCACGCGGCGCGGGGCAGGCGACGATTGCGATCGCCACCGCGCGCGCGCCGATACTCACCGATTGGCTGGCCTCGCTTGAGGGGCAGGGTTTTGTCATCGACCAGCTGACGATCACGCCCGCCGCCGACGGCACCGTCGGGCTGACCGCCGAACTGCGGAAGGGCGGCCAATGAGCGCG
>CAZCUW010000070.1:0-14908 GCA_964502035.1 uncultured Sphingopyxis sp. | reverse complement strand
GCAAGCGGGGAGGATTTGTCCGATGGCAACCCCACCAAGCTTTTCCACCGCTAGCGTCGCCACCCCGCTTGCCCCCCAAGGGGTTGATGGTTAAGGCCGATGGCCATGACCAATACTCCCGCCCCCGTCCGTATCGCCCCGTCGATCCTGAGCGCCGATTTTGCCGCGCTGGGCCAGGAAGTGCGCGCGATCGAGGCGGCGGGGGCCGACTGGGTCCATATCGACGTGATGGACGGCCATTTTGTCCCCAATCTGACGATCGGTCCGGCGGTGGTAAAGGCGCTGCGCCCGCATAGCGCCCTGCCCTTCGACGTCCATCTGATGATTTCGCCGGTCGATCATTTCCTCGACGCCTTTGCCGCGGCGGGGGCCGACATCATCACCGTCCACCCCGAGGCGGGGCCGCATATTCACCGCAGCATCCAGCATATCAAGTCGCTGGGCAAGCAGGCGGGGGTGTCGCTCAATCCCGCGACCCCGGCGAAGATGCTCGACTATCTGATCGACGACATCGACCTGGTGCTGATCATGAGCGTCAATCCGGGTTTCGGTGGCCAGAGCTTTATCTCCAGCCAGCTGCGCAAGATCGAAGCGGTGCGCAAGATGATCGACAAGACCGGCCGCGACATCCGGTTGGAGGTCGATGGCGGGATCGATGCCGGGACCGCGCCGCTGGCGATCGCAGCGGGCGCCGATGTGCTGGTCGCGGGCACCGCGACCTTCAAGGGCGGGCCCGACGCTTATGCGGGCAACATCCGGCGGCTGCGCGGCGAGGCCTGAGCGATGGAGGGGAGACCATTGACCGCCGCCCCCGCCGACCCGCCGCTCGACCTGGCCGACGACGCCGCGCCGGTCGATGATTCGATCGAGCCCGGCAAGCGGCTGATCCGCCTGCCCGCCGACAAGGGGCTGTCGCTGGGCGACCGCGTCGCCAATGCGATCACCCGGCTGACCTGGCGCACCCCCTTGCACGCCTTTCGCCTGAAGGGTCGCTTTCCGCTCAAATTGCTCGGGGTGCCGGCCGATCCGGTACCGGGCGACCCCCGCGCCGGGACCGCGATCCGCGCCGGCCATTTCCTCCACCGCGGCTTGAAACTGCCGCTCGGCGAGCTCGATTTCGCCGCACTGACCGTCGCGCCGACCTTTGCCGATTATCTGCACAGCTTTGCCTGGCTGCGCGACCTGGCCGCCACCGGCACCCGCGCCGACGGGGTGCCGATCGCCGAAGCAGTGGTCCGCCATTGGCTCGGCACCCATGGCGAAACGGTGAGCGAACCGGCGTGGAAGGCCGACAACACCGCGTGGCGCATCCTGTTCTGGGCGAGCCACGCGCCGCTGATCCTGTCGTCGAGCGACCTCGTCTATCGCTCGGCGGTGCTCAACCATCTCGCGCGCGCCGCACGCCACCTCGACCGCGTCGCCGACAAGACGCGCCCCGGCACCGGCCAGATGGTCGCGTGGGTCGGCATCGTCGCCGCGTCACTGCTGATGCCCGGCGGCGAGCCGCGGCAGATCTTTGGCGAAGCGGGCCTCCGCAAGGTGCTGGAAACCAGCTTTTACGCCGACGGCGGCAATATCTCGCGCTCACCGCAGGCGCAGCTCGACGCGATTATGGCGCTGTCGATGCTTGCCAGGGTCTATGACATGCGCCGGATGGAAGTCCCGCCCTTCGTCCAGGAAGTGCTGACGCGCGCGGTCCCGGCGCTGCTCGGGCTGCTCCACAGCGACGGCGGCATGGGCAGCTGGCAGGGCAGCGGCGCGACGTCGGCGGCCTATGTCCAGGCGATTGTCGCGGCAAGCGGGGTGCGCACCCGGCCGCTGAAGCAGGCGCGCGACTGGGGTTATCAGCGGCTGGTGGCGAACAAGGTCGTGCTGCTGACCGACGCGGCGCCTCCTCCCATTGCCCGCGTGACCGAAGCAGGATGTGCCTCGACGCTGGCGTTTGAACTCAGCGACGGCGACGAGCGTATCGTCGTCAATTGCGGCGGCGCTGCGCTGACCGGCGCGACGATCCCCGCCGACCTGGCGCGCGGTCTGCGCACCACCGCGGCGCATTCGACCTTGATCCTGGCCGACACCAATTCGACCGCGATTCTGGCCAGCGGGTCGCTGGGCCGCGGGGTGACCGAGGTCGAGCTCGACCGGCGCGAGACGCCGCAGGGCAGCCGCGTCGAGATGAGCCACGACGGCTATGCGCGGCGCCACGGGCTGATCCACCGCCGCCTGCTGATCCTGTCCCCCAACGGGCGCGAGCTGCGCGGCGAGGACATGCTGCTCCCCGCCCCGCGTACCCGGCGCAAGGGCGACAAGGGGTTCGCGCTGCGCTTTCACCTTGGCCGCCACATTTCGGCGAGCCTGACCGCCGACAAGCTGGGCGCGCTGCTGCGTATCAACGGCGGGCCGCTGTGGCAGTTTCGCACGTCAGAGGGCGCGCTGAGCGTCGAGGAAAGCCTGTGGGTCGACGGCGAGGGCCGCCCGCACCCGACCGAACAGCTGGTCGTCACCGGCACCACGCCCGCGGGCGGCGCGAGCATCGGGTGGATTTTCAAGCATATCGGGTGAATAAGCGGCGTCACGCCGCTCTCGTCATAGCGAGGAGCGAAGCGACGAAGCAATCCAGGGCGGCGCAGGACCGCCCCTGGATTGCTTCGCCTCGCCCGCAATGACGAGCGGAGAGGACAGCCGGCGCCCAAAGGGACTGAGCGCCGGCTGCCTGGAGGTTTAGAATGCGTAACGCGCCATCAGCTGGAACACCGGACCGGCCTTTTCGCTTTCCAGTTCATATTCGTCGAACGTGCCCGTGCTCTGGGTGTCGATCGTCGTGAATTTGTTGAACACTTCGCGCTTCGCGCCGTTCAACAGGTTCGACCCTACGGCGCGGATCGTGAAACTTTTGCCAAAACGCTTTTCGACGAAGATTTCCAGGTCGGCGCCATAGCTGGTGAACACCTCTTCGCCGACGGTGCGATCGAACGCGCGGCCCTGTTTGCGATAGGTGGCGCCGAACGCCGCGCCGACCGACTTGGCGTCATGGATAAAGCCGAAATTATAGACATATTTCGACTGGCCGTTGAAACGGCGCTCGCCGAAATCATCGGTAATCTCGCTGTCGAGCAAGGACAGGTTGCCGAAGATGCCGGTGTCGGGCAGCCCGATGAAGCCGAGATCGGTCGAAAGGTCGAACTCGATCCCGTACACCTTGCCGTCGCCGACATTGAAGGGTTGCAGCACAAATGTGCCGTCGCCTTCCGACCCTTCTTCCAGCGTGTTGGTCACTTCGATCATATCCTGGACCTTGCGGTAAAAGACATTGACCCCGACGATGCCCGAACGGCCGATCCGCTGTTCATAGCCAAGGTCCGCGCCCCACGCCGTTTCGGGGTCGAGCAGCGGGTTGCCGAGCAGGTCGTTGTCGCCCAGCTCGGCCTCGAGCAGCGCGGGCGACAGAAAGTTGAATTCGGGGCGGCGGCTGGTGCGCGCGACCGAACCGGTGATCCGGCCGCCATTGCCGACGTTGAACTTGAACGACGCCGACGGCAGAAATTTTTCATAATCATTGGTGAAGCGCGACGCAGGCGGGGTGAGGTCGTCGATCGTCAGGTCGGTGGTTTCGTACCGCACCCCGGCTTCCCACGCGAAAGCGCCCGCCTTGCCCTCGATCAGGACAAAGCCATCTAGCCGCTCTTCTTGGATCCTGTTGACCCCGCCGGGCGCGGGCACGAAAGCGCCGAAGGTGCGGACGAATTCGGTCGGGTTGCGGGTGAACTGGTCGTAACCCTGGCGCGTGGCGACGGGCAGATTGTAGCGATCGCGCGGCGCTTCGGTAATCGCGGTCGAGCGGTCCTTGTCCTGCCAGAAGCCGCCGAAGATCAGCCGGGTGTCTTCGCCCAGATCGAACGCATGTTCCAGCTTGACCGAAAATTCCTTGTCCTTGATCGCGCGGCGCGTCTGGTCGCCCGTGAAACGCGGCGCCGAGCGGTCGAACTCGACCTCATATTCGGTTTCAAACCGGTCTTCGTCGAACTGCGACAGCCCAATTTTCAGGACGGTTTGGCCGAGGGACCAGCGGTGCGCGAGCTTGCCGTTGACGCTGTAATTGTCCTGATTGATCTTGGCGACATTGGCGTTGTCGACGGTCAGATTGCCCGGCGGCGTGGCGCGGACCGGCCCGTTGATCGCGGTCAGATCATTATATTCAAAGCTGCGCTCGTTTTCGATGCGGTCGGTGTGGACGTAAAAGCCGTTGATCGAAAAATCGGTTGTGTCGCCCTTGATGTCATAGGTGGCGTTGAACGAATAATCCTTGCCATCCCGGGTATCGACCTGGTCCTCGCGATTGTCGAATATGGGAACATTGGTCGGATCGCCATTGGCATCTTCCTGATTGGCGTAGCGCAGCGAGAATTTCCTTTTCGGATTGTGCCGACCCTGGAAATTGGCGCCGAGCAGGAAACGGCCCGGACCAAGCGCCCCGCCGATCACGCCGCCGACACTCGGTTCGAGCTCCTTGTCGTCAAAATAGAGGCCGCCGGCGCGCAGGTACCCGCCATCGAGTTCATAGCCATCGCGCAGCTTGATATTCAGCGTGCCCGCCACCGCATCGCCCGAGCGACGCGCCGACGATGAGCGGACAATTTCGACCCGCTCGATCAGCTCGGCAGGGATACGATCGAGAAAGAAGCTGCGGTCGGCGTTCGATCCCGGCACCTTTTCGCCATTAATCAGGATCTGGGTGTAGCCCGGCGGCAGGCCGCGCAACCGCGCCCCGTCGCTTTCGATGACGTCGGACAGAAAGGTCACCGACGGCACGCGCTTCAATGCGTCGCCCGCGGTCAGCGGTTCGAAGCGCTGGAAAAATTCGCTGTCATAGGTGAGGATCGGTTCGGCCTGATCGTCATTGCGGTTGCGATAGCCGATGCTGCCGAGCACGACGATGTCCTGCGACGTCGTGATCGTGCCGTCCTCATTCTGGATCGGCGCCAAATCCTGTGCCGCGTCCTGCGCGGCGGCAGGGGTCGCGGGGAGCGCCGCGGCGAGCGCCAGCGCGGCGGCGGAATGCAGGTTGAAAGCTCGAATCATGTGTCATACCCCCCTTGATCGTTGCCGCGCCTCTAGGGGGGCGATGTGACAGTTTGCGGCGAGCCGCATGACGTTTGGGTGACGGTTAAACGACTGAAATATTGTGGGATTGACGCCGCGCCGGTTTGCTGGAACGGGGCGCGCCAATCGCCATTGGCGCCATCGGGAACAGGGGAAATCGTCATGACCGCCGTCCGCACATCGAAGCTGCTGACTTCGTTCGCTTTTGCAGCGCTGCTGAGCGGATGCGCCGGACAAACGGCGCCCGTCACCACCGGCCTGCCCCCGGTGGCGGTGACCGCGAGCGGCGAGACCGCGCCGGTCGGCACCGGCCGCGCCGATGCCGCCGACGATCCGGCAATCTGGGTCGATCCCGCCAATCCCGGCCGCGCGCTGATTGTCGCCACCGACAAGAAAGCCGGGCTGCACGTCTATGACCTGACCGGCAAGGATCGGGCGTTTCTGAAAAGCGGCCTGGTCAACAATGTCGATATCGTCGGCGATATCGTCGTCGCGAGCGACCGCAACGACGGGCTGAACGCGCATCTGGCGGTCTATCGCCTCGACGGCGCCCAACCCGCGCTGACCGCGCTGGGCCGTGCGGCGGCGGGCAGCGGCGAGGCCTATGGCCTGTGCCTGAAGAAGAGCGCGTCCGGCATGCCGATCACCGCGGCGCTGATCGTCAAGGACGGTACCGTCCGCGTCGGCACGCTGACGGTGGACGGCACGCCCAGCTTTGCGGTGCAATGGGAGCACAAGATCGCAACCCAGTCCGAAGGCTGCGTCTTCGACGGCGACACCCTCTATGTCGGCGAAGAGAACGGCGGCCTGTGGGAATTGAAGCAGGCAAGCACAGGCGCCGCGGCGCGGCTGGTCGCGCCGATCGACAACCAGCGGCTCGTCGCCGACCTCGAAGGACTGGCGACGATCGACCACAAGGGTCAGCGCTACCTGATCGCATCGAGCCAGGGCGACAATGCCTATGCAGTGTTCCGCCTGCCCGGCGTCGATTATGTCGGGCGCTTTGCGGTGACCGCGGGGGCGTTCGGGGCGACAAGCGAAACCGACGGGATCGAGGCCGTCGCGGGCAATTTCGGCCCCGCCTACCCCGACGGCCTTTTTCTGGCGCAGGACGGCGACAACGCGCCCAAGGCGCAGAATTTCAAGCTGGTGCGCTGGGACCAGATCGCAGCGGCGCTGGGGCTTTAAGAAATTCGCGCAGAGGGCGCAGAGGAAAGTCGGTTCACGCGGAGGCGCGGAGGCGCGGAGAGAACAGGCCAACAGCACATCCGTTCGCCCTGAGCTTGTCGAAGGGCCGTTCTGATTCTCGGACGTTGAAAGAAAGAACGATGCTTCGACAAGCTCAGCACAAGCGGGGTTAGGGAAACCCACACTGCGCGGAACCCGTTCTTCTTTCGTCTCTGCGGCTCCGCGCCTCCGCGCGAACCCTTCAAAGGTTGCCCAAAGGCCGCTACCCGCCTAGGGGGGCGGCGTCTTTCCCATCCTGCAAAGGCCGCCCTTTCCCATGACCGACCTGATTCCCGTCCGCCGCGCCCTCCTGTCCGTCAGCGACAAGGCGGGGCTGAGCGAGCTTGCCGCCGCGCTTGTCAAACATGGCGTCGAGCTGGTGTCGACCGGCGGGACCGCCAAGGCGCTACGCGAAGCGGGGCACAATGTCCTCGACGTCGCCGACCTCACCGGCTTTCCCGAGATGATGGACGGCCGCGTCAAGACGCTGCACCCGACGGTTCACGGCGGCATCCTGGCGGTGCGCGACGACGCGGCGCATGTCGCGGCGATGGACCAGCATGGCATCGGCGCGATCGACCTGGTTGTCGTCAACCTTTACCCGTTCGCGGCGACGGTGGCGAAGGGCGCGGCGCGCGACGACATCATCGAGAATATCGACATCGGCGGCCCGGCGATGGTGCGATCATCGGCCAAGAACCACGCCTTTGTGAATATCGTTACCGAGCCCGAGGATTATGCCGCGGTGATCGCCGAGATGGATGCCAATGGCGGCGCGACGACGCTGGGCTTGCGCAAACGCCTCGCCGCGACCGCCTTTGCGCACACCGCGACCTATGACGGGATGATCGCGAGCTGGTTCGCCTTTGCCGACCAGGGCAAGCTGTTCCCCGACACGCTGCCGCTGACCGCCAAGCTGGCGACCGAGCTGCGCTATGGCGAGAACCCGCACCAGAAAGCGGCGCTCTACCTGCCCGCCGGTCCCGCCGCGCGCGGCATCGCGCAGGCCGAACAGGTGCAGGGCAAGGAGCTCAGCTACAACAATATCAACGACGCCGACGCGGCGCTCGAACTGGTCGCCGAATTCCGCGCGGCCGACCCGACCTGCGTCATCGTCAAGCACGCCAACCCGTGCGGCGTCGCCACCGCGGCGACGATCGCCGAAGCCTATGACGCGGCGCTGAAATGCGACGATGTCTCGGCATTCGGCGGCATCATCGCGGTCAACCGGCCGCTCGACGGCGCCACGGCCGAGGCGATCAGCACCATCTTTACCGAGGTCGTCTGCGCCCCCGACGCCGACGCCGACGCGCGCGCGGTGTTCGCAAAGAAAAAGAACCTCCGCCTGCTGCTCACCGGCGAACTGCCCGATCCGGCGCGTGGCGGCTTGATGATGAAGACGATCGCCGGCGGCTGGCTGGCGCAGAGCCGCGACAATGGCCGGATCACCCGCGCCGACCTGAAAATCGTCACCGACCGGGCGCCGACCAAGGAAGAACTGGCCGACGCGCTGTTCGCGTGGACGATCGCCAAGCATGTGAAATCGAACGCGATCGTTTACGCCAAGGGCGGATCGACCGCGGGCATCGGCGCGGGGCAGATGAACCGCCGCGACAGCGCCCGCATCGCCGCGGTGAAGGCGCGCGAAGCCGCGGCAAGCCACGGCTGGGCGCAGCCGCGCACCGTCGGCAGCACGGTCGCCAGCGACGCCTTTTTCCCCTTCGCCGACGGCTTGCTGGCGGCGGTCGAGGCGGGCGCAACCTGCGTCATCCAGCCGGGCGGCTCGATCCGCGACGACGAGGTGATCGCGGCGGCAAACGACGCCGGACTGGCGATGGTGTTTACCGGGATGCGGCATTTCCGGCACTAAGTGCCATGATGAAAGCCCGTTCGTGTCGAGCGAAGTCGAGACACCCCACAGGCAAGCACGGTCGATGGGTGTCTCGACTTCGCTCGACACGAACGGCTAAGAGAGGCTTGTGGTCAACCTGACCGCCCGCTCCAAAGGACCAGCATGACCGCCACCCCCCGCAACAAGTCGCTGATCCAGCATATGTACAACTGGACGATGGAAAAATCGGCGCATCCGCACGCCGAGTTCTGGCTGGCGCTGGTGTCGTTCGTCGAGGCGAGCTTTTTCCCGATCCCGCCGCACCCGATGCTGGGGCTGATGTGCCTCGCCAATCCGCAAAAGGCGGTGCGCTACGCGCTGATCTGCACCCTCGCGTCGGTCGCGGGCGGGGTGTTTGGCTATGGGATCGGCTTTTTCCTGTATGAAAGCGTCGGGCTGTGGCTGCTCGGGGTGCTCGGGCTGACCGACGCCTTTCCGCCCGCCGCCTGTTACCTGCGCGATTATGGCGCCGAGATCATCCTGATCAAGGGCGCGACGCCGATCCCGTTCAAGCTGCTGACGATCACCGCGGGGTTCATCCACATGAATTTCTGGACCTTTTTGTGGGCCAGCATGGCAAGCCGCGCCTTTTCGTTCATGCTCGTCGGCATATTGTTCAAATTGTTCGGGGCGCCGATCAAGGCGTTCATCGACAAATATCTGGTGTGGGTCACCGGCGCGTTCGTCGTCGCGGTGGTCGCGGGCTTCCTGGTGATCGGCGCGCTGTCGGGCGATGGCAAGGCGAAGGAAGCCGACAAATGCAGCGGCGCGACGCTGGCAAGCATCGGGCTCGACCGGAAGTAAATTCGTCATTGCGAGCAAAGCGAAGCAATCTCCAGCCAGCGACCTTACACAAGGCCGATAGCCAGAGATTGCCGCGTCGCCTTCGGCTCCTCGCAATGATGCGTCTGATTATTCGTTTGCAGCTTATGCAACCCGTTTAGGCGCGGCGGATTGAAGGAGGCGTCGCTCCTGCCGCGATGAGGAGCACCGCATGTCGACCCAAGCCTCGGTCACCCACCACCGCGATCTGCGCACCGGCCAGTCGATCTGGTCGGCGCGGCGGCGCCCGGTCGTTCCGACCCAGCCCCTGACCCGCGACATCAGCTGTGATGTCGTAATCATCGGCGCTGGAATTTCCGGGGCGCTGATCGCCGAGACGCTGTCGGAGGCGGGCCTAAAGGTCGTCGTCGTCGATCGCCGCGGCCCGCTCGACGGCTCGACCGCGGCGTCGACCGCGATGCTGCAATATGAAATCGACACCCCCTTGTCGCTGTTGTCCGAGCGAATCGGCCGCGACCGCGCAGAGCGGCTGTGGCGCCGGTCGCGCCAGTCGGTCGACGCGCTGCGCGAGCGGACCGAGCGGCTGGGGCTGAAGGTCGATGCCGCGACGCGCGGGTCGATCTATCTGCACGGCAATGTGCTCGATGCCGATGGTCTGGCGCGCGAGGCCGATGCACGGCGGCGCGCGGGGTTCGAGGTCGAGTTGCTGAAACCCGCCGCGGTGCGCGATCGCTATGGCATTTCGGGGCGCCACGCCATCATCGGCTTTGGCAATTATTCGGCCGATCCGCGCCAGCTGGCGGCGGGCTATCTGAACGTCGCGGTCGGGCGCGGGGCGCGGATTTATAGCCCGGTGGACATTGGCGACGTCGCGCCCAGCGATAGCGGCGTGACGCTCCAGAGCGCCGATGGCCGCGAAATCCGCGGCCGGTATCTGGTCGCCGCGACGGGCTATGAGATGATGAAGGGCGTGCCGCGCAAGGGGAACACGATCATCTCCAGCTGGTCGATCGCGACCAAGCCGCAGCCGCGCGCGATCTGGCCGACCGCGGCGATGATCTGGGAGGCCGCCGACCCCTATCTCTATATCCGCACCACCCCGGCCGGCGAGGTGATCTGCGGCGGCGAAGATGAGGAGATCAGCGATGCGGATGAGCGCGATGCCAAAATTGCCGCCAAGACCAGGGCCTTGTCGCGCAAGCTCGGCGCGCTCCTCCCGATGATCGATCCGACGCCGGTCCATGCGTGGGCGGGCAGCTTTGGCGACAGCAAGACCGGCACCCCGACGATCGGGCGGATTCCGCGGATGCCCAGCTGCTATGCCGCGATGGGCTATGGCGGCAATGGCATCACCTTTTCGATGATGGCGGCGCAGATGCTGCGCGGGCTGATCTGCGGCGACGGCGATCCCGACACCGATCTGGTCAGCTTTTCGCGGAAATTCTGAGCGTGGGAGGCGGATGATGCAGGGCTGGCGATACGTGCCCGCCGCACCAATACCCCCGTTCGCATCGAGCGAAGTCGAGATGCCCCTCGACCTTGCGCTGCGCTGATGGGTATCTCGACTTCGCTCGACACGAACGGATAAAGCAGGTCGGCTTACTCGTTCGCGGCGGTATGCAGCCAGTCGGCATGGCGCGGCGCCTTTTTGGTCTGGCTCCATTCTTCCAGCATCAGCGGCGCGACGCGCTTGAGTTCGGCATATTGCTCGGCGGTGCCGATGTCGCACGCCAGCTCGACGCGGTGGCCATTGGGGTCGAAGAAATAGATCGACTGGAAGATGCCGTGGTGGGTCGGGCCGAGCACGTCGACGCCCTCGCCCTCCAGATGCGCCTTTGCCGCGACCAGCTCGTCATAGCTGCCGACCTTGAACGCCAGATGCTGGACCCACGCCGGGGTGTTGACGTCGCGGCCCATGTCGGGCTGGTTGGGCAGCTCGAAAAACGCCAGGATATTGCCGTTCCCTGCCTCGAGGAAAACGTGCATATACGGATCATATTCACCCGTGGAGGGCACATGATCCTCTGCAAAGGCGGTGGTGTAGGTCATGCCGAGCATGCGCTCGTACCAGTCGACCGTCTGCTTCGCATCCTTGCAGCGGTAGGCGGCGTGGTGGACGCCACCCAGTTTGATGGGGGATTGGCTGGTCATTTTACCCAACTCCGTTTGTGCTGAGCTTGTCGAAGCACCGTTCTTCTTCCCTCACGCAAAGAAAAGGACAGCCCTTCGACAAGCTCAGGGCGAACGGTGAAGGGGTCAAGCGGTCTCTTTGATTTCCAGCGCCCCGCGGCGAATCTGGTCCATTTCCATCGATTTGAACAGCGCGGTGAAATTGCCCTCGCCAAAGCCTTCATCCTTTTTGCGCTGGATGAATTCAAAGAAGACGGGGCCGATCACGGTCTGGCCGAAAATCTGGAGCAGCAGGCGCGGGTCGCCGTCCTCGGTCGATCCGTCGAGCAAAATGCCGCGCGACTGGAGTTCCTCGACCGGTTCACCATGACCGGGCAGGCGATCGGCGAGCATCTCGTAATAGGTCGCGGGCGGCGCGGGGGCGAAGGGGTTGCCGAGTGCTTTCAGCTTGTCCCACGCGGCGTAAAGATCGTCGCAGCTGAACGCGATATGCTGGATGCCCTCGCCATTATAGGCGCGCAGATATTCCTCGATCTGGCCGCCGCCGCCGGCGCCTTCTTCGTTGAGCGGAATGCGGATCTTGCCGTCGGGGGCGGTCATCGCCTTCGACGTCAGCCCGGTATATTCGCCCTTGATGTCGAAATAGCGGATCTCGCGGAAGCCCGCGATGCGCTCGTAAAACGCCGCCCAATGCGCCATACGACCGCCATAAACATTGTGGGTCAGATGATCGATCAGCTGCATACCTGCACCCACAGGGTGGCGATCGACGCCCTCCTCATACACGAAATCGATGTCGTAGATGCTGAGGTCGTCGCCATAGCGGTCGATCAGATAGATGATCGAGCCGCCGATGCCGCGGATCGCGGGCAGGCGCAATTCCATCGGCCCCGGATTGACCTCGACCGGCTCGGCGCCGCGCGCGATCGCCTCGGCATAAGCCATGGCCGCATCCCGAACCCGCCACCCCATCCCGCATGCCGACGGACCATGCTCGGCGGCAAAATAGGCAGCGGGCGATCTGGGTTCGTAATTGGCGATCAGGTTGATGCCGCCCTGGCGCCACAGCTGGACGTCCTTTGATCGGTGATGCGCGATCTGGGTAAAGCCCATCGCCGCAAAGACGGGTTCGAGGACGCCTTTCTCGGCAGCCGAAAATTCGACGAATTCGAACCCGTCGAGGCCCAGCGGATTGTCGAACAGGTCGGTCATCGTCATCATCCCATCTAGTTTCAATTGAAACTATTATGATGGATTGAGGGACGGGAGTCAATGCGGAACGCAGGCGCCACACCGCCAGGTCGGCTGGCAAAAAATGACCCGTCATTGCGAGGAGCGCAGCGATGCGGCAATCCAGAGTTGGCGCAGACCGCCCTGGATTGCTTCGCTTCGCTCGCAATGACGGGCGATGTGACGCTATCGCGCTGCGACGCGCTACGCCCCCTCGAACGCCTCCAGCGCCTCGCCCGCGGCGACCCAGCGCGCCTCGGCGGCTTCCTGCGCGGCGACGATCTTGCCGCGGCGCTGCGACAGCTCGCTCATCGTCAGGCCTTTATATTCGTTCGCCGCCCCCTGCGGATCGAACATCGCGCGGTCGATCGCCGACAAGATGACCTGATATTTGGCAAGATCGGCCTCGGCGTCGGACACGTCTTTGCGGACTTTCGCGGCCGCTTCGCGCGCCGCCGCGGCGGCCTTGCGGTCCTCCTTTTTGTCGGCCTTCGACACGCGGTCCTTTTGCGGCCCCTTGCCGAGGATCAGGTCGACATAATCGTCCATGCTGCCGTCATATTCGCGCGCGGTGCCGTCATCGACGAGCACCAGCCGATCGGCGGTGAGTTCGAGCATGTGACGATCGTGGCTGACCAGCACCACCGCGCCGTCGAAGCCATTGAGCGCCTGGACCAGCGCCTCGCGCGCATCGACGTCCAAGTGGTTGGTCGGCTCGTCGAGGATCAGCAAGTGCGGCGCGTCGCGGGTGATCAGCGCCAGTGCCAGCCGCGCCTTTTCGCCGCCCGACAGTTTCGCGACCTCGGTCATCGCCTTGTTGCCCGAGAAACCGAAGCGACCGAGCTGGGCGCGCACCGCGCCCTGCGTCTTGCCCTCCATCACCCGCGTCATATGCGCGAGCGGGGTGTCCGCCCCGTCGAGTTCCTCGACCTGATATTGCGTGAAATAGCCGACGCGCATCTTGCCCGACGCCGCCATCGCCCCTGCCATCGGCGCCAGCTGCGCCGCGAGCAAGCGGGCCAGCGTCGTCTTGCCATTGCCGTTGCGGCCGAGCAGCGCGATGCGGTCATCGGGATCGATGCGCAGGTTGATCCGCTGGAGCACCGCCTTGTCGGCATAGCCGACGCTCGCGAGGTCGAGCGTGATCAGCGGCGGCTTCAGCTCGTCGGGGCTGGGGAAATCGAACGCGAGCGTCTGATCCTCGGCAAGCGCGGCGATCGGCTGCATCCGCGCCAGCATCTTGGCGCGCGACTGCGCCTGCTTCGCGGTCGAG
Organism: uncultured Sphingopyxis sp.; assembly: GCA_964502035.1. Taxonomy (GTDB): domain Bacteria; phylum Pseudomonadota; class Alphaproteobacteria; order Sphingomonadales; family Sphingomonadaceae; genus Sphingopyxis. The sequence continues at coordinate 1,274 of CAZCUW010000070.1, read as the reverse complement.
GCGCGCGCACTGTTGCGCGCGACATAGTCCTGGAGCTTGGCGCGCTGCGCATCCTGCGACGCCTTGGCCGCCGCAAGCTGCGCGGCGCGTTCGGCGCGCTGGCGCTCGAATGCATCATAGCCGCCCGCATAGAGCATCACCTTGCCGCCCTCGAGGTGGAGGATATTGTCGACGACATTGTTGAGCAGGTCGCGCTCGTGGCTGATCACCACGAGCTGCCCCGGATAGGCGCGGAGGAAATTTTCGAGCCACAAGGTCGCTTCGAGGTCGAGGTGGTTCGACGGTTCGTCGAGCAGCAACAGATCGGGTTCCGAAAACAGCAGCGCCGCGAGCGCAACGCGCATTTTCCACCCACCCGAAAAGCTGTCGAGCGGCTGACCCTGCATATCTTCATCGAACCCCAGCCCGATCAGGATGCGCGCGGCGCGCGCCGGCGCGGTATAGGCATCGATCGCAATCAGCCGTTCGTGAATATCGCCGAGCTTGTCCGGATCCTGCTCGGTTTCCGACGCGGTCAGCAATTCGGCGCGTTCGACATCGGCGGCGAGCACGGTGTCGAACGGCGTCGCGGTGCCGCTCGGCGCTTCCTGCGCGATATAGCCGACGCGCGTCTTGCGCGGCATGTCGATGCTGCCCTCATCGGCCTCGAGCTGACCGATCATCACCTTCATCAGCGTCGATTTGCCCGCGCCATTGCGCCCGATCAGCCCGACGCGGCTTTTCGCCGGCAGGCTCGCGGTGGCGCGTTCGAGGATGGCGCGCCCGCCCAGGCGAACAGTGATAGCGTTGATCGTCAGCATGGGCGCGCGCCTAGCATGTTGCGGCGCACAACCCAAGTCCCGGACTGGCATTCCGAGCGACCCTGCGGCAAACAAGCGGTATGACCGACCTTTCCCCCTTTCACATCGCCTTTCCCGTCGACGATCTGGACGCCGCGCGCCATTTTTACGGCCGCGTGCTTGGCTGTGCCGAGGGGCGCAGCGATGCCAAATGGATCGATTTCAACCTTTATGGCCACCAGATCGTCGCGCACCGCGTCGATCGGCGCGAAGCCGTCGCGGGGCATAATCCGGTCGACGGTCATGCGGTGCCGGTGCCGCATTTCGGCGTCATCCTGGCGCCCGCCGACTGGGAGGCACTCGCCGACCGGCTGGCCGCGCACCGCGTCGCCTTTGTCATCGAACCGCAGACGCGCTTTGCCGATCATCCCGCCGCGCTCGAACTGAACCGCCCCGGGATTGCCGGAGGCCATTTGGTTTAAGTTACGCAGCCAT
>CAZCUW010000069.1:0-15013 GCA_964502035.1 uncultured Sphingopyxis sp. | reverse complement strand
GCGCCCGCGGGCGCCGCCGCCATCAGCGACGCGACGCGCGCTTCGGCGTTGGGGGTCAGCGTCACCGCGGCGGGGCGGGTGCGGGTTTTGGTTTCGGTCATCAACATTCTCCTACGCCCTCTCCTTCAGGGGAGGGCAGCGAGACTTGGCAGCTTGCTGCCTAGTCGCAGCGGGTGGGGTCCATCGGCCTTGCGCAAAGCTGAAAGACCCCACCCCAACCCCTCCCCTGAAGGGGAGGGGCTAAGTCACAACATTCCCAGCTCTAACCGCGCTTCGTCGCTCATATTTTGCGGCGACCACGGCGGATCCCAGACCAGATTGACCTCGGCATCGCCGACCCCGGGCACCGCGCCGACGCGCAGTTCGACCTCGGCGGGCATCGATTCCGCCACCGGACAATGCGGGGTGGTCAGCGTCATCGTGACGACGGCATGGCCCTCGTCGATCTCGACATTGTAGATCAGGCCAAGGTCATAGATGTTCACCGGAATTTCGGGATCGTAAATGTCCTTGAGGGCGTTGACGACCGCCTCATACAGGTCGCCGCCGACGCCATGCGAGTCGACGACCGCGGGTTTGGCGGCCAGAAAACCCTCCAGATAGTCGCGCTTGCGCTCCAGCTTTTCGGGTGCGGTCTCGACATCCGCAACGCGCGCCTTCGGCGGCGCCTCGACGCTCGTGACTTCTTCAACCTTGATCATGCGGTCCTCGTTCATCCGAAAATCCTCTCGACGCGCGACAGGCCATCGATCAGCGCCGCCACATCGCCCAAATTGCTGTAAACGCCAAAACTTGCGCGCGCGGTCGCGGGTACCCCCAGATGCTCCATCAGCGGCTGTGCGCAATGGTGTCCGGCGCGGATCGCGACCCCGCTTTCGTCCAAGATAGTGCCGATGTCGTGCGGATGAACCCCCGCCATCGCAAAACTGACGATTCCGGCGCTGTTTTCGGGGCCGAACAAGGTGATGCTGTTCCGCCGCGCCAAGGCTTCGCGCAAGCTCCCGACCAGCGCGACCTCATGCGCATGGATCGCGCCGATGCCGATGGCATCGACATAATCAACCGCCGCCGCCAGCCCGATCGCCTCGATAATCGCAGGTGTTCCCGCCTCGAACCGCGTCGGGGCGGGGGCGTAGGTGGTTTGCGCGAAAGTCACGCGATCGATCATCGATCCGCCGCCCTGCCACGGCGGCAGCGCATCGAGCTTGTCGCTCCACAGCACCCCGATGCCAGTGGGGCCGTAGAGCTTGTGCCCCGAGAACACATAATAGTCGCAGCCGAGTGCCGCGACATCGACCGGCAGGCGCGGCACCGCCTGACAGCCGTCGATCAGCAGTTCGGCGCCGACGCGGTGCGCCAGTGCGGCGGCGCGCGCGACGTCGAGCGGGCTGCCGAGGACGTTCGACACATGGGCAAAGGCGACCATCGTGTGGTCGGGGGTCAGCAGCTTTTCGGCAGCATCGAGATCAATGCAGCCGTCGGCGGTGAGCGGGCAGACGTCGACCCGCCAGCCCGCAAGCTGCCACGGCACGATATTGCTGTGATGCTCGAGCACCGACAGCAGCACCCGGCCTTTGCGGGGGTGCGAGTAAGCGACCAGATTGATCGCCTCGGTCGCGCCGCGCACAAACACGATCTGCTCGTCGCGCGCGCCGATAAACGCCGCGATCCGCCGTCGCGCCGCCTCATAGGCCAGCGTCATGTCGGCCGAGCGCGCATAGACGCCGCGATGCACGGTCGCATAGTCGCGGCCCATCGCGGCGACCGTCGCGTCGATCACCGCCTGCGGCTTCTGCGCGGTCGCCGCGGTGTCGAGATAATGCCAGCCCCCCGCGAGGCCGGGGAACTGATCCCGAATTCCCCTAAATCCGTTCGGGCTGAGCTTGTCGAAGCCCCGTTCTTTCTGTCCGACGCCGCCGGAAGAAAAGGACGGCCCTTCGACAGGCTCAGGGCGAGCGGGATTTTGGGTGTCGATACTCACACCAATTCCCCCAGCTTCGCCAACGCCAGGTCCTGCAACCGCGCTTCGTCCGCGGCGCCGTCGAACACCCCGGCGACAAACGCCTGCAACATCAGCTTTTTCGCCTCGCCCGGCGGAATCCCGCGCGATTGCAGATAATAAAGCGCCATCGGATCGAGTTCGCCGATCGCGCAGCCGTGCGCGCATTTCACATCGTCGGCGTAAATCTCCAGCTCGGGCTTGGCGTTGGCGGTCGCGCTGCGGTTCAGCAGCATCGCCTTCACATCCTGCGCGCTGTCGGTCGCTTGAGCATCGCGCGCGACCGCGACCTTGCCCAGATAGGTGCCGGTCGCGGTGCCGCCGAGCACCGATCGCACGACCTGCCGCGACGTCGCGCCGGGTTCGGCATGGGTGATCGTGGTGACGATCTCCAGATTCTGTTCGCCGCCGCCGATCTGCGCGGCGCCAAGGTGGAAGTCGGCGCCTTCGTGCAGCGTCACCGCCAGTTCGATGCGGCCGTAAGCGCCACCGATATTCAACACGTGCAGCGACGCCACCGCACCCTTGCCAAGCACCAATTCGATCTGCCGGATCTCGCCCGCATCCTGCACGATCGCGCGCGCAAACTCGCCACCTGCGGGCACGATGATGCTCTCGGGCGCGGGCAGTGGCCACGCCGCGGTCACGGCGTCGATGTCGCTATAGCGCCATGCTTCGTCACGGCGAGTGGGGAGGGTGACGGCGGTCAAGCAGCGATCTCCGCATAGCCATGCGCTTCCAGCTCGCGCGCCAGGTCCGGCCCGCCCGACTTCACGATCCGTCCCGCCGCCAGTACATGGACAAAATCGGGCTGCACATAATCGAGCAACCGCTGGTAATGGGTGATCAGCAGCACCGCCTTGTCGGGGCGCCGCATGATCGCGTTGATCCCGTCGCCGACGGTGCGCAGCGCGTCGATGTCGAGCCCGCTGTCGGTCTCGTCGAGGATCGCGAGCTTGGGGTCGATGATCCCCATCTGCACCATCTCGTTGCGCTTTTTCTCGCCGCCCGAAAAGCCGACGTTTACCGGGCGCTTGAGCATGTCCATGTCCATCTTGAGCAGCGCGGCTTTTTCGCGCGCGACCTTCAGGAATTCGCCGCCCGACAAGGGGTCTTCGCCGCGCGCGCGGCGCTGCGCGTTGAGCGCCTCGCGCAGGAACTGGACGTTCGACACGCCGGGTATTTCGACCGGATACTGGAAGCCCAGGAACAGCCCCGCCGCGGCGCGCTCATGCGGTTCGAGGGAGAGGAGGTCAAGCGTCTCGGTCGTCCCTGTTCCCCGTCGAAATTCGGAGTCCAGTTCGAGCGCCGCTTCTGGACCCCGGCTTTCGCCGGGGATCAAATTGGGCGCGAACATCACCGATCCGTCGGTGACCTCATAACCCGGCCGTCCGCCGAGGACATAGGACAAGGTCGACTTGCCCGCGCCGTTCGGCCCCATGATCGCATGGATTTCGCCCGCGTTGATGGCCAGCGACAGGCCTTTCAGGATCGGCTTGTCGGCGACAGTGGCGTGCAGGTTTTCAATCGTCAGCATGTCAGACTTTCAGGCAGAGTGGCGCAGCGCGGGGCGCCAGATGGCGCGCCGACGTTCTGCAGATGATGGGAAAAGCCCGCGAAGGGCAGGGGCCGCGCGGCGCCTATTCGGCGGCGAAGATTTCCGCCAGTTCCGAATTGGCGACTTCTTCGACGCTGATCACGCTGGTGTTCTGCAGATGCTGCAACCGCCGGATCAGCATGTTCACCGCATGATGCGGGACCATGATCACCTCGTCGCGATCGCGTTCCGATTTCCGCTGCTGCCGGATGACCACGCCCTGATGCGTCGGATAAGCGGTCACCGCCTGCACCGGATGCACGACCAGGTCGGCGTCCGACCAGTTGAATTCCAAACCGCGTGCCATCGCCCCATCTCCAGATCGAATCGGACAGGGGGCGAGCATATGACAAAGGCGTGACGTCCCATGTCCCCGGATGCGGACTGGCGTAAATTATAGTTAATTCAGCCCGATTCGCGGCGATGCTGTCCGTCAGCATTCGGCGAGATGTCTCAATTTGGGGCATCGGATCACGTGCATTTGTTGGGTAACAGGCGGCTGTCATCACCCGACCGACCCCTCAAGGCTGATCCCCAGCAGCTTCTGCGCCTCGACGGCAAATTCCATCGGCAGCTGTTGCAGCACTTCCTTGGCAAAGCCGTTGACGATCAGCGCCACTGCTTCCTCCGCATTCAGCCCGCGCTGCAGCGCGTAGAACAGCTGGTCGTCGCTGATCTTGCTCGTCGTCGCTTCATGCTCGACGGTTGCGGACGGGTTGCGGACCTCGATATAGGGCACGGTGTGTGCGCCGCTGAGCGACCCTAAAAGCAAGCTGTCGCACTGGGTGAAGTTGCGTACACCCTCGGCATTCGGCGCAACGCGCACAATCCCGCGATAGGTGTTGTTCGACTTGCCCGCGCTGATCCCCTTGCTGACGATGGTCGAGCGGGTGCGCTTGCCATTGTGGATCATCTTGGTGCCGGTGTCGGCCTGCTGGTAATTGTTGGTCACCGCAACCGAATAAAATTCGCCGACGCTGTCGTCGCCGTTGAGCACGCAGCTGGGGTATTTCCACGTCACCGCAGAGCCGGTTTCGACCTGCGTCCACGACACCTTGCTGCGCTTGCCCTGACACAGCGCGCGCTTGGTCACGAAATTATAGATGCCGCCCAGCCCCTCGGCGTTGCCGGGATACCAGTTTTGCACCGTCGAATATTTGATCTCGGCATCGTCGAGCGTCACCAGTTCGACCACTGCGGCGTGGAGCTGGTTCTCGTCGCGCATCGGCGCGGTGCAGCCTTCGAGGTAGGAGACATAGGCGCCCTTGTCGGCGATGATCAGAGTCCGCTCAAACTGCCCGGTATTTTCGGCATTGATGCGGAAATAGGTCGACAGCTCCATCGGGCAGCGCACGCCTTCGGGGACGTAAACGAACGTCCCGTCCGAAAAGACCGCGCAGTTGAGCGTCGCGAAATAATTGTCGTGCATCGGCACGACCTTGCCGAGCCACTTTTTCACCAGCTCGGGATATTCGCGGATCGCTTCCGAAATCGACAGGAAGATGACGCCGGCACGCTTCAGTTCCTCGCGGAAGGTCGTCGCGACGCTGACGCTGTCGAACACCGCGTCGACCGCGACCTTGCGCGCCCCCTCGACCCCGGCGAGCACCTTCTGCTCCTCGATCGGGATACCCAGCTTTTTATAGACCTCAAGGATTTCGGGATCGACCTCGTCGAGGCTGCCGAGCTTGGGCTTCGGTTTCGGCGCCGCGTAATAATAGGCGTCCTGATAGTCGATTGGCGGCACGTTGAGCTTCGCCCAGTCGGGGGTTTCCATCGTCTGCCAATGGCGAAACGCCTTCAGCCGCCAGTCGAGCATCCATTCAGGCTCGTTCTTCTTTGCCGAGATGAAGCGAACCGTATCCTCGGTCAGCCCCTTGGGCGCGAAGTCGGTTTCGATGGTCGACGACCAGCCATGCTCATAATCGGCGACTTTGGCGGCGGCATCGTGCGCGGCCTGGTCTTTAATCTTCACGTCATCCATATCACACACCCGCTCGTGCTGAGCTTGTCGAAGCACTGTTCTTTTCTGAATCGCGGTGAGCAAGGAAGGACGGCCCTTCGACAAGCTCGGGGCGAACGATTTTGGGAGCAACACTCAAACTCGCCAAACTAATCTCCGCCAGCGCCCCACGCACCGCGCCATTCACCACGCCCCAATGCGGCTGCACCTTGCAGCTGCCCTCGAGCGAGCAATCGTGCCGCCCTTCGGCGACGCACGCGGTCAACGCGATCGGGCCTTCGACTGCCTCGATAATATCCGCGACGCTGATCGCCGCCGCCGGGCGGGCCAGCCGCACCCCGCCGCCGCTGCCCCGCGACGCGACGAGCAGCCCGGCGCGCGCCAGCCCGCTCACCAGCTTTTGCGCGGTCGGCCCCGGAATTCCCGTCTGTTCGGCGAGCATCGCGGCGTGCAACGGCCCAGAGTCGATTTGGGACCCGCATTGGCGGGCGGCGGCGCTCATCAGCACCACGGCATAATCGGCAAGGTTGGACAGGCGCATAAAATTGCGAACGATTCTTAACTGGAGTAAATCACTCCACTTATATAGCCACGCGGTGTGCGCGGCGCAAGCAAGCCCGTTTGGACGCGGTGATAGAAAAGCTGCGCCCAAAAAAAAGGCACCCATCTGGCCGGAGCCAAATGAGTGCCGAGATGAAGGTCTCAGTCCTCGTCAGAGGATGAGCTCTTCTGGGTCGCAAGGCTGGGTTATGCCCGCGCGATGATTCGCGATTGGACAGAAACGCCAAAAGCGCCTTGGTTCATATTTTGATGGTTAATGGGGTTGAGGGAGCATCTTCTCTATAAACATTCGTCATTGCGAGCGCAGCGAAGCAATCCAGAGTCGCGTAAACCGCTCTGGATTGCTTCGCTGCGCTCGCAATGACGTGACCGGGTGCGCCTAGGTTTCCGACACCATCGGGCTGACCTTGCCGGCCAGCTGCTTGCGCCCTTTGGTCGTTGCCTCGGTATAGGTGGTCGGCTTGCCCAACTGCCCCGGCGTCGCTCCGGCAAAGCGCTTGATCTCGCGGATCAAATGCGACTGATCGTAAAAGGCATCGCCCAATTGCGCCGAATCGAGCCCTTCGCCGCGGGCCAGCGCCGACGCGGCGCGGACCGCGCGATATTTGCGCGCCAGCATCCGCGGCGACAGGCCGTAATAATGTTTCGTCATCCGCTCGACCGAACGGATCGACATGCCGGTGGCATCGACCAGGTCGGGCACTTGCGGCGAGGGGGATGCGGTCAGCCACTCGTCGACGGTGCGGATGAACCATAGCGGGGCAGCCTCGCCGCGCGTCAGCACGTCGCGCGCGAAATTATTGCCGATGACCAGCCGAGCCTCGACGTCGGGGGCGTTTTCCAGCGCCGTCGCCACCTCCTCGATCCATGGCCCGAACAGATCGGCAGCGTTGATCGCCCGGTCGGTCAGCTTTTCGGCGTCGTCGCCCATCAGCGCCGCCCATCCCGCAGGCAGCATACCGAAGCCGAACAATTGCGCAGGACAATTGCTGATCGCGCGCACCCGCCCGCTGGTCGGACCGATGATGATCGCGCGCGACACGGTGGTTCGATGGCCATCGGCAAAGACATATTCGCCGTCGGCATTGGTGACGAAGCGGAACTGCGGCCGGTCGGCGCGCTCATATTCGTCGAATTTCGGCATGTTGAGCCGCGCGAAATAAAAGCTCGACACCATGTCCGCCAGATCGGGATCGGGCGGAAAATAGTGCAACTCGAACGGCGCAATGCCGTCCACGCCTTCGCGCGAGGATGATGCTTCTGACATGACGAACCCAGACCGTGGCAACCTTTCCCCAGGTTGCCTTGTTATCTGGAACAAATCATTTGCGTTTCATCCCTGCGCGTCAAGCGCGAACTTTGTTTTTTTATTAGCTTTTTTGCGCGGCGATCCAGGCATCGACGCGCCGTTCGAGGATATCAAGCGGCACCGGCCCCGATTTCAGGACGACGTCGTGAAAGGCGCGATAGTCGAATTTGGCGCCCATCGCCGCCTGCGCCCGGCCGCGCAATTCCATGATCTTGAGCTTGCCGATCAGATAGGCGGTCGCCTGCCCCGGATAGACGATATAGCGTTCGATCGCCTTTTCGATGTCGCCATCGGGATTGGGGGTGTTGTCCTTCAGATATTTGATCGCCTGTTCGCGGCTCCACCTTTTGTCGTGGATGCCGGTGTCGACGACCAGCCGGCACGCCCGCCACAGCTCCATGCCCAGCCGCCCGAAATCGCTGTAGGGATCGGTGTAGAAGCCCATGTCCTTGGCCAGTTCCTCGGTATAGAGGCCCCAGCCTTCGGTGTAAGCGGTGAAGCCGCCGAAGCGGCGGAAGGGCGGCAGGCCGGTGAGCTCGGTCTGCACCGCGCGCTGCAGATGATGCCCCGGAACGCCTTCATGATAGGCGAGCGCCTCGAGCTCGGTCTTGGGCATGTCGCGCAGGTCATAGAGGTTCACATAATAGGTGCCGGGCCGCGACCCGTCGGGCGAAGGCGATTGGTAAAAGGCCTTGCCCGCCGATTTCTCGCGGAACGCCTCGACCGCCTTCACCTGCAATGCGGCCTTCGGCAGGGTGTTGAAAAAGGCAGGGAGGCGGGCCTCCATCGCCTTGGTCCGGGCATCGACTTCGGCCAGATAGGCCTCGCGCGTCGTGTGATAATATTGCGGGCTGGAGCGCAGATGATCGAAAAACTGTTGCAGCGTCCCCTTGAATCCGACCTTGGCCATGATCGTCTTCATCTCGCCGTGGATGCGCGCGACTTCGGACAGGCCCAGGTCGTGGATCTGCGTCGCGGTCATGTCGGTCGTCGTGTAATTGGCGAGCAGCGCCTCATAATAGGCCTTGCCGCCGGGCAGGCGCCACACCCCGTCCTGCGTCGGCGCGCTCGCCTGCTGACGCTTCATTTCGGCCAGCAGGCGGCCATAGGCGGGGCCGGCGCTCTCGGCCCACGCCGTTTTCGCCGCCGTGGTCAGCCGCGCCTTTTCGGCGGCATCGATGTCCAGCTTGCCGACCTTTGCCGCAATATCTTCGATCACCGCGTTGTTCGGCCCTTGCAGATTGCCGATGTCGGAAATCAGATAAGCATAGACCCATTTGGGCGGCTGGACGCCGTTGGCGGCGCGCGTCACCGATTGGGCGGTCAGCGCGTCGAGCAGGGGCCCCAGCCCGCGGATGCGTTCGACATAGGCCTCGGCCTCGGCAGTGTTTGCGACGCGGTGGATGTTGATCAGGAACGCGGGGAGCTGGCTTTGCGGGCCGTTCATCTGATCGAAGACATAGCCGCGATCGCGGAACGGGAACAACCGTTCGGCGCGCGCCGCCTGTGCGTTGAACAGCTCGAACGACAAGGCGTCATCGGCGGACATCGCCGCGGGATCGAAACTGCCGCGCATCGCGGCGGCGGTCGCCTGTTGCAATTTGTGGCTGGCGATCGCGGCTTCGTCGCTGACATCGTTCCACCGGCCATAATCGCCATCGCGAATCCCGCGATACGCCTTGCCCTGCGGGCTGAGCGAGAGCTGCGCCGCGTCGTAATTGTCGAAAAACTGCGCCAGATTCGCACCGGCGGGGGCGACCGGCGCCGGAGCCGACGCGGCGGTGGCGGGCGCATCCTGCACCGCGGCCGGTGCACAGCCCGCGGCGGCGAGCAGGGCAAGGCCGGTGGACAGACGAGCGATAAGGCGAAGCTGCGACACGATTTTCTCCCGGTTTTTCCGATGGTTTTGCGATGATGCTTATTGGGTTGAGGCGGGGCTTGCCATAGCCGCGCAGGACGCGCAATGGCGGGCCATGTCGCTCTTCGCCTCTGCCGCCGATGCCGCCTATGCGCTGGTCCGCCCGATCGTTCACGCCACCGATGGCGAGGCGGCGCATAATCTGACGCTCAGCGCGCTCCAGCCGCTGCCGCGCGCGCGGACGCCGCTGACCAGCGCGGTGCTCGCGACCGAACTCGCCGGACTGCATTTTCCCAATCCGGTCGGCCTGGCGCCCGGTTTCGACAAGGACGCGCGCGTCGCGCATGCGATGCCGCATTTCGGTTTCGGCTTTGTCGAGGTTGGCACGCTGACCCCGCTGCCGCAGGACGGCAATCCGCGCCCGCGGCTGTTCCGGCTGGTCGAGGATGGCGCGGTGATCAACCGCATGGGGTTCAACAATGGCGGGCAGGCCAAGGCGACCGAGCGGATCGCGTGTCTGCGCCGCCACGGCCTGCCGGTGCCGCTCGGGATCAATATCGGCGCCAACAAGGACAGCGCCGACCGCATCGCCGATTATGCCAGGGGGACCGCGGCGATGGCGCCGCTCGCCGACTATCTGACCGTCAACATCAGCTCGCCGAACACCCCGGGACTGCGCGCCTTGCAGGACAAGGGCGCGCTCGAAGCGCTGCTCGACGGCGTCGCCGCGGCGCAGCCGGTGGGCGCGGCCAGACCGGTGTTCCTGAAGGTCGCGCCCGACCTGGAGCCCGCCGACATCGACGACATCGTGGATGTGGCGATCGCCAAGGGCCTGGCCGCCGTGATCGTGTCGAACACTACCATCACCCGCCCGCCGCTGGTCTCGCGCCACGCCGCCGAAGCGGGCGGGCTGTCGGGGGCGCCGCTCGCCGATCTGGCGTTGCAGCGGGTCCGCGATTTTTACGTCGCCAGCGGTGGCAAGGTGCCGCTGGTGGCCGCGGGCGGCATCGCTTCGGCCGACCAGGCGTGGGAACGCATCCGCGCCGGCGCCAGCCTGGTGCAGATCTATTCGGCGATGGTCTACGCCGGGCCGGGCCTTGCGGCGCGCATCGCGCACGGGCTGGAAAAGCTCGCTGTGCGTGATGGGTTCGCGCGTGTGGGAGACGCGGTCGGAAGCGCGCACTGACAGGGTTGCGTTGGTCCGATGCGCGGGCCAAAGTCGCCGCCATGTTGAAAAGATATTTGCCGCTTGCCGCGCTCTTCGCCATCACCCTCCCGTCCTCCGTCCTGGCGCAGGGCGTGACCTCGTCTGCCGACCCGCGCGCGACCGAGGCGGGGCGTGAGATATTGCATCAGGGCGGCACCGCTGCCGACGCCGCGGTCGCGATGGTCGCGGTGCTGACCTTGGTCGAACCGCAATCGAGCGGTATCGGCGGCGGCGGTTTCATGCTGCATCATGACGCGAGCAACGGCAGCCTATCGACGATCGACGGCCGCGAAATGGCGCCTGCCTCGGCCAAGCCCGACCGCTTTCTCGGCGCCGATGGCAAGCCGCGGTCGTTCCGCGACATCATCCCCGGCGGATTGTCGGTGGGGGTGCCGGGCAATATGCGCCTGATGGAAATGGCGCATAAAAAATGGGGCAAGCTCGAATGGCAAGCGTTGCTCCAGCCAGCGATCAAGCTCGCGGAAGAAGGGTTTGATGTTACTCCGGTGCTGCATAACTGGCTCGTCCAGTTCGAACCGCTGTGGAAAGATTTCCCCGCGGCGCGCGCGATCTATTATGTCGACGGCAAGCCCGCGCCGGTCGGCACCCGCATCCGCAATCCCGCCTATGCCGCGCTGCTGCGCGATGTCGCGGCGCGCGGCCCCGATGCGTTTTACAGCGGCGCCAATGCCAAGGCGATCAGCGACGCGGTCGCCAAGGCGCCGCGCAACGCGGCGCAGCTCACCGTCAAGGACGTTGCCGCCTATAAGGCAAAGGAACGCCCGGCGGTCTGCACCAGCTATCGTATCTACAAAGTGTGCGGCATGGGACCGCCCTCGTCGGGCGCGACGACGGTGTTTGGCATCCTCGGCATGGTCGAGGGCTGGGACATGAAGGCGATGGGTCAGGACAACCCGATGAGCTGGCACCTGCTCGCCGAGGCGATGCAGCTGTCCTATGCCGACCGCGCCGCCTATCTGGGCGATGGTGATTTTGTCGATGTTCCGGTGACGGGGCTGCTCGACAAAAAATATCTGGCCGAGCGCCGTCAGCTGATTTCGCCCTATGGCGCCGCTGGCAAATATGACCCTGGCACCCCGCCGGGCGCCAAGCCGCGCGCCGCCGCGCCGCCGGTGCCCGAACAGGGGACGACGCATTTCGCGGTGGCCGATCAGGCGGGCAATGTCGTGTCGATGACCTCGACCATCGAGAGCATTTTCGGCAGCCATCTGATCGCCAACGGCTATTTCCTCAACAATGAACTCACCGACTTCGACCTTGCGCCGACCAAGGACGGGGTGCCGACCGCCAACCGGGTGCAGGCGGGCAAGCGGCCGCTGTCGTCGATGTCGCCGACGATCGTTTACGGCCCCGATGGCAAGGTCGTGCTCGCGGTCGGCTCGGCGGGCGGCAAGCGGATCATCATGCATGTGACGAAAGTGCTCGTCGGCGTGCTCGACTGGGGGCTCGATGCCAAGACGGCGATGGAACTGCCCAATCTCTATTTCGGCGACCGCGGCGTGCTGATCGAAGATACCGCAGCGGGCGAGGCGGTTGCCGCGAAGATGAAACCCTTTGGCTACAGCTTCACGCCCACCGACCTCGGGTCAAAACTCAACGCGGTCGAGCGGGTTGGCGACGGCTGGCGTGGCGCTGCCGATCCGCGCGGTCCCGGCACATCGTCGGTGGATGGCGCGCCGCCGCAGGGGTGAATTTGCTGATCTTGCTATCTCGTCATTGCGAGGGCCAAAGGCCCGCGGCAATCCAGAGCGGCGCAACACCGCTCTGGATTGCTTCGCTTCGCTCGCAATGACGTGTATTTGAAACGATAAGAACAGAAAACAATCTCCCTGGAGAGAGATAGAATGAAGCTCAACAACCCCCATCTCGACCATTTCCCCAGCCTGGTCGCGATGTTCTTTGACCGCGCCGAACAGGGCGGCGAAGATCCGTTCCTGTGGCGCAAGGCCGACCGCGTCTGGCATCCGCTCAGCTGGCGGCAGGTCGCGAACCAGGTCGCGGCGCTTGCGCATAATCTGCGCGAACTGGGGCTGAAGGACGGCGACCGGGTGGTGCTGATCAGCGAAAACCGCCCCGAATGGTGCATCGCCGATCTGGCGATCATGGCGGCGGGCTGTATCACGGTTCCGACCTATACGACCAACACTGAACGCGATCACCAGCACATCCTCGACAACAGCGGCGCCAAGGCGGTGATCGTGTCGACCGCCAAGCTGGCGCGCACGCTGATGCCCGCGGTGATGCGCTCCGACGCGCATATCGTCATCAGCATGGAAAGCCTGCGCGTCGGGCAGCAGGGCGATGTCGCGATCCACGACTGGGCGCCGCTGGTGACCGGCGGCGAGGCCTGGCTGGATGAAACCAGGGCGCGCGCCGCCGTGATGACGCGCGAGGACACCGCGTGCCTGATCTATACCAGCGGCACCGGCGGAGCGCCGCGCGGGGTGATGCAGCATCATGGCGCGATCCTGCACAATGCGGCGGGGGCGGCCGAAGTGCTGGTCAATGATTTCGGCATCGGCGACGAAGAGGTGTTCCTGTCGTTCCTGCCGCTCAGCCACGCCTATGAACATTCGGGCGGCCAGTTCCTGCCGATCATGGTCGGCGCGCAAATCTATTACAGCGAAGGGCTCGAAAAGCTCGTCTCGAATATCGAGGAAACGCGCCCGACGATCATGGTCGTCGTGCCGCGGCTGTTCGAGGTGATCCGGGCGCGGATGATCAAGTCGGTCGAAAAACAGGGCAAGCTCGCGAACTGGATGTTGAACCAGGCGCTGCGCGTCGGCGAGAAGGATTATGAGCGGCGGATGGGCGTGCTCGATCGCCCGGTCGATCTGATCCTCGATAAATTGTTCCGGCCCAAGATCCAGAAACGCTTTGGCGGCCGGATGAAGGCGCTGGTGTCGGGCGGCGCGCCGCTCAATCCCGAAATCGGGGTGTTTTTCCACTCGATCGGGCTGACCTTGCTGCAAGGCTATGGCCAGACCGAGGCGGGGCCGGTGATCAGTTGCAACCGCCCCGCTGCGGGCATCAAGATGGACACCGTCGGCCCGCCGCTGATGAACACCGAAGTCCGCATCGCCGATGATGGCGAGATATTGGTGCGCGGCGAGCTGGTGATGAAGGGATATTGGCGCAACGACGCCGAAACAGCGCGGGTGCTGGTTGATGGGTGGCTGCACACCGGCGACATCGGCCATATCGACGACAAGGGGCGGATCGTCATCACCGACCGCAAGAAGGATCTGATCGTCAACGACAAGGGCGACAATGTCTCGCCGCAGCGCGTCGAAGGGATGCTGACGCTCCAGCCCGAAATTTTGCAGGCGATGGTCTATGGCGACAAGCGCCCGCACCTCGTCGGCCTGCTGGTTCCCGACCCCGAATGGATGGCCGAATGGGCCGAGGCCGAAGGGCTGCCCAAAGACCTGTGCCGGCTGCGCGAACATGAAAAATTCCGCGCTGCGCTGCGCGCCGCGGTCGACCGCGTCAACGGTCAGCTGTCGGTGATCGAAAAGGTCCGCAAATTCGACTTCGCCGACGAAGCCTTTTCGATCGAGAATGAGCAGATGACGCCGTCGATGAAGATTCGCCGCCATGTCCTGCGCGAGGTGTATGCCGACAAGATTGCGGCGTTGTACAAGGCGTAAAGCCCCTCCCCTTCAGGGGAGTGGTTGGGGTGGGGCTCGCAGCGTAGCGTAAGGCCGATGGCCCCCACCCGCTGCGACTAAGCCAGCAAGCTGGCAAGTCTCACTGCCCTCCCCTGAAGGGGAGGGATTTAGCCTGCAAAAGCAGGCGGGGGTGCGACCCGAAGAGCTCGGCGCAAACCGGTCCCCGCCTGCGACTGAACCGCTGGTTCAGCCAGCATCCCCCGCCGGTTTGCGATAGGGGACGAATTCACCAAAAACACAGGTCGGGCCGCGGATGCCGCTCGACCGGTCGACCAGATGAAAGAAATCACCGCTGCACGTCGACGACCCGAATTGGCGCACGACCATGATGTCGCTGTCGCGGGCGAGGCCGGGGCAGCTGTTTTTCAGGTCGTTGCGATACACCAGATTGCCGCCCGACCGGTACAGCAGGATATTGTCCGACACGCGGATCGTATCGTTGGTGCGATAATTGGGCAGGCAGCGGAGCGGTTGGCCGGGCAGTTTGCCGGCCAGCTGTTTATCGAGCCGCTCGGCCTGTTTCGGGGTCAGTGCCGCGGCGCCGGGTTCGGCGGTGCCGGCGGGCGCGCAACTGACGACCAGCGGCGCGGCTGCGATCAGCAGCGCGGCCCCCATCAGGTTCAGCTTCGCCATGCCATTGCTCCTTGAGATTGCTGACTATATTGCTGGCACATGAACGCGCGCTGAAGCGGCGGCGTCATGCGGCGTCCTTCAGCGAGCGGATGCGCCTCAGTTCAGCGGCGCTTGGCGCGCGCAAAAACGGGTTGGTCGCGCGCTCTTCGCCGATGCTGGTCGGCACCGTGGCCTCGCCGGCGGCGCGCGCCGCC
>CAZCUW010000068.1:0-15189 GCA_964502035.1 uncultured Sphingopyxis sp. | reverse complement strand
GCGGCCGCCGCAGCCCCGAGGTCGATCCCGGCCGCACCTTCGACCTGCCCGCCGACATGGTGATCAAGGCGCTGGGTTTCGATCCCGAGGAACTGCCCAACCTGTTCGGCGCCCCCGACCTCAGCGTCACGCGCTGGGGCACGCTGCGCGTCGATCATCAGACGATGATGACCAGCCTGCCCGGCGTTTTTGCGGCAGGCGACATCGTCCGCGGCGCCAGCCTGGTGGTGTGGGGCATCCGCGACGGCCGCGATGTCAGCGATCAGATGGCAAAGTGGTTGAAGGCGAAGGCAAAAAGCGAAAAGAAGGCAGCATGACCAACAGGGGAAGGAAAATCATAATGTCGACCTGGAAATATATGCTGCTCGCCGGCGCCGCAGCCATTGCGCCCGCTCACGCCTTTGCCGCGCCGACCGAAGCGCCACTGGCCGAGGTCATCGCAGCCGAGGACGCGCAAGCCGAATATAGCAGCGAAGCCGCGATGGCCGACGCCAAAGCCAAGATGCAGAAGGAAATCGATCAGGTGATCGCGCTGATCGAGAAAATCTATGGCACCGACAAACTGCAGCCGGTCGCGCCTGCACAGCTCGCGCTCGCGCAGCAAACGACCGGGGCGCTGGTGCCGCCGGGCAGCCTCGAAAAGATGATCGACAATCTGTACGGCAAATTGTTCAAGGGCATATTGGGCGAGATGGGCGGCATGTCCGACCTGATGCTGTCGATCAAGACCGGGGTCGAAAGCGAAAAGATCGCGGCGCTCGATGAACAGAGCAAGACCGCGATCGCCGACCTGCTCGACCCCTATCGCCAGCAGCGCGAAGATCAGGTGATGACGGTGATCAAGCCGCTGATCAGCGAAGCGCTGCGTGATATGGAGGCGCCAATGCGCAGCGGCATGGCGCAAGCCTATGCCCGCAAATTCACCGCGCCGCAGCTGACCGACATGAACGGCTTTTTCGCGACCCCAGCGGGCGCCGCCTATACCTCCGAATGGATGGCGCTGCAGGCCGATCCGCAGGTGATGCTGGCGATGATCAAGGCGGTGCCGCCGCTGGTCACCAAATTCATGGACCGCGCGCCCGCCATCGAAAAGGACATGAAGGAGCTGCCGAAAGAAAAACAGCTCAGCGACCTCAGCGATGCCGAACTGAACAAGCTCGCCAAGCTGATGAAGGTCGATGTGAAGGTGCTGAAAGAACAGCGCGACATGTGGACCGGCGACGCCGTCGATACGACCGCGGTCGACGCCGCGACCGACGAGCCGACTTACGACACGTCGATCGACGCTGCCGTCGAAGCCGCGGAGGCCGCCGCCGATGCTGCCGCTGCGTCGACCGACCCCGCCTTTGACCGCAGCAACTGGTCGGCCGCCGACCGGAAGCGCGTCGAGGACGCCGAAGCCGCAATCGAGGCGGCGTCGGGCGTCGCGGTCGATGCCGAAGAGACGGCCGTCGCCAATGCGCGCAAGCGCCTGCCCCCTTCCGCCGAATAGGCCACAGGACGAACGACATGACCCACTACCCCACCCCCGAGCACGCACGCCTCGCCGAGCAAGGCATGTATCGCCCCGACATGGAATCCGATGCCTGCGGCGTCGGCCTGGTCGCGGCGACCGATGGCAAGGCGTCGCGCCGCGTCGTCGAGGCGGCGATCGAGGCGCTGCGGGCGGTGTGGCACCGCGGCGCGGTCGACGCCGATGGCAAGACGGGCGACGGCGCGGGCATCCATGTCGACCTGCCGGTGCGTTTCTTCGACGATGCGATCGCCGCGTCAGGCCACAAGGTGCGCCCGAACCGCCTCGCCGTCGGCATGATCTTTCTGCCGCGCACCGATCTGGGCGCGCAGGAGGAATGCCGCACGATCGTCGAGGCGGAGGTCATCGACGCGGGTTTCACCATCTATGGCTGGCGCCAGGTGCCGGTCGACGTGTCGGTGATCGGCGACAAGGCGCAGCGCACCCGCCCCGAAATCGAGCAGATCATGATCGCCGGGCCGCTGCCCGACGAACAGTCGCTCGCCGAGTTTGAAAAACATCTGTATCTGGTCCGCCGCCGGATCGAGAAAAAGGTCATCGCGGCGCAGATCGCCGACTTTTACGTGTGCAGCCTGTCGTGCCGCTCGATCATCTACAAGGGGCTGTTCCTGGCCGAGAGCCTCGCCGATTTTTATCCCGACCTGACGAGCAAGCTGTTCGAAAGCCGCGTCGCGATTTTCCATCAGCGCTATTCGACCAACACCTTTCCGCAATGGTGGCTGGCGCAGCCGTTTCGATGCCTCGCGCATAATGGCGAAATCAACACGATCCGTGGCAACAAGAACTGGATGAAAAGCCACGAGATCAAGATGGCGAGCCTCGCGTTCGGCGAGCATAGCGAAGACATCAAGCCGGTGATCCCGGCGGGCGCATCGGACACCGCGGCGCTCGACGCCGTATTTGAAACCCTGTGCCGCGCCGGCCGCGACGCGCCGACCGCCAAGCTGATCCTGGTTCCCGAGGCGTGGACCAACGAGAATGACGTCCCCGACAACCATCGCGCAATGTACGGCTACCTCGCCAGCGTCATGGAGCCGTGGGACGGCCCCGCCGCGCTGGCGATGACCGACGGCCGCTGGGCGGTCGCGGGGATGGACCGCAACGCGCTCCGCCCGCTGCGCTACACGCTGACCGCCGACAATCTGCTCGTCGTCGGGTCGGAAAGCGGCATGGTGCTGCTGCCCGAGGCGAGCATCCGCAAGAAGGGTCGCCTTGGCCCCGGCCAGATGATCGCCGTCGATCTGGAGGACGGCGTCCTCTACGAAGATCTGGCGATCAAGGACAAGATCGCCGACGCCCACGACTATCCCGCGCGCGTCCGCGGCTTTCGCACCATGGCCGACCTGCCCAAAGGCGGGAAATCGACCCTGCCGACCTTTGAGCGCAGCGAATTGCTGCGCCGTCAGGTCGCGGCAGGGCTGACCATGGAGGATATGGAGCTGATCCTGTCGCCGATGGTCGAGGATGCCAAGGAAGCGATCGGATCGATGGGCGACGACACGCCGCTCGCGGTCATTTCCGACAAGCCGCGCCACGTCGCGCAATTTTTCCGTCAGAATTTTAGCCAGGTCACCAACCCGCCGATCGACAGTCTGCGCGAACGGCATGTGATGAGCCTGAAGACGCGCTTTGCGAACCTTGCGAACATCCTCGATGAACGCGGGCAGAGCGACCATGTGCTGGTGATCGACAGCCCCGTGCTGGTCGGCGACGACTGGGATCGGCTGCGCGCCTATTTCGGCGATGCAGTCGCCGACATCGATTGCACCTTCAAGGTCGGCGGCGACGCATCGACCCTGCGCGAAGCGATCGCGCGCGTCCGCCGCGAGGCCGAGGATGCGGTGCGCGCCGGGCGCAGCGAATTGTTCCTGACCGACCAGTCGATCGGCGATGGCCGCGTCGGCATGGCGATGGTGCTCGCCGCCGCCGCGGTCCACACCCACCTCGTCCGCAAGGGGCTGCGCAGCTATGCCTCGATCAACGTCCGCTCGGCCGAGGTGCTCGACACCCACGCCTTTGCGGTGCTCGTCGGGGTCGGCGCGACGACGGTCCACGCCTATCTGGCCGAAGCGGCGATCGCCGACCGCCACGCCCGCGGACTGTTCGGCAGCGAATTGTCGCTGGGCGACTGTCACCTGCGCTTCCGCAAGGCGATCGACGACGGGTTGCTCAAAATCCTCGCCAAAATGGGGATCGCGGTGATCTCCAGCTATCGCGGGGGTTATAATTTTGAAGCGGTCGGGCTCTCTCGCGCGCTCGTCAACGACCTCTTCCCCGGTATGCCGGCCAAGATTTCGGGTGAAGGCTATCAGTCGCTGTTCATCAACGCGACCGAGAAGCATGAAGCGGCGTTCGACAAGCGCGCCACCACCCTGCCGATCGGCGGTTTCTATCGCCAGCGTGCGGGCGGCGAGACCCACGCCTATTCGGCGCAGCTGATGCATTTGCTGCAGACCGCGGTCGCGACCGACAGCTATTCGACCTATCTGCAATTCTCGCGCGGCGTCGCCGACCTGCCGCCCGTGTACCTCCGCGACTTGATGGAGTTCAACTATCCAGCGCAGGGCGTGTTGCTCGACAGCGTCGAGGCGATCACCGAAATCCGCAAGCGCTTCGTCACCCCCGGCATGTCGCTCGGCGCGCTCTCGCCCGAGGCGCATGAAACACTGGCGATCGCGATGAACAGGATCGGGGCGAAAGCGGTGTCGGGCGAAGGCGGCGAAGCGAGCGAACGCTACCGCCCCTATGCCAATGGCGACAACGCCAACAGCAATATCAAACAGATCGCGTCGGGCCGTTTCGGCGTCACCGCCGAATATCTCGGCGCGTGCGACGAGATCGAGATCAAGGTCGCGCAGGGCGCCAAACCCGGCGAAGGCGGCCAGCTTCCCGGGTTCAAGGTCACCGAATTTATCGCCCGGCTGCGTCACGCAACGCCGGGGGTGACGCTGATCAGCCCGCCGCCGCATCACGACATCTATTCGATCGAGGATCTGGCGCAGCTCATCTACGACCTCAAGCAGATCAACCCGAAGGCGCGCGTCTGCGTGAAGCTCGTCAGCTCGGCGGGCATCGGGACCGTCGCGGCGGGGGTCGCCAAGGCCCACGCCGACGTCATCCTCGTCGCCGGCAACACCGGCGGCACCGGCGCCTCGCCCCAGACCAGCGTCAAATATGCCGGGACGCCGTGGGAAATGGGGCTGTCCGAAGTCAACCAGGTGCTGACCCTCAACGGCCTGCGCCACCGCATCCGCCTCCGCACCGACGGCGGGCTCAAGACCGGGCGCGACATCGTCATCGCCGCCATTCTTGGCGCCGAGGAATATGGCATCGGCACGCTCAGTCTCGTCGCGATGGGCTGCATCATGGTGCGCCAGTGCCACAGCAACACCTGCCCCGTCGGGGTCTGCACCCAGGACGAGAAACTGCGCGCGAAGTTCACCGGGTCGCCCGAAAAGGTCATCAACCTGATGACCTTCATCGCCGAGGAAGTGCGCGAAATCCTCGCCAAGCTCGGTTGCCGCAGCCTCGACGAAGTCATCGGCCGCACCGAATTGCTGCGCCAGGTCAGCCGCGGCGCCGAACATCTCGACGACCTCGACCTCAACCCGATCCTCGCGAAGGTCGACGCCCCCGACAACCAGCGCCGTTCGCACGGACTGCTCCGCAACCCCGTCCCCGACAGTCTGGACGCGCAGATCCTGAGCGATGCGAAGCCGCTGTTCGAGCGCGGCGAGCGGATGCAGCTGACCTATAATGTCCGCAACACCCACCGCGCCGTCGGCACTCGTTTGTCCGCCGAAGTCACCGCCAAATTCGGCATGAACGGGCTCGCCGACAATCATGTCCAGGTCCGCCTGCGCGGCACCGCGGGCCAGTCGCTCGGCGCCTTCTTGTGCAGCGGCATCACGCTGGAAGTGTTCGGCGACGCCAACGACTATGTCGGCAAAGGCTTGTCGGGTGGCCGCATCGTCGTGCGCCCCACCGTGTCGAGTCCGCTGGTCAGCCAGCACAACAGCATCATCGGCAACACCGTCCTCTATGGCGCGACGTCGGGCACCCTGCTCGCCGCGGGTCAGGCGGGCGAACGCTTTGCGGTTCGTAACTCGGGCGCGAAGGTCGTCGTCGAAGGCTGCGGCGCCAACGGCTGCGAATATATGACCGGCGGCACCGCGGTGATCCTCGGCCCGGTCGGCTCAAACTTCGGGGCCGGGATGACCGGCGGCATGGCATTCATCCTCGACACCGACGGCCAGTTCGAACGCCGAGCCAACGCCGAATCAATCGTCTGGCAGCGGATCGACAGCGCGCATTGGGAAGCGGTGCTGAAGGATCTGGTCGAGGATCATGCCAAAGCCACCGGCAGCAAATGGTCGAGCGAAATCCTCGCCGACTGGGATCGCTGGAAAGACCAGTTCTGGCAGGTGTGCCCGAAGGAAATGCTCAGCCGCCTAACGCATCCGCTGAGCGATGCCGAAGCCGAGGTGGTCGCAGCGGAATAAATCCTCCCTGTCGCGAAGCGATGGGGAGGGGGACCGCTTGCGAAGCAAGTGGTGGAGGGGCGGCGACGGTAGCGCCATGGCCCCTCCGTCAGCGGCTTCGCCACTGCCACCTCCCCATGGCTTCGCCACAGGGAGGATCACTCACCCCGTTCGGGCGGCGCTTCGTCGCGCCACGACGGCACGTTCAGCGCAGCGAAAGCGTTACATCGCTAAACACACTGCCTTTACCGAACCTTGCGTCCTCTGAAAGGATGACAGCCATGACCCGATTCGCCCTGATCGCCCTCCCCCTGCTCGCGATCGCCGCGCCGCTGCCCG
This sequence comes from uncultured Sphingopyxis sp., assembly GCA_964502035.1. Taxonomy (GTDB): domain Bacteria; phylum Pseudomonadota; class Alphaproteobacteria; order Sphingomonadales; family Sphingomonadaceae; genus Sphingopyxis. The sequence goes on along the minus strand of CAZCUW010000068.1, from coordinate 8,835 downwards.
CAGCAGCAGCCGACCCCGAGTTGCGCGATACCGTCGCGACGCTGAACGATCCGGTGGCGCAGGACCGCATGGCCGACACGATCACCGCGATCGTCGGGGCGCTGATGCAGATGCCGGTCGGCCCGCTCGCCGACGCCATCGCCCGTGTCGATCCCGAATCCGACGCCGCCTATATCCCGCGCGACGCGACGCTCGGCGAGGTTGCCGGCCGCGACCCCGATTATGCCGATCGCATGGGCGCCGACGTCCGCGCCACGACACGGATGGCCGGACAAGCCGCCTCCGCACTCGCGGTTTACGCCCCGGTGCTCAAAGACATGGCACGCGATATGGCCGCGCAATGGGAACGCGAACGCGCCGCCCCGCGGCGCCAATAAATAGGGACAGTCCCTATTTAATTTGTCGCTGCCCCCGCAATCGATCGGCCTTCGCCGGTTAAATAGGGACTGTCCCTATTTATTGGCCCGCTGTGTGGGTGCATAGCCGTTGCGCGCGGCGCCCCGCTGCCGCTATGCCGGGGCCATGTGGCAACTCTATCAATTCCCGCTCTGTCCCTTTTCGCGCAAGGTCCGCCTGTTGCTGGGCGAAAAGGGCGTCGGTTATGAATTGGTGCGCGAATCGCCGTGGGAACGCCGTGACGAATTCATCGATCTGAATCCGGCGGGGCGCACCCCGGTGATGGTCGATCAGGCGCGCGGCCAGGTGCTGATGGACAGCATGGCGATCGCCGAATATTTCGAGGAAACCGTCGAAGGCAAGGCGATGATCAACGGCACTGCGGCCAACCGCGCCGAGATCCGCCGCCTGACCGCGTGGTTCGACCATGATTTCTATTATGAAGTCACCGGGCCGCTACTGTTCGAACGCATGCAAAAGCGCATCGTCCACCGTCAGCCCCCCGACGGCGGCGCGCTGCGCGAGGCGATGAAGGCGGCGAACAACCATCTCGATTACGTCGATTATCTGATCGACCATCGCACCTGGCTGGCGGGGGCGACGATGAGCCTCGCCGACCTGACCGCGGCGGCGCATATCTCGGTCGCCGATTATCTGGGCGGCATCGACTGGACCGGGCACGAGCAGACGAAAGGATGGTATTCGGGCCTCAAATCCCGGCCGAGCTTTCGCCCGCTGCTGGCCGAGCGGATGGAGATTGTGACGCCGCCGAAATATTATGAGGATGTGGATTTTTAAACTTCATGCGTCAAATTCGCAACATTCTGAAATCCGTTCGTGCTGAGCTTGTCGAAGCACCGTCCTTCGTCTTGCGGCGTCAATAAGAAAGAACGGCCCTTCGACAAGCTCAGGGCAAACGGTTCATATTTGGAACTCGCTGCTCTAAGCCGCGGGCGCCCACCGCGCGGCGACCAGGTAATTCAGCGCCTCGCTGCCGCCCAGCTTGAAACCCTTCGCCGCCGACGGTGCCAACCCGGTGCGATCGACGACCGTCAGCCCCGCCCCTTCGAGCAGCTTCGTCAGTTCCTCGGGCTTCAGAAACTGGTCCCAGTCGTGCGTCCCGCGCGGCACCGCGCCGACGCGCTCGGCCGCCTCGACGAGCAGCAGCTTCGACAGCGCGGTGCGGTTCGGGGTCGACAGGATCATCAACCCGCCGGGCGCCAGCCGCGCCGCGAGTTCGCCGATGAACGCCGCGGGATCGCTGACATGCTCGATCACCTCCATCGAGGTTACGAGGTCGAACTGACGCACCTTTCCTTCCCCGTTCGTGTCGAGCGAAGTCGAGACACCCCTCGCTTGGGCATGACTGATCGGCATCTCGACTTCGCTCGATGCGAACGGAATTAGAGAGTCGAGGTCGGCCAGCTCCCCGGCGAAATAATGGATATTGAGCCCCTGCCCCGCCGCATGATCGCGCGCCGCCGCGATATTCTCCGGCGCCGCATCGACCCCGGTCACCGCCGCCCCCATCCGCGCCAGCGGCTCGGCGAGCAGTCCGGCGCCGCAGCCGACGTCGATCGCCGTCCGCCCGGCGAGCGGAAACCGCTCGCGCGCATCGATGTGCCAATGCGCGTCGATCTGATCGCGGATATAGGACAGGCGCACCGGGTTCAGCTTGTGCAACATCGCCGACGACCCGCGCGGGTCCCACCAGTCGGCGGCCAGGGCGCCGAAATGGGCGGCTTCGTTCGGGTTGATCGTGGCGGCGCTCATGCCCCGCGATGTGGCACTCCCCCACGTGCCATGCAAGAAATTCTATTCGCTGCGGCGCGCGCTCCTCTTGCCTTCGCGCGCCCCCTTGCCTAACAGCCGAGCGCCGCAGAATTGTTCGAATGTTGCGGGTGAAACCAGTTTCTTGAAAGCGGGGCGACATGGCGCGGATCGTGATGAAATTCGGGGGCACGTCGATGGCGGGCACCGAGCGGATTCGCACCGTGGCGCGGCTCGTCGCGCGCGAAGTGGGACAAGGCAACGAGGTCGCGGTCGTCGTCTCGGCGATGGCGGGCGAGACCGACCGGCTGGTCAATTTCTGCCGCGAGGCGAACCCGCGCTACGACCCCGCCGAATATGATGTCGTCGTCGCCGCGGGCGAACAGATCACCTCCGGCCTGCTCGCGCTGACCCTGCAGGCGATGGGCACCCCCGCGCGCAGCTGGCTCGGCTGGCAGCTGCCGATCCGCACCGAGGAAGCCCATGCCCGCGCGCGCATCGCCGACATCGACATCGGCGCGCTCGGCGCCGCGATGGCGCGCGGCGAGGTGGCAGTGATCCCCGGCTTTCAGGGGCTGATGGATGACGGCCGCGTCGCGACGCTCGGCCGCGGCGGGTCGGATACCAGCGCCGTGGCCGTCGCGGCGGCGCTCAAGGCCGACCGCTGCGACATCTACACCGATGTCGACGGCGTCTATACCACCGATCCGCGTATCGTCGCGCGCGCGCGCAAGCTCGACTTTGTCACCTATGAGGAAATGCTCGAACTGGCGAGCGTCGGCGCCAAAGTGCTCCAGACGCGCTCGGTCGGGCTGGCGATGAAGATGGGCGTCCGCGTGCAGGTGCTGTCCAGCTTCGTCGAGGGCGACGAAGCGCCCAAAAAAGGCACGATGATCGTCAGCGACGAGGAAATAGAGGAACATCAGATGGAACGGCAGCTGATCACCGGCATCGCCCACGACAAAAATGAAGCGAAGGTCATCGTCACCCGCGTGCCCGACCGGCCCGGTGGCGTCGCCAACATCTTTGGCCCGCTCGCCGCGGCGGGGATCAACGTCGACATGATCATCCAGAACGTCGGCCGCGACAAGGGCGAGACCGACGTCACCTTCACCGTGCCGCAGACCGATCTCTTGCGCTCGATCGACCTGCTCGAGGCTGCGAAGGAAAAGATCGGCTTCAACCGCATCATCAGCGACGACAAGGTGGCGAAGATCAGCGTCGTCGGCGTCGGCATGAAAAGCCACGCCGGGGTCGCCAGCACGATGTTCCGCGCCCTGGCCGACCGCGGCATCAACATCCAGGCGATCTCGACCAGCGAGATCAAGGTCAGCGTGCTGATCGACGAGGATGAAACCGAACTTGCGGTGCGCGTGCTGCACACCGCCTATGGGCTCGACGCCGACTGAGCTTTTCGGCGCCCGCCGGGAAACGCGGGGTGGGCAAGGCGGCCCACCCCGTGCATCTTACATCCCGTCCAGGCCTTTGCTGACCAGGATATTCACCGCGACGCGGCGGTTCTGTGCCTTGCCTTCCGCGGTGCTATTGTCTGCTGCCGGATCGGCTTCGGCCATCCCGGTCGGGGTCAGCATCCGATAGGGTTTCCAGCCGCACGCCTGTTGCAGATGGTTGACGACGCGACTGGCTCGCTTTTCACTCAGTTCCTGATTGAGTTCCTGGCTGCCTGTGGAATCGGTGTAGCCGACGACGAGCAACAAGGCGTTGTCCATCCCGTCGGCCGAGGTTGCCGCCGAGCACAGATCGGCCTTTGCCTGTTCGGACAGCACCGCCTTGCCGGTGTCGAAGTTCACGTTCGTCGTGCCTTTGACATTATATTGGTCGATATCGCCGACGCGGCTGCGCAGCGCTTCGGTCGCCGCCGTCTGTTCGCCAAAGCGCTGGTCGGTGCCGGTCTGGATCATCGATGCGGTGCGCAGATCCTTGCTCTTGAGATCGATCTGGCTCGCGACCAGGCCGCCGTCCCACTGCAACGTCGCGACTTTGACCGGCAGGCCGTTGAGCAGCGAAGCCGCCGCCAGCTTGTCGCTGTTGAGGCCGAGGAACCCACCCTTGGATTTGATTTTTGTGTAGTCGGCAATAGCGATCGTCGTATTGTTCCCATCGGCGGTCCTGACCTGCATCCGGCCGTCGCTGCGCGCGGCGATGATGCCTTCAACCTCAGGCCCCTTGGTCATCTCTTCCGGCGATGGCAGGGTGCCATACACCGTCGTCATGACTTCGCCATCGGATGTGTCCTGCGACTGCGCCGCCAGCGGGACGGTTGCGGTCCCGGCCAGCATGGCCAGCAGCAACAATCGTCCTGGGGTTTTTGAAAAGGCACTCATGACCCTACTCCTTCAATGAGCCGCCCCCGCGTGTTCGATTCGCCCTCTCTGGCACATGGATACGCGCCGCAAGACCGTTGCTCTGGTTCCGCGGACAATTCGAGCCGATTGTGCGGCGAGCCGATGCAAACGGCAACGCACAGGCGCGGTTTTGCGCCTTCACCGACGTCGATCGACCACGATCAAGCGGCCTTAACTCATCCCACCGCCCATTGATCGAAAGGCGCAGGAGCCTGTTCACAGGCACGGCGATAGGCCCGCGCGATACGCCCGTTCGACATATTTTGCCGCCTGAGGCAAAAAAGGACCCGCCCCCAGGCCCATGTCCCCGGGGGCGGGTCCGCGACCCGTCGTCTGTTCGGCTGACGCCGATCAGGCGAGGTCGAAACGGTCCGAGTTCATCACCTTGGTCCAGGCCTTGACGAAGTCCTTGACGAACTTTTCCTCATGGCCCGTTTCGGCATAGACTTCGGCCACCGCGCGCAGCTCCGAATTGGACCCGAACACCAGGTCGGCGCGGGTGGCGCGCCAGATCTCGCCGCCGCCCTTGCGGTCGGTGGCGACATATTCCTGGTCGTCCGACCCATCGACGGCCTTCCAGACATTGGTCATGTCGAGCAGGTTGACAAAATAGTCGTTGGTCAGTTGGCCCGACCGCTTGGTGAAATGGCCGTGACCCCGTTCGCCATGATTGGCGCCGAGCACGCGCAGCCCGCCGACCAGCACCGTCATCTCGGGGACCGACAGGCCGAGCAGCGAGGCACGGTCGAGCATCATTTCCTCGGTCTTTACCGCGAGCTTCTTCTTGCCGAGATAATTGCGGAACGCGTCGGCTTCGGGTTCCATCACGCCAAAGCTGTCGGCGTCGGTCTGCTCCGCGGTTGCATCGCCGCGCCCGCCGGTAAACGGCACCGCGACATTAAAGCCCGCATCCTTGATCGCCTTTTCCAGACCGACGACACCGCCCAGCACGATCGCATCGGCGATCGACAGATTGCCGCGCAGCCCATCGAGCGTGCTCAGCACCTTGGCCAGCATCGCGGGTTCGTTGACGTCCCAGTCCTTTTGCGGCGCCAGGCGGACGCGCGCGCCGTTGGCACCGCCGCGGTGGTCCGACTTGCGATAGGTGCTCGCCGACGCCCAGGCGGTCTTGACCAGCTGGCTGACGGTCAGCCCGCTTGCCGCAATCGCAGCCTTGACGGCGGCGACATCGGCGTCGGACGGGGTCGTCCCGGCGGGGACCGGATCCTGCCAGATCAGGTCTTCGGCGGGAACTTCGGGGCCGAGGTAGCGGACTTTAGGCCCCATGTCGCGGTGGCACAGCTTGAACCAGGCGCGCGCAAACGCGTCCTTGAACGCTTCATGGTCGGTGCGGAACTTCTCGCTGACCTTGCGGAACTCGGGATCCATCTTCAGCGCCATGTCGGCGGTCGTCATCATCGTCGGGACCTTGACGCTGGGATCCCACGCCGCCGGAGCCATATCCTCGGGCTTCTGGTTGATCGGCTGCCACTGCTGCGCGCCGGCGGGCGAATGGACGATCTCATAATCATAGTCGAGCAGCAGGCGGAAATAATTCTCGGACCATTCGGTCGGGGTGTTGACCCACGACCCTTCGATGCCGCTGGTCACGGCATGTTCGCCGATGCCGCCGCTGTCGTGGCTGCTGACCCAGCCGAAGCCCTGCGCCGCCAGATCGCCCCCCGAGGGGGCATTGCCGAGCAGCGAGGCATCGCCATTGCCGTGCGCTTTGCCAAAGGTGTGACCCCCGGCAGTGAGCGCGACGGTCTCCTCATGGTTCATCGCCATACGCTCGAACGTCGCCTTCATGTCGCGCGCCGACAGCAAGGGATCGGGATTGCCGCCCGGACCTTCCGGATTGACGTAGATCAACCCCATCTGGATCGCGGCGAGCGGGCCTTCGAGCGCTTCCATACCCTTGTCGGGGTCGATACGGGTCTGAACGCCCTGGTTCACCCACTTGTCCTCCGAACCCCAATAGATGTCGCGTTCGGGTTCGAACACGTCGGCACGGCCGCCGCCGAAGCCGAACACCGGGCCGCCCATGCTTTCGATCGCGACGTTGCCGGTCAGGATGAACAGATCGGCCCAGCTGATCTTGTTGCCGTATTTCTGCTTGATCGGCCGCAACAGGCGCCGCGCCTTGTCGAGATTGCCATTGTCGGGCCAACTGTCGAGCGGTGCGAAACGCTGCTGCCCGCTGTTGGCGCCGCCGCGGCCGTCGGCAGTGCGATAGGTGCCCGCGGCGTGCCACGCCATGCGAATGAAGAAGGGACCATAATGACCATAGTCGGCCGGCCACCAAGGCTGGCTGTCGGTCATCAGCGCGGTCAGGTCAGCCTTGAGCGCCGCATAGTCGAGCAACGCGAACGCTTTGCTATAATCGAAATCGTCGCCCATCGGATTCGACGAGCCATTGGGGCTGAGAATCTCGGTCGCCAGCATGTCGGGCCACCAATCCTTGTTGGTACGGCCAAGCAGCGCACGGACGCCGCCGGGCTGATGAACCGGGCAGCCGCTGCCGATGGGGGTCTGGTCGTTCATGCAGTCTCTCCTTTGGGGGTTATCGTTGAATCGGGGTGGCGGGGCAGGATGACCGGCACATGACGCGCGGGCAACCATAGGGTCGCCGCGAGCGCATCGATGATGGCCGGTCGCGAGTCGATTGGATCATCCTTTCGCCTTGGGATGAAGAGGATAGGCCGCCCTTCTCCATCGACATAACCGAATAACCTGAATTCAGTCATTGAACGAACCGATTACAGCGCAGCCGGTTGCCGCAAGGAAATGACGTTGGTCGCGCCCCCGCCACGCCCCGACGAAACGACAACGCCGCCGTGCAACATTACCGCGGAACAGCGTGTTGGCTTGATGTCACCCACGCGATGGCGTGACGAAATGGAGAGAGAAAATGGCTAACCAGAACCCCAATGAGCAACAGCAGCGCGAAGAAGAGCAGCGCCGCAAACAGCAGCAGCAGCAGGGTGGCCAGGATCGCCAGCAGGGCGACCAGCGTCCCGACCAAGACAATAAGAACCCGCAGCAGCGCTGATTGACAGGCTGCACGATAAGGGGCCGCTCCGGTTGGGGCGGCCCTTTTGTCGCGCCAGACGGATTCACCAGTGCGGCAGGCTGATGCCGCCGTCACCGCCAGGGATTGCGCGCGAGTCCCAGTGCTGGCAAAGGCAGCCTCAATGAGCAAAATGAATGAACTGATGGCGCGCGGGACCGACCTTCTCGGCAGCGACTACGCCATATTGTGCGGCGCGATGAGCTGGGTCTCCGAACGCCATCTGGTCAGCGCGATCAGCAACGCCGGCGGGTTCGGGGTGATTGCGTGCGGCGCGATGACGCCCGCATTGCTCGACGCCGAAATCGCCGCGACCAAGGCGCTGGCGACCAAGCCGTTCGGGGTCAACCTGATCACCATGCACCCGCAATTGTTCGAGCTGATCGACGTCTGTGCGAAGCATGAGGTCGGCCATGTCGTGCTTGCCGGCGGCCTGCCGCCGAAGGGCAGCCTGGAAGCGATCAAGGCATCGGGGGCGAAGGTCATCTGTTTCGCGCCGACGCTGGCGATGGGCAAGAAATTGATCCGGTCTGGCGTCGATGCGCTGGTGATCGAGGGGATGGAGGCGGGCGGCCACATCGGCCCGGTATCGACCAGCGTGCTGGCGCAGGAAATCCTGCCGACGCTGGCCGATGAAGTGCCGGTGTTCGTTGCCGGAGGCATCGGCCGCGGCGAAGCGATCGCCGCCTATCTGGAAATGGGCGCCTCGGGCGTCCAACTCGGCACCCGCTTCGTCTGCGCCACCGAAAGCATCGCGCATCCCAATTTCAAAAAGGCGTTCATGCGCGCGTCGGCGCGCGAAGCCGTCGCGAGCGTCCAGATCGACCCGCGCCTGCCGGTCATCCCGGTGCGCGCGCTCAAGAACGCGGGAACCGAGGCGTTCACCGCCAAGCAGCGCGAAGTCGCCAACAAGCTCGACCAGGGCGAGGTCGACATGATGCAGGCGCAGCTGGAAATCGAACATTATTGGGCCGGCGCGCTGCGCCGCGCGGTGATCGACGGCGATGTCGAAAATGGTTCGTTAATGGCAGGGCAATCTGTCGGTATGGTATCCGAAGAAGAGAGTGTGGCCGCAATCGTCGCATCTCTGGTGCAACAGGCCGAAGCCGCGTTGCACGCTCGGGGTTGACGCCGCATGATATCGCGGTTGGGGAGTGGATCATGAATTTGTCGCGCAAGATCATCGTGGCCGGTCTGTTGGCGAGCCTTGCAGCTTGTACCAAAGCGCCGCCC
>CAZCUW010000067.1:0-15226 GCA_964502035.1 uncultured Sphingopyxis sp. | reverse complement strand
CGCCGGTCGCTGCACAGCGCTGCACCCCCAACATCGCCGTGATCTTCACCGACGACGGCGACGGTCTAACCCGCGCGATCTTTGCAAAATCGCCGCGGCGGGCCGGCGCGCTATCGCCGATCGAGCGCGAACGATTGATCCAGGGCGATGGCCCGATCCGCTGGTGGTACGGGACGCGCGACGAAAGCCGCGACGGGATGCCAGCGACCGGCGGCATGCTCAAACAGTATAACAGCAGCCTGGTCAGCACGCAGATGGTGCGCGCGCTGCAATCGGCAACGGTCATTGTCGATGCCGAGCAGGCGAATGGCGCGCTGCTCGATGCGGTCGCCGCCTATACGGCGATGGTCGCGCTCGCCGAACTGAACGGCAATCCGCCGCCACCGCAGAATTCGATCATGGGGCTGTTCGGTGACGAACCGGGGCGCCGCGCGCTTTCGGACAACGACATCGCCCTGCTGCGCGGCATTTACAGCCTGCCCCCTGACCGCGAAGCCTATCAGCACCGGCGCCAATTGGTCGGGGCGGTTCGCCAGCGGGAGGATTGACGATCAGCCGTTTTTGGCGAGCGCATAATCCTGGGTGCCGCGCGTCACCACCGCATCCCCGGGCAGGATATCGGCAATCGCAATCGGCGGCAGCACCGCATTGGCCGCATAAAGCGGCGCAAAATCGGTGTTCACCGTCGTCGCCAGCAACTGGTCCAGACTGTCGATGACGAAATAATTCTGCTGGAAATCGTCGATCCGGTAATCGGTCCGCATGACGCGCGCGAGGTCGAAACCGATGCGGTTGGGACTGTCCGAATCGAGCGCGAACAGGCTTTCGGCATAGGAGGAAACGATCCCGGCCCCATAGATACGCAGGCCGCCGGCCTCGCGGATCAGCCCGAATTCGACCGTATACCAGTATAGCCGCGCCAACTGTTTCAGCGCATCGAACTTCAGGCTGCGCAGCCCGCCCTCGCCATAGGCGACCATATAATCGGCAAACACCGGGTCGGCGAGCATCGGGACATGGCCGAACACATCGTGAAACACGTCGGGTTCCTGCAGATAGTCCAGCTGCTGCGGGGTGCGGATGAAATTGCCCGCCGGGAAACGCCGGTTCGCCAGATGGTCAAAAAACACCGCGTCGGGCACCAGCCCCGGCACCGCGACGACCTGCCACCCGGTCGCCGCCATCAACCGCGCATTGAGCTCGCGATAGTCGGGAATCCCCGGCTTTTCGAGCCGCAGCACATCGATCCCGCGCAGAAAGGCATCGGCGGCGCGGCCGGGCAGCATCTCCGACTGGCGCGCGAACAGCCGATCCCACATCGCATGTTCGGCAGCGGTGAAGGCATCCCAATTTTGCGGGCAGGTCCAATCGGCCGCAGCGCCCGGCGGCGGTGTCTCGTGGACGTGGGTAAACTGGGTTTCCATCGGATTGCTTCTATCATCAAAATGGTTTCAAGTGAAACTTTATTCGCCAATCTCCACCACCGACGTCGCCAACCGCTCGACCTCGGCCCGGTCGTGACTGACATACAGGATCGGCAGTTTCAATTCGTCGCGAATCCGTTCGATTACCGCCATGATATCGCCGCGCCGCGCCGCGTCGAGCGACGACAGCGGTTCGTCGAGCAACAGGCAGTCGGGACCGCGCAGCAGGGCGCGGCCGATCGCGACGCGCTGCGCCTCGCCCCCCGACAGGCTGTGCGGCCAGCGCCCGAGCAGCCCGCCGATGCCCAGGAAATCGACCGCCTCGTCCAGGCTCATCCAGCGCGCGGCGGGATCGGCCAGACTATGGCCGTACAGCAGATTCGCACGCACCCGGCGATGCGGGAACAGTCGCCCGTCCTGAAAGACATAGCCGATCCGCCGCGCCTCGGGCGGCAGGTCGACGCCGTCACCGAACAGCGTCTGCGCGCCGATCCGGATATGCCCGCGGTCGGGGCGCAGCAGCCCGGCGACCATATTGAGGATGCTCGTCTTGCCGACCCCCGACGGCCCGAATAGCGCGGTCAGCCCCGGCCCGGCGGTAAATTGTGCCGCGATCGTCCGATCGCCCAGCCGCTTGGCGACATCGATATCAATCGCCATGGCGCGCCCGTTCGCCATGGGTCCGCCGTACTAGCCATTCGGACAGGATCAGCGCGCCCAGCGACAGCGCCACCGACAATAGCGCCAGCCGCGTCACCATCGCCTCGCCGCCGGGCACTTGCAGCGCCGAATAGATGGCGAGCGGCAGGGTGCGGGTTTCGCCGGGGATGTTCGAGACAAAGGTGATCGTCGCGCCAAACTCACCGATCGACCGCGCAAAGCCGAGCACCAGCGCGGCGAGAACGCCAGGCAGCGCCAGCGGTAAGCTGATCGTCCAAAAGCTGTGCCAAGGGCTCGCGCCCAGCGTCCGCGCCGCCCCTTCCAGCCGCCGGTCGATGCCCTCGATCGACAGCCGCATCGCGCGGACCATCAGCGGCAGGGCCATGATCGCCGCCGCCAGCGCGGCGCCGGTCCAGCGGAACATCAGGCTGACCCCGAACCAGCTTTCCAGCCCGCGCCCGACCGGGCCGACCGGGCCGAACGCGATGAGCAGCAACCAGCCGGTGACCACCGGCGGCAGCACCAGCGGCAAATGCACCAGCGCATCGACGACGATCCGCCCCGGAAAGCGATGGCGCGCCAGCAGCCACGCCAGCGCAAAAGCGATCGGCAGCGTAATCAGCACCGCGGCGCCGCCGACCTTGAGCGACAGTGCGACGATCCCCCACTCTTCCACCGACAGCATCAAGGCGCCGAAAAGTCGTGGCGGGCAAAGATCGCGCGGCCCTGCTTCGACCGCAGAAAGGCTTGGAATCGGGCCGCATCCGGGTGCCGCGATGCCTTCAGCACCGCGACCGGATAGCGGATCGGCGGGTGGCTGGCAGCGGGCAGAAACGCGACGATCCGCACCGCTTTCGACGCCCGCGCGTCGGTCGCATAGACGATGCCCAGCGGCGCCGCGCCGCGTTCGACCAGCGCCAATGCGGCACGGACATTTTCCGCCGGGGCGATTTTCGCGGCAACGCTGCGCCACACGCCCAGCCCGGTCAGCGCCGCCTTGGCATATTTGCCCGCGGGCACCGCCGCGGGATCGGCGAGCGCCAGGCGGCCGGTGCCAAGGGCGCGGGCGATCGGAAAACCACGCGCCGGGGTCAGCCGCACCTTGCTCGACACCGGCGCGATCAGCACCAGCCGGTTGCCGAGCAGCGCCAGGCGGCTCCCCGCCCGCAGCAATCCCGCCTTGGCGAACGCATCCATCCACTCCTCATCCGCCGACAGGAACAGGTCGGCGGGCGCGCCCGCCAGGATCTGCCGCGCCAGCGCCGACGACGCGGCGAACGACAGCACCGGTCGGGCATGCCCCTTCGCGGCCCAGACGTCGGCCGCTTCGGTCAGCGATTCCTGCAGGCTCGCCGCCGCCAGCACCACCGGGCCGCGCTCCCGCGCCATCGCGGCGGGAGTGAAGAGCAAGGCCGTCAGGCAAAGAAACAAGCGCCAATATCGGATCATCGCCCCGGCTATAGGCGGAGCAGCGCGGCGGGAAAAGCCGCCCCGCCGCTTTTCAACCGAAATGCGCCTGCCGACCCATTCGGCCCACGGCTATTCCGCCGGCGTCCCCTCGCTCTTGCCCTTGCGTGTCCACGGATAGAGGAACTGCCCCCAATAGTTTTTCGGCACATCCTCGGGGATGCCGTAATTCTCCGGCCAGCGATCCTTGGGCAGATGAAATGTCCCGAAAATCTTGTCGAGCCACGGGAAGTGGATCGCGAAATTGACGTCGAACGCCTCGCGCTCCAGCCCATGGTGCCAATGGTGGAACCGCGGGGTGGCGATCCAGTGGCCCAGCCGGTTGAAATTGCCCCCGACATTGGCGTGGAGCAGCGACGACCACACATAGACGAAGCCGATATAGGCCTGCATCACCGACGGGCTGAACCCCAAAGTGAACAGCGGCAGCGAGGTGATCGAGCGGAGCAGGATGATCTCGACAAAATGCATCCGCGACCCCGCCAGCCAGTCCATCGACTTGGCGCTGTGGTGGATCGCGTGGAACCCCCACAGGAACGGCACCTTGTGAAACAGCCGGTGGTACCAATATTGCGCCAGGTCCGACGCGATCAGGACGATCGCGAACTGGACCAGCCAGGGCAGCGAGGCGACCCCGGCGCGAAACGCCTGCCAGCTCGACGTATGGTCGTTGATGATCGTCGACGGCGCGAGCGCCAGGAAGCCCAGCACCTGCACGAACATCGTGCTGACCAGATAATAGAAAAGATCCTCGCGCCATTCGGTGCGGAACAATCGCTGCGCGCGGCGATGCGGGAACAGCCGTTCGAGCGGCGCGAACATGAAGCCGGTGATCAGCAGGTTGACGACGAAAAAGTCGAGCCCGAAGAAAATCCCCCAACTCCGCGTTTCCTCGCGCTGGACATTGGCGCCGCCGATCAGCGTCGCCGCCAGCGCGATGATCAGCGCGGTGGCGCCCAGCACCTTGCGCGGGCGCAGCAGCAGGCTGAGCAACGCCAGCCCATAGCTGGCGAGCAGCACCAGATGCACCACCCCGCGAAACCCGCCCCAATCCTTGACGATTTCCAGTTCCGGCGTCGCGAACCAGCCCGGAAAGCGCAGCGCGATCACCATCCCGAATCCGACGATCGCGAACAGCAAGGCGAAGAATCCCGACAACCACCCGCTGCCGAACCGCCGCACCTCGGTATGCGATTCCAGATCGCGCATCAGGTGGTTCAGATAATCGCGTTTGGCCATATGGTCCCCCAAACCCCTCATCCGTCATGCCGGACCTGATCCGGCATCCATCGCAGCCCCCCTCGTCACCCCGGATCAAGTCCGGGGTGACGAGGGGGCATATCGCACCTACCCCGCCGCCGCGACAATCGCCGCCCATTCGGCCTCGTCGATCACCCGTATCCCCAGCGCCGCCGCCTGCTTCAGCTTCGACCCCGCACCCGGCCCCGCGACGACCAGGTCGGTCTTCGCGCTCACCGTTCCTGCCGCCTTGGCGCCCAAAGCCTCGGCCTGTGCCTTGGCTTCGTCGCGGCTCATCGTCTCCAGCTTGCCGGTGAACACCACCGTCATCCCCGACACCTCGCTGGCGCGCGTTTCGACCACAAACGGCGGCGGCGACACTTCGGACAGCAGATCGTCCCACAGATCGCGATTGTGAGGTTCGTGGAAAAAATCGCCCAGTGCTTCGGCGACCGCGGGGCCGATACCGTCGGCGCGGACGTCGAGAATCGCCTTGATCGCCTCCATCTTGCGCGCCGCATATTTGCCGTCGGACTCGCCCTCGCTGCGCGGGTTCGCTTCGACATAGGCGTTGATCTCGGCCGCCTTGCCCGGAAGCAGCGCGATGTCGCCGACGCCCTTCAGCAGATCGCGCGCGGTCACCGCGCCGATATGGCGGATGCCCAGCCCGAACAGCAGCCGCGCCGCATCGGGCGACCGCTTCGCCTCGATCGCCGCAAACAGATTGTCGACCGACTTTTCCTTCCAGCCCTCGCGCGCCAGCAAGGCGTCGCGCTGCCGATGCAGCCGGAAAATATCCGCCGGACCTTTATCAAGCCAACCAAGCTCCAGAAACTCGGCGATGCTCTTTTCGCCCAGCCCCTCGATGTCGAGCGCGCCGCGGCTGACGAAATGGCGCAGCCGCTCGAATTTCTGCGCCGCGCAGATCAACCCGCCGGTGCAGCGAACATCGACCTCGCCCTCCTCGGCGACCGCTTCGCTGCCGCACACCGGGCAATGGTCGGGGAAAGCATAAGCCGCGCGATCCTCATCGCGGGTCAGATTCTCGACCACCTGCGGGATCACGTCGCCCGCACGCTGCACGACGACACGGTCGCCGGGCCGCACCCCCAGCCGCCCGATCTCGTCGCGGTTGTGCAGCGTCACATTCGACACCACCACCCCGCCGACGGTCACCGGCACCAGCCGCCCGACCGGGGTCAGCTTGCCGGTACGCCCGACCTGGATGTCGATCGCTTCCAACGTCGTCTGCGCGCGTTCGGCGGGGAATTTATGCGCGATCGCCCAGCGCGGCGCCTTGGCCACAAAGCCCAGCCGCGCCTGCCAATCGAGCCGGTCGACCTTGTACACGACGCCGTCGATGTCATAGGGCAGCTCGGCGCGCCGCGCCTCGATCGCGCGGTAATGCGCCAGCACATCGGCGACGCTGTCAAAGCGGCCAAGCAGCGGCGACACCGGCACCCCCCAGCTTTCGATCAAGCGCATCATCTCATATTGGCTCGCCGCGGGCACGTCGCTGACCTCGCCCCAGCCATGCGCCAGAAAGCGCAGCGGCCGCGCCGCGGTGACGCTCGGATCCTTCTGCCGTAGCGATCCGGC
This sequence comes from uncultured Sphingopyxis sp., assembly GCA_964502035.1. GTDB lineage: Bacteria > Pseudomonadota > Alphaproteobacteria > Sphingomonadales > Sphingomonadaceae > Sphingopyxis. The sequence continues at coordinate 8,837 of CAZCUW010000067.1, read as the reverse complement.
GGCGGCGTTGCGCGGGTTGGCAAACAGCTTCGCTTCGACTTTTTGCTGCGCAGCATTCAGCGCAGCAAAATCGGCCTTGGCCATATAGATTTCGCCGCGGATTTCGAAGACGTCGGGGATAATCGTCGTCCCAGCGAAAGCTGGGACCGCTGGCGTAAGCGAACCGACGATAGCGACCCCAGCTTCCGCTGGGGCGACGAGTTGCTGCGGAATATCCGATATGGTCCGCACATTCGGCGTCACATCTTCACCAACGCGCCCGTCGCCCCGCGTCGCCGCCTGCACCAGCACGCCCTGTTCATAGCGCAGCGAACAGGACAGCCCGTCGATCTTGTCCTCGGCGGTCAGCGCGACCGTGGCATCCTCGGGCAGGTTCAGGAACCGCCGCACCCGCGCGGCAAACTCGGCGACCTCGTCATCGGCAAACGCATTGTCGAGGCTCATCATCCGCTGCGCATGGGTGACCTTCGCCAGCGGCGACGCCTCGACCGCGGCGCCCACCAGCTTGTTCGGACTGTCGCTGCGGATCAGTTGCGGAAACGCCGCCTCAAGATCATTGTTGCGGCGCACCAGCGCGTCATAATCGGCATCGCTGATCTCAGGGCTGTCGTCGGCATGATATAACCGGTTGTGATGCGCGATCGCTTTTGCCAGCCGCATCAATTCATTCGCGGCGTCGGCTTCAGAAAGCGATTCAATCCGGGTCACAATTAAAGCCCCTCCCCTTCAGGGGAGGGGTTGGGGTGGGGCCATCGGTCACCACGACCCTCAAGTTCCATCAGCAAAAATTGCAACACGCCGTACATGTTCTTCAACACATCCTCGTTCGTCACCCGAACCACTTTGATCCCGTTCCCGGCAAGCACCGCATCCCGCGCCGCATCGGCCTCGACAACGTGCGTATCACCGTCAATTTCTACCGCCAAATTCTTCTGAGGGCATAAGAAATCAGTGATATAGCCGCCCAATATCGCTTGGCGCCGAAACTTGTGCCCTCCCAGTTTCGAGCCGGACAGGTGGCGCCACAAGCGTTTCTCGGCCTCGGTCGGCTGACGACGCATCTTATGGGCATAGCCCAGCAAAATATCCCTCCGTTTGGTACGACTCATATCCCCACCCCAACCCCTCCCCTAAAGGGGAGGGGCTTATAAACGCCCTTGCCACCGGCTCAAACCCAGCGCCGATCCATCATTTCGCAATCACCAGCACATGCACCTCGCGCCGGATGCGAAACCCCAGCGATTCGTACAGCGCGATCGCCCCTTCATTGTCGGCGTAGCTGTGCAGGAACGGCTGTTCGCCGCGCGCCACCATGTCGCGCATGACATGGCCGATCAGCGTTCGTGCGTAGCCGCGGCCGCGGCAATCGGCCCAGGTCGACACCCCGCTCACTTCGGCCATGCCGGGTAGCAAGATGCGTTGCCCCGCCATCGCCAGCAATCGGCCGTCTTGATCGCGGATCCCGAAAAACGGCCCATAACGATGCGTCGTCGGTCCCCATGGCCCGGGCTTGGCGTGGTCGGCGAGCGCGGCCATCGCGGCCGCATCGCTTTCGCCGAGCGTCACGACCAAGGGTTCGCCCGCGCGGACGGGCGGCGGCGCGCCAGCGGCGACCATCTGCGTCAACACCGCGCGCTTCACTTCGCGCGTCCCGGCGGGCAGTGGCCAGTGCTCGCCCTCGACGATCCAAAGCTCCTCACCAGCAGGAATCAGCGCCGCCAGCGCCGCCTGTGCCGCGGCGCCGGTGTCGACCGCCACCCCGAACACGCCATAGCCGCGGTCGATCCGCAGCGCCCGCGCATCCCCCTCGGCCAGATGCGCCTGCCGTCCGGTCAGCATATGCCACACCGGTCGGTCGAGCGGGTGCGCCGCCGTCACCCGGCCACCTCGAGCAGCCTCTCCGCCTGCGCGCGCGCTTCGGCGGTCACCTCGGCGCCCGACAGCATCCGCGCGATTTCCTCGCGGCGGCCGCCTTCGTCGAGCGCGTGGACGCTGGTGCGGGTGACGACACCCTCGCTCGACTTGGCGATGACGAAGTGCGCCGCGCCCTTCGCCGCGACCTGCGGGCTGTGCGTGACCGCCAGCAATTGCTTGCCGACGCCCGCCAGTCGCGCGAGCCGCTCGCCGATCGCACTCGCCACCGCGCCGCCGACGCCGCGATCGATTTCGTCAAAGATGATGGTGTCCGCCCCGCCCTCTTCGGCCAGCGCAACCTTCAGCGCGAGGATGAAGCGCGACAGCTCGCCCCCCGATGCGATCTTCGCCAGCGGCGCGAACGGCGCCCCGGGGTTGGTCGAGATCAGATATTCGACCCGGTCGATGCCCTCCGGCCCCCAACGCTCGGCGGGCAGCCGCTCGACCAGCGTCTGGAAGCGCGCCGCGTCGAGCTTCAGCGGCACCAGTTCGCCCGCGACCGCGGCATCGAGCCGCGCCGCCGCCTTGGTGCGCAGGTCCGACAGCGCGCTCGCGGCATGGGTGTAGGCGGCGGCGGTGTCAGCGACCGCCGCTTCCAGCTTCGCCAGCCCCGCGCTGCCGCCCTCGATCGCGTCGAGCCGCGCCGCCAGCGTGCCGGTCAGCTCGGTCAGCTCGTCGGGCTGAACACCATGTTTGCGCGCCATCGCACGCAGTTCGAACAGCCGCGTCTCGGTCGCATCCAGCCGCTCGGGATCATATTCCATCGCCCGCGCCGCTTCGCGCAGCCGCGTTTCGGCCTCATCGGCTTCGATGATCGCGCGGTCGAGCCCGGCGAGCGCCTCGGCGAGCAGCGGGTGATCGCCCGCCAGCCGGTCGAGCCGCCGCGCCGCGCCGCGCAGCACCGCCGGGCCGCTGTCGCTGCCCTCAAACGCTTCCAGGATCGCGCCCAGATCGCCGGCGATCTTTTCGCCCTTCTGCATCGCCGCGCGCGCCGCGCTCAGCTCGGCGTCCTCGCCCGGCTGCGGCGCCAGCACCTGCAATTCGGCCACGCAATGCTCCAGCCATTCACGGTCGCGCGTCGCTTCGTCGAGCGCGCTGCGCGCCGCCGCCAGCTTCGCCTCGGCGGCGCGCCACGCGCCATGCGCCGCCGTCACCGCGCCGGTGTCGGCGCGCGCAAAGGCGTCGAGCAGCGCGCGGTGTCCCGCGGGTGCCAGCAGCCCGCGATCGTCGTGCTGACCGTGGATTTCGACCAGATGCCCGCCCACCTCGCGCAGCAGCGCCGCCGAACAGGGCTGGTCATTCAGATACGCGCGGCTGCCGCCATCGACCTTGAGCGTGCGGCGGACCAGCAGCGGCTCGCCCGGCTCTAGTCCAATCTCATTATCGGCGAGCAGCGTCGCGAGCGCCGTTCCCGCCGCGGGCGCGACAAAACTCGCGGTCACCTGTGCCTGCCCGCTCCCCTGCCGCACCAGCGCGCTGTCGGCGCGCGCGCCGAGCGCAAGGCCCAGCGCGTCGAGCAGGATCGACTTGCCCGCCCCGGTCTCGCCCGTCAGCACGCCCAGCCCGGCCGCGAAATCGAGGTCGAGCCGTTCGATCAGAACGATATTGGCGATGGACAAAGCGGTCAGCACAGGCCGTCCTTACCGCAGAACAAAGGCAGAATCTATTCCCGGCGCGATCAGGCGCTGGGCGCGTTCTTCTGCATCAGCTTGTATGCGCGCTCATACCATTCATTGCCCGGATAATTGGCGCCCAGCACCGCGGCCGACTTTTTCGCCTCGGCCGGAATACCCAGCGCCAGATAGGATTCGGTCAGGCGGTACAGCGCCTCAGGGGCGTGGCTGGTGGTCTGATATTTGTCGACGACTTCGCGAAAGCGGATCGACGCCGCCAGCCAGTTCGAGCTGCGCTGATAGAAACGGCCGATTTCCATCTCCTTGCCCGCCAGATGGTCCTGCACCAGGTCGATCTTGAGCCGCGCATCGGCGGCATAGCGGCTGTCGGGATAGCGGCGGATCACCTCGCCCAGCGCGTTCGACGCCTGCTGGGTGATCTTCTGGTCGCGGGTGACGTCGCTGATCTGCTCATAATAGCTGAGCCCGATCAGATAATAGGCATAGGGCGCGTCCTTGTTGCCCGGGTGGATCGCCAGGAACCGCTGCGCGGCCTCGATCGCGGGGGTATATTCGCGGTCCATATAGTAGCTGAAGCTGCTCATCAGCTGCGCGCGGCGCGCCCAGGGCGAATAGGGATGCTGGCGCTCGACCTCGTCGAACAGCGCCGCGGCGACGCCATATTGCTGGCGGTCGAGCCGGTCCTGTGCCGCACGGTACAGCGTGTTGACGTCGCGCGCGACATAGCGCGTGTCCTTCTTGACCCCGCTCCCGGCGCAAGCCGCCAGCAGGGGCGTGATCATCAGAGCGGCGGCGAGCAGGCGCACGGACGCGCGCGAAGGGCTGTTGTGAGTCATGCGCGCGGTATAGCCACAGCGCGGATGAACGCAAAATAAATGATGGGTGGTTCGGCGCAGTTTTACGGCGCCTTTACCACGCACCCTTTCGGCGCCCCCGCGGGTGCCGGCACGCGGCGCGCGGTCTTGATCGTCACCGGCGGCGCCAGCATCTGGCCCACCATGACGCCTTCGCCCGCGGTCGGCGAGATCGGGGCGTTGAAAATCCGCTCGGCGATGTCGGCGCCCATGACAATTTCGCCGAACACCGCAAAACCCACCCCATCGCTGCCCGGCGCGTCGCTGTCGAACCCCTTGATGTCGGACAACAGCAGGAAAAAATCGGTCGTCGCATCGCCGGGGTTCAACCGCGCCATCGACAACGCGCCCTTGCAACTGGTCAGGCCGCTGGTCTTGGTCGGCTCGTGCGCGATCGGCGGGAAATTCTTGCGCGCATCGCCGCGATTGCCCGCCTGGACCAGCTGGTTTGCCGGTCCCCAGCTTTTGGTCGAACGGTAAAATTGAAACCCGTCCATCCGCTTCGTATCGACATAGCGCAGGAAATTGGCGCTAGTCACCGGCGCCCGCTTGTTTTCGACCCGCACCACGATCGTGCCCAGATCGGTGACCAGCGCGACATAGGGGCGCGTATCGGGCGCCTCGACGGGCACTGGCACCGGCAAGGGCGGCGGCGGCGGCGGGGGCGCCATCATCGGCTGGATCACCTGCGGTACCCGCGGCGGCGGGGTAACGACGGCGGGGGCGGTCTGGACGGCAAAGGCGAGCGAAAGGATCAGGCTGGGCAACATAATCCCGCTTATGATCCGATCCTTGCCGCGGCGAAAGCGGGAATTTGCGGCGGCACATTGTCACATCCTTCGTTGGAAAGATCGCCCGCGCGCGCTAGTCAGCAAGCCGATCCGCGCAAAGGAACCGCCCGCCGATGACCGCCTCCCCTCCCGACCGCGACGCTGCGCCTGCTCCGGCGCCGCTCCCCTCGACTCCCGCCGCGTTCAGTTCGCGCTTCCTGCGCTACCTGCCCTTCTTCACCATCGCGCATTTCGTCATCGGCCTGCCCGCGCTCATCGCCTCGCTCGCGCTCGCCTATTTCGCTTTTGTCCAGGCCGATGCGACGCAAAAGATGCAGACCGGCGGTGCGATGCCCTTTGTCACCTTTGGCACCAGCAATGTCGATGACGAGGGCAAAGCCGATATTTCGCTGTCGCTCACCAACAATGGCGTCGGCCCCGCGATCCTCGGCCCGATCGAGATCCGCTATCAGGGCAAGGCGATGGGCAGCCCCACCGCCTTGCTCGACGCCTGCTGCACCGATGGCGACTCCACCGCATTGTCCTTTGCTACCTCACCGTCGACCGGCGTCGCGGTGCGCCCGGGCGAAAGCCTGCGCTTCATCAGCCTGCCGCGCACGCCCGCCAATGAGCCGATATGGCGCGCATTCAACCGCGAGCGATGGAAGATGTCGGTGCGCTCCTGCTATTGCTCGATCTTCAACGACTGCTGGATCACCGACGGCATGCAGGGGCTTCCCCGCCAGGTGAAACAATGCCCCGCCGACTGGTCGCTCTACCGCGAGGATGCCGGGAACCGGCTCGGCGGGACGCGCGGTGATTTGACGCAACCGACGCGTTGAATGATCGGAAGCTATGGCCCCTCCCCTTGAGGGGAGGGCGTGATTTCGCACGCTCCGCCTCCCACCCCAACGCCGTCCTTCACCCGTCACCTTGCGAAGACCACCCGGCACGATTACGCCCGCACCCATGACCGCCGACAAGATCTTCATCAGCGCCAACGATCTCCTCGCCGATTCGCTGCGCCTCGGCATGCAGGTGATCGACAGCGGGTTCAAACCGACCCACCTCGTCGGCATCTGGCGCGGCGGCGCGCCGGTCGGCATCGCGGTGCAGGAATTGCTCGATTATCACGGCACCCACTGCGACCATATCGCGATCCGCACCTCGTCGTACCAGGGCATCGACCGCCAGGATCCGCACGTCAAAGTGTTCGCGCTCGGCTATCTGATCGACACCCTCGACCCCGACGACCGGCTGCTGATCATCGACGATGTGTTCGACAGCGGGCGCAGCATCCGCGCCTTCATCGCCGAACTCAGGGCGCGCTGCCGCCACAATATGCCGCGCGACATCCGCATCGCCACCGTCTGGTTCAAACCGCGCCGCAACGTCACCGACCTGCGCCCCGATTTCTTTGTCCACGAAACCGACCAGTGGCTGATCTTTCCGCACGAGATCGACGGGCTGACGATCGACGAAATCCGCCGTCACAAGCCCGAGGCGGCGATCATCCTGCGCGAGGAAGAGGGCAACAGTGATGCATGATGGTTTCGCCTCGGCCGCCGACCGCGCCGCCTTCATCGCCGGCCTTCCCAAGGCCGAGCTCCACCTCCATATCGAAGGCTCGCTCGAACCCGAACTGATGTTCGACCTGGCGCAGCGCAACGGCGTCGCGATCCCCTTCGCCAGCGTCGAAGAGGTGCGCGCGGCTTACGCCTTCTCGAACCTTCAGGATTTCCTCGACATCTATTATCAGGGGATGGGCGTCCTCCACACCGAACAGGATTTCCACGACCTGACTGCCGCCTATCTGGCGCGCGCCCATGCCGACGCGGTCCGCCACGTCGAAATCTTCTTTGATCCGCAAGGGCATACCGCGCGCGGCATCGCGTTCGGCACCGTCGTTGCGGGCATCACCCGCGCGCTCGATGATGCGCAAACGCGCTACGGCATTACCTCAAAACTCATCCTGTGCTTCCTGCGCCACCTCAGCGAAGCCGAAGCCGAGGCGACGCTCGACGAAGCGCTGCCGCATCTGGGCCGCATCGACGGCGTCGGGCTCGACAGCTCTGAAGTCGGCCACCCGCCGTCTAAATTCACCCGCGTCTTCGCCCGCGCCCGCGCCCTTGGCCTCAAGATCGTCGCTCACGCCGGCGAGGAAGGTCCGCCCGCTTATGTTTACGAAGCGCTCGATCTGCTGGGCGTCGACCGCATCGACCATGGCAACCGCAGCCTCGAAGACCCCGCCCTCGTCGCACGCCTCGCCGCCGCGGGCATGACGCTCACCGTCTGCCCGCTGTCGAACCTGAAGCTGTGCGTCGTGGGCGACGTCGCCGACCACCCGCTGAAAATCATGCTCGACGCGGGACTCCGCGCCACGGTGAACAGCGACGATCCCAGCTATTTCGGCGGTTATGTCAACGCCAACTATTTGGCGGTCGCCGACGCGCTCGATCTGTCACGGGGTGACCTGATCACGCTGGCGCGCAACAGCTTCACCGGCTCGTTTTTGGATGACGCGGCGAAGGCAAAGCACCTCGCGGCGATCGACGCTTACGCCTGACGCCCTATCAGCGGAGGTCGGCTAGCGACCGGTTGCGGACATCGCCGTTCCTCCCCGGAACGGGGAGGGGGACCGCCGCGAAGCGGGGGTGGAAGGGCCGCGACGGTGCGTCATGGCGCGAGGTTTCGACCCCTCCGTCACCCCTGCGGGCTGCCACCTCCCCGTTCCGGGGAGGATCAGGAAATGGCCGCTCCCCACCCCAAAACCGCCATCCGCCGCTCAAAAAAACGCTGTCCTACATTATTCCGCTGTGCCAGCCTTCATCTCGGCTCTTTCAATTTACAGGCAAAAGCGGTCGCCGCCCCGGTTCCGGATGCGGCCAAGAACCGGCCGCCCTCAGTCCGCCGAACACGGCAAATCGGGCGCTGCACGAGGCTGAACTTTCCTGAACTTTGGCATGATGACCCGTCGCACGCGCCGACCGGATCGCGGCCCCAGCCCGGGATAACCGACGACGGCAATGGCTGCTCGCCACCCCTTACCGGTCGTCCACATTCAACTGAATTCAAGCCGCGATCAGCACCCCATGATACGACCGGTCCTCGAACGCCAGGCCCGCACCCATCGCGACGCAGATCAGCGCATTTTCCGCCACCCGCACCGACAATCCGGTCGCCTCGGCGATCGCGACGTCCATCCGGCGCAGCAGCGCGCCGCCGCCGGTCAGCGTGATCCCCTCGTCGATGATGTCGGCCGACAATTCGGGCGGCGTCTGTTCCAGCGCGGCGCGCACCGCGGCGACGATCTGGCCGACCGGTTCGGCCAGCGCCTCGGCAATCTCGGCCTCCGACACCCGAACTTCCGACGGGCGCCCGTTGACCAGGTCGCGGCCCTTGACCCCGATCACCATGCCCTCGCCCTCGGGCGCCACCGCACAGCCGATCGCCAGCTTGACGCGCTCGGCGGTCATTTCGCCGATCATCAGATTATGTTTGCGGCGGATGTAGGACGAGATCATGTCGTCCATCTTGTCGCCGCCGACGCGCACCGAATTGCTGTACGCGATGCCGCCCAGCGACAGGATCGCGACCTCGGTCGTGCCGCCGCCGATGTCGACGACCATCGCCCCCATCGGCGCCGTCACCTGCAACCCCGCACC
>CAZCUW010000066.1:0-15633 GCA_964502035.1 uncultured Sphingopyxis sp. | reverse complement strand
AAGCTCGCCCCCTGGCGTATCGTCACCGTCGCCGCCAACCAGCGCGAAGCGCTGGCGACGCTGCTCAAAACTGCATGGGTGGCGGAAAATCCCGGCGCCGCCGGGCTCGACCTGTCGGCGCTCGACCAGTTCGCGCATCAGGCGCCCAGCCTGCTCGTGCTGCTGTCGACTCCGGTCGCGGGCGCCAAGATTCCGGTGTGGGAGCAACAGATGTCGGCGGGTGCGGTCGGCATGAACCTGCTCCACGCCGCGCACGCCCACGGCTTCGTCGGCAGCTGGCTGACCGGCTGGGCCGCCTATAGCCCGCAAGTCGCCGCCGCGTTCGGCGCGGGCGAAGGCGACACGATTGTCGGCTATTTCTTCATCGGCTCACCTGCGCGCCCGCTCGACGAGCGGCCACGCCCCGAATATGATGATGTTGTTCGGCCCTGGGAAATTTAGTTACGTCCTGCCGCGCACTTTTGTAATAACCGACATTTGACTGTGCTGCTGTCTTATGGCATTAAGGCGGCATGCTCGATCAGTCCAAACCCGTATATCAGCGTCTGCGCGACGTCATCGCCAACGCGATCCTTGATGGCAGTTTTCGCGACGGCGACATGCTGCCGTCGGTCCGCTCGCTCGCCGCCGAGGAAGGCGCCAACCCGCTCACCGTCGCCAAGGCGTATCAGACCTTTCAGGACGAAGGGCTGGTCACGGTCAAGCGCGGCGTCGGCATGTTCGTCGCCCCGGGCGCAACCGAGCGCCTGCGCGACCTGATGCGCGCCGATTTCCTCGCCAATGTCTGGCCGCCGGTCGCCGATCAGATGCGCCGCATCGGTCTCGACGCGCGGACGTTGCTGGATCTGACCGAGGCGTAAGGTTTGGCGCCTTCCCCTGAAGCGGAACGGCTTTAGATCGAGATGACATAAAGTCGAATCGAAACAAAACCGTAGCCCTGAGCCTGTCGAAGGGCGCCTCTCGGATAGGCGCCCTTCGACAGGCTCAGGGCTACGGTTCAACTTGATGTCATCATGCTCTAAAACTACCGCCCCACCTGCGCCGCCTTGTCGCGCAAATCCGCCGCCGCCTGCCGGTTGCCGCGCTTGTCCAGCAAGTCGGCGTAAAAGCCCATCACCCCCGCATTGAGCGGTTGCAGCCGGTACGCGCGGTCGATCAATGGCAGCGCGCGCTCCGCGTCGCCCTTGGCCGCCCACGCCCGCGCCAATTCGCGCAGGACCACGACGTCGCGGTCACCGATGCGGCCCCGGACGCGCTCAAAATGCGCGATCGCTTCGTCCCAATGTTCGATATCCATCGCCAGATGCCCAGCCAGCCGGTCGGCGGCGATGCTCGACGGCTGACTGTCGCGCAGCGCAAGAATCGCGGCGCCTGACCCCGCCGCATCGCCGGCGCGGAACAGCGCATTGGCGAGCCGCAGCGTCGTGCGCTCGCCTGCATCCAGGTCGCGCGCGGTGCGATACGCCTGCACCGCCAGGTCGAACCGCCCGCCCGCTAGCGCGGCGTCGCCGAGCAGGATATGCGCGTCGGCAACGCCGCGGTTGGCGTCGCGCAGCCGCGCCGCGCGCGCGATCGCCGATGCATTATTGCCGCGCAAGATGTCGGCGGCGATCGCCGGGATGGCGGCGGCCGGGTTCAGCGGCTCGGCATCGGCGGCTTGCGTCAACAGCCCATAGTCGTCGCCCGGCGCAAACGGCAGCGCCTCACCGCGCGTCAGCGTCGCGGCGCGCGCCAGAAAATCGGCCGCCTCGCCGCGTCGCCCCAGCTCGCTCGCCGCCCGCGCCGCCATCAACAGCGACCAGCTGTCGGCGTCGGGGCGGTCGACGATCGGCAGCAACGCCTCGATCGCGCCGTCGGCATCGCCATCGGCCCAGTTGGCGACCGCCAATATGCGCCGGGCAGTGAAATTATACGGCTGTTCGGCAAGCAGCCGATCGGCCCAAGTCGCCGCTACCGCCTCGCCGCCCAGTTCCAGCTCGACCACTGCGCTCAGCAGCATGAAGCCCGGCAAGTCGTCGATCTCGCCGCGGGTGCGCTGGAGCAGGCTGCGTGCCAGCCGGTAATTGTCGGCGCGCGCCGCGAGCACCGCTTGCAGGTAAAACTGCCGCGGATCGCGCGGCACGATCGTCGCGGCGTGGCGCAGCGCGACCAGCATGTCGCGATAGCGCCCCAGATCGCCCAGCGTCGCCGCCTGGTCGATCAGCGCGTCGGCATTGTCGGGATCGGCCGCCAGCGCATCGCCATACCATTCCAGCGACGCGGTCAGCCCATCCTCGGTCCGGACCAGATTCGCCTTATAGGCCAGCGCGGCGCTGTTCGCCTTGTCGAGTTCGATCGCAAAATCGGCCGCATCGCGCGCGCCCGCGGTGTCGGCATTGGCATCGCGAAAGCGCGCGACATCGACCCACAGCGCCGAATTGCGCGGCAACTCGCGCACCGCCCGGTCATAAGCATCGCGCGCCGCGCCAAGGTCGCCGCGCGCCAGATGGACGTCGCCCGCAACCCAAGCCGCCTCGCCGATCATTTCGGGAATGATCGGACCCGCGTCGATCGCCTCCAGCGCGCGCTGCCCCTCGCCCTGCATCGCATAGGCGCGCGCCAGCAGCGGCCGCAGCGCCGCGGCGTTGCCGCCCGCGCTGAGCGCGCCTTTCACCGCCGCCTCGGCGCCGACCCCGTCGCCCAGCCGGATCGCGACCCGCGCCAGCTCGACGCGCTCAGCAATCGCCTGCGGATTGTCGGCAATTGCCGCCTGCAGTTCGGCGCGGCGCTCGGCAAAGGCGCGCCGCGGCGCGTCGGGACGCGGCGCGCCGCATCCGGCCAGCACCGCCGCGATCAACAGCGCGCTCGTCCAGACGCGGCCAAGCCCCATTCAGGCGTGCATCCGATATTGTTTGAGCAGATCATACAGCGTCGGGCGGCTGATCCCGAGCAGCTTGGCGGCGGCCGAAATATTGCCCTCGCTCTGCGTCATGGCGCGGCGGATGGCGACGCGGTCCGCCGCCTCGCGCGCGCTGCGCAGGTTCAGCCACGCCTGCTCGCCGTCCTGCGCGGCGCCGTTCGTCAGGTCGAGGTCGTCTTTCGCGACCAGCTTGCCGTCGGCCATGATCACCGCGCGCTTGATCCGGTTTTCGAGCTCGCGGACGTTGCCCGGCCACAGCCCCTCATCGATCGCCTGCAGCGCATCGGGGGCAAAGCCGCGCACCGCGGGATTCATCTCGGGCGCATATTGGTGCAGGAAATGCCGCGCCAGCAGCACGGGGTCGCCCGGCCGTTCGGCCAGCGACGGAATTTTCACCACCATTTCGGCAAGCCGGTAATAGAGGTCGTCGCGAAAACTCTGCGCCGCGATCATCGCGTCGAGGTCGCGGTGCGTCGCACACACGATGCGGGTATCGACCGCGATCGGCTTGCGCCCGCCGATCCGCTCGATCGTGCGTTCCTGCAGAAAGCGCAGCAATTTGACCTGCAGCGGCAGCGGAATATCGCCGACTTCGTCGAGGAACAAAGTGCCGCCATGCGCCAGCTCGATCTTGCCCTCGGTGGTCTTGACCGCGCCGGTGAACGCCCCCTTTTCATGCCCGAACAATTCGCTTTCGAGCAGATTTTCGGGGATCGCGGCGCAGTTGATCGCGACAAATGCGCCGTCGCGCCGCCCGCTCGCTTCGTGCAGTCCGCGCGCCAGCAATTCTTTGCCGGTGCCGCTGGCGCCGAGCAGCATCACACTGACATCGAGGTTCGCGACGCGCTCGATCGTCCGCGCGACCTTTTGCATTTCGGGCGCGCCGCTGATCATTCCGCCGAGCACGCGGTTGTCGCTGCTCCCCTGCTGCGCCAGCCGGACATTCTCGACCTCCAGCTCGCGGACATGAAAGGCGCGGGCGACGATCAGCCCCAGTTCGTCGATGTCGATCGGCTTCTGGTAAAAATCCCACGCGCCGCTGGCGATCGCCGCGAGCGCGCTGGCGCGTTCGCCGTGCCCCGACACGACGATGACCTTGGTATCGGGCTTCGCCTCGAGGATCGCGCTCAAGGTGCGAAAGCCCTCGCGCGTCCCGTCGGGGTCGGGCGGCAGGCCCAGGTCGAGCGTCACCACATCGGGTTCCTCGGCGCGCAGCATCTCGATCGCGGCGTCATGATCGCCCGCGATCAGCACCTGATAATCCTCATAGGCCCATTTGAGCTGCGTCTGCAGCCCCGGGTCATCCTCGACCACCAGCAGTTTACGGACATGGGTGGCGGCTTCGCTCATTGCGATGTCACTTTCATCATCCGGGCATCGACGCCCGCGCCCTCGCGCGCGTCGGCCAGCGGCAGCCACAAAGTGAAGCTGCTCCCCTTGCCGGGTTCGCTCTCGACGTCGATCGCGCCGCCCATCGCCTGCGCGATCTGCAACGCCTCGAACGCGCCCAACCCAAACCCGCCGTCCTTGGTCGAGACAAAGGGTTTGAACAGCTCGTCGCGAATGAAGCTGCTCGTCATGCCGCTGCCCTGATCGATCACATCGATCCGGGCCCGGCCATGCTCAGCAACCGCGACGACCTGCACTGACGTTCCTGCGTCGGAGGCATCGATCGCATTGGCGACCAGATGCTGGACAATTTGCCGGATCGATCCCGCATCGCCCCACGCCGACAGGCCGGTCTGGCAACCGACGAACAATGCCCGGCGCGGCCGTGCCTCGGCGGCAATGTCGTTCAGGATCGGTTCGATCAGTATCCGTCCTGCCTCGGCCGCCGGTCCGCGCGCGCGCGGCGCCAAGCGGACCAACAGATCGCTCAGCCGCCCCGCCGAAATCTTCAGCGTTTCGACCATGTCGGCGCGAAAATCGGGTTTGTCCGCATGGCGTTCGGCATTGCGCGCGAGCAGGCCGATCTGGCTCGCCAGATTCTTGATGTCGTGCATGATGAAGGCAAAGCGGCGGTTGAATTCGTCGAACCGCCGTGCCTCGGACAACGCTTCCTGACTTTGCGATTCGGCCAGATAGCTTGCCGCCTGTTGGCCCGCGATGCGCAGCACGTCGAGGTCTTCCCAATCCAGCGCGCGCGACACCGGCGGACGGTGCAGTACAACCACCGCGATCATGCGCTGGAAATGCAGGATCGGCACGACGACCCACGCCCGCTGGTCGGCGATCAGCCAATCGGGGATTGCCAGATCTTCGCCGGCCAGCTCCTTGCCCGGCAGCGCCTCGCCCGATGGCCCGCGGCGCTGCGCGTCCAGGTCGACGATGTGCCGCGTCTCCTGCAACATGAACGCCGATCGCAACGACAGCGCCGCGTCGTCCGCGTCGACATCGACCGGCCAATGCCATTGTTCGGCAACACGAAAGCCGCCCCCGGCGTCGGGCAGCATCAACAGCGCGCCGGGGCTGCCGGTCAGCTCGGCCAGCGCCTTGGCGACCCGGCGATGGAGGTTGCGATCATCCTCGCCGCCGCCTTGGCCAAGCGTCGCGGTAAAGCGCATCCACTCGGTCCGATAGTCGTAACGATGTTCGAAAAGATGTTTGGTGATCATCACCGACAGCCAGGCGCGGGCGCGCCCCGACGCGATCAGCAATCCGCCGGTGCCCAGCGCCACCACCAGCGAGGCCGCTTGGGCCAGTTCGGCATAATCGCCGCCGACCAGCCGTGCGATCGCGCCGGTCAACCCGATGACGATCAGATAGGCCGCGGCAGCCAGCAAGATCAGCGTGCGCATCGCCGCGGTCCGCGACAGCTGCATCCGCTCGCGCCCGATATCCATCGCCGCCAAGATATAGGTCGGCAGCATCAGCAGCACGACCGCGGGCAGCAACTGGATCAAGGTCGAGGCGCTCTTGCCGGTCAGCGCCCCGATCAGCTGGACATTCAGTTCATACGCCCACAGCATCGCAAACCCGCCGGCGACCGCCATCACCGGCGTCCGCAGGCCGGCGCTTGCGTGGCGGACCCCGCTGTCGACGATCAACAGCCCGCCGGTCGCGACGATCATTGCCGCAAAGGTCAACGTCGGCGTCATCCACGGCTCTGCCGCGGCGCCGGCCCGCCAATGCGCCGCGGCGCCCAGCACCAGGGTCAGCACACAAATCGTCGCCAGCATCCGCAGGATCAGCCGCAGCGGCCGCGACATCGGCGCCCCCGGCGACCAGAAGGTCGTGGCCAGCCAGCCCAGCATCGCCAGGTCGCGCAGCGGCTGCGCCACCATCGCCTGCGACGATCCGGGCGTGAACAGCGCGAGCGCCGCGCACCATAGCGCGGTCGCGGCGGCCGCGAGCGTCAGCATCCGCGGCGCCGGCATCAATGCCGCCATGCGTGCCGGGGGCCGCGCCAACAGCCACAGCGCGACAGCGGAAAAGCCGACCAATGCCAGCACCGAGAGAATTTCCGACGCGCCGCCGAGCATGATCAGCGCGCGCCGTCAGGCCACAGCACGACGCGCACCGTCTGCAACAGGATCAACAGGTCGAGAAAGGGCGAGTAGTTTTTCGCGTAATACAGATCATATTCCAGTTTGACCCGCGCATCCTCGACCGACGCGCCATAAGGATAATTGATCTGTGCCCAGCCGGTCAGCCCCGGCTTCACCATGTGCCGTTCGGCATAAAAGGGCATTTTCTGTTCGAGTTCTTCGACGAAACTGGGGCGCTCGGGGCGCGGCCCGACAAAGCTCATGTCGCCTTTCAGGACGCACCAGGTCTGGGGCAGTTCGTCGATCCGCAGTTTGCGGATGATCCGTCCGACGCGGGTGACGCGCGGATCATTCTCGCTCGCCCACACCGCCTTGCCCTCGGCCTCGGCATCGGTGCGCATCGAACGGATCTTGAAAATGTCATAGGATTCGCCGAACAGCCCGACGCGCGGCTGGCGGTAAAACACCGGCCCGCGGCTGTCGAGCATCACCGCGATTCCGGCGACGATGATCAGCGGCAGGCCAACGACCAGCACGATCAGGCTGGCCAAGATGTCGAACAATCGCTTGCCGACCTTGGAAATTCGCTGTCCCGCCGAAAATCCGTCGGAAAAGATCAGCCCGCTGGGATTGGTCGTTGCCAGATCGACGCGCCCGGTCTCGCGCTCGATAAAGCTCGCGATGTCGTTGACATGGACGCCGGTCGTCTTGACGCGCAGCAGGTCGTTCAGCGGCAGCGCGTTGCGCCGCTCCTCCAGCGCCAGCACGACTTCGCCCGCACGCAGGGTCACTACATGCTCGGACAGATTGGGGATCGTCTCGCGCGCGACCGCACCGGCGACCGCCTTTTCGGCGTCGCTCATCGCGATAAAGCCGACCATCTCCAGCCCGCTGCCGGGCGCATTGGCGAGCGCCGCCAGGCGCGCGGCGCGCGGTCCAGCGCCCAGCACCAGGATGCGGCGACGAAACGCCTCGGCTCCCGCCGACTGGGTCAGCGCCAGACGGATGACGAACAGCGCCGCAATCGCCAGCGCCATCGCGTACAGGCTGTTGGCGCGCCACAGCGTCGCGGTCGGTAACAGAAACCCGAGTACCGAGAGGAAAATCACCCCGAGCGAGATCGCCGCGAGCAGGCGCGCGGTGGCAAAGCGCATCGAACGCAGCCCCTCGTTCCCGTACATGCCGGTCGCCATCATCGCGAGCGAATTGGCGACGGCAAAGGTCGCCAGCGGCAGCCACCGGTCGGCGAGCGGCCCGGCGTCGAAGCCCGCCTGACGCGCATACAGGTGCCACGCCGCCTCGGCCGAGCCGAGCAGCGCGAAAAATTCGATCAGCGCCAGCCAGACGACGGCGTGCGGGACATAATGTTTGAACAGCCGGAACATGAAAAATTACGCAGCCCTTTCGCCTTCCCGATACTACAGCCGAGGCGTCAACTGTCGGTTAATTTTACACTTGTCATTTGGCCAAGCGGGGGTGACCCGCGGCGCCGGAGGCGATAGACCGGCGCGATGACCGTGATGATCCAACCCCTCATCCTGTGCGGCGGTGCCGGAACCCGGCTGTGGCCCGAATCGCGCGGCCACCGCGCCAAGCAGTTCCTGCCGCTGACCGGCACGCAAAGCCTGTTCCAGCAGACGGTGCAGCGCACCCCCGCCGGCGCCGCCTTTTTGCCGCCAATCATCCTGTGCGGCGACGCCCATGTCGCCGCGGTGCACGACCAGATGGGCGAACGCGAAGCCGCTTTGATCGTCGAACCGATGCCGCGCGGCACCGCCGCGGCCATCGCGCTTGCGGTCGCGCGCGCCGATGCCGACACGCTGTTGCTGGTGATGCCCAGCGATCATGTCATCGCCGACGTCCCCGCCTTTCACGCCGCGATCGCCAAAGGCGCCCGGCTGGCACAGCAGGACTGGATCGTCACCTTCGGCATCACCCCCGACGGCCCGGAAACCGGCTTTGGCTATATCGCCAATGGCGACGCACTCGGCGACGCTGACGATGGTGGGGGCTTCGCCGTCGACCGCTTCATCGAAAAACCGCCGCTCGCCGAGGCGGAGGCGATGCTTGCCGCGGGCGGCTACAGCTGGAACGCGGGGATCTTCCTGTTCCGCGCCGACCGGATGCGCGATGCGATGCTCACCCACTGCCGTGCCATTTTCGAGGCCGCCGACGCCGCCGTCGCCGCGGCTATGATCGACGGCGACGCGCTCTATGCCGATGCCGCCCATTTCGCTCGGGCTCCGTCGGACTCGATTGACTATGCCGTGATGGAAAAGGACGACCGCGTCGCCGTCGTCCCCGCCGCCATGGGATGGTCCGACCTTGGCAGCTGGCAAGCCGTCCATACGCTCGCGCCAAAGGACGCCGCCGGTAACGCCGTCACCGGCGACACCTTCCTCCACGACAGTCACGGCAATCTTGTTCGCAGCGGCGGCAAGCGCGTGTCGCTGATCGGCATGGACAATATTGCCGTGATCGTCGACGGCGACGATATTCTCGTCATGCCGCTCGCCCGGTCGCAGGACGTCCGCGCCGCGGCCAAGGCGCGCGATTAGGCTGCCGCCAGCACCCGCTGCACCATCGCCGGCCAGTCGTCAAAGCGCCAGAATGTTGGACTCGCGCGGCCGACAATCCGCGGCTCGCGGGCCGTCGGCGGAATTTCGCAGTCGACCGGCGCACATTCGGCCAGCAGGTCGCAATCGAAAAAGACGCGCACGACGATCGCCTCGCCATTCTCGCCCGCGCTGCCGGCAACAATGCCCAGCACGCCGGTCGACAGGCTGACCAGCGTGCCGATCGGAAATATCCCCAGGCTGTCGGCGAACTGGTCGAGCAGGCGCGGGTCGAAATGGCCCGGCCAGCTCTGCATCGCGCTCAGCGCCTCGCACGGCGTCCACGCCGCCTTGTACGGCCGGTCCGACGTCACCGCGTCATAGACGTCGCAAATCGCGCCCATTCGCGCATAGAGCGACAGCGCTTCGCCGCTCAAACCATCGGGATAGCCTGTCCCGTCCATCTTTTCATGGTGGCGCAGGCACACCTCCAGCGCCGCGGCGGGAATGTCCGACGATTGCGCCAGCAAGCCATGCCCTGCCAGCGGATGCCCCTCCACCGACGCGCGCTCGTCCAGTGTCAGTTTGCCGGGCTTGAGCAGGACGTCGTCGGCAATTGCGACCTTGCCGACATCGTGCAGCAGCCCCGCGACTCCCAATTGCTGAACCTCGGCCTCGCCCAGTTTCAGGTGGCGGCCAAAATTGATCATCAGCGCGCACACCGCGACCGAGTGGAGATAGGTATATTCGTCCTTCTGCTTCAACCGCACCAGATTGAGCAGCACCCGCGAATGGCGTGCGATCGAATCGCTGATCGCCTGCGCCAGCGGGGCAATTTTGCCGCCATCGACCGCGCGGCCCAGCCGCGCCGATTCGAACAGGTCGATCACCGCCAGCCGCGACTTGTCGATCACCCGCGCGGCGCGGCGGCGCTCCTGGGCATAGGTCGCGGGCCGGACCGCCCGCTCGCGCGGCGACGGCGCCAATATCGCCGCGCGCCGGCGCTCGACCCCGCGATAGGGCGGTGTCATGCCGCTGGCGATCGGGGTCCGCCGCTCGACGGGAGCCATCTGTTCGCGCACGTGGGGGGCAACGCGGCTGCGGCTGCGATCGATGATCACCGCGGTCACGTCCGATTCCCGGATGCGCGCCAATTGGTCGGCCGTTTCGACCAGAAACCGGCTGCGCCAGAACGGATGATCGATCCAGCGCCCGTCGAACCCGTCGACGAACATGCCGATTTCGACCTGTTCGGGTTTGAGGTGAAGCAACATCGGGTCCGGTCCTGCGCGGCGACGGCGACCGCCCCCGACAGTCCTTTAACGACCTGAAAGGCAGCAGCTTTAGGGCCGATCGACATTCGGGAGAGGGCGGAACGAAAATGGTGGCTTTTCGGGGCCCGGCGCGCAGCGTGCCCGATGCCCATGAGCGCCGGAAGCACGGCAAGCCGCCATTTGCAGCCCGCCAGAACGGAATGTCGATGGCCCCTGGTCGAAATGGCGCCGGGCCTTTTGACCGATCCCCGCTTTGCTGGCCGACCCGCCACCGCGCGCGCCAGAAAGCGCCGCTTCGGCCATAATAGCGGCTAGCCAGCGCGCGCGGCGACGATTAGCGTCGCGGCATGACGAACCGGCTTTATTATGGCGACAATCTGGATGTGCTGCGCGGGTCAATCGCCAGCGATAGCATCGATCTGGTCTATCTCGACCCGCCGTTCAACAGCAACGCCAATTACAACATCCTGTTCAAATCCCCCGCGGGCAAGGCGGCGGACAGCCAGATCGAGGCGTTCGAGGATACCTGGCACTGGAACGACAAGGCCGAGGGCGCTTTCCATGACGTGATGACGTCGGGCAACACCGACGTTGCCGAGCTGCTCCGCGCGATGCGCGGGTTTTTGAAAGAGAATGACATGATGGCCTATCTGGCCATGATGGCGGTGCGCCTGATCGAATTGCACCGGGTGCTGAAACCGACCGGGTCGCTATATCTGCACTGCGACCCGACCGCGAGCCATTATCTGAAGCTATTGCTGGATGGGGTGTTTGGGGCGAAGCAATTTCGAAATGAAATAAGTTGGAAGCGTACGAGCTCGCACAATGACGCTTCGCAAGGAATGACGCGGTTCGGCCGTATGCACGACGTAATTTTCTTTTACGCTAAAGACAAATCTTCAACCTGGAACCTTTTGTTTGCCGCTTATGACGGCGCTTATCTAAAGCAGCATTATTCGAACGTCGATCCGGACGGACGACGCTACAAGACATCCGATCTTACGGCAGCAAAGCCCGGCGGGGACGTCAGCTACGAGTTCAAAGGGGTTAAGCCGCCGCAAGGACGCTATTGGGCTTATTCTCGCGCAAACATAGAAAAATTTGACGCAGAAGGGCGCCTTCAGTTTTCAGCGAAATCTGGAATGCCGCGACTAAAGCAATACTTGGAAGATATGCCGGGTGTCACGCTGGGCGATTTCTGGGACGACATCGCACCCATCAACTCTCAAGCCCAAGAACGCCTCCGCTACCCCACCCAGAAACCCCTCGCCTTGCTCGAACGCATCATCGCCGCCTCGTCGAATCCCGGCGACGTCGTGCTCGACCCGTTTTGCGGCTGCGGCACCGCGGTCGATGCGGCGCAGAAGCTGGGGCGGCAATGGATCGGCATCGACGTCACCCATTTGTCGATCGGCCTGATCGAGCGGCGCTTGCAGGATCGCTATGGCCCGAATGCGCTCGCCCGAGGGCCGGGGGTGAAAAATCCTCCCCGCACCGGGGAGGTGGCAGCCGGAACGGCTGACGGAGGGGGCTCTCGGCCTTCGGCGTCGCTTGAGGCCGCGAGCCCCCTCCACCATCCTGCGGATGGTCCCCCTCCTTCCCCGTCTTCGCGGGGACAGGCTGGGGAGGAATTTCGGTTGGCTTATGAGGTGATCGGCACCCCCAACGACACCGACAGCGCGCTGAAACTGGCGGGCGAGGAGCCGCATCAGTTCCAGTACTGGATCACCCAGGCGATCGGCGGGCAGCCGTTTCAGGGCGGGCGCAAGGGGATGGACCGCGGCATCGACGGTTATATCTATTTCACCAAGACCGGCGACACGCTGGGCAAATCGTCGACCGAGGCGGCGATCATTTCGGTCAAGGCGGGGCAGCGCGTCGGGGTGGCGATGGTCCGCGACCTGAAAGGCGTGATGGAGCGCGAGAAAGCCGACATCGGGATTTTCGTGTGCGTGATCCAGCCGACGCGCGAGATGGAGCGCGAGGCGGCGGCGGCGGGCGTCTATACCGACCCCGGCACCCAGATCAGCTATCCGCGCCTGCAAATCTACACGCTGGCCGAATATTTCGCCGGGCTGCGGCCCAAGGTGCCGATGCTCGACCGGCAGGCCGGCTATAAAAAAGCCGGCCGCGCCGATGCGAACGAGGGGCGGCAGGGCGCGCTGGAGCTGTAAGTTGCCAGCAGCAGAGACGCGCAACCGTCGCCTGCCGCTCACCCACTGTTCCCCCGCGAAGGCTGAGCGGCGGCGGCCCAACGGGCTGGCCTTGCGGCATGATGACGTCAGCGAGAATCGTCATTGCGAGCAGCGAAGCGACGCGGCAATCCGGCGCCTGCGGTAACCGCGCTAGATTGGTTGGCCTACCGCCGACTGCGGCCCGCGTCGCTCGCCATGCCGGTCAAGCGGCAATCAGCCCCCTCAATCCCCGGCAAAATCGAACGCGCTCACCCCGCGTTCGCCGTCGCGGAACCGCAACGGGCGGCCGAGCGGCGGCATCGATCGCTGGACACAGCCGGTGCGGGTGCAGCGGCGGCAGCCGAGGCCGATCGGCGTGGCCCGCTCGCGCATCAGGTCGATGCCGCGCGCCGCGATAAGCGGCGCCGCAACCTTGGCATCGACCCCGACGCACACCGCGAACCGCGCCGGGGTGCCGCTGCCGGTCGCGCCCGGCGCGGCAACGCTGCGGCTTTGGGTGAACCAGCGCGATCCGTCCTCCAGTTCGACCAGGTCGGCGATCACTTCGCCGGGGCGTGCAAAGGCTTCGTGGACGCCCCACAGCGGGCAGCGCGTGTCGCCATCGACCAGCGGCGACTGGCTCGCGCCGGCATAACGCTTGCTCCCCTGCCCCGCCCGGTCGATCCGCAGCATGAAAAACGGCAGCCCGCGTGCGCCGACGCGCTGCAAGGTCGTCAGCCGGTGCGCGACCTGCTCATACCCCGCGCCGAACCGCCGCTGGAGCAGCAGCAGGTCATAGCCCGTCGCATCGCACGCGCGCAGGAAGCGGCTGTACGGCATCATCAGCGCCGCGGCGAAATAATGCACCAGATGCCGCTCGAACAGGCGCGCCGCCGCCGCTTCGGCAAATTCGGCGCCCGCGACCAGCGCGTCGATCACGGCCTTCGCCTCGATCTGCGCCAGCGTCGCCGCCGCCTGAAAGGTGCGCGACGCGGGGCGCAGCAGCTCGCTCAGCATCAATTGCCGCGCGTGCCAGTCGAGCCAGCGCAGCCGGTCGGGCATCACGTCGCTCGGCAGGATGCGGATGCCCAGCTGGTGCCGCGTGCGCAGACGCTCTGAAATCGTGCCATACAGGTCGCCGCCCGCCAGCCGCAGTTCGTCGGCCAGCTCCTCGGCCCGGGCGTCCAGATCGGCGAAATGGTTGCGCCATTTTTCGATCGCGCGGCGCACCGCGGCCACTTCGGGCGCTTCCTCCTGCAAGGTCGCGCTGCCCTCGGGCGCGGTATCGAACAGCCGGGCAAAGGCCGCGGCGGTCGTCGGCGCGGCGGCGAGCCATTCCTCGACTTCCTGCGCGCCGATGCCCAGATCGGCAAAGCGCTGATCCGACAATCGCCGCCGCAGCCCTGCCAGCCCGCCCGGCAGGGCATCGGCACCCAGCGTCGCCGCATCGAACCCGAACCGCTCGGCCAGCTTGACGATCACCGTGGCGCTCAGCGGCCGCTGGCCATGCTCGATCAGATTGAGGTAGCTCGGCGAAATGGCGAGCGCGTCGGCCATGGCCGCCTGCGTCATCCCCGCCCCCCGCCTCACCTTGCGCACCGCTGGCCCCGCAAACACCCGCCGCTCTGCCATAACCTGTAACTTTCTTTACCAATTTACACGCTGATTACCACCAATTGGCCATATTTCACAAATATTATTGACAAACCTTTTCACTTTCTGCGCCACTTTCGCCACCTTTCACCCATCACCTCCTCACAAGGAACCAGACGATGGGCTACCAAGAAGATATGGCGCAGAGCGGCCGCCTGATCCGCGATTACGACGGCACCTGGGACGGCATCAGCAGCGAGAGCATCGCCCGCATGCGCGCCCAGAACAAGTTCAAGACCGGCCTTGATGTCGCCCGCTACACCGCACGCATCATGCGCGCCGACATGGCCGCCTATGACGCCGACCCCGCCAACTACACCCAGTCGCTCGGCTGCTGGCACGGCTTCATCGCGCAGCAAAAGATGATCTCGATCAAGAAGCATTTCGGGACCACCAAGGGCCGCTACATCTATCTGTCGGGTTGGATGATCGCGGCGCTGCGCAGCGAATTTGGCCCGCTGCCCGATCAGTCGATGCACGAAAAGACCAGCGTTCCGGCGCTGATCGAGGAAATCTATACCTTCCTGCGTCAGGCCGACGCCCGCGAACTCGGCGGCCTGTTCCGCGAACTCGACGCCGCACGCGCCG
Source organism: uncultured Sphingopyxis sp. (assembly GCA_964502035.1). Taxonomy (GTDB): domain Bacteria; phylum Pseudomonadota; class Alphaproteobacteria; order Sphingomonadales; family Sphingomonadaceae; genus Sphingopyxis. The sequence continues at coordinate 1,002 of CAZCUW010000066.1, read as the reverse complement.
AGGGCGACGAGCTCAAGGCCAAGCAGATTCAGGCGAGCATCGACAATCACGAAACCCACGTCGTGCCGATCATCGCCGACATCGACGCGGGCTTCGGCAACGCCGAGGCGACGTATCTTCTCGCCAAGAAGATGATCGAGGCCGGCGCTTGCGCGCTCCAGATCGAAAATCAGGTCAGCGACGAAAAGCAGTGCGGCCACCAGGACGGCAAGGTCACCGTGCCGCACGAGGATTTCATCGCGAAGATCCGCGCCTGCCGCTACGCCTTCATGGAGCTCGGCGTCGAGGACGGGATCATCGTCACCCGCACCGACAGCCTCGGCGCCGGCCTGACCAAGCAGATCGCCTTCTCGAAAGAGCCCGGCGACCTCGCCGACCAGTATAACAGCTTCCTCGATTGCGAAGAGGTCGACGGCGCGGGCAACCCGGGCGACGTGCTGATCAACCGCGATGGCAAGCTGGTGCGCCCGAAGCGCCTGCCCTCGAACCTCTATCAGTTCCGCGCGGGCACCGGCGAGGACCGCTGCGTGATGGACTGCATCGCCAGCTTGCAGAACGGCGCCGACCTGCTGTGGATCGAAACCGAAAAGCCGCACATCGAACAGATCGCCAGCATGGTCGACCGCATCCGCGAGGTCGTCCCCAATGCGAAGCTCGCCTATAACAATTCGCCGAGCTTCAACTGGACGCTGAACTTCCGCCAGCAGGTGTATGACGCCTGGGAAAAGGATGGTCAGGACGTCAGCGCCTATGACCGCGCCCGCCTGATGAGCGTCGATTATGACGGCACCGCGCTCGGCGACGAAGCCGACAACCGCATCCGCACCTTCCAGCGCGATTCGGCGAAGCGGGCGGGCATCTTCCACCACCTCATCACGCTGCCGACCTATCACACCGCGGCGCTGTCGACCGACAATCTCGCCAAGGAATATTTCGGCGACGAGGCGATGCTGGGGTACGTCAAGGGCGTCCAGCGCGCCGAAATCCGCCAGGGCATCGCCT
>CAZCUW010000065.1:1672-15765 GCA_964502035.1 uncultured Sphingopyxis sp. | reverse complement strand
GACTGAATCAGAAATTACCCTCCATGGGAATCCTGTTTATGGGTATGTGACCTAGAGGTGCTAGCGGAGTGATCACCCGCGCTATGCTTCGGCGGGTCTATTTGCTGCTGAAAAATTTTTCCAAATCATCGACAAGGGCAAGTTCACGCTGGGCTGCTGCGGCAGCAGCAGTGGCATCGCGACCCGCCGCCGCGCCAGCCATATCTGCGAGCGCCTTTTCCATCCGCCCGTTCAACCCGGCATCGGTGACCCGCGGTGCGATCAAGGCCCACTGGTCGCGTCCGAACGCGACTGCTCGCGCCATGTCGTCCCACCGAGAGGGCTTGGCTTTGAGGTCGGCATCGTATCGAAAGCCCGCATAGTCGAGCAGATTGACTGCGGTAGGCGTCTTCGCATTTGTCGATACGGCGCTAACCAGCACGCGGTAGCCCTCTACCGCCGCTATCGCCAGATCGGCGCGCTTGTCGGCTTTGCGTGCGGTGGCAATGTCGGCAAGTAGCGCGTTCAGTCGACTGTCTGCATCCTGCGACAACACGCCCTTGAGCCCCGCCGCTGCGGACTGAACCTCCGCAATTGTGCCATCAAGCACTGACGGAGTTGCCGAGAAGGAGGTTTCAGTAAGTTGTTCAAACGATTCTGCGGCGGCGAGGATGGCCGTATCCCCAGCCGGAGTCGCAGCGCCCGCTGCTACCGGGTCGCTTGAACTGACCGTTGACGACGTATCCTTGTTTTTCGTAGCGGGCTGCCCGCAGGCAGACAATGCAAGCGCCACGACAATGGTGGCCGGTATCGTGATCGAAGAACGGGGCATTTGTCGGCTCCTTTGCAAACACTCAAGGGCCAATCGACATTCCGGTCTGGCGGGCTGCAAATGGCGGCTTTGCGTGCTTCCGGTGCTCATGTGCATGGGGCACGCTGCGCTCCGAGGCACGAAGAACCACCATCTTCGCTCCACCATCTCCTGAATGTCGATCGGCCCTAATTCATCGCATATTGGGAGGCGATTGGCACACGAAAAATATTACGAGGCGCAGTCTGCCTTTTTGTCAGGGCCTTCGTTTACAAGCGTTGGTTTCTGAAATTGGCCGGGGGGCTTATAATTTCACTCCCACTCGATCGTGCCCGGCGGCTTCGACGTATAGTCGTACACCACGCGGTTGATGCCCTGCACCTCGTTGATGATGCGCGTCGCGCAGCGGCTGAGGAAGGCGGCGTCGAAGGGATAGATGTCGGCGGTCATGCCGTCGGTCGAGGTGACGGCGCGCAGCGCGCAAACTTGGTCGTAGGTGCGATAGTCGCCCATCACCCCGACGGTGCGGACGGGCAGCAGCACTGCAAAGGCCTGCCAGATCTCGTCATAGAGCCCTGCGTTCCGGATTTCCTCGAGATAGATGGCGTCGGCCTTGCGCAAGATGTCGCAGCTTGGCTTCGTCACTTCGCCGGGAATGCGGATCGCCAGACCGGGGCCGGGGAAGGGGTGGCGGCCGACGAAGATATCGGGCAGACCGAGTTCCTTGCCGAGCAGGCGGACTTCGTCCTTGAACAGCTCGCGCAGCGGTTCGACGAGCGCCATCTTCATGCGTTCGGGCAGGCCGCCGACATTGTGGTGGCTCTTGATCGTGACGCTCGGCCCGCCGGTGAAGCTGACCGATTCGATCACGTCGGGATAGAGGGTGCCCTGCGCGAGGAAATCGGCGCCGCCCAGTTTTTTGGCTTCTTCGTCAAAGACATCGATGAAGGTCTTGCCGATGAACTTGCGCTTGGCCTCGGGATCGGAAACGCCGGCGAGGCCCGTCATGAAGCGTTCCTCGGCATCGACGACGACCAGCGGGATATTATAATGATCGCGGAACAGACGCTCGACCTGCTCGCGCTCGTTGAGGCGCAACAGACCATGATCGACGAACACGCAGGTCAGTTGATCGCCGATCGCTTCGTGGAGCAGCACCGCGGCAACCGCGCTGTCGACCCCGCCCGACAGGCCGCACAGAACGCGCTGGTCGCCGACCTGCGCGCGGATGTCGGCGATCTTGTTGGCGCGAAATTCGGCCATCGTCCAGTCGCCGGCGAGCCCGCAAATCTTGTGGACGAAGTTCGACAACAGCTTGGCCCCGTCGGGCGTGTGCACCACCTCGGGGTGAAACATCGTCGTATAATAGCGCCTCGCCTCGTTGACGCAGATCGCGAAGGGCGCGTTGGGTGAGGTGCCGACAATTTCAAAACCATCGGGTGCCTCGGTGACGCGGTCACCGTGGCTCATCCACACCGGATAATGGCTGCCGACGTCCCAAAAACCGTCGAACAGCGGGCTCGCTTTCAGGATTTCGACGTCGGCGCGGCCGAATTCGGCGGCGTGGCCGCCTTCGACGGTGCCGCCCAATTGCACGCACAAGGTCTGCTGACCGTAGCAGATGGCGAGGATCGGCAGCCCGCTGTCGATGATGACCTGCGGGGCGCGGGGACTGCCTTCGTCGGTGACCGACGCCGGGCCGCCCGAGAAGATCACCCCCTTGGGCTGCATCCGTTCGAACGCCTCCGCGGCGCTGTTGAACGGGACGATCTCGCTATAGACCCCCGCTTCACGGACGCGGCGGGCGATGAGCTGGGTCACCTGGCTACCGAAATCGATGATCAGGATCGATTCAGCTGCGGCGGATGTGTCTGGAGTCGGCATGGCTGGCCGATAAGGGCAGGGCGCCATGCTGTCCAGCGGTCGATATGGCCCGTTGGTGGAACGGGCATGGCCCCGACACATTGTTGCGACAATTGCGACATAAATGAACCGCCGACGCGAAAGACTGTCAGGGTCGGTTCACTCCTATCACCCCAATAAAGATCAAGATAAAAACAAAAAGGCTTCTCCCCCGATGAATAAATCTCGCCTGTCTCTGTCCGCGCGCGCCGCCTTGCTGACCGCCAGCAGCGCGCTCGCCTGGCCCGCCATGGCAGAAACCGACGCGATGCCGGCAAGCATCGCGGTCACCGCGGCCGCCGAGCAGCCCGCCGATCCGGTCGTCTCCGCGTCCGGCGATGGCGACGACAGCTTTAACGAGATCGACGGCGACGAAATCGTCGTCACCGCCCCGCGGCTCGCCGGGCAGCTCGACACCGACATCAAGGCCGAGGCCGAACTCGATGAGGCGGCGATCGCGAGCTATGGCGTGTCGAACGTGTCCGAACTGCTCGACGCGCTGGCGCCGCAGACACGCTCGGGGCGTGGGCGCGGTGGCGGGCGACCGATCATTCTGATCAACGGGCACCGCATCGGCGGCTTTGGCGAGGTTCGCAACCTGCCCCCCGAAGCGATCGCCAAGGTCGAGGTGTTCCCTGAAGAGGTCGCGCTGCAATATGGCTATTCGGCCGACGAGCGCGTCGTCAACATGGTGCTCAAGCCCAATTTCCGCCAGATCGCGGTCGAGGCCGAGGGCGGCATCCCGACCCAGGGCGGCCGGTTTCAGGGTGAAATCGAACCGAGCTTCCTGATGATCGGCGAGAATGGTCGGCTGAATGTCAACGCCGGATGGGAGCATCGCTCGATGCTGCTCGAAAGCGAGCGGGGGCTCGACTATGACAACCCGGCCCAGGCCGCCGAGGCGCCGGCGCGCAGCCTGCTCGGCGCGTCGGATGAGTATCGGGTCGATGCGACGATCCAGCGCAGCCTGAACAAGCTGACCGACGCGTCGCTCAATGTCCGCTTCGATCAGACCGACAGCCTGTCGCTGCTTGGTCCCGGCGTCGGCGGCGTTGTCGATCCGCTCGAACGCGATAGCCGCGCGCGCAATCTGACCACCACCGCCAGCGTCAACGGGATGCTCGGTGACTGGCGCTGGTCGGCGTCGGGCAATTATGCCGACGCCGATCAATTGACCTTTACCGACCGTATCAGCGGCGCCCGCGACCGGTTCGACAGCAGCCAGCAGACCTTTGGCGGCAACGCCAATCTGTCGGGCACGGTGACCGAGGGGTGGGCGGGACCGATCCGCCTGTCGGCAACGGGCAGCTATTCGGGACTGCGCTTCGACAGCCGATCCGAACGCTCGGGCACGATCACCACCACCAACCTGACGCGCGACCTGCCGGGCGTTTTCGGGTCGCTGACTGTGCCGTTGCTCGATCCCGAATATCAGGTCGGCAATATCGGCCGCGTGTCGCTGACGCTGAGCGGTCAATATCAGGATCCGAGCGATTTCGCGGCGCTGAAAAGCTGGGGCGCGAACCTTAACTGGGGGGTCACCGACAATCTGTCGCTGATCGCCAGCTTCAATCAGGATGAAGCGGCGCCCGGTATCCAGCAGCTCGGTGCGGCGCCGCTGGTGACCCCCGCGGTGACCTATTATGATTTCGCAACCGGGCAGACGGTGCAGATCACCACAACGACCGGCGGTAATCCCTTCCTGCTCGCCGAGCAGCGCCGCGACCTGAAGCTCGGGCTCAACTGGTCGCCGCCGATGGTCGACGGGCTCAATCTGTCGGTCAATTATAACCGCAACAAGAGCAGCGACACGTCGAACAGCCTGCCGCTGCTGACCCCCGAGATCGAGGCCGCCTTCCCCGACCGGGTGACGCGCGACGCCAATGGGCTGCTGATCGCGCTCGACCAGCGGCCGGTCAATTTTGACCAGGTGGAAAATTCACAAATCCGCTGGGGCCTCAACTTCGGCAAGAGTTTTGGCCAGCAACAGGCGGGCGGTCCCGGTGCAGGTCGACCCGGCGGCGGACGGCCCGACGGCGCCGGCGCCAGCGCTGGCCGGCCGCGCGGCGGCGGCGGACCGCGCGCAGGCGGTGGTGGTCGCGGTCCGGGTGGCCCCGGCGGTAGGTTCGGCGGTCCGCAGGGCGGCCGTTGGTCGGTGTCGCTGTATCACACCTACAAGCTGACTGACAAAATCCTGATCCGCCCCGGCGTTCCCGAACTTGATTTGCTGGACGGATCGGCGACCGGCAGCGGTGGCGGCAGCAATCGTCACCTGTTTGAGCTCGACGGCGGGGTGTTCAACAAGGGGCTCGGCGTGCGGCTCAGCGCCAAATATGACAGCGGCAGCACGGTCACCGGGGGCACCGCGGGCGACCTGCAATTCGGCGATCTTGCCACATTCAACCTGCGTTTCTTTGTCGATCTGAACCAGAAGCCAAAGCTGACCGAAAAGCTGCCGTTCCTCAAAGGATCGCGCGTGCGGCTGTCGATCGACAATCTGTTCGACGCACAGCGCAGGATCACCGATGCGAACGGCGTGGTGCCGCTGAACTATCAGCCGGGCTATATCGACCCGCTAGGCCGCTATATCGAACTGGAGTGGCGCAAGACCTTCTAGGCCGCGAGGGCCTGCCCGCTGGGCGCGGCCTCGGCCGCGACATCGGAGGGGACGAAGGTCAGGGCTTTGGCGAATTGCGCGGTGCAGCTCGCCCAGCTGTAGCGCGCGCCCAGCGCCGCGGCATCGGCGCGCGCGCACGCCAGCGCGGTGTCGATCGCGCGACCGAGATCCTCGTCGAGCGCCCCCGCGCCGTCACGGATGATGTCGCCGGGGCCGGGAACCGGAAAGGCGGCGACGGGCGTGCCGCAGCTGAGCGCCTCGATCACCACGAGACCGAAGGTGTCGGTGCGGCTGGGAAAGACAAAGACGTCGGCGCCGGCATAGGCCGCGGCCAGCGTTTCACCGCCGAGCTTGCCAAGGAACAGCGCGCCGGCGTGCTGCGCCTTGAGCGCCGTGAGCGCGGGGCCTTCGCCGACGATGACCTTGGTGCCCGGACGGTCGATGTCCAGAAAGGCGCCGATATTCTTCTCGACCGCGACGCGGCCGACATAGAGCTGGATCGGCCGCGGCAGGTCGGCATAGGCGGGATACGGCGCGCGGTCGGCGTGGAACAGCTGATGATCGACGCCGCGTTCCCACATCATCGTCTGCCCCAGCCCTTGATCGGCCAGTTCGCGCGCCAGGCTGCGCGTTGCGACCATGATGTGCCGCGCCGGGCGGTGGAACCAGCGGATGAAGCGCCACACGACGCCTGGCGAAATCGGGAACCGTGCCGCGACATATTCGGGAAAGCGCGTGTGATAGGCGGTGGTAAAGGGAAAGCCGTTTTTCAGGCACCAACGCCGCGCCGCCAGCCCCAACGGACCTTCGGTCGAGATATGGATGGCCTGCGGCGCAAAGGCGCGGATATGCCGCCCAACCTTGCGCCATCCGGCGAAGGCGAGGCGGATTTCGGGGTAGGAGGGGCAGGGCACCGACCGGAACAGGTCGGGCGAGATGACCCCGACCTCATGCCCCGCGGCGCGCAATTCGGCGATCGTCGCCTGCAGCGTGCGGACGACGCCATTGACCTGCGGCTCCCAGGCGTCGCTGACGATCAGGATCCTCATGCCCAAATCCTTACGCAGCCCGCGCCGGGGCGGGAAGTTGCAGCGTGGCCGGGGCTGCCCGCGCCGCAACCTCTTCGGCCCAGTGCAAAATCTCCATCGTCCCGTCATGATGCTCGACCAGCGCGGTGCAGCCTTCGACCCAGTCGCCGTCGTTATAATATTCGGTGCCCTCGATCTCGCGCATCTCGGCGCTGTGGATATGGCCGCACACCACGCCGTCGACCCCGCGGACACGCGCCGCGTGGGCGACGACTTCCTCGTAGCGGCCGATGAACTGGACCGCATTCTTGACCTTGTGCTTGGCGACCATCGACAGCGACCAATAGGGCAGGCCAAAGGCGCTGCGGATGCGGTTGACCACCACATTGCACTTCATCAGGCCGGTGTAGGCCGCGTCGCCGACAAAGGCGAGCCAGCGGTGCGCCAGCATCACCGCGTCGAATTCGTCGCCATGGACGACCAGCAACCGGCGGCCGTCGGCGGTTTCGTGAATCGCCTCGCGGCGGATCTCGACCCCGCCGAAATCGAAGCCGTCGAACGGCTTGCACATCTCGTCATGATTGCCGGGGACATAGACGACGCGGGTGCCGCGCTTGGCGCGCTTGAGCACGCGCCACACAACGTCATTATGCTCGGGCGGCCAGAAATGGCGCTTCTTGAGCCGCCAGCCGTCGATGATGTCGCCGACCAGATACAGCGTCTCGCAATCGACATGGTCAAAGAAATCGATCAGCATCGCCGCGTTGCAGCCGCGGGTGCCCAAGTGGATATCGCTGACCCACACGGTGCGATAGCTCCGCCGTTCGCCGATCAGGCGTTCGGGAACGTGCGGATCGGTGGCGAAGGGGTCGGGGAAACGCGCGGGGATGGGCAGGGTCGAAATCGAGGCCATGTCACACTCCATCAGCAGCCTTTGGCTGCCCACGGCCTAGACAGGAGTTTTGTTACAGCCTGCGATTCAAAGCGGCGACAGTTCGGCGACGGTTTGGTGGCGCTTTTGTGGCGTTGATTCCCGCCTTCGTCATTGCGAGGAGCGAAGCGACGAAGCAATCTCCGGCGATCGGCATGACAGAACGCTAGCAGGAGATTGCTTCGCTTTGCTCGCAATGACGATTTTCGGAATCAGGTCCGCCGGATCACCAAATTCCGAATCTCGCTCATATCCTCGATCGCGAAGCGCACGCCTTCGCGGCCCAGTCCGCTGTCCTTCACCCCGCCATAGGGCATGTTATCGACGCGGTAGCTGGACACATCGTTGACGACGATGCCGCCGACGTCGAGGTGATCCCATGCGTCCAGCACCTTTTGCAGGTCGCTGGTGAACAGCCCCGCCTGCAACCCGAACTTGCTGTCATTGACCTCGGCCAGCGCGTCGTCCCATTTGGCAAATTTCGACAGCACGACGACCGGCCCGAACGCTTCCTCGACGACGACATCGCTGCCCGCCGGGACATTCTCCAGCAGCGCCGCTTCGAGCATATTGCCCTCGCACCCGCCGCCCGCGAGCAGCGTCGCCCCCGCGGCGACCGCATCGTCGATCCACCCTTTCAGGCGTTGCGCTTCCTTGACCGAAATCATCGGTCCGATGAAGGTATCGCGATGCTTGGGATCGCCCGATTTCAGTGTCTTGACCTTCGCGGTGAGCGTGTCGCGGAAGCTGTCGTAGATGTCTTCGTGGATGATCACGCGCTGGACATGGATGCAGCTTTGCCCCGACTGATAATAGCCGCCAAAGATTATGCGGGCGAGCGCATGATCGAGGTCGGCATCCTTGTCGACCACCACCGCGGCGTTGCCGCCGAGTTCGAGCACGACCTTTTTCTTGCCCGCCTTGGCCTTCAGATCCCAACCCACGCCGGGCGAGCCGGTGAACGACAGCAGTTTCAGCCGCTCGTCGGTAGTGAACAGGTCGGCGCCAGCGCGGCTCGCGGGGAGGATGCTGAACGCACCCTCGGGCAGCACGTCGCACTCGGCAAGCACCTCGCCCATGATGATCGCGCCGAGCGGCGTCATCGACGCGGGTTTCATCACGAACGGACAGCCGATCGCGATTGCCGGGGCGATCTTGTGCGCGGCCAGATTGAGCGGAAAATTGAACGGCGAGATGAAGCTGCACGGGCCGATCGGCACCCGCTTCCACATCCCCATATAGCCCTTGGCGCGCGCAGAAATATCAAGCGGCTGGACCTCGCCATAATTGCGCGTCGCTTCTTCGGCCGCGATGCGGAAGGTGTCGATCAGGCGGGTGACTTCGCCCTCGCTATCGGCGATCGGTTTGCCCGCCTCGACGCACAATGCATAGGCCAGCTCGTCGAAGCGTTCCTGAAACCGCCCGACGCAATGGGCCAGGACATCGCGCTTCTCATAGCTCGCCAGCCGCGCCATCGGCTCGGCGGCGCGCACGGCGCCCGCGATGGCTTCGTCGATGACATCGGGGGTGGCGAGCGCGGTACGAAACGCGACCTCGCCGGTGAACTTGTCGATCACCTCAAGGTCGGTATTCGGCTGCGCCGCCTTGTTGTTGAGGTAGAGCGGATAGACGTCTTTGAGTTTCATATTCTCACATCTCCGTTCCCCGGCGAAGGCCGGGGTCCAGGGCTAGAAGGCGCGGCGTCGGCGCAAGGGTGCTCTGGACCCCGGCCTTCGCCGGGGAACAGGAAGCAGAAGATCACATCTCCTTTGATATTCTCTTGATATCGTTGTTCAAAATCTGGTCATTCTCCGAATAATCGACCGGGCAGTCGATCAGATGCACGCCCGGCGTGCCCAGCGTGTGCGCCAGCAGTTCCTGCAGATGCGCCGCGCTTTCGACGCGGTGGCCGTGGGCGCCATAGGCCTCGGCATATTTGACGAAATCGGGGTTGCCATAGGTCAGCCCCCAATCCTTGAACCCCATATTCGCCTGTTTCCAGCGGATCATGCCATAGCTGTTGTCGTTGAGGATCAGCACCGTGATGTTGAGCCCCAGGCGGACCGCGGTCTCCATCTCCTGGCTGTTCATCATGAAGCCGCCGTCGCCGCAGATCGCCATGACCTTGCGCCCCGGATAGACCATCGCCGACATCATCGCGCTGGGCAGCCCGGCGCCCATCGTCGCCAGCGCATTGTCGAGCAGCACGGTGTTGGGGCGGTAAGCGGTGTAGCCGCGCGCGAACCATATCTTGTACACGCCATTGTCGAGGCAGATGATGCCGTCGTCGGGCATCGCATCGCGCACCGACTGCACCAGATGCGGCGGGAAAATCGGAAAGCGGGAATCCTTGGCCAGCGGCGCCGTATGGTCGACCTCGCCCTGGCGATAAGCGAGCAGGTGGTCGAACTTCCACCCGCCATTGGGAACAACATCTTCCTTCATCTGCCACACCGCATTGGCGATGTCGCCGATCACTTCGATGTCGGGGAAATAGACCGGGTCGACCTCGGCGGTCTTGGTCGACACATGGATCACCGTCGGCCCGCCCTGCTTCATGAAGAAGGGCGGTTTTTCGATCACGTCATGACCCAGGTTGACGATGCAGTCCGACGCCTCGACCGCGCGGTGGACAAAATCGCCCGCCGACAGCGCCGCGCAGCCGAGGAATTTCGGATGCCGCTCGTCGATCACCCCCTTGCCAAGCTGGGTGGTCAAAAAGGGGATGCCGGTTTTTTCGATGAATTGCAGCAGCATCCGGCTGGTCATCGTGCGGTTGGCACCGGCGCCGATGACAAGCACGGGCGAGGTCGCTTCCTCCAGCGCCTTCACCGCCTCGCGGATCGATTTGACGTCGGCGGTCGGGCGGCGCGAATGGCTGCGCTTCAGCGGGGTCGAATCGGTATGCTCGTCGGCGATATCCTCGGGCAGTTCGATATGCACCGCGCCGGGCTTTTCTTCCTCGGCCAGGCGAAACGCCTCGCGCACCCGGCTCGGGATATTGTCCGACGACGCCATCTGGTGAGTGAATTTGGTGATCGGCCCCATCATCGCGACGACGTCGAGGATCTGAAACCGCCCCTGTTTCGATTTCTTGATCGGCTTTTGCCCGGTGATCATCATCATCGGCATACCGCCCAGCTGGGCATAGGCGGCCGCGGTGACGAAGTTGGTCGCGCCGGGGCCGAGCGTCGCCAGGCAGACCCCGGTCTTGCCGGTATGGCGCCCGTAAGTGGCGGCCATAAAGCCTGCGCCCTGTTCATGGCGGGTCAGGATCAGCTTGATCTTGGTCGATCGCGACAGGCTGTCGAGGAAATCGAGATTTTCTTCACCGGGAACGCCGAAAATATATTCGACGCCTTCTTCCTCCAGGCACTCGATGAACAGGTCTGATGCTTTTTTCATGTACAGTCGCCCCCTCAGCCACGCACCACTCCGGTGCGGCCCCAAGCCATGCTGGCGACCCACAGCATGAATATTGGCGCAGCGGCTCCCGTCGTCAGGCCGCGAGTCCCTGCTGCTCCGAGGGCAGTTTGTAACGAGGGGGGAGGGGGTTGTCACCCTGTGTGGATCGAGTGACAAACGCAATCGAATGGTTCTTGCCGTTGGATTGCGTTCATGGCACTTGTCGATGAAACTGTTGGGGGAAATCATAAAAAATGCGTAAGATTTTTTTTGCGGGTGTGGCTGCGTCTGTTTTGATTACATCAACGGCTCAAGCAGAAACGCTCACAAACGACACCGTTCTTTTGCTACACACCGCAGGGCTTGGTGATGAGGCGATTGTCGCAAAAATAAAGAGTAGCGACGTTGATTTCGATACTTCAACCAACGCCGTGATCCAACTGAGCGGAAAGGGCATTTCTGGCCCCGTCATTGCCGCAATGGTTGATCGCAATGCAGCGAAGTCGGTCCCTGTCGTATCCCTGTCGTTAGATTCGCCCGATCCTATGGTTCCTCATCCTTCCGGACTTTATTTGTTGATAGATGGCGCCGCGCCAAAGATGCAGCGCATTGATTATACCGTGTCTAGTCAAGCAAAAACGGGCGGTATCTTTGGCTATGCTTTGACCGGTGGCATTGCGTCGATGAGCGTCAAGGTCGCAATCGCGAACGAAAGTGCTCGAACAGATACTCCATCGAAGCGGCCCGCGTTCTACTTTTTCTTCGACGATTCGAACCCTGCAACGGCAGCAAATGCTAGCCCGTGGGCCGGCGCGGCGGTTGCCGCCGCAGCGTCGCCCAACGAATTTACGTTAATTCAATTGGCCGCCAAAAAAGGACGACGGGAAGCTCGTGTTGGCAGCATGAACATCGGCGGCAGCAAAATGGGTGTGATGGACAAAGACCGTTTGGCTTTCGACTATGAGATGGTTCGCCCTGGTGTGTACAAGGTAATGCCGATGGTCGACTTGGTTGCCGGCGAATACGGATTTATTCAAGCTATGCCGGGAGCAGCGGTTGGCGGTGCCATGACCGCGCGAGTTTTTGATTTCACCGTCAAATAGTCGTGATCGCGTTCGCTCTCGCCCTTGCGTCCCCAACGCTTGACCGAGCGCCCGTGACCTTGGCGCTGGAGGCCGACAAGAACGTCGGTACTCTCAAAATGGGTTTGGTCTGCTTACCGTCGGGCATTTTGGAGGCAAAGGACATAGCGCTTCCGTCGAACCGCGACGTTGCCGAACGAATAGGCGATAGCGACGCGGTCGTTCGTATCGTCGACATACGGGCCAGCGTTTGCAGCGCCTATAAGGGTGTCGGGAATGCGCCGAAGTCGCAACTGACGATCAAGGTGGAATGGGCTTCATCTTTTCAAGAAGTATGCACTGCCACCTGGGGAGGACCGCTCAAAACAAGAGGGCGCGATCTCCGTGACGACGCAACCGTCATGCTTGATGCAATTGAGCAATCCTTCAAGAGCTGGAAAGCTGATCGAACGATTGAGGAAGGTTGTTGATCAGCCGTTCGCCGGGCTCAATCGACGTCGAACAGCCCTGCCAGCTGTTCGACCATCGTCCCGCCCAATTGCTCGGCGTCCATGATCGTCACCGCGCGGCTGTAATAGCGGGTCACGTCGTGGCCGATGCCGATCGCGCACAGCTCGACCGGTGAACGGTTCTCGATCCATTCGATCACCTGGCGCAGATGCTGGTCGAGATAGGCGCCGTGGTTGACCGACAGGGTGCTGTCGTCGACCGGCGCGCCGTCGCTGATCACCATCAGTATCTTGCGTTCTTCGGGGCGGCCGATGATGCGGCTGTGCGCCCAGGTCAGCGCCTCGCCGTCGATATTTTCCTTGAGCAGCCCTTCGCGCATCATCAGCCCGAGCGATTTGCGGGCGCGGCGATAGGGCTCGTCGGCGGGCTTGTAGATGATGTGGCGCAGATCGTTGAGGCGGCCGGGGTGCGCCGGGCGCCCCGCGGCGAGCCAGTCCTCGCGGCTCTGGCCGCCCTTCCACGTCCGCGTCGTAAAGCCCAGGATCTCGGTCTTCACGCCGCACCGTTCGAGCGTGCGCGCGAGGATGTCGGCGCTAATCGCGGCGATGCTGATCGGCCGCCCGCGCATCGACCCCGAATTGTCGATCAGCAGGGTGACGACGGTGTCGCGAAAATCGGTATCGCGCTCGATCTTGTATGACAGCGATTGGCCGGGCGACACGATGACGCGCGCCAGCCGCGCCGCGTCGAGCTGGCCTTCCTCCTGATCGAAATCCCACGCCCGGTTCTGCTGTGCCATCAACCGGCGCTGCAGCCGGTTGGCGAGCTTGGTCACCGCGCCCTGCAGATGCTGCATCTGCGTGTCGAGATAGGCGCGCAGGCGCGTCAGTTCGTCGGCATCGCACAACTCGGTCGCAAGGATGATCTCGTCATGCTTTTCGGTGAAGCGCAGATAGTTGAAATCGGGAATGTCGCTCGGCAGGCGGTTGGGGCGCACGGGCAGCATCCCCTCATCGCCCTCGCCGCCCATTTCGGGCTCGCCGTCGGCTTCCATTTCCTGCGCGTCGGGGTCGCTGTCGCCGTCGTCGGCCTGATCGCCCGCCATTTCGGCGCGCGCGTCGACCTGGCTCTCACCGGCGCCGCCGTCCTCGCTGTCCTGTTCGTCCTGGTTTTCCTCGGCCTCGCTCTCATCCTCTTCGCCGCCGTCCTCGGCGCCCTCGTTCACCGGCTCGTCGCTCTGGATCAGGTCGAGGTGGCGGAGTGCGAGCTTGGCCGTTTCGGCAAAGGCGGCCTGATCGTCGAGCAGCATCGACAGCGCGGTCAGGTCGCCGCCGGCCTCGTTGGCGATCCATTCGCGGACCAGCGACAGGCCGGTTTCGGTTCCCTGCGGCGCTTGGTCGCCGGTCAGTGCCTCGCGCAGCATCAGTTCGAGCGCGCTCGAGATCGGCACATCGTCGCGGCCCTGCGCGCGGCTGATCGGGTCGCTGCGCATCCGCATCGCCAGACTGGCCGACAGGTTCGCGCGCATGCCGTCCATGTGGCGCGCGCCGAGCGCCTCGATCCGCGCCCGCTCCATCGCGTCGAACGCGGCGGCGGCGAGCGGTTCGGCGGGGCGCGCCGCGGCGTGCAATTTCTCGCTGTGATGCTTCATGCGCAGGGCATAGGAATCGGCAAAACCGCGCGCTTCGGCGACCTGATCCGCCGGGAGCGTGCGCGACGGCGTCGGCACCTTGATCGCCTTGCCGATCTGTGCGGGCGCGTCGGCGGTAAAGCCGACCTCGACCTCGGCATCGCGGGTCACGGCGCGGGCAACGCTGGACAGCGCGGCCTTGAAATCGTCGAGGGGCGAGGAGGCGGTCATCGAGTCGGCTCTAACCAGCTTTGGGTG
>CAZCUW010000065.1:0-1572 GCA_964502035.1 uncultured Sphingopyxis sp. | reverse complement strand
ATCGTCACCCTTGCGATGGGGGTCCGCCAGTCGTTCGGGCTGTTCCTGCCGCAGATGAGCGTCGATATCGGGATCAGCCGGTCGGACTTCGGCCTCGCGATGGCGCTGCAAAATCTGCTGTTCGGGCTGGTTCAGCCCTTCGTCGGCGCGCTTGCCGACAAGCATGGCGCGGGGCGGGTGGTCGTTGCGGGGGCATTGCTCTACGCGCTCGGGCTTATCGGCGCCGCATTTGCGACCGATGCGATCGGGCTCCACATCAGTTTCGGCATTTTCATCGGCATGGCGCAGTCGGCGACGACCTTTGTCGTCGTGCTCGGCGCCGTCGGCCGCGTCGTCAGCCCCGAAAAGCGCAGCAGCGCGTTCGGCATCGTCACCGCGGGCGGATCGCTCGGCCAGTTCCTTGTCGTGCCGCTGGCGTCGCGGCTGCTCGGCGATGTCGGTTATCACCAGACGCTGTGGATCATGGCGGGGCTGGTCGCGCTGTGCGGGCTGCTCGCGATCGGGGTCGCCGGGCGGACCGACGGCGGCCCGGGCGTCGCCGCCGAGGCCGAGCAGACCGCGCGCGAGGCGCTGCGCGAAGCGTCGGTCCACCGTGGCTTCTGGCTGCTCAATGCCGGCTTTTTCGTCTGCGGTTTCCACATCGCCTTCATCGCGACGCATCTGCCCGCCTATCTCGATGACAAGGGGCTGGGGATCGCGATCGGGGCGCAGGTGCTGGCGCTGGTCGGGCTGTTCAACATCCTCGGTTCCTATATATTCGGCCGCGCCGGCGACGTGCTGCGCCAGAAACATGTGCTGTCGGCGCTCTACGCCGCGCGCTCGGCGGTGATCGCGCTGTTCCTGTTCGTGCCGCTCACCCACGCCAGCGCGCTGGTGTTCGCGGGCGCGATGGGATTCCTGTGGCTCGGCACCGTGCCGCTGACCAGCGGCATCGTCGGGCGCATCTTTGGCATCCGCTATCTCTCGATGCTCTATGGCATCGTGTTTTTGAGCCATCAGGTCGGCAGTTTTTTCGGCGCGTGGATGGCGGGGCTGATCTTCGACGCCACCGGCAGCTATAATATCGCCTGGGGCATATCGATCGCGCTCGGGCTGTTCGCCGGACTGGTCCATCTGCCGATCGCCGACGCGCCGGTCAGACGGCTGCAACCGGCGTGAAATTGCCGCGGCAGGACGGGATCGCACTGGCGCTGTTCGCGCTCATCGCGGTCGGCGGCCTGTGGCTGTGGACCGGGGCCGGGCCGGTCGTCTGGCTGACCAATGTCGCGATCATGTGCGGCTTTTAGGGCGTGGTGGGCACCGGGACGCGGTTGCAGATTGCCTCATCATCGGGTTTCGGGTCGGCCGGATCGGGCAGCAAGCGGAACACATGCGCCAGATGCGTCGCCATCCGTTCGGGCCGCGCCCGCTTGCCCGCCACGACATCGACGAAATCGCGGCATGCAACCGCACCGCGCAGGAAATTGCTGTGTCCGGTGGCGCTGCGCGATACGTCGGTGGTGTCGACAATCGTCAGTCCGGCGCGCGAGACCGGATAGCAGCGCACCGGCAGCCCCTTGGCTTTCAGGTCAG
>CAZCUW010000064.1:0-15875 GCA_964502035.1 uncultured Sphingopyxis sp. | reverse complement strand
CGTCGCGGCCCCTCCACCCCCGCTTCACGGCGGTCCCCCTCCCCGTTCCGGGGAGAAACTTTATGGCGGCTTTCAGTCGAAAGTTGACAGCTGGCGCCCGACCACACAAATCGCCGCCATGACCCTGACCATCCGCCCCGCCACCCCCGCCGATCTGCCGCTGATCGCGCAGTTCATCCGTGACCTCGCCGATTATGAAAAGCTCGCCGACGAAGTGCGCTTCGACGCGGCGACGCTCGGCGAAAAGCTGTTCGGCCCGCGCCCCTATGCCGAGGTCGTAATCGGCGAACTCGACGGCACGCCGCAGGGCTTCGCGCTGTTCTTCCACAATTTCTCGACCTTCGAGGGACGCCCCGGCATCTATCTGGAAGATCTGTTCGTCCGCCCCGCGGCGCGCGGATCGGGGCTCGGCAAGGCGCTGCTCGCCCATCTGGCGCAGCTGTGCGTCACGCGCGATTGCGCGCGGCTCGAATGGAGCGTCCTCGACTGGAACGCCCCGGCGATCGGCTTTTACCAAAATCTCGGCGCCCGGCTGATGGACGAATGGACGGTGATGCGCGTCGACGGCGCGGCGCTGACCGGGCTCGCCAGTTCGCTCTGACCCACGCTCCGCAAATTTCGCGCTCGCCAATACCCCTTCTGGCCGTTTGCCACGCCCCCGCGTTCATGCTTTCCTGATCCCCGGGCCGCACCGGGTTCGCGCGATTGCGAACGAGTCGTCCTCCCCCCGCGGGAGCGCACGACAACAGGGGAAATGCCATGTACAACAAGTTGTTCGCCGCTTCGGCGGCCCTTTTCGTTTTGGCCGCGGCGCCGCTCGCCAGCGCCCAGATGCCGACCTGGTCGGCGCAGCAGACCGAGGCGTGGAAGGTCATCGAGCAAAGCTGGGCCGACGACGTCGCGCAAAACGGCAAATGGCCCGCCAACTATGCCGATCCGCAGATGGTGGTGTGGTCGTCCGAATTTGCTGCCCCGCGCGGCAAGGATTCGGCGGTCCGCTGGACCAAGTTCCAGAATACGCAGGGCAAGGTCGTCCAATATGAGCTGAGCCCGCAGTCGATCTCGCTCAGCGGCGACACCGCGGTCGTCACCTATGCGCTGACCATCGTCAGCCAGCGCGGCACCGACAAGCCCAATTGGGACAAGGAAGCGATCGTCGAAACGCTGGTGCGCAGCGGCACCGGCTGGAAATTCCTGTCCTCGACCAGCTTCGCCCTCGGCGACTGAGCGCACGGCGGCTACTCCCGGTCGGGCGTAGCCGCCGCCCGCTATCGCGTCAGCGTTTGCGGGCGAACCAGACCAGAAAAATGCCGACGACCGCCAGCACGACGCCGTTGCGCGTCCACGTCGTGTCGCCCAGCATGAAGCTGCTCGCCGGCCAGCGCACGATGTCGAGCCCTTGCAGCGCCCACAGCCCGCCGACCAATATCATCGCGACCCCGATGATCGCGAGAACGCCCTTCAATGCACCCATGATGACCTCCCCCTATTGGCGCTGCAAGCCGATCAACGGCCGCAGCCAGCCGATGCTGCGCCCGATCGCATAGAAAAGCCAGCACCCCGTCACCGTCGCCGCCAGCAGGATCAGGAAAGACGGCAGCGCCGCTACCCCGGCCCCGAGCAGATACCAGCCGACGACGACGATGATCGTCTGGTGGATGATGTAAAAGGGGAACACCGCCTCGGCCAGCATCGCGCGCCGCGGATGGTCGCGGTTCCACTTGGCGTCGGCGATCCCGATCAGCGCCACAATCGCCATCCAGCCATTGACCTGCCGCGCGACATGATAGGGCAGGAACACCCAGTCGGGCGCCACCGTGTCGCCCGGCCAGGTCCATTCGATCCAGGCGACCGGCACAAAGGCGAGCACCGCCAGCAGCAGCGCGACTTTCCACCAGCGCGCGACCGCATCGAACAGCTGCGGGCGGACGCGCAGCAGCCAGCCGACGAAAAAGGGCGTCAGATAATGAAGATGCGACGGCCCGTCGTTGAACAGCGCGTGGGTTTCGTCATGATCGGGGAACAGCGCATAGATCAGCAGCCAGACCGCGAGCGGCCAGACCAGCACGCCCCAGCCCGCCAGCACCCGCGCCGCCCCGTCGGCGATCCGCGCCCGCGCCGCCGCGGGGATGAGCGCGGCCAGCGCCGCCGCCAGCAGCGTATAAACCCACAGATAGACGACGAACCATAAATGCTGCCACGTCGGCAGGTCGATTCCCGCCAGCTTGTGAAAGCCGAAATAATCGTGGCGCCAGAAATAGCCGAAACCGTGCGGATAGCCGTGCTGGCCGACCAGTTCGATCCAGGGTTGCGGCGGGATGATGACGATCATCGCAAAGATCAGCGGGATCAGCAGCCGCGCGCTGCGCGACCGCGCGAACGCGCCGCTGCCGCCCAATTTCGCGAACAAGGCCGCACTCGCATAACCCGACACCAGGAACAGCAGCGCGAGCCGCCAGCTGTTGGTCGCCAGCATCGGGATCGTCACCCAATCGAGCGGCTGGGCAATTTTGACGTGCCAGCCCCACGGCACGAAATACATCCCGATATGATAAAGGATCAGCAGCGCAAACGCCCCGATCCGCAGCCAGTCCATACCGTGGTGGCGTGTGGAATTCACGGCAAATACCCCTCTACCGTTCGCCCTGAGCTTGTCGAAGGGCCGTCCTTTTCTTCTGACGACGCTAGAAGAAAGAACGGTGCTTCGACAAGCTCAGCACAAACGGATTTGGGACAGGCTATCGCACCACCCGCCACGCCAATTCGGCAAACTCGCACAGCAACGGCCGCGTGTCGCGCGGGTCGATAATATCCTCGACCCCGAATTTCTCGGCGGTGCGGAACGGACTGCGGACGCGATTGAGCCGTTCGCGGATCGCCGCCAGATGCGCCGCCGGATCGTCCGCCGCCTCCAGCTCGCTCTTATACGCGACCTCGACCCCGCCCTCGATCGGCAGGCTGCCCCAGTCGCCCGACGGCCAGGCAAAGCGATATTGAAAGCGTTCGGCGTTCGACATCGCGCTGCCCGCGATTCCGTAAGCGCGGCGCACCACCACCGACGCCAGCGGCACCGTCGCGCGGTAGATCGCGTTCATCGCCTGCACCCCGTAACGGATCGTCCCCGTCCGCTCGGCCTCGCCGCCGATCATGAAGCCCGGATTGTCGACCAGATGGACGATCGGCAGCCGGAACTGGTCGGCCAGCTTGACGAAGCGTTCGGCCTTCTCGCTCGTCTTCGCATCCCACGACCCGCCGAGATAGCTGGGATCGCTCGCGAGCACCGCGACCGGATAGCCGTCGAGCCGCGCAAAGGCGGTGATGACGGCGCGGCCCCAACGCGCACCCATCTCGAAAAAGCTGCCGCGGTCGAACACCGCATCGCAAATCCGCCGCATCGCATAGACCTGCTTCGCCGCGCGCGGCACCGCCGCCAGCAGGCTCTCCTCGCGCCGGTCGATCGGATCATCGCACGCGGTCCGCGGTGCCCGGTCGTGGATCGACGACGGCAGATACGACAGGAACCGCCGCGCCGCCGCGAACGCCTCGGCCTCGCTCGCGACCTCGTCATCGACGACGCCGTTGCGCGTATGGACGTCGCTGCCGCCCAGCTCCTCGCGGTCGAGCGTATCGCCGATCGCCGCCGCAACCGCCGGCCCCGCCGCGAACAGCTGCGACAGCCCACGCACCATCACGCTGTAATGGCTCGCGACCACCCGCGCCGCGCCCAGCCCCGCGGTCGGCCCCAGCGCCAGCGCGACCACCGGCACCGTATCGAGGTTGGCGATGATCTCGTGCCACCCGGGGACGTGCGGGATATAGGTATGGCCCATATCCTCCAGCGTCTTGACCGACCCGCCGCCGCCGGTGCCGTCGATCATGCGGATCAGCGGCAGGCGATATTCATGCGCCATCGCCTCGCACTGCACGAACTTGCGATGCAGCGCCGCATCCGCCGCGCCGCCGCGCACGGTAAAATCGTCGGCCGACGCGACCACCGGCCGCCCGTCGATATTCGCGCGCCCAAAGATGAAATTGCTCGCGGCGAGGTCTTCGAGTTCGCCGTCGGCGCCATAGCGCCCGCGCCCCGCGATCTTGCCGATCTCGCGAAAGCTGCCCGCATCGACGATCCCCGCGAGCCGCGCCCGCGCGTCCATCTTGCCGCGCCCATGCTGCCGCGCGACCTTTTCTTCGCCGCCCATCTTCTCGGCCATCGCGCGGCGCGCCGCGAGTTCGCCCACTTCTTTTTTCCAGCTCATGGGGCAAAGGCTAACTGACGTTGACGGAAACGTCATGCAAAACCTATCGTCGGCGGATGAAGCGCGTCATCCCCCTCCCGCTCGGCGCCGCGCTGCTCGCGCTCGCCCCTGCCGTGGCCAGCGAACCGCGCACCCTGCCCGGCATCGAAGACGCCTATCAAAGCGCCGCCTTCGACCCCGACCCGATGCCCGCCATCGACGCCGCGCTCGCCAGCGCGACGCAATCGGGCAAACGCGTCCTGCTGGTGATGGGCACCGGTGGCTGCCACGACAGCGCCTGGCTCGCCAACCTGATCGCCACCGACCGCTTCGCGCCCGTCCGCGCGCGCTACGCGATCGTTTATGCCGACATCGGCATGCCGCATGTGCGCGGGCTTGGCCGCAATCCCGCGGTGCCGAAACGCTTCGGGTTCAGAAAGATCAAGGGCACCCCGACCGTCGCGCTCCTGGCCGCGGACGGCACGGTCCTGAACCGCAAGGCGGCGCCCAAGTGGCGCAACGCCGCCAGCCGCAGCGACGACGAGATTTACAACGAACTGATGCAATAGGGAGAGACGCATGGCCGACACGAATCTTGCGGGCCGCGTCGCGCTCGTCACCGGCGCCTCGCGCGGCATCGGCCGCGGCATCGCGATCGGGCTGGCCGAAGCGGGCGCCGACGTCGCGGTCAACTACACCCGCGGCGCGCAGGAAGCCGCCGAAACCGTCGCCGCGATCACCGCCTTGGGTCGCAAGGCAAAGGCATATCAGGCGTCGGTCACCGACGAAGCCGCCTGCGCCGCGATGGTCGCCGCGGTCGAAGCCGACTTCGGGCCGATGTCGATTCTCGTCAACAACGCCGGCATCGCGAGCCGCGGCCGATCGGTCGCCGACACCAGCCCCGAAGAGGTCGACAAGCTGTTCGCAGTCCACGCCGCCGGCCCGCACCGCCTCAGCCGCCTCGCGCTGCCGCAGCTCCGCAGCCATAAGCGCAGCGACATCATCGTCATCTCCAGCATCGCGACCTACACCCACTCGCCCAATGGCGCGCCCTATACGATGGCGAAGGCGGCGGGCGAGGCGCTGGCCTATGCACTAGCCAAGGAAGAGCTGGCGAACGGCGTCCGCGTCAACATCGTCGCCCCCGCGCTGACCGTCAGCGACATGGGCGAAAAACTGTCGCGCGCGATCACCGGCCAGGATGACATCCAGCATCTCGCCGCCAAAATGCCCTTCGGCCGCGTCGCCGTCCCCGCCGACGTCGCCGCGGCGGTGGTGTGGTTCGTCAGCGACGCGAATTCTTACTGCTCGGGCCAGAAACTCAACATCGACGGCGCAGGACAAGCGACGTTTCGCTGAGAATCCCCTCTCCCCTTGGGGGAGAGGGTTGCGCAGACTTACGAGCTTGCTCGTTAGTCGAAGCTGGGTGAGGGTCAGCCAACCTCGCCGATGCCCGCAACGCCGATACCCTCATCCAACTCCGCCTAACCGCTTCGCGGTAAGGCTCCATATCCTTCTCCCCCAAGGGGAGAAGGCAAGGTACAGCGCCATCCATGCGCCCCGATTCGCCCTCTCCCGTCATCCCGTTCCTGATCGCCTGCGCGGGCATCGCGACCTTTTCGGCGATGGACGTGCTGATGAAGGGGCTGTCGATCGACATCGGCGCGTATAACGCGGTGCTGTGGCGCACCGGGGCCGGAACGATCCTCAGCGGCGCGCTCTATTTCGCCTCGCGCCCCGCGATGCCCGACCGCGCCACGCTGCGTATCCACGCCGTCCGCTCGCTGTTCGTGGCGGGGATGGCGGTCAGCTTTTTCTGGGCGCTCGCGCGGTTGCCGATGGCCGAGGCGATCGCCATCGCCTTCATCGCGCCGCTGGCGACGCTCTATATGGCGGCGATTTTCCTGGGCGAACGGATCGGCCCGCGGTCGATCATCGCCTCGCTGCTCGGCATCGCCGGGGTGATCGTCATCGTCGCGGGCAAGCTGGGCCGCGGCGACTATGCGCCCGATGCGCTGTGGGCGGTCGCCGCGGTCGTCGGCTCGGCGCTGCTCTATGCCTATAACCTCATCCTCGCGCGGCGGCAGGCGAAGATGGCCGAACCGATGGAGATCGCCTTTTTCCAGAACGGCTTCGTCGCGCTGATCCTGGCGCTCGGCGCGCCATGGTTCCTCGCCGTCCCCGGCGGCGAGCACGCCCCGCACATCCTTGGCGCCGCAGTCCTCGCGGTCACCTCGCTGCTGTTGCTCAGCTGGGCCTATGCCCGCGCCGAGGCACAGATTCTGGCGACCACCGAATATACCGGCTTTCTGTGGGCGATGCTGTTCGGGTGGATGTTCTTCGACGAGGCCGTGACCTGGCCGACGATCGCCGGCGCGGTGCTGATCGTCATCGGCTGTTTGATCGTGGCACGCAAAACGCCGCAGCTTGATCCCATCGAGCCGGCAGCGGCTTGAAACACGGCCTCCATATTCCCGTTCGTGTCGAGCGAAGTCGAGACACCCATCGGGGCGGCGCAAGGTCGAGGGGCATCTCGACTTCGCTCGATGCGAACGGGGTTTTACATCCCGCTGCTAAACCGCCGCCCTGTTCAGCCGATCATTGATCGCCGCACCCAATCCCTCAGGCGGAATCCTCGCAACCGCTATCTTCGCCTGACCACTCGCCGCCCCCGCATGCAGCGCATCGAACAAGCGCGCCGCCGTCTCAGTCAGATCCTCCGCCGCGCTGAGCTGATAGTCGCCGACCACCGCCCCGAACCCGATCCCGAACTCGTCGTCCGCAAAATCGGCCGCGCCCAATCGCACCGGCTTGCCCGGCGCATAATGGCTCGCCAGCATCCCCGGCGCCACGATCTGTGATCCCGTGACGCCCGTAACGACGAGCCCGCTCACCTCGGCCAACATGTCGGACGTCACCGGCCCCGGCCGCAACACCTCGACCGTACCGTCCTTGACGCGCGCGATGGTGGACTCGACTCCCGCGCTCGTCGGCCCATCGTCGATGACCAGCGCGATCCGCCCGTCCAGCGTGGCCAGCACATGCGCCGCCTTCGTCGGGCTCACCCCCCCGCTCGCATTGGCGCTCGGTGCGGCCAGCGGCGCGCCGGTCGCCGCCAGCAACGCCTGCATCGCGCGGTGTCCCGGCACGCGCAGCGCGATCGTGTCCAGCCCCGCCGTCGCGATGCTCGCGACCGGGCAATCGGCGCGGCGCGGCACCACCAGCGTCAGCGGTCCCGGCCAGAAGCGCGCCGCCAGCGCCCGTTCGGCCGCACCAAACGCCCCCAAGCGCTCCGCCGCCGCCAGCTCGGACACATGGACAATCAACGGATTGAAATCGGGGCGCCCCTTCGCGGCATAAATCCGCGCCACCGCCGCCGCGTTACGCGCATCGGCGGCGAGCCCATAAACCGTCTCGGTGGGCACCGCGACCGGCTGCCCCGCGCCAACCAGCGCCGCGGCGCGCGCTATCGCATCCGTGTTAAACGGCAAGACCTCGGTCGCCATGTTCTCGTTCGTTTGACCCTTCGCCATGCCGCGCTATAGCCGCGGCCACCACAGAATCGCCAGCAAAAGCGGGGACGAGATGACCTACACGCCGCCGACCACCGAACAGCTTTTCGTTCTCGATCATATCGCGCGCATCGACGCGATGGCGGCGCACGACAAATTCGCCGCCGCGACCCCCGACATGGTCGAGGCGATCGTCACCGGCATCGGCGAATTCGCCGCGGACGTTTACGCCCCGCTCAACCGCGTCGGCGACGTCCACTACCCCAAATGGGACGACGGCAAGGTCACCATGCCGCCGGGGTTCAAAGAAGCGTATCAGCAGTTCGTCGACGCCGGCTGGGGCAGCATCGACGGCCCGACCGAATATGGCGGCCAGGGCCTGCCCTTCGCCCTCGCGACGGTGATCATCGAGGCGCTTGGCACCGCCGACATGGGCTTTACCCTGTGCAATATCCTGACCCCCGGCGCGATCCACGCGCTGATGGCCTATGGCACCGAGCAGCAGCGCCAGACCTGGCTTCCCAGCCTCGTCTCTGGCGCCTGGAACGGTACGATGAACCTGACCGAGCCCGCGGCGGGCAGCGACGTCGGCGCGCTGCGCGCGACCGCCGAACTGGTCACCGAGGGCGACCACGCCGGGCTGTACAAGATCAAGGGCCAGAAAATCTTCATCACCTTTGGCGAGCATGACCTCACCGACAATATCGTCCACCTCGTCCTTGCCCGCACCCCCGGCGCGCCCGCGGGGACGCGCGGCATTTCGCTGTTCCTCGTCCCCAAATATCGCCTCGATGCGGACGGCAAGCCCGCCCACTCGAACGGTGTCCGCTGCGCTTCGATCGAGCATAAGCTCGGCATTCACGGCTCGCCGACCGCGGTGATGATCTATGGCGAGGACGAGGATTGCCTGGGCGAGATTGTCGGCGCCGAAATGGGCGGTATGCGCGCGATGTTCGTGATGATGAATGCCGCGCGCCTGCTCGTCGGCTGCCAGGGCGTCCAGATCGCCGAGCGCGCGACGCAGCAAGCACAGCGCTTCGCGGCCGATCGCGTCCAGTCGGCGCTCGCGGGCGGCACCGATCGCAATCCCGTCACCATCGACCAGCACCCCGACGTCCGCCGGATGCTGTGGCGGATGCGCGCCCAGACCGAAGCGGCGCGGGCGCTGACCTATTACGCCGCGGCGCAGACCGACTTCGGCAAACTCGGCGACGAAGCCGCCGCGATGCGCGCCGAAATCCTGATCCCGCTGGTCAAGGCGCACGCGACCGACATCGGCTGCGAGGTCGCCAGCCTGGGGATTCAGGTCCATGGCGGCATGGGCTTTATCGAGGAAACCGGCGCCGCGCAGCATTATCGCGACGCGCGCATCGCGCCGATTTACGAAGGCACCAATGGCATCCAGGCCGCCGATCTGGTCGGCCGCAAGCTCGGCATGGCGGGCGGCGATCTGGTCCGCGGCCTGATCGACGACATCGCGCACGGTGCGGCTGATTTCCCGGAACTGCAACAGCTCACCGATGCCTGCCGCGCGGTCACCGACTGGATGGCGAACGCCAACACCGGCGACCGGCTGGCGGGCAGCTATCCCTATTTGACCATGCTCGCGACGGCGACATGCGGCTGGCTGATGGCGATCCAGCACCAGGCGGCGAAGGCGGCGCTCGACGAGGGCAGCGGCGACCGCATCTTTCTCGAAGCCAAAATCGTCTCGACGCGCTTTTACCTTCAGCAGATCGTGCCCGCGGAGACCGGGCTGGCCGCCTCCGCCCTGGCCGGCGACGCGGCGCTCGCTCCCTTGCCGAAAATCGTCTGAGACACCCGGATTCGCGGGGATTTTTGCCGCGCTCGCGGGGCAAGAATTTGTTCATAATTAACGCGATGATAACCATCTGAGACTAGGCACGACCGGCAATTGCTGGAGAGTTGCGGGTGCCGCTGGTGAACAACAGGATGATAGTCAGCTGGCGGACCCTGTTGGTCGCGCTGATCCTCAGTATCGCCGTGGGAATCAGCGGCGCAGGCGAATTGCCCGATCGCGTCATTGCCATGCTGACCAGTCGCGTGGCCTATCGCGAGGTGTCGGGCGACATCGTCGTCGTCGCGGTCGATGACCGCACCTTGGCCCAATCGCGGGGGGGCGAATTTGCCCGGCGTGATCATGCCCGCCTCATCCGCGCTGTCGATCGCGCCGCGCCGAAGCGGCTTTTCATCGATTTCGATTATGAGCGGCCCGACAACAACGGCGGCATGGAAAGCATCAGCGCGGCCGTTCGCGACATGGGCGACCGGGTCGTGCTCGGGGTGCCGACGCGGTCCATTCCCGGCAGCGATCGGCTGGTTACCATTTTCCCCGACCCGTCCTTTGGCACTGTCGCAAAACGCGCCAGCATCGCTTGGGAATATCAGTTCTGGCAAGTGTGGGACGTCCCGCTCATGTATCTTGCCGATGGCAAGCTGCTGCCCAGCTTTGCGGCGGTCCTCGCCAACAAGTCGGAGCGCGAAGCCTCGCAGTTTCGCATCGATTTTTCGTATCGTACCGACGGTATCCCGCAATATAGCGCGATTGACGTCATCGAAGGCCGGGTCGGCGCCACGCAATTGGCGGGCAAGGACGTGATCTTTGCGCCGACGGCGTCACGCCTCCAGGATCGGCACTATCTGCCCGGACATGATATGGTGCCCGGCGCCTACATCCATCTGATCGCCGCCGAAACGTTGCGTCGGGGTAACCCAGCGAACCTGGGCTGGTGGCCGCTTCTGGCGTTTTCCGTGCTTCTAAGCCTCCCGATGCTCATCCGCGGTCCCCATCGGTGGTTCAGTGCCTTGGGTCTCGGCGGCGCCGCCATCCTTGTCATTGCACAGGTGGTGCTCGCGACACAGCTTGTCACTCTGTCGGTCGGCGCCGGGCTATTCTATCTGGTCGTGGTCGGCACGAATGTTTCGCGGGTTAAAAGGCGCAGCTCCGCCCAGCGCGAGAATCCGGT
Source organism: uncultured Sphingopyxis sp. (assembly GCA_964502035.1). Taxonomy (GTDB): domain Bacteria; phylum Pseudomonadota; class Alphaproteobacteria; order Sphingomonadales; family Sphingomonadaceae; genus Sphingopyxis. Next base: position 5,141 of record CAZCUW010000064.1, on the reverse strand, counting down.
GTCGGGGCTACCCAATTTCGAAGCTCTCCGATCGCAAGCCGCGTTCGGCAGTGCGACTGTCGTCGCCGCCAAGGTCGTCAATTTTGACGACCTGGCCGCCTTCATTCCGGGCGACGGCATCGGCAAGCTCGTCGATCAGGTCACGCGCCGCCTCCAGCTGGCGTCGCAAGGCACAACGCTGCACCATGACCTCGACGGCACATTTGCCTGGCTCGTCCCCTATTATCAGCACAGCCAGATCGAAGGACAACTGGCCGGCCTCGCCGCGCTGTTCAACGCGCCGCTGACGATCGGCGAATTGCGCGTCGACGTCGCCGTCGCCTTCGGGGTCAACGACGAGTTCGAGGGGTCGAACGCTCAGCGCCTCGCTGCTGCGCTGGTCGCCGCCGAGCGCGCAATCCGTACCCGCGCGCTGTGGACCAAATATGTGCCGCGGCAAAAGGACGATGCCGGCTGGCAACTCTCCTTCCATTCGCAGCTCGAGGACGCGCTGACCGGCGGCGACATCTGGGTCGCGTTCCAGCCGCAATATGCCATCGCGACCGGCAAGCTGGTCGGGGTCGAGGCGCTGGCGCGCTGGACCCACCCGACGCGCGGACCGATTCCGCCCGACGAGTTCATCGTTCAGGCCGAAAAAAGCCAGGACATCTATCGCCTGACGCTGTTTGTCATGGATCAGGCGATCCGTTCGGCGGCGCAGCTGCACGAGCGCGGCCAGCGCATCAACATGTCGGTCAACCTGTCGGCGACCTTGCTCGACCATAGCGACCTGGTCGGCACGATCCGCGTCATGCTCACCGCGCATCATCTGCCGCCCGAAATCCTGACGATCGAGATCACCGAAACCGCGCAGATCGAAAACAGCCGCCAGGCGCGCCAGACGCTCGCGCAGCTACGCCGCACCGGCATCCGCCTGTCGATCGACGATTATGGCACCGGCCAGTCGAACCTCGAATATCTGACCGAGATCGAGGCCGACGAGATCAAGATCGACAAGCGATTCGTGATGACGATGCGCGATTCGCAGCGGAACCTCGAAGTCGTTAAGTCGACGATTGACCTCGCCCATCGCCTGGGCGCCGTTGCGGTCGCCGAAGGCATTGAAGATGCTGAAACAATGGCTCTGCTCGGCCAGCTCGGCTGCGATGTCGGTCAAGGCTATCATCTTGGCAAACCTCAATTATTTTCCGAGCTTGCCGCAACCCTCGCTGCCCCGCCGCAAAACCGCACCGCATAGCTGCCAGATTGGCGGCAATTTTATGGTTAAGACTCGATTTACCTTACCAAAGATGGTATATGCTCCGTTAACTGTTCTTCGTGGGCAGTGCCGACAGGAGATATATTATGGGTTGGTTTTGGCGATTCATGGGCGGCGGCGGCACCGGTAGCGGTGGCGGTTCGGCCTAACCTGATAAAATTCTGAGGAGGGGCTCCGGCATTGCCGGGGCCCTTTCTTTTTGCCTGCGGTGCGCGTGCCAATCCGGCGGCACATTAAGGATATTGGCGGCGATCGCGCCGACGTCCGCATGACGTCCATCGCCACCCCCGCGCCAGACAAAATATTTTGCTGCCGGGCGTCATCATACCGCGATCCGCGCTATCCCGCAGAAACGCTGGCGCTACCGCTTATGGCCGGGCATCGGCCGCGACGAGACGAATCAAAATATCGACGAACCGAGTCTCTAATCCGTCATTTACCGTCTTGCATCATGGCGCCGACGTGGCACTATAGATGGTGGGTAGACCACGGGGGCACCCCAAGAAATAGTGTTTGGCCAAAATTGGCGGATTTCCGTCGCCCACGCCATGTGGGCACGGGAAAGTGCTTCGTGCGGCCAAAAAAAGTGCCCCCTGGATCGGTTTAGATGCTAAGACCGGGGCTTCGCCCTGAGTCGAACAAGACAGGAACAGAGCGCACCAGCTGCGCGTTCAAATCGGGGGCGATTACGATGGATTTTCGGGAAACGGAACGGGTGGAGACGAGCGACGTGGCGACGGTGGAACTGACGAAAAATGAAGCGCCGGTCGCGAACGAATCGGTGCCTGACGCGCCGAGCGCGGCAAAGCTCAATGACAGCAGCGAGGCTAAGGTCCACGCGCGCCGATTCGACGTCGTCACCGATCGCAGCCGCGACGCGCTGCTCACCGACTTCGGCAAGGAAACGCTCGAGGACCGCTATCTCCTCCCCGGCGAATCCTATCAGGATCTCTTCGCGCGCGTCGCGTCGGCCTATGCCGACGATCAGGATCATGCCCAGCGCCTCTATGACTATATCAGTCGCCTGTGGTTCATGCCCGCCACCCCCGTGCTGTCGAACGGCGGCACCGGGCGCGGCCTGCCGATCAGCTGCTATCTGAACTCGGTCCCCGACAGCCTCGAAGGCATTGTCGAGACGTGGAACGAGAATGTCTGGCTCGCCAGCCGCGGCGGCGGCATCGGCACCTATTGGGGCAGCGTGCGCGGCATCGGCGAACCCGTCGGTTTGAACGGCAAGACCAGCGGCATCATTCCCTTCGTCCGCGTGATGGACAGCCTGACCCTCGCGATCAGCCAGGGCAGCCTGCGCCGCGGTTCGGCCGCCTGCTATCTCGACATCAGCCACCCGGAGATCGAGGAGTTCCTCGAAATCCGCAAACCGTCGGGCGACTTCAACCGCAAGGCGCTCAACCTCCACCACGGCGTGCTGATCACCGACGAGTTCATGGAAGCCGTCCGCGACGGCACCGAATTCAACCTGCGCAGCCCCAAGGACCAGAGCGTCCGCGGCAGCGTCGACGCGCGCTCGCTGTTCCAGAAGCTCGTCGAAACGCGCCTCGCGACCGGCGAGCCGTACATCATCTTCATCGACCAGGTGAACCGCATGATGCCCAAGCATCACCGCGACCTGGGGCTCAAGGTCACCACGTCGAACCTGTGCAGCGAAATCACCCTGCCGACGGGCCGCGACCATCTCGGCAACGATCGCACCGCGGTCTGCTGCCTCTCGTCGCTCAACCTCGAAACGTGGGACGAGTGGAACGGCGACAAGATGTTCATCGAGGATGTCATGCGCATGCTCGACAACGTCCTTCAGGACTATATCGACCGCGCCCCGCCCGAAATGGCGCGCGCCAAATATAGCGCCAGCCGCGAACGCTCGGTCGGCCTCGGCGTCATGGGCTTCCACAGCTTCCTCCAGGCGCGCGGCCTGCCCTTCGAGGGCGCGATGGCGAAATCGTCGAACCTGCGCGTCTTCAAGCATATCCGCGCCCAGGTCGATCAGGCGTCGATGCTGCTCGCGAAGGAACGCGGCCCCTGCCCCGACGCCGCCGATCAGGGGGTGATGGAGCGCTTCAGCTGCAAGATGGCGATCGCACCCACCGCGTCGATTTCGATCATCTGCGGCGGCACCAGCGCGTGTATCGAGCCGATCCCGGCGAACATCTACACCCATAAGACGCTCTCGGGCAGCTTCTCGATCCGCAACCCGCACCTCGAGGCACTGCTCGTCGACAAGGCGAAGAACAGCGACAATATCTGGAACTCGATTCTGGAGAAGGGCGGCAGCGTCCAGCACCTCGACTTCCTGAGCGTCGATGAAAAGGACTGCTTCAAGACCAGCTTCGAGATCGACCAGCGCTGGCTGCTCGAACTCGCCGCCGACCGCACGCCCTACATCGATCAGGCCGCGTCGCTGAACCTGTTCATCCCGGCCGACGTCGAGAAATGGGACCTGCTCATGCTCCACTACCGCGCCTGGGAACTCGGCATCAAATCGCTCTATTACCTCCGCTCGAAATCGGTCCAGCGCGCCGGCTTCGCGGGCGGGGTCGAGGCCGACAACACCGCCGAAGCCCCGGTGTATCAGCTGGAGAGCACCGATTATGACGAATGCCTGGCCTGCCAATAACGCTTGCCTTCCCTCGTCACCCCGGACTTGATCCGGGGTCCACGCGGGGAAGCGCAACCCATCGATAGATTCCGGCTTTCGCCGGAATGACGAAAAAATCTGACCCGAGGATAGCCCGCCATGCCGTTGTTAGAAGCCCGCAACACCTACAAGCCCTTCGAATATCCCTGGGCGTTCGATTTCTGGAAGCGCCAGCAGCAGATCCACTGGGTCCCCGAGGAAGTGCCGCTGGGCGAGGATTGCCGCGACTGGGCGCAAAAGATCAGCGACCATGAGCGCAACCTGCTCACCCAGATTTTCCGCTTCTTCACCCAGGCCGATATCGAGGTGCAGGATTGCTACCACGACAAATATGGCCGCGTGTTCAAGCCGACCGAAATCAAGATGATGCTGACCGCGTTCAGCAACATGGAAACCGTCCACATCGCGGCCTATTCGCACCTGCTCGACACCATCGGCATGCCCGAAAGCGAATATGGCATGTTCCTCGAATATGACGAGATGCGCGCCAAGCACGACTATATGCAGCAATTCGGCGTCGACAATGACGAGGATATCGCGCGCACGCTCGCGATGTTCGGCGGCTTTACCGAAGGGCTTCAGCTGTTCGCCAGCTTCGCGATGCTGATGAACTTCCCGCGCTTCAACAAGATGAAGGGCATGGGCCAGATCGTCAGCTGGTCGATCCGCGACGAAAGCCTGCATTGCGAAGGCATCATCAAGCTGTTCCACACCTTCACCAAGGAACGCGACTGCCTGACCAAGGCGGTGAAGGAAGACATCATCGACACCTGCCAGAAAACGGTGCGGCTCGAAGATGCGTTCATCGACCTGGCGTTCGAGCAAGGCCCCGTCCCCGGCATGACGCCCAAGGAAATCAAACGCTACATCCGCTACATCGCCGACTGGCGCCTGGGCCAGCTCGGCTTCGCGCCGATCTACATGATCGAGGAACACCCCCTCCCCTGGCTCGCCCCGCTGCTCAACGGCGTCGAGCACGCCAACTTCTTTGAAACGCGCGCCACCGAATACAGCAAGGGCGCGACCCGCGGCGAGTGGAACAACGTCTGGTCCAGCTTCGACAACCGCAAGAAAGCCAAAGCCAACGACGACAGCACCCCGGTGATCACCGCCGAAACCGACGGCGAGGATATGTTCGCCAAGGCGGGGATCGCCGCGGAGTAAGCACGCGAAACCCCCTCCCCTTCAGGGGAGGGGCAGCGAAACTTGCCAGCTTGCTGGCTTAGTGCG
>CAZCUW010000063.1:0-16705 GCA_964502035.1 uncultured Sphingopyxis sp. | reverse complement strand
GCCGCGGCGTCGATCATCACGAGGATCGCCTCGGCCTGATCGAGGCTGTTCCACGCCGCGGCAACCATCGCGCGGTCGAGGCGGCGGGTGGGGGCAAAGATGCCCGGCGTATCGATCAGCACGATCTGCGTTTCGCCATCCATCGCTACGCCCATCAGCCGGGTGCGCGTCGTCTGCGCCTTGGGGCTGACGATCGCGACTTTCTGGCCGACGAGCGCGTTAACGATCGTCGATTTGCCCGCGTTGGGGGCGCCGACGACGGCGACAAATCCGCAGCGGTGGGTCATATTTTCATTCCTTCGAGTTCGGCAAGCAACGCCGCTGCAGCGGCCTTTTCGGCCGCCTGTTTGCTGGCGCCTTCGGCCTCGGCGCGCGCGAGCTTGCCGATGCTGACCGCGACCCGAAAGCGCGGCGCATGGTCCGGGCCTTCGCGCGCGACGATTTCATATTCGGGCGGGCGGCGTTTGCGGGCGAGCGCCCATTCCTGCAGCGCCGCTTTGGGGTGTTTGGGTGCCGTCGCCTGACCATCGACCATATCGCCCCAATGGGCAAGGATGAAGCCGCGCGCCGCGTCGATACCATGATCCAGATAGACGGCGCCGATCAGCGCCTCGATCGCGTCGGCGGCGATATTGTCGCTATAGCGCCCGCCGTCATTGCGGGCCTGCGCGCCAAAGCGAACAAGATCGGTCAGGTTCAGCCGCTGCGCGATCGCGGCGCAGGTCGCGCCCGACGCCAGAACGTGGAGCCGCGACGACATCTCGCCCTCGCTGGCGTTCGGGAAGCGCGTGTAGAGTTCGGAGGCGATCACCAGCCCGAGGACGCGGTCGCCCAGAAACTCGAGCCGCTGATAATCGGCGCGCCCGGTGCTGCCATGGGTCAGCGCCAGATCATAGAGGGTCAGGTCGCCCGGGGTGCAACCGATGATCTCGGCGAGCGCCCCGGTGTCGAGGGTATCGCTCAAAAACCGTCCCCGATACGGCTCCAGCGCGCCGCGGTGAACCAGCTGATCGGATTGAGCCAGCTCGCCGACCCGTCGGTCGAGAACATGCCGACCAGCGCGTGGCCGACCAGATTTTCCTCAGGGACCAGGCCGATGCCCTGATTTTCCATCGCGGGGAAGCGGCTGTCGGCGCTGCGGTCGCGATTATCGCCCATCAGGAACAAATGGCCCGCGGGCACGATGGTCAGCGGGGTGTTATCCTCGGTGATGTCCTTGATATCGAGGATGTTGTAGCTTTTGCCGCTCGGCAGCGTCTCGCGGAACTGCTTGTAGCGGCACTGACGCTGGCCAGCGGCGTCGACCTCCTCAAACTCCATCGAAAAGCAGGGCAGGGTGCCCGTGGCGCGCGCTGCTTCGACCATGTTCGGGGTCACCGGGATGACGAAATCGGCGATCGCCTCGCGCTTGAGCGGCGTACCGTTCAGCCAGACGATGCCGTCCTTTACCTGCACGCTGTCGCCGGGCAGGCCGATGACGCGCTTGATATAATCATTATCGGCCACCGGCGGCGCCTTGAACACGACAACGTCACCGCGTTCCGGCGTGCGTGCGAAAATGCGCCCGGGGATCAGCGGCGCGCTGAACGGCAGACTGTATTTGGAATAGCCATAGGCCATTTTGTTGACGAGCAGATAGTCGCCGATCAGCAGCCGCGGCTGCATCGATTCCGATGGAATGTTGAACGGCGACAGGAAAAAGCTGCGGAAAATCAGCACCGCAATCGCCAGCAGCGCGAGGAAGCGGACGGTGTCGACCGCCTCTTCCTTGGCCGACACCGGCGCGGGGGTGGGAGCGGACGGCGCAGGCTGGCTTGCGGGCGCGTTATCGGCAGTAAAGCTGGCTTCGGTCATGCCGCGGCCTTGGCGATGAATAGGTTGCCACGTCAAGCAAATATCGGCGGATGGCGCTGGTGTCGCGAGGGGCGCGGACGTATGAACACGTCCAAATAAACCCGTTCGCATCGAGCGAAGTCGAGATGCCCATCAGTGGCGCACGCCTTCACGGTGTCTCGACTTCGCTCGACACGAACGGACAACCGGAAAGACGAATGATGACCACCGCCGACCAAGCCTGGCAGGCACTCGCCGACTGGCAGCCGCAGAAACTCACCGGTCTGGTAAGCGCCGACCCCGATGCTCGCTTGCAGGCGCTGGTGCGCAGCGTCGCCGACATCCGCTTTGATTTCGCCAAGACGCATCTGGATGACGCCGCGATCGCAATCCTGTCTGGCCTTGCCGCCGCGCAGGACTTCGACGGACGGCGCAAGACGCTGTTTTCCGGGGGCATTGCCAACCCGACCGAAAACCGCGCCGCCGAACATAGCGCCGAGCGCGGCGACGGTGCCCCTGAAACGGTTCACCGGGCGCAGGCCATGCACCAGCGGACGCGGATGATGATCGACGCGATCGAAGCGGGCGCGTTCGGCGAGATCCGCCACCTGCTCCACATCGGCATCGGCGGGTCGGCGCTCGGCCCCGACCTGCTCGTCGATGCGCTGGGACGTCACAGCGACCGTTATGATGTCGTGGTGGTGTCGAACGTCGATGGCGCCGCGCTCGACGAAGCCTTTGCCAAATTCAGCCCCGAACATACGCTGGTCGCGGTCGCCTCCAAGACCTTCACGACGACCGAAACCCTGCTCAACGCCAATTCAGCGCTGCAATGGCTCGACGAGGCCGGGGTTGCCGATCCGCTCGGCCGCTTTATCGCACTGACCGCGATGCCCGATCGGGCGATCGAATGGGGAATCGACGAAACGCGCATCCTGCCGTTCAACGAGAGTGTCGGCGGGCGCTATTCTTTGTGGTCGTCGATCGGCTTTCCCGCCGCACTCGCGCTCGGCTGGGACGCGTTCGAGGATCTGCTCGAGGGCGCTGCCGAGATGGATCGCCATTTCCGGCTCGCCGACGGCACCGACAATATCTGCCTGCTCGCGGCCTTCGGCGATCAGCTTTACGCCAACCGGCTGGGGTGCCAGACGCGCGCGGTGTTCGCCTATGACGAGCGGCTGCGGTTGCTGCCAAGCTATTTGCAACAGCTGGAGATGGAATCGAACGGCAAATCGGTGACCTTCGACGGCAAACCGCTGGCGCAGCATAGCGCGCCGATCACCTGGGGCGGGGTCGGCACCGACGCGCAACATGCGGTGTTCCAACTGCTCCATCAGGGAACCAATCTGGTCCCGGTCGAATTCATCGTCGCGCGCGAGCCCGACCATCTGCTCGACGAGGCGCATCACGAAACGCTCGTCGCCAACTGCATCGCACAAGGCGCAGCGTTGATGACCGGGCGCGCCAGCGCCGACGGCGCGCGCAATTATCCGGGCGACCGCCCGTCGACGACGATCCTGCTCGATCAGATCACCCCGCACGCGCTGGGCGCGCTGATCGCCTTTTACGAACATCGCGTGTTCGCCAATGCGGTGTTGCTGGGGATCAATCCGTTCGACCAGTTCGGGGTCGAGCTGGGCAAGGATATGGCGAAGGGGCTGGCCGAGGGGACGGTCGAATTCGACCCCGCGACGCAAGCGTTGATGGCGGCAGCGCTGGGCGAATAAGACCGCGCCACTGTCTGTGATGGCAAAAATCGATTGGCATCGGGGCGCTGCGTAACCACATAGGCGCCGGCTGCGAATGCCAGCCAATCCGAATCAGGGGTCTCGTTCATGAGCAATTTCGACTTCGACCTGTTTGTCATCGGCGCCGGGTCGGGCGGGGTCCGCGCCTCGCGCGTCGCCGCCTCGCATGGCGCGCGTGTCGCGGTGGCGGAGGAGCATCGGGTCGGCGGCACCTGTGTCATCCGTGGCTGCGTGCCCAAAAAGCTGCTCGTTTATGGCGCCCATTTTGCCGAGGATTTGAAGGACGCCCGCCATTTCGGGTGGGACGTTCCCGACTGCAAGTTCGACTGGGACCGGCTGCGCGATAATGTGTTGGCCGAGGTGACGCGGCTCGAGGGGCTCTATGGCCAGACGCTGGACAGTCACAAGGTTACTTTGTTCAAGACGCGTGCGACGATCGTCGGGCCGCAGAAGGTGCGACTGGCCGACGGGCAGGAAATCAGCGCCGAACGCATATTGATCGCGACCGGCGGCTGGCCGTTCGTCCCCGAATTTCCGGGCAGCGAACATGCGATCACCTCGAACGAGGTCTTCCACCTCGACAAGCTGCCGAAGCGCGTCGTGATCGCGGGGGGCGGTTACATTGCCAACGAGTTTGCCGGCATCTTCAACGAATTCGGCAGCAAGGTGACGATCGTCAACCGCGGCGACACGATCCTGCGCGGCTATGACGAGCAGATCCGCGACCGCCTGCTGCAAATCTCGATGACCAAGGGCATCGAATTTCGCTTCAACGCGCCATTCGAGTCGATCGAGAAAAAGGCAGACGGGTCGCTGACAGTAAATCTGGGCAATACCGATCCGATCGACGCCGACATCGTGCTGGTCGCCGCCGGGCGGGTGCCGAACACCAAGGGACTGGGGCTGGAAGACGTCGGCGTCGAGCTCGACAAGGAAGGCGCGATCAAGGTTGACGAGACCAACCAGTCGTCGATCGCCAGCATCTATGCCGTGGGCGACGTCACCAACCGCATCCAGCTGACCCCGGTGGCGATCCGCGAGGGGCAGGCTTTTGCCGACAGCGTGTTCGGCGGCAAGCCGACGGTCGTCGATTATGCCAATGTCCCCAGCGCAGTGTTCAGCCATCCGCCGATCGGCGCGGTCGGGATGACCGAGGCCGAAGCGCGCAACAAGCTGGGCACGGTGCGCGTGTACACCAGCGATTTCCGCGCGATGAAAAACGTCCTCGCGGGCCGCAACGAGCGCGCGCTTTACAAGATGGTGGTCAATGAGGCGACCGATCAGGTTGTGGGGCTCCACATGATCGGTCCAGATGCGCCCGAGATTCTGCAGGCGGCGGCGGTCGCGGTGAAGGCGGGGCTGACCAAGGCCGATTTCGACGCGACGGTGGCGCTGCATCCCAGCATGGCGGAAGAGCTGGTGTTGTTGAAGTAAGTCCCCCTCCCGCTCGCGGGAGGGGTTAGGGGAGGGCATGTGGCCTCCCAAGTGGGCGTTTGCGGACATGCCCTCCCCCGACCCCTCCCATGAATGGGAGGGGAGAAGGTCACCCGATCCGGTACGGCACCACATCGCGCCGATCGGGATCGACCAAAATCGGCCGATCGCTCGGCGGAAAGGCGCGCTGGTCGCAATCGTCGCGCGGGCAGATGCGGCACGACAGGCCGATGCGTGTCGCCGCCTGCGGCGCGGTGACATCGACCCCGTCGGCATAGACGAAATCGCCCGCATATTGCGCCTCGCACCCCAGCGCGACGGCGTAGCGGCGCGGGCTACGCGCATAGCTGCCCGACGGTTTCACCAGCCCCTTCGCCATCGACACATAGCGCAGCCCATCGGGCGTTTCGGCGAGCTGGAACAGGATGCGGTCGGGGATCGCCGCCGCTTCATGGACGATCCACAGCGGGCAGGCGCCGCCGAAGCGCGCGAATTGCAGCCGCGTCGCGCTGTGCCGCTTGGTGATATTCCCCGCCATGTCGACGCGGCAGAAAAACATCGGAATCCCGCGCGCGCCGGGGCGCTGCAGGGTCGAGAGGCGGTGGCACGCCTGCTCGAAGCTGACCCCATAATCCATGCGCAGCCGGTCGATGTCGTGGCGCACCGCGCGCGCGCTGGCGCGGAAGGGGGCGTAGGGCATCAGCACCGCGCCCGCGGCATAGTTGGCGAGGCCGACGTGGAGCAATTGCCGCGCCGCCGCGGTGCGCAGCGGGCTGGCCTCGACCACCGCCGCGATCTCGCCTGCCAGCGCGAGCGCCGCCAGCTGATGCGCGAGTTGAAAACGGCGGCTTTCGGCGGGCTGCGACGGGTCGATCACCAGATGCCGCATCGTTGCGTCGAAATCGCGCAGCGTCTGGGTCTGTTGGTAGACGATCGAGATGCCGAGCGCGTCGCGCAGCCGCCGTTCGATCGTTTCGACCGCGGGCGAGGGGTCTTTGCCGCGCAGCTGCCCCGCCAGCGCTTCCGCCGCCCGGTCGATGCTGTCGACATAATTGCCTGCATCGTGGAACCAGTCGCGCACCTCTTCCCACGGCAGGCGGCTGCCCTCGGCGGTGCCGCCGGTCAGCGCCTCGTCGATGATCTGTAGCCGCTGGCCGGCGCGGCGATAGGCGGCGTGGAGTGCGACGAACTGGTCGGCGAGCTGCGGTTGCTGCAGCGCGGCGCGCTCCAGCTGCTCGGGCGGCAGCGGCGCGGCGGCGAACAGCGGGTCCGCGGCGGCCTCGCGCAGCGCCCCGGCGCGGCGATCGCCCGCGTCGGCGGCGACCTCTTCCCATTCGAGCGGGAACAGGCGCTGCAGCCGGTCGAGGAGGGCCGGGGTGAGGGGGCGGTCGTCGTGCTCGATCTGGCTGAGGTAGGAGGTTGAGATCGCGAGCGCGGTCGCGAAGTCGGCCTGCTTGATGCCGCGGTCTTGGCGCAGCGTTTTGAGGCGGGTTCCGGCGAAGATGCGGTTGCGGGCCATGGCTTTCTCCTCCTCTCCCCCTGCGGGAGAGGATATGGAGGCGTGGCGGCGAAGCCGCTTAGCCGGAGGTGGAGAGGGGTCGGGCGTGAGCCCCCTCTCAAGACTTGCTAGGCAGCAAGCTGCCAAGCCAAGTCTTTCTCTCCCGCAAGGGGAGAGAGTAGATCATAGTTTGCAAACTATCACTTTGCAACTTTGCAAATTCGCATTTGCTTGGCGGGCTTCAAGCGGGCAAGTGACACTTTTAAGTGCGTTGGGAGAGCCGAATGTCCGCCAATATCGCCGAAATGGAACGCCGCCGCGCTGCTGCTGCCTTGGGCGGCGGGCAGAAGCGCATCGACGCGCAGCACAGCAAGGGCAAGCTGACCGCGCGCGAACGGCTCGACGTGCTGCTCGACGAAGGCTCGTTTGAAGAGCTCGACACCTATGTCGAACATAATTGCACCGATTTTGGCATGTCGGACCAGATCATCCCCGGCGACGGCATCGTCACCGGATCGGGGACGATCAACGGCCGCCTCGTCTATGTCTTCAGCCAGGATTTCACCGTCTTCGGCGGGTCGCTGTCCGAACGCCACGCGCAAAAGATGATGAAGGTCATGGACAATGCGATGAAGGTCGGCGCGCCGATCATCGGAATCAACGACAGCGGCGGCGCGCGCATCCAGGAGGGGGTGGCGTCGCTCGGTGGCTATGCCGAGGTGTTCCAGCGCAACGTGCTAGCGTCGGGGGTGGTGCCGCAAATCTCGCTCATCATGGGGCCGTGCGCGGGCGGTGCGGTTTACAGTCCGGCAATGACCGACTTCATCTTCATGGTGAAGGATAGCAGCTATATGTTCGTCACCGGCCCCGATGTGGTCAAAACGGTGACGAACGAGGTGGTGACGCAGGAAGAACTGGGCGGCGCGATCACCCACACGACCAAAAGCTCGGTCGCCGACATCGCGTTCGAAAATGATATCGAGGCGCTGCTGGCGACGCGCGATTTCTTTGATTATCTGCCCGAAAACAATCGCAGCGGGGTGCCGGTGCGCCCGACGAGCGACCCCTTCGACCGCGCCGAACCCAGCCTCGACACGCTGATCCCGCCCAATGCCAACCAGCCATACGACATGCACGAGCTGATCCGTAAGACCGTCGATGAAGGCGATTTTTTCGAGGTGCAGCCGGCCCATGCGGGCAACATCATTTGCGGTTTCGGGCGCATCGAGGGGCGGACGATCGGCATCGTCGCGAACCAGCCTTTGGTGCTGGCAGGGGTGCTCGACATCAATTCGTCGAAAAAGGCGGCGCGCTTCGTCCGCTTCTGCGACGCGTTCGAAATCCCGATCATCACCTTCGTCGATGTCCCCGGCTTCCTGCCCGGCACCGCGCAGGAGTTTAACGGCATCATCAAGCATGGCGCAAAGCTGCTGTTCGCTTATGCCGAGGCGACGGTGCCGAAGATCACGGTGATCACGCGCAAGGCCTATGGCGGCGCATACGACGTGATGGCGTCAAAGCATCTGCGCGGCGACCTCAACTATGCTTGGCCGACCGCCGAGATCGCGGTGATGGGCGCGAAGGGCGCGGTCGAGATCATCTTTCGCAGCGACATCGGCGACCCCGAAAAGATCGCGCAGCGGACGAAGGAATATGAGGACCGCTTTGCCAACCCGTTCGTCGCGGCCTCGCGGGGGTATATCGACGAGGTCATTCACCCGCATAATACGCGCAAGCGGATTGCGTTGGGGCTGCGGAAGCTGCGCAACAAGCAGCTGGAGAACCCGTGGAAGAAGCATGACAATATTCCGCTCTGAGGTAGATCATGGCTCCTGAACTCATCACTGCTCTTATCGGCTTCGGAGGCGCGATTTTCGGAGGCCTGATCCAAGCCGGCTTTAGCTATCGGCAAGCTCACGCTCAGTTTATTCGAGATTCCAGGCAGCGCGACTACAATCTTTTCGTGGAGGCGATAGCGGGGATGTCTCAGGCGTCATCAGGGTCGGATGAACGGCGGGGTTTCGTCGCCAAGGCGATTGAAGCCAAGGGAAAAATTATCCTCAACAGCTCTCCAGCCGTGCTTGTTGCAATGGTTCAGTACTCTGCTCATGCGGCATTGGCATCTGAGGAATCCTACACGGACTTTGCCAATTTGCTGGCTGCCATGAGAGCAGATATTGGCGGCGACGTTTCTAAAGCGCTCGCTCCGCATGTGAGAGCTATCCTATTTGAAGGGACCAGCCGGTGAAACTAGGCCGCCTCAACCACGTCGGCGTTGCGACGCCGTCGATCGCCGACAGCATCGTCTTTTACCGCGACGTGATGGGCGCGACGAAGATCCATGAACCCTTCGACCTGCCCGAGCAGGGGGTGAAGGTGTGTTTTGTCGATACGCCGGGCGCCGACGGCGCGCTGAACGGGACGCAGATCGAACTGGTCGAGCCGCTGCCCGGCAACACCTCGATCGCGGGTTTTCTGGAGAAGAACCCGGCGGGTGGGCAGCATCATCTATGTTACGAAGTGCCGGATATTCATGCGGCGAAGGCCGCGTTCGAGGGGATGGGCAAGCGGGTGCTGGGCGAGCCGCGCATCGGGGCGCATGGGACGTTGATTTTCTTCCTGCATCCCAAGGATATGGGCGGAGTGCTGACCGAGATTATGGAGACGCCGAAGGGCGGGCACTGATTTTCTCCTCCCCCCTTGCGGGAGAAGGATACGAAGGCTTGCGAACTTGTTCGCTAGCCGCAGTTGGATGAGGGGTTGCGAGCCGGAGGCTCGCGCGGTCCTTTGGGACCGCAACCCCTCACCCAGCTTCAACTAGGCAGCAAGCTGCCAAGTTTTCGCAACCCTCTCCCGCAAGGGGAGAGGGGAATGAGGTTGAGAAACGCATATGACCGACAAGCCGACCATCGACCAATGGGCTGCCGCCGCCGCCAAGGAAGTCAAAGGCAAAGACCTGACCTGGCACACGCCCGAGGGGATCGACGTCGAGCCGCTCTACACGGCTGAGGACGTGCGCGAAGACCCCGGCCTGCCCGGTTTTGCCCCCTTCACCCGCGGTGTCCGCGCATCGATGTATGCCGGGCGGCCGTGGACGATCCGGCAATATGCGGGCTTTTCGACCGCCGAGGAATCGAACGCCTTCTATCGCCGCAACCTGGCGGCGGGCCAGAAGGGGCTGTCGGTCGCTTTCGATCTCGCCACCCACCGCGGTTATGACAGCGACCATCCGCGCGTCACCGGCGACGTCGGCAAGGCGGGGGTCGCGATCGACAGTGTCGAGGATATGAAGATCCTGTTCGACGGCATTCCGCTCGACCAGATGTCGGTGTCGATGACGATGAACGGCGCGGTGATCCCGATCCTGGCGTTCTTCATCGTCGCGGGCGAGGAGCAGGGGGTCGATCGCAAATTGCTCGACGGCACGATCCAGAACGACATCCTGAAGGAGTTCATGGTCCGCAACACCTATATCTATCCGCCCGAACCCTCGATGCGGATCATCAGCGACATCTTTGGCTATACGTCGCGCGAGATGCCCAAGTTCAACAGCATCTCGATCAGCGGCTATCATATGCAGGAAGCCGGCGCGACGCAGGTGCAGGAGCTGGCCTTCACCATCGCCGACGGCATGGAATATGTGAAATATGGCGTGGCGTCGGGGCTCGACATCGACAAGTTCGCCGGGCGGCTGAGCTTCTTTTTCGCGATCGGCATGAATTTTTTCATGGAAATCGCCAAGCTGCGCGCCGCGCGGGTGCTGTGGCATCGCGCGATGACCAATTTGGGCGCGCAGGACGAGCGGTCGAAGATGCTGCGCACGCATTGCCAGACGTCGGGGGTCTCGCTGACCGAGCAGGATCCGTACAACAATGTGATGCGCACGACGATCGAGGCGATGGCGGCGATGCTGGGCGGCACCCAGTCGCTGCACACCAACGCGCTCGACGAAGCGATTGCGCTGCCGACCGATTTCTCCGCCCGCATCGCGCGCAATACGCAAATCGTGATCCAGGAAGAGACGGGGATGACCAAGGTCATCGACCCGCTCGGCGGTTCCTATTATGTCGAGGCGCTGACGCAGGAGCTGGTCGACAAGGCGCAGGAGATCATCGACCGCGTCGAGGCGGAAGGCGGCATGGCCAAGGCCGTCGCGGCGGGCTGGCCGAAGGCGATGATCGAGACTGCGGCGGCGGCGCGGCAGGCGCGCGTCGACCGCGGCGACGATGTGATCGTCGGGGTGAACAAATATCGCCTGAAGGACGAAGACCTGCTCGAAACGCTCGAGGTCGACAACGCGAAGGTGCGTGATGGCCAGATCGCGCGGATCAAGAAGACCAAGGCGGAGCGTGACGAGGCGGCGTGCCAGGCGGCGCTGAAGGCGCTGCGCGATGGCGCGGCAAAGCCGTCGAGCATCGAGAATAATCTCCTCGCGCTCGCGGTCGAGGCGGCGCGCGCGCGCGCGACGCTCGGCGAGATTTCGTCGGCGATGGAGGAAAGTTTCGACCGCTACGGCACCCAGCCGACCCCGGTGAAGGGCGTCTATAGCGCACCTTATGAGGGCGACGCGCGCTGGGTGCAGGTGCTGGACGGGGTTGAGGCGGTCACGCGGCGGCTGGGGCGCAAGCCGAAATTGCTGGTCGCCAAGATGGGGCAGGACGGTCACGACCGCGGCGCCAACGTCATCGCTTCGGCGTTCGGCGACATGGGGTTCGACATCGTGTCGGGGCCGCTGTTCCAGACCCCCGACGAGACGGTGGTGCTGGCGCTCGACAGCGGGGTCGATGTCGTCGGCGCGTCGAGCCTGGCGGCGGGGCACAAGACACTTATCCCCGAACTTATCCACAAGCTGCGCGAAGCGGGGCGCACCGATATCAAGGTGATCGCGGGCGGGGTGATCCCGCCGCAGGATTATGATTTTCTGCGCGATGCCGGGGTGCAGGGGATTTATGGGCCGGGGTCGAATGTTGTCGAATGCGCGGCCGATGTGCTGCGGTTGCTGGGGCATAATATGCCGCCGTTGGGAGAAGCTGCGTGAGTGATGAACTGACCAAATCCCCCTCCCGTTTGCGGGAGGGGCTAGGGGAGGGAATGTCCGCATCGCCATCCTATCAACAGGCCCTCCCCCGACCCCTCCCGCAAGCGGGAGGGGATACCCGCACCGACTGGACCCGCGAAGAAATCGCCCAGCTATACGACCTGCCGTTCGACGAACTGATGTGGGAGGCGCAAAGCGTCCACCGCCGCCACCACGCGCGCGGCGAAATCCAGCTATGCACCTTGCTCAGCATCAAGACCGGCGGCTGCGTCGAGGATTGCGGCTATTGCTCGCAGTCGAATAGCGCCGACACCGGCCTGAAGGCGACCAAGCTGATGGACGTGCGCGCGGTGCTGCAAGCCGCCGCACAGGCGAAGGATTCGGGGTCGCAGCGCTTCTGCATGGGCGCCGCGTGGCGCAACCCCAAGGACCGCGACATGCCCGCGATCGTCGAGATGATCGAGGGCGTGCGCCAGATGGGTATGGAAACGTGCATGACGCTGGGGATGCTCAGCAAGGAGCAGGCGCAGACGCTCGCGGTTGCGGGGCTCGATTATTACAACCACAATATCGACACCTCGCCGGAAAATTACGGCAATGTCATCACGACGCGGAACTTTCAGGAGCGGCTCGACACGCTGGAAGAAGTGCGCGGCGCCGGGATCAACGTGTGCAGCGGCGGCATCGTCGGCATGGGCGAGACGCGCGCCGACCGCGTCGGCTTTATCCACACGCTCGCGACCTTGCCCGAACATCCGGGCAGCGTGCCGATCAACGCGCTGGTGCCGGTGAAGGGCACCGTGCTCGGCGACATGCTGGCCGACACCCCGCTCGCCAAGATCGACGACATCGAATTCGTCCGCACCGTCGCGGTTGCGCGCATCACCATGCCGATGAGCATGGTGCGCCTGTCGGCCGGGCGGGAGAGCATGTCGGAAGCGACGCAGGCTTTGTGCTTCATGGCGGGCGCGAACAGCATCTTCACCGGCGACAAGCTGCTGACGACGGCGAACGCGGGCGACAGCAAGGATGCGGCGCTGTTCGCCAAGCTGGGGCTGAAGCCGATGGAGAGCGAGGAGCCGATGCGTATGGAGGCGGCAGAGTGAGTGTCGCTTTCGGTAGCTTTTGCGCTGACCTAGGGCTTCCTCTCCGAAGCGCCTACTCATGGTGCGCGATCAACCGAGAAAGAATGCAAGTTATATTCACTGTCTGGGACAATGAAATTGACCATGACAATAACGAATATGAATTTTGGAACGATGAAGTTGATAATCTCCGACTTGCCGTGCCAGATCGAAGAAAGACCAAAAATCTCGAGGAGATGAGACAAACTTTGCTAGAGGCTTTGGAAAATGGATATCAGACTTTAGGCGTTCTTTGTACGCCTCGTTATCCTCTCACCAGCCCCAGAAGTAGGCAGTCTTACATCGAAAACGAGCTACTGGTTATTCAACTTCGGCGCACGCCAGTCGGTATTTCGGGAAAATTTCAAGGCAGGGTCGATACAGACTCAATTCGTCATAGCGGGTCTGTAGCTCAAACAATGAGTCATTCAGCAATTGATGACATTGGCACTAATGAGTTGGGGAATGACGACCCCGAATACAAAAGGCGGATGGCCGGAAGCTACGTTCGCGATGGGAAAGTACGGAACAAGGTAATCAAGAGGGCAAGGGGGCTTTGCGAATACTGCGGGCGGCCGGGCTTCCTAAAACGCGACGGAACGCCTTACCTTGAGACGCATCATGTGATCAGCCTGAGTGAACAGGGTCCGGATAAGCCGCACAACGTCATTGCTTTGTGCGCAAATGACCATCGGCAAGCTCATTTCGGCGAGAACTGGCTGACGCTTCAAGCTGAGCTTCTCCAAAAATTGAACAAGTACAGAACGGATAACTGAGGTATGTTCAAGAAAATCCTGATCGCCAATCGCGGCGAAATCGCCTGTCGCGTCATCAAGACCGCGCGCCGGATGGGTATCGCCACCGTCGCCGTCTATTCGGACGCCGACGCGCGTGCGCCCTTTGTGCAGATGGCCGATGAGGCGGTGCATATCGGGCCGTCGCCCGCGTCCGAATCCTATCTGATCGCCGACAAGATCATTGCGGCGTGCAAGGCGACGGGCGCCGAAGCGGTGCATCCGGGCTATGGCTTCCTGTCCGAACGCACCAGCTTTGCCGAGGCGCTGGCGAAGGAAAATATCGCCTTCATCGGCCCGCCGGTGAACGCGATCGCCGCGATGGGCGACAAGATCGAGTCGAAGAAGCTCGCTCTGGAAGCGGGGGTCAATGTCGTCCCCGGCTTCGTCGGCGAGATCGACGACACCGAGCATGCGGTGCGCATCGCGAACGAGATCGGCTATCCGGTGATGATGAAGGCGTCCGCCGGTGGCGGCGGCAAGGGCATGCGCCTCGCCTATGACGAAAAGGACGTCCGCGAGGGGTTCGAGGCGACGAAGCGCGAGGGGCTCAACAGCTTCGGCGACGACCGCGTGTTCATCGAGAAATTCATCCTCAACCCGCGCCATATCGAGATCCAGATCCTGGGCGATCAGCACGGCAATGTGCTGTATCTGAACGAACGCGAGTGCAGCATCCAGCGCCGCCACCAGAAGGTCGTCGAGGAAGCCCCATCGCCGTTCGTGACCGAGAAGATGCGCAAGGCGATGGGCGAACAGTGCGTCGCGCTGTCGAAGGCGGTCGGCTATTACAGCGCGGGCACCGTCGAACTGATCGTGTCGGGCGCTGACCCGACCGGCGAGAGCTTTTATTTCCTCGAAATGAACACGCGGCTGCAGGTTGAGCATCCGGTGACCGAGGCGATCACCGGCATCGACCTGGTCGAGCAGATGATCCGCGTCGCCGCGGGCGAGAAGCTCGAGATGACGCAGGACGACATCGGGATCGACGGCTGGGCGATCGAAAATCGCGTCTATGCCGAGGATCCCTACCGCGGCTTCCTGCCCTCGACGGGGCGCCTCGTGCGTTATCGCACCCCCGTTCCGGCGTGGGACGGGGACGAGCGCGGCGTCGATGGCGTGCGCGTCGATGCCGGGGTCGAAGAGGGCGGCGAGGTGTCGATCTTTTACGACCCGATGATCGCCAAGCTGGTGACGTGGGGCGAAACGCGCGACAAGGCCGCCGACAAGCAGATCGCGGCGCTCGACCGGTTCGAGATCGAGGGGCTGGGCCACAATATCGATTTCGTGTCGGCGATCATGCAGCATCCGCGCTTTCGCTCGGGCGAGTTGACGACGGGCTTTATCGCCGAGGAATATCCCGACGGTTTCCACGGCGCCGCGACCGATGAGCATATCGTCCGCGCGCTGGCGGCGATTGCGGGCTTCATGGCGTCTGCCGAAGCCGACCGCGCGCGGCGCACCGACGGCCAGCTTGGCGACCGGCTCGATCCGCCCGCCAAATGGCAGGTCACCGTCGGCGGCGTCGAGCATAAGGTGAAGCTGGGCCACAAACACATCAAGGTCGACGACGACAAGATCGACATCGCGCTGGAATATACCCCCGGCGACCGGCTGGTGATTGCAGAGATCGACGATAGCGAGCTGGCGGTGAAGGTCGCCAAAACGCGCACCGGCTGGCGGATGACGGCGCGCGGGCGCATCCATGATGTGCGGGTTTTGCCCTGGCATGTCGCGCCGCTGACCCGGCATATGATCGAAAAGATCCCGCCCGATCTGTCGCGCTTCCTGATCTGTCCGATGCCCGGCCTGCTCGTCGCGCTGCATGTCGGCGCGGGCGACAAGGTCGAGGCGGGCCAGCCGCTGGCGACGGTCGAGGCGATGAAGATGGAGAATATCCTGCGCGCCGAAAAATCGGGAACGGTGAAGAGCGTCAACGCGGCGCAGGGCGACAGCCTGGCGGTCGATGCGGTGATTTTGGAGATGGAGTGAGACTGACGCTCCTCGTCATTGCGAGCGTAGCGAAGCAATCCAGAGCGGTTTACGCCTACTCTGGATTGCTTCGCTACGCTCGCAATGACGGAGTTTATTGGAATGCACGTAAATCGCGACGCCGACGCGACCGCGTCACCTGAAATCACCTTCGACGATTTCCTCCGCGTCGATATTTTTACCCGATGGGATCGGTCAGCCTGGGCGACAAGGTCAGCCGCAGCCCGGTGTCGGAGCGCATCCTGCAATTCCTCGATACTCAGCTGAACAAAAAGCCGCGCGAGGTGGAGCAATTGGTCGTGCCAAGCGGCGCCGGGTCGGTTAGGCTGCCCGGCAAGACCATGGGGGGAGACATATCATGACCTTGCCGGTAACCGCCTTTGTCGGCGCCGTATGCGCGCTGCTCTTGTTGTTCACCGCGATGCTGACGGTGCGCCAGCGGCTGCGATTGAAAGCCGCGTTCGGCGATCATGGCGATGCCAAGCTGATCGCCGCGAGCCGCAGTCATGGCAATTTGGCCGAACATGCGCCGATCGTCGTCATCCTGCTCGGCCTGCTCGAAACCGCGCGCGCCAATCATATGGCACTGATGGTGATCGGGGCGCTGTTCCTGATCGGCCGCGTCGCCCACATCGTGGGGCTGCACGCCGTGATCGAACCCGGCAAGCCGCCCGTGCCGCGTCAGATCGGCGTGATGGCGACGTGGGTCACGTTGCTGGCGCTGGGCGGGTGGACGTTGTGGATTTTGGCGACGGTGAATTTCTAAGCGACCTTGAAGGCGGATTTGGGGTGGCGAGTTGTCATTGCCGTCTTGGGTTATCCCGCGCCGGGGCTGCGATCCGGTCGGCGCATGGACCGGGCCATCATGCCAAAGTTCAGGAAAGTTCAGCCTAGTGCAACGCCCGATTTGTCGGGTTCCGCGGACAGAGGGCGGCTGGTTCCTGACCGCATCCGGAATCGGGGCGGTGACCGTGTTTGCATACAAATTGAAAGAGCTGAGATGAAGGCTGGCACAGCGGAATAATGTAGGACAGCGTTTTTTTGAGCGGCGGATGGCGGTTTTGGGTGGGGAGTTGCCATTTCCCATTTCGTCGTCCCGGCGAAGGCCGGGATCTCGCCGGTGCGTTAATCCAAGAGGTTGAGATCCGGGCTTTCGCCGGGATGACGAGGTTGTTGATGGCGGCTTTCAGTCGATGCTGTTGATAAAGTCGGCTTTTGACAGAAGCGGACGGTGGCGAGGTCGG
>CAZCUW010000062.1:0-17362 GCA_964502035.1 uncultured Sphingopyxis sp. | reverse complement strand
CTAGACTGCTGGGTCAGGTCAGGGCGCCGGGGTGCGATTCGCGATCGCATCCTCGATCAGATCCTGCATGACCTGTTCGAGCTCGACGCCTTTCCGGTCGCCTCCGCTCGATATTTCGGTGGCGATCAAAGCGTAATAGCCGGTCTCGCGATCGATCCAGCCGGTCCAACCATAGGCACCCGGTGAGGAATTGATCTTGGACGTCGCGCAGGCCGAAGGCGTGTCGCATTCGACAAAGGAGCCGAGCGCATATTCCCAATTGCCCGCGCTCGCCGGCACGAAAACGCGCGGCAAGCCTGCGGTACGTTGCTGGGTGAAGCTTGTCATATCGGTAATAAAGCTGCCGCCAAGGAAGGCACGCAGAAGTTTCGCATAGTCGCGCGGCGTCGAATAGGCGCCGCCCGCGACCCACGGGTTGGTGGGAGCGCTTCCCGCAGGGTCATACCAGGTCGTGCTCGTCATCCCGAGCGGGGTCGTCACATGCTGCGCGAACAGTTCGTGAAAATTGCGCTGGCGTGCCGGTGACGTGCCGGGCGCGATGCTTATATCCTTTGCCTCCAGATAGGCAGCGGCGACCTGAAGGCCGTGCGGTCCATAGCTATATTGCGCGCCGGGCGCGTTGCCCGGGCGCAAAATATCATAGCGCAAATCGTGGATGCTCTTCGCGCAATTGTAGAGCGTCATGGCCGGAAGCAGCTGACAGCCGCCAACGAGCGGGCTCGCATTGAAGCCCGACGTCATCGACAGCGCATGCTTGAGTTGGACATCCTTCTTCGTTCCGATCGTGGTCCAGAAGGCAAGCGGCGGCCGCATCGGATCGTCGAGCGTCGCGATGCCAGCCTGCACCATGCGCATCCCCAGCGCGCCGGCGAACCATTTGGAGGCCGACGCAAGCGGGGTCACCCGATCGATACCAAAGCTGCCCTTCTCGTAAGCGAAGAGATAGTCGGGATCCGAAGCATTCCCGACGATGAAATAGCCGTTATCGACCTCGGTATCAGCGTCGATTGCCGACTGTAACGCGGTCCAGTCATAGGTATAACCGCCGACGGTGGCCGAAAGGCTGGCGGCCGCGGGCGCCGATGCCGCCGACGTCGACGCTTTAGCAGCGGGCGCCGCAGGCGGAAGCTGCACCATGGGACGCGCCTCGCCGCCGCCGTTGCCCCCGAACCCGCCCTGCGCCGCAAAGGCCGCAGCCCCAGCCATCGCCGCACCAGCGGCAAGCCACATCCATTTCGTTCTTCCAGCCATTTTCTCTCTCCCAGCTTCGTTGCACATCGTCGAAACGGAGGGCCTAGCGCGGCCGGACGGGCTAGGGCCTGGGCTGGCCGTTCCCGAAGTGAACATTGAGCAGATGGTCGAGCTGCGCCTTGCGAAAGCCGGCGACGACGCCAGACTCGGGCGCAAATTTTGCGAGACGGTCGCTTGCCGCATCGTAACGCGGCCAGTCGCGAACGAGTGCGCAGCCAGGAACGCCCGTCTTGGCGAAGCCAACCCAGCAGGCGGCGATGCCTTCGCCGAAGCGGCGATCCTCGTCACCGACGGCGCCGGCGACCGACGCGAAATAGTCGAGCGTCCCGAACAGATAGGGGATTTCAGACCCGTGCGCGGCGCCCTTGGCGCGGTCGCGCCGCGCCGCTGCGACATAGTCGAAATGATAGAGATACGAAGGCGCCCCTCCCGCCGTCCGGGCCGCGAGCCAGCGCGCCGGGGCGACGAACCAGGCGTCGCCCAACACCTGGCGCGCCAGTTCATCATCGGCCAGCCCCATGCCATAGGCGGCCCGGCCCGCCGCCTGGTCGCGCCCTAGATAGGCGAGCGCGGGGGATGGCGGCACGCCCATGGCAAGGATGACGCTCGCCTCGTTGCTGTTCGCGCCGACGAGGAGCGGAACGTCGATCGGCTCGCTACGCGCAAAGACGCGCCAAGGCGCTTCGCGTACCAGGTCGCCGTCGAGGATGGGGCCGGTCATCGCGCCCGGCGTCCGGACCTCGCCAGCGGCAACGAGCGCGGCGGCGGGCAGCGCGCGAAGCGCGTCGAGCGATGCTGAAGGCGGCGCACCTGCGCGCGCTGCCAACGCCGCGCCTAGCGCTTCTTGCTCGCCAAGCGGGCGCGGATCGAGGAGACCAACGCCCGACTGAACGATCGCCTTGGCGAACAGGCCTTTGGCTTCGGGCTGGGCAAGGATCGTCGTCACTCCGATCGCCCCGGCGGATTCGCCGAACAAGGTGATCTGGCGCGGATCGCCACCAAATGCGGCGATATTTTTCTTCACCCACCGCAGGGCGGCCAATTGGTCCATCAGGCCGTAATTGGCGAGCGCCTCGCCGCGCGGCTTGGCCGCGCTGAGCGCGGGATGGGCGAAATAACCGAGCGCGCCCAACCGATAGTTGATCGTCACCAAAACCACACCTTGCCGCGCGAAGGCGGTGCCGTCGAAAACCGGGAAGGTGCCCGAACCGACCACATGGGCGCCGCCATGGATCCAGACCATCACTGGCAGCTTTCGCGCCCCCGCCGGGCGCCAGATGTTCAGCTGGAGGCAATCCTCAGACTGATGCTCGGCTACCCCGCCCGCGACAAGTGCGGGGCGCACCGTCTGCGGACAAGCCGGGCCGAGTTTTGCGGCATCGCGGACGCCCCGCCAGCGCGGCGGTGCCTGCGGCGCCCGCCAGCGAAGAGCGCCGACCGGTGCGGCGGCGAAAGGAATATCAAGGAAGCGCTCGACGTCCCCCGTGCGCGCGCCCGCAAGGCGCCCCTGCGCGATTGTCGCCGCGGGGGCCGTCTCCGCCGCCGCGACAGACACCGATCCGGTCAGCATCGCGGCACCGAACAGTGCTGCCATCACCAAATGCCGCATTGCGCCCTCCTACCCTTCCCGACCAGCGGCTGGAGGCCGCGGACGGGAGCGCGACCTAGAAAGAAATGCGTCCTTCGACGCCGACGACGCGAGGCTGGCTGTACCGGTTGATCGTCGGCGCCTGCGCGACGAAATAAACCTTGTCGAAGACGTTGTTCGCGAACGCGCTGACGCTGATCTTGCCGAAGTCGACGCCGACCCGAAGATTGACGAGGACATAATCATCGAGGTCGACCGAGGTCGCTGTCAGCTCCTGTTTGCCGCCCCATTGACCACTGATCAGGACATTGCTGGTCAGCGCGACATCCTTGGTGACCGGGTAGCGCAGATTGAGGTTGGCCGAGGCGAGCCAGTCGGGAACCTGCGCAAGGTCCAGCCCGTCATAGCGGCCGCTCTTGACCTTGCCCTCTTGCCGCGAGCCACTCAAGGCGAGGCGGCCATTGCCTTCGCCGAGATCGAAGCCCTGGCTATATTCGGCCTCGATACCCCAGCTTTTCGCATCGCCTGCGTTGGTTAGATAGGCGACCGCGGCGATCGGGCACGCCGGATTGGTGAGCGCGCAGCCATCGTCGACCTGCGCGATCAGGTCTTCAAGCTCGGTGTAATAGCCCGCGATTGCGAAATAGCCGCGGCGGATCGGACTGCCCTTGATGCCGACTTCGTAAGACGTGCTGTTTTCGTTGCCGAACAGCACCTGCACAGGACTCGGCGCGCGCGGATCGGAGAGGCGCGTGTTGAACCCGCCGGCCCGATAGCTGCTGCCGACCTTGCCATAGGCGAGGATGTTCGACGTGAGCTTGTACGAGAGGGTCGCATTGTAGGAGAGATTGTCGGCGTTGATGCTGTCGTCGATGATCCGCGATGGCCCGCCGGTGGGCAGGCCAGTCCCCAAATCGTAAAGCCGCGCCGAGATGCTCCGGCTGTCGCGGGTATAGCGCAGTTCGCCGGTCAGGTTGAGGCTGTCGGTGATGTCGAAACCGAGCGAGCCATAGGCCGCATAGCTTTCGAAATGCAGCCGCGCGGGCGCGATATTGCCCGGCGACGGATTGGCGAGCGTCGGCGTGCGCGTCGTCGCCACCGAGAAATCGCTGTCGAGCAACAGCATTTCGGCGCCGACCAGCCATGTGAAGCGATCGCTCGCCCCGCTGACATGAATATCCTGCGAAAAATTGTCGGTCGTGTCGACGACGTAGGACGCGGTGCTGGCATCGAGCGGCGTGAGAGCGCCGATCTGCCCCGCGGCGCGCGCACGCGCCAGCTCGGCGGGGCTGATCGCGTCATTGTCGAGATCATATTCGGACGTGCGCTTGCGAAAGGAGGTTGTCGACGTCAGGTCGGCACCGCCCAGATCCACGCGGACGAGCGCCTGAAGGCCGTCCACGTCCTGGCTGGCGCGCGGCGCGGTGTTCCAGGGGTAGCGAAAGCGATCCTGCGTATAACCGCCGGGAAAGCCTGGCGTGCCCGCGGGAATGGATATCTGGTAATGGATCGTCGGCGTGGTCAGCCGCTGGGTCTCGGCCGTGATGATCGCGTCGACCGGCCCGCGCTTCAGCCGGATCTGGCCGCGCAGTCCGTGGCCCTTCTGCTGGTCGAAATAGACGTCGTTGTCGGGATTGTAGAAGAAGCCCTTGTCCTGCTCGACGAGATCGCCGCTGATGCGGATCGCCAGGCCATCGGCGAGCGGGACATTGATCGCGCCCTGCGTCTGGAAGCTGTTGTTCTCGAAGCCATAGCGCGCGCTCGCCCAGCCCGAGAGATCGAATTCGGGCTCGGCCGAGATGATATTGATCGCGCCGCCGACCGCGTTGCGGCCGTACAGCGCGCCCTGCGTCCCGCGCAGAACCTCGACGCGGCCGATGTCGAGCAGGTCGAGCCGCGTGAAGTTGCGACCGCCCACCGGACCGCCGGCGATATAGGCACCGTTGCGATAGAGCCCGACGCTCGGGTCGCCATTGGTGGCACGCGCGGTCGACGAAGCGCGGATCGAGATCTCCGACGTGACGGACGAGTTCAGATTGTTGAAGCGAACGCTTGGCTGATCGGCGAGGAGTTCGCCGCTGCCCGTGGCGCCGCCGCGATCGGTGAGCGACGTGATATCGATGACCGACGCCGCGGTCGGCACATCGGCCAGCCGCTCTTCGCGGCGGCGCGCCGTTACGACTATGGCGCCATCATCATCCGCTTCAGCCGCGTCCGGAAGAGCTTCGGACGGTGCGTCTTGAGCGAAAGCAGGCGGAGCGACGGCTACCCAAATCGCGGCCGTGCAGAAAAGAAGGTTCGCTCTGCGTCCCATGGTCACTCTCCCCATCTTGTTATCGCAATTATTATCGATAATTTTGTGCAAAACCGTCGGCAAGTCAAGCCGGAAAGCGCAATGTCTTTGCAGGTGGTTCGCTGGTCTAAGAGACGACGGCGCTCAGCAGGTCGCGGACGCCCCGCGCCGTAGCGGCAAGGGGGTCAGGTGTGACCGTCGATAAATCGTCGGTCACAGCGTGGTGATGACGGTGTGCGCCAAAGATGCCGGCATGACGCACGTAGCCGGCCTTTATCACTTCCGAGAGTTCGCCCGCTGTGCCTTCCGCCGAAGGATAGGCCATTTCCAACCCCGGCTGGCCTTTGAATATCTCGCGCGCACACGTCACGAATTCGGGCGATGTCATGAGAAAACGATAGGGATCGGCGCTTGGCAGCGGCAGCAAGCGCCCCGGCATTTCCTGATAGTCACGTGCTGCCGCATTGGCGCCGAGATGAAACCAGAAAGCGGTCTCGCCGGGGGCTGGACCCACCTTGTCGGCGATATGGCTCGCACCGAGATTCTCATATTCATGCCCGCTGTTGCACAGGAAGAGCAGGCTGTGTTGCGGAAACGCTCGGGGCATCCAGTCGGCAAGCGCGAGCCACATCGCGATACCCGGCCCCCGCTCGCCGGCGCAATCGGTCCAGCCTGAACGCGGCGTAGAGACGACGAGCCAAGGGCGACCGGAGCGAACGCGTCGCCCGATTATATTCTGCGCTGCCCGAATCCCACCGCGCCCGCGAAGCGCTAATTTCGCCGCGGCACCGTGGCGCGCGGCTTCAATCACCGGGGCGGCGAGTCGCGGCGCGAGCAAGGCAAGTGGCTTGTCCGATACAGGATGACCGGCCGGGACATTGAGGAGCAAGGCCTCGCCCGTCGGCCCAGTCGTAATGAGAATGACCCCGTTCGCACCGCGCGCAAGCGCATCGGCGAGCGGCTCGCGCACTGCACGATCTACGAGGCTCGACCAGCGGCGGAAAGGCAGGCGCACGACGGCGATCGCGCCGTCGAGGCGTTCAGGGATTTCTGCGAGGCGCAGCGGCGCAGCGAGACCGGCCTCGCCGGTTTCGACGGCGAGCGGCTGTGCGACGAGCGGTATCGTGTGGTCGCCGAGCGTAAGTTCGCAATGCGACGCCTCGAACCAAGGCACGTCAAACGTCTGGCGATCCACTTCGAATCCGGCACTGAACAGCCGCTTCGCTGTCCAGTCGGCGGTCCAGCGATCGCCCGCGCCGCCCGACTGCTTGTTGCCGGCCTCGGCATAGCTTTGGACGTCGGCGAAGAGGCGTCCGGGGCCGAACATGGTCAAATCCAGGGATACAGCGGCAGCGGAGTCAACCTGCAATGCGATCGGCGCCGCGAGGCCCGCCTTAAGCAAGGTGCGGCGGTCGGTCGGGAGACGGCTCATGTCACTTTTGCGCGGCGGCGGCTGGGCTTAGGCTTTGCGTGGCGGGCCTTATATTCCTCGAGTGCGCGCCCAAAACTATTCTGAGTAACCCCGATCAGATCGCGCGCCACCGCATCGGCGGCATCGCCATCGCGCGCGACGATATGGCGGCAAAGCGCGTCGTAGAGGATGGCCGATCGCTTCGCCGCCTCGTTGCCATGCGTCTCGATATAGCTGTCAGTATAGACATTGTGCTGCCAGCGCGCGAGCAGCGCGACCCGATCGAGGAGCTCGAGCGCGAGCGGCGCATTGCTGCGTTTGGCGATAAAGCGACCGATGCGGTTCGAGACCTTGATATGCTCGAACGTATTGTCGGTGCGCTGGGTGACATCCTTATATTCGACAAGCCGGTGCATCAGTTCGCGCCCGTCGCGGTCGGTCATTTCGGCGGCCGCAAGGCGACAAACGACGCCGAACAGCGATTTCCACAGTTCATAGACCTCGTTCGCAGCATGCTCGTCGATATCGATCACATAGGTGCCGCGCCACGGCACGACCTTGACAAGCCCGATCCGCGCGAGATGCCGGAACGCCTCGCGCACCGGCGCATGGCTCACTCCGAAGCGCGCGGCGATTTCGCGCTCGCGCAGCCACGATCCGGGCGGAATCCGCCATTCGACGATGTCGTCGGTCAAAAGGCGCGCGATCACGCGGTCCTGCGTCGGCGCGCTGTCGTCGTCGGTCTTCGTCGCGGCCATGTCTCTCCGTTCGGCTTTCCCTGCTCGCGGCGCCATCCTAATCGGGCAGCGCACACGAGCAATCGATGATTGCGAATGAATTTATTATCGATAATATGGAGAATGACAAGCATCGGAAAATCGGAGTCGGATCTTGAAGCGCACCATCCTCTTTTTCGCAGCCGCGGTTGCGGCACAGCCAGCCGCGGCAGGCGAACCCGCCCCTCTTCCCGGCTGTGCCGAAGCGATCGCCTATTCTGAGGCTAATTCCGGCGTTGCGCTGCTGATACTTGAAGATGGCAAAGTGCGCTGCCGATCGGCAGACATCGCGACGCCGCAGGAACTCTGGTCGGGCACCAAGAGCCTTGTCGGGCTGATGGCGGCGGCGGGCGCACAGGATGGACTTCTAACCCTCGACGAGCGGGCATCGGAGACACTCGCTGAATGGAGGGGCGACCCCAAAAAGGAACAGATCACGCTTCGGCAATTGCTGTCGATGACGGGCGGCCAGGCATCGACCGTCGGCAGGGCCCAAGGGTATCTGGACTCGGTGAAGGCACCGCTCACGGCGGCGCCGGGCAGCAAATTCCAATATGGTCCCGCCCCGATGCAAATCTTTGGAGAGATCATGCGGCGCAAGCTCGTTGCCAAGGGCCAAGACGGCAACGCTCGCCATTATGTGGAGCGGCGCATTCTCACTCCGCTTGGGGTTACCATAGGCAGTTGGCGCAGCGGCCCCGATGGCGCACCGCTCATGCCGCAGGGCCTCGTGCTGGCAGCGTCCGAGTGGGCGAAGATCGGCGAGTTCGTCCGCGGCGGTGGGAAGCTCGACGGCAAGCCGCTTGTCGATGAACTGGCGTTCGCCGAGCTGTTCAAGGGTAGCCAGGCCAATCCGGCCTACGGTCTCACCTGGTGGTTGCTCCGTAGCACGCCGGCTGTCGATATTGTTACCCGGTCCACCGATATCACCAGTCATGCCAACGAACTCCCGGCGGATATGGTCGTCGCCGCCGGCGCGGGCGATCAACGCCTCTATATCATTCCGTCGCTTCGGCTTACAATCGTTAGGCAGGCGAAACTCGATCTGGCGGCTTTGGCGGCGGGGGAAAAAGGCGATTGGTCCGATTGGCGGTTCCTGTCACTGTTGCTGAAAGCGGCGAGTGACTAATTTGAAACGCGGCCGAAAACATGTCGGGGCCGATCGAACCTAGGCCGTGCCGCTGCAATATGATCATTGAGAATTGCTGGCCGAATGGAAACGCGGCACGTGGAGTTTGCCGCTGGACCAAAATGATGACGGTTATTGACAGCCCGCGCGGCAATCATACCCGAGGGGCGGAACCTTGCACGCGACGCCGCAGTGGGGCGAAGAAGGATGCAGCATGTTACGGGGATTGATGCAGGACGCGCCGCTGCTGATCAGCGGAATATTGGAATATGCCGCGCGCGCGCACGGCGAGAGGGAGATCGTCTCGAAGGCTGTCGATGAGCCGGTTTGGCGGTATGACTGGCACCGCTGCGATCAGCGTGCGCGTCAGGCTGCGCAGGCCCTTGGTGTCCTCGGGATTGCAACGGGCGACCGCGTCTCGTCGCTCGCCTGGAACACGCACCGCCACCTCGAACTCTTCTATGCGGCGCCGGGCATGGGCGCTGTATTGCACACTGCCAACCCGCGTCTCAGCGACGAGCAAATCGCCTTTACTATCGCTCATGCAGGCAGCCGCATTCTCTTCTTCGAGCCCAATCTAGCCGAGCTCGTCGCACGGCTGCGCCCTCTCCTTCCAGGTATCGAGCGTTATGTCCTTCTCGCGGATCGCGGAGCGACCGCGCCAGATGTTGCTGACGCGTTGAACTATGAAGCGTTGCTGGCACGCCAGGACGGGGCCCTCACCTGGCCGAGCTTCGATGAAAAGGCAGCCGCATTTCTTTGCTACACTTCGGGGACGACGGGCGACCCCAAGGGCGTCCTATACAGCCACCGATCAATCGTTCTCCACGGGATGGCGGCCGGTCTGAGCAGTGCCTTCGGGTTCAGCGCTTTTGATGTCATCATGCCCTGCTCGTCCATGTATCATGCGACGGCATGGGGACTTCCGTTCACGGCAGCGATTAACGGCTGCAAGCTAGTGCTTCCTTGCGACAGGATGGACGGTGCCAGTCTCGCCGATCTGATCAACGAAGAGGGCGTCACCTTTTCGGGCGGTGTGCCCACGATCTGGACCATGTACCTCGCTCATCTCGACACCACGGGGACGGGGGTCGGCAATCTCAAGCGCCTCGTGATTGGCGGCTCGGCCGTCCCGCGGGCGATGGCCGAGACATTCCGCGCCAAATATGGTGTCACTGTGCTCCAGCTCTGGGGCATGACCGAAACCAATCCTCTCGGCGTGATTTCGACGCCCTCCCCGCTCCTGATGGCCGAAGGCGAGGATTTCGCGAACGATCTCCTGCTGACGAAGCAGGGTCGCATGCAATTTGGCATCGAACTGCGCATTATCGACGGCGATGGCACGCCGCTCCCCTGGGACGGTGAGCAGGCGGGTGCGCTCCAGGTCCGCGGACCGTGGGTCGTCGATCGCTATTTCCCCGATTTTGAGGGCGCCGGGAGCGATGGCTGGTTCGACACCGGGGACATAGGTACGATCGATCGCTTCGGCTTTCTCCGGCTGACCGACCGCGCGAAAGACGTGATCAAGTCCGGGGGCGAATGGATCAGCTCGATTGATATCGAGAATGCGGCGGTTGGGTACCCCGGCGTCCGGGTCGCCGCGGTCGTTGGCGTATATCATCCAAAATGGGAAGAGCGACCCCTTCTCGTGATTGAAACGCATGAAGGTCAAGCCGTCACAGCCGACGCAATTCGCGCGCATCTGGAGACGAAGGTTGTTCGTTGGTGGCTGCCGGACGACATCCTGTTCGCGACAGTACCGCTCACTGCAACGGGAAAGATCGACAAAAAGGCCTTACGCGAAGCGTATCGTAACCAACTCGCCTAGATGAGATCACACTGCGTCCATTCCCTGCGAACGGCAGCGATCCTTTCAGGCAGGCAAAGTTCAGCGGGCCTCGTGGGTCTTGCATAAGCCCGGGCAATCTCGCGGGGGCGGGCTATACAATGCAAAGCGCTCTACGCTTGCAGCGCGGACAAGGTATGGCCAAGATGAGGCATGACGTCGACCCAAAAAACCAAAGAACAAGCTTCCGGACGAACAGGGAGGCCTACTCGACAAGCCTCGCAAGCACTTTCGAGGAAAATTCTCCGTGTCGCCCGCGATGTCTTCTTTGCCGACGGATTCGGTCGTTCAACGGCGGAACGGATTGCTGCAAAAGCAGGCATCTCCAAGCGCACTTTGTACGCCCGTTACGGGAGCAAAAAGCTGCTTTTCGAGGCGGTAATACTCAGGGAAATCGAGGATCGGCTCTCCTTCCTCGAACAGCACGTTCCCGAACATGGCGACGTTCGGCCCGAGCTTGAAGAGCTGTCCGATGAACTGCTATCCTGGATGCTTACCGACATTCATGTCGCGTTGGAACGCGTTGTAATGGCTGAGGCTGCACGTTTTCCCGCTTTAGCGCGAAACCTTTACGAATTCGGCGTAGGACGCACGACGAGATTGGTGGCAGAGGTTTTGCGCAAAGCCGAGGAGAGGGGAGAAATCAGGGTGTCAGACGCGAATTTTGCTGCGGAGCAGTTTATATCCAGCGTCATTTTGTCACCTTTTCGTCGGGCCGCTCTTGGAGTGGGAGTGACCAGTCACAATGAAACCTCTTCAGCCCGAATGAGGCAAGCTGTGGATCTATTTGTGTACGGCTGCCGCCCCTCCCAGAAGGGGAGCCATCCATAACATTCCCGCTTCATCTCGGGCTGGGCAGTTGTCACGACTAGGTGTTTAGTCCCAGCATGTGATGGTGTAAGCTTGTCATCGTCACAGCGGGAGGGATTATGGGCCAGCTTCTACACGGCAGCGCCAAGACCACGCACGCCGTTCGAGCGGAGCTACAGCGATCGCAAGCTCCGGTCGCGCAGCTCGCGAAGCGGTACGGGATCAACGAGAAGACGGTGATCAAGTGGCGCAGCCGGCCGTCGGTCGAGGACATGCCGGTGGGGCCGAAGGAACGGCGCAGCACCGTGCTGTCGCCGATGGAAGAAGCCGCGATCGTGGCGCTCAGGGTGCAGGCCCGGCTGCCGCTCGATGACGTCTTCATCGCGTTGAAGGACGTGATCCCGAACCTGACGCGCTCGTCGCTTCACCGCTGCCTGCAGCGGCACGGGATCAGCCGATTGCCGAAGGCGGATCGCGAGAAGCCGAAGAAGTTCAAGAAGTACGAGATCGGCTATTTCCACATCGATATCGCCGAACTGCGCTACGAAGGCGGCAAAGGATTCCTCTATGTCGCGGTGGACCGCACCTCGAAGCTGGTGTTCGCCCGCATCTATCGACGGGCGACCAAGCTCGCCGCGGCAGCCTTCCTGCGCGTGCTGATCAAGACGGTTCCCTACAGGATCCACACCATCCTGACCGACAACGGCGTGCAGTTCGTGCAGCGTGACCAGGGCGGCACACTGGGATGGATCGGCCATATCTTCGGCCGTGTCTGCGAGCAGAACGGCATCGAGCATCGCCTCACCGTAACCGGTGTTTCCCTGCCACCTTGCGGGAGTGAAGCGTGGCGTCGATTTTCGCTAGCCCGATCAGGCTGGAGGATGCTGATGCTATGATGATGACATGTGATGATGCTGGCACCAGCGTGGTTCGGCGTTTTGAGGTTTTCACAGGTGCGGGCCAGCGTCGGGAGTGGTCGCCTGAGGTAAAGGCGTCGATCGTCGCGGAGAGCTATTCGGGTCAGGAGACGGCCTGCGCGGTGGCGCGCCGTCATGGGCTTGCTCCGTCGCAACTATTCGCTTGGCGCCGGGATCTGCGCAAGAAGCTGGAGGACCAAGGGCTGACGCTTCCAGCGACGCCTGCGTTCGTGCCGGCGGTGATCGAACCGCTCCCTTCGGGTGATCCAGCCCCTGTCGCCAGGCGCGGCCGTCGCCGTCGGCGTCCCACAGTCAGTGCTGTCGAGCTGGAGATTGACGGCGTGGCGGTGAAGATCGGACGCGGGGCCGATGCGGCTGTGATCGCAGCGGTGATTGAAGCACTCAAGGCAACGCGATGATCGGACCTGGCGCTGGCGCGCGCGTGATGGTGGCGACGCGTCCGGTGGATTTTCGCAAGGGACCTGACGCCCTGGCCGCGCTGGTCGGCGCCGAGTATGGCGGCGACCCATATTCAGGCGTGATCTACGTGTTCCGGGCAAAGCGTGCTGACCGGATCAAGCTGGTCTGGTGGGACGGCACTGGCCTGTGCCTGATGGCCAAGAAGCTGGAGTCCGGCGGCTTCCGGTGGCCGGGCATCCAGGACGGCGTGATGCGTGTGACCTCAGCGCAACTCGGCGCGCTTCTGGAGGGTCTGGATTGGCGCCGGGTGCATGGCGGGCGCCGCCCGCAGGCCCCGCAGATTGCCTGTTGACGGGGCGTTCCCAGACTGATTCACTGCTCCCATGCTCATGGAAGCGGACCTGCCGGACGATGTTGACGCGTTACGCGCGCTCGTCCTCGAACAGGCCCGCAAGCTCGAGAGTGCCGACGCGGAAGCCGAACGCCTGAGGGCGATCATCGAGGCTTTTCGGCGTCATCGGTTCGGCCGCCGTTCCGAGCAGCTCGATCAGGATCAGTTGCAGCTGGGCCTTGAGGATGCCGAGACGGCGCTCGCGGAAGCCGAGGCCGCCAGCGAAGCGAAGGCCGGACGGCCTCGCAGTGATCCTGTGCGCAAGACCAACCGCGGTTCGCTGCCCGCGCATCTCGAGCGGATCGAACAGATCGTTGACGTCGAGAGCAATGCTTGCCCCTGCTGCGGCGGCGCCCTCCACCAGGTCGGCGAGGATGTCGCCGAGCGCCTCGATGTGGTGCCGACCACCTTCCGCGTCGTGGTCACCCGGCGGCCGCGTTATGGCTGCCGTTCGTGCGAGAGCGCGATCGTGCAGCCGCCGGCGCCGGCGCGGATCATTGAGGGCGGCATTCCGACCGAGGCACTGATCGCCCAGGTGCTGGTATCCAAGTATGCCGATCACCTGCCGCTTTACCGGCAGGCCCAGATATACGCCCGGCAGGGCATCCGGCTCGACCGATCCACTTTGGCCGACTGGGTCGGGCGAGCGGCCTGGTATCTGCGCCCCTTGCGTGACCACATTCTCGACGAGCTACGACGATCCGAGCGGCTGTTCGCCGACGAGACGACCGCCCCGGTGCTCGATCCCGGACGCGGGCGGACCAAGACCGGCCAGCTCTGGGCCTATGCCCGCGACGACCGACCATGGGGCGGCTGCGATCCGCCGATCGTCGCCTATGTCTATGCGCCAGATCGCAAGGCCGAGCGTCCCCAGTTCCATCTTGGTGATTTTGCGGGCATCCTACAGGTCGATGGCTATGGCGGCTACGCCGCGCTCCCCCGGCGGCGCCAGCAGATCAGGCTCGCTTTCTGCTGGGCGCATGTGCGTCGCAAATTCTACGAACTGGCTGATACATCCCCGGTCGCTACCGAGGTGCTGCGCCGCATCGCCTTGCTTTACGCCATCGAGGACGATGTGCGCGGCCTCTCGGCCGAGCAGCGTCGTGCCGCTCGGGCCGGACGCAGCCGCGTCATCATCGACGATCTTCACCAATATCTTGCCGCCCGTGGCCGCCAGGTCAGCGCCAAGAGCAAGCTCGGCGAAGCGATCCGCTACGCACTCACCCGCTGGGACGGCCTCTCACGCTTCATCGATGACGGTCGCATCGACCTCGACTCCAATACCGTCGAACGATCGATCAGGCCGCTGGCTCGCAATCGCAAAAATGCCCTGTTTGCCGGTTCCGACGAGGGCGGCGACAACTGGGCGGTGATCGCCACGCTCATCGAATGTTGCAAGCTCAGCACCATCAACCCCCACCAATGGCTGACCGAAACCCTCACCAGCCTCGCCAACGGTTATCCCGCCAACAGCGTCGGTGATCTCATGCCATGGACCGTCGTAGCCTGAAAACACCGGTTACGCCTCACCAAACCCTATCACCCATGGACCAACGGTCAGGCCGAAAGGATGGTGCGCACCATCAAGGAGGCCACCGTCAAATCTTTCCATTACACGTCGATCAACGAGCTGCGCCGCCATGTCCGCGACTGGTTGGTCGCTTACAACTTTGCCAAGCAGTTGAAGGCACTGCGCTTCAAGACACCCTATGAGGCCATCGAAGAACTCTGGAAATCCAAGCCGGATATCTTCAATATGGAGCCACACCATCACATGCTGGGACTAAACACCTAAGTTTCCATTGGCTACCCGCTAATTGATCACCGCAGCCGTCCAACTCGCGATTTTGTCGGCCATTTCAAGGCTCGCGCGATCAAAGGCTTCGACGATACTCGAAACGCTGTTTGCGCTTGCTGTCCTATCAAGGACGATGCGCGTGACTGCCAGTGGTTCCGATTCTTTGGATCGGCTTAGTTCCACTTGCGCGGCGATGCGAATGATCGGGGCCGCGTCGGGCCCCTGCTCGTAATAGGCTGCAAAAGAAGAAAGCCGTGCGGATAGGACGTAATGATCGGAAGCCACGCTCTGGACAGGGATATATGCGTGATCGATTTTGCGCGCTACGCTTCCGGCAATAGCCTCGCGGATCATCTCGGGCGCAGGCCTCATCCACCGTGCTTTGGCCAGATACGTGACTTCGCGATTCTCGATCGTGAGGATCCTGTCTCCATCGGCCCCAGGCGGAAGCGTCGGTCGCGTAATATACACCGGAATCCACTGTCGTGCAATTTCACGCTCCGGTACGGGCGTGCTGCTGATCCGGTACAACGTCGATTTGCCGCCAGTTCCCAGAATATTCCCGCAACCAGAAAGGCAAATTAGCGCGCCCGTCAGCAAAAACATTCTTGCAGAGATCGTTTTCATTGGGGGAGCTTCCTTTCACGAGGGGTCCGTCGTAGCTGGCCGGCGAGCTGCTCGATTTCCTGCGCCGCGCTATCGAGCGATTTCAAAGTTGCAGCAATCCCGGAGCCGTCGGGCGCCGCCAATCCACTCGCGGCGTCATCAAGCCTGTGAATGACCACCCTCGCCTCGGCGATCCCCTCTCGAAGATCTCGAGCAGCTGCCGAGACATCGGCAAACGTCTTGCGACCGTCGCCATCGATCGCCGTGCGCGCCGATGCGGCCGCGGCCTCGATATCGGCCGCCGCCCGGTCCAGGCGTGCAAACGCTTGTTCAGCCTTGCTGAACATTCCGCGACTAGATCGCAATTCCGCCGTGGTAGCTCTTACATCCGCAATAGCAGCCGAAACATTTTCGATATTCTCGTCGGACAAGGTCCGGTTGACCCTTTCCAGGGCCTGCGAAGCGTCCGCCAACAATGCGCCACCTCCATCCATCAGGGATTGTAGCGAACTTTTTTCCGCCTTAATCACTGGGAGCGTTTCCTTGGAAACCTCCTTCAACAACGGCTTAGAGGGCGTCCCCGCACTGATCTGGATGTAGCTTCCGCCGGTTATGCCTTGCGACTCCGTCGCGGCGGTAGAATCGACGCGCACAGGCGTATCCTCGCGCAGGCGCACCCCTGCAAGCACCCTGTTTGGATTTCTGGGATCAAGACTAATACGCGTGATTTCTCCCACCGGAATTCCGTTGAACTGCACCTCGCCTCCCTCGCTAAGACCGCGGACGGGACCATCGAAAATGATCCGATACTCGTCGAAATTACGGGCGAATTGGGATTGACCGAGCCAGAGGATGAAGCCGAAAGCCGCCGCTAGCAGAGCCAGCGTCAGGC
The DNA here is from genome assembly GCA_964502035.1 of uncultured Sphingopyxis sp. Classification (GTDB taxonomy): domain Bacteria; phylum Pseudomonadota; class Alphaproteobacteria; order Sphingomonadales; family Sphingomonadaceae; genus Sphingopyxis. The sequence goes on along the minus strand of CAZCUW010000062.1, from coordinate 1,234 downwards.
CCCCAATCAGACCGTAGTTCGCGTCGCGTTCCATTAACGGTTCCTTTCCTTGGCGCGCTCCGCCCGCCCTCCCAAAAACGCCCTGATCCAAGGATGGTCAGACCTCTCAAGTTCCGCGATTGGCGAAACCTCGACAATTTTCTGATCCGCAACCACGGCCACGCGGTCGCTGATGGAATACAGGCTGTCGAGATCATGGGTCACCATCACGACAGTAAGCCCCAGCGTGTCGCTCAGCGTCCGTATCAGCTGGTCAAATTCGGCGGCGGCGATCGGGTCGAGGCCCGAAGTGGGTTCGTCAAGGAACAGCAATTCTGGATCGAGCGCCAAGGCCCTCGCTACGCTTACACGTTTTCGCATTCCGCCTGAAAGTTCAGCGGGCATTTGCCGGCCCACCTCGGCATCGAGTCCGACAAGGCCGATTTTCATCAGAGCCACGGCCTCGAGCCACGGCTCTCTAAGACGGGTATGTTCGATGAGAGGAGCCTCGACATTTTCTTGCACACTAAGAGAAGAAAAAAGCGCGCCATTTTGAAACATGACGCCAATTCGGTGATCAATTTCCGTACGATCAAAGCGACTCCCAATTTTTTTCTGAAAGATTTCGATTGCCCCATGGCTAGGCGCAATCAGGCCCAAAATGGTGTTCATCAGGACGGATTTTCCACTACCGGACCCTCCGACGACACCAAGAATCTCGCCACGATGGACTTCTAGGTTCAAATCCTGGTGGATAATGTGATCGCCAAATCGGGTTTTAAGATTCTCCACCCGAATAACGATGTCCGGATCGCAAATCATATTTCGAGCACGTTGAAGAGAATTGCAAAGGCGGCATCCAGAAGGATGATTGCGAATAGCGCTTGGACAACGGCGACGGTCACCCGCCCGCCCAGATCCTCAACATCTCCGCGTACCGAAAGGCCGTGGCGACATCCGGCAAGCGCAATCACAATGGCCAGCACCGGTACTTTTGCCATTCCAACCCAGAAGTGTCGGATATCGACCGCAGCTGAGAGTCGTTCGGCGAAATATGTCGGGCTCACGTCGAGTATGCCCCAGCTGACGACAAGCCCGCCGGCCAAACCAGCCAGCATGGCAACAATCGCCAGGAGGGGCATAATTACAAGCAATGCCAATACGCGTGGCACAACCAGCGCGTCGAACAGGTCGATGCCCTGGCCTGCTGCCGGTTTGGTGGACACCGAGATAGGGTGTTTCCACCTATCGGAGG
>CAZCUW010000061.1:0-18352 GCA_964502035.1 uncultured Sphingopyxis sp. | reverse complement strand
TCGATGCGAAATATAAGGATTTCTTCGGCGACATATACAGCACCGGCACGCCGGTCGACGCGTCATTCCTGAAGATCCGCCGCGCGCCGAAATGGACGTGGAGCCTGGGCGGGATTTACGAGGCCGACATTGGCAGCAATGCATCGGCGTGGATCGCGGGCGACGTCCACTATATCGGCGGGCACGAGATCACCTTCCTCAACAACCCGAACCTGCGCAATGGCGGTCAGTATCTGGTCGACGCATCGATCAACGCGCGGTTCAACCAGACGACGATCAGCCTGTTCGGCAAGAATCTGGCCGACGAAAAGGGCTGGACGATCGGCTATGATGTGCAGGGGATATGGAGCTATGCCGCGCCGCGTCCGCGGCGAACATGGGGCGTTGCCCTGACCCAGGCCTTCTGAGCCGAGCCCGGAATGGCAAAGAGGTCGAAGACTGAGGCGCGCCGATGGGTGGTCACCGGGGCATCGCGAGGCTTGGGCCTCGCGATCGCCCGGCTCGCCGCGGACAAGGGCGACAGGGTTGCCCTGGTCGCGCGCGGCGAGGATGTGATTGCTCAGGCCAAGGCGATCGGCGGGGGTGCCATCGGCCTGGTCGCCGATGTGACCGATCCTGCGTCGGTCACGGACGCCTGTGCTCAGGTTGCCGAGCGCTGGGGCGGGATCGATGTCCTGATCAACAACGCCGGGCTCCATCGCGGCGGGCTGCTTGGTTCGTTGTCGCAGAGCGATTGGCAATCGGTGCTCGATACCAACCTGTCCGGCCCCCTCAACTTCGTGCGCGCTGCCTTGCCGCACATGGGCGCGGGCGGATCGATCGTGAATATCGGCGCGGTTGTCGGCCTGCGCGGCTTTGCCGGCGATGCCGCCTATGGCGCGTCAAAGGCCGGGCTTGCCGGGCTGACGCAAGTGCTGGCGGTCGAACTCGCACGGAGCGGTATCCGGGTCAATTATGTCATTCCGGGACTGACTTCGACCGAGATGACCGCGGGCATCTCGGCGCGCGCCAAGGCCAAGCTCGTCGCCAGTATTCCGCTCGGCCGCGAAGGCACGGCCGAGGAACTGGCCGATGTTGTGTGGTGGGTGGCGGGGTCGCCCTACATGACCGGCTCGATCATCTCCAACGACGGCGGCCTGCTGTGCAGATTGTGAGCGATCCGGCCGAGCGGTTCGCCCGCTGGCTGGACCGTGAAGCCGGGATTGCCGCGGCGCGGATCGTCCGCCCGCTGACCGGTGGCAATGCCAATGTCACCAGCCTTGTTGAAACCGCCGCTGGTCCCCTCGTTCTTCGCCATCCGCCCGCCGACACCGTGTCCGACCTTGCCGGCGCCGGCATCGCGCGCGAGTTTCGTTTCATTTCGGCGATGACGGGCAAGGCGCCGGTCGCCGAACCGATCCTGTTCTGCGACGACACCGACGTGCTCGGTGCGCCCTTTTCGCTCACCCGCTTCGTTGACGGGACGGCGATCACGGACACGCTGCCGTCTGCCTATCCGAACAGCGTCGCAACGCGCGATGCCGTTGGCCACGCGCTGATCGACGCGCTCGCCAGCGTTCATGCGATCACGCCGGTTCCCGCCGAACTTGGCGATGCCGAAAAGGCGCGGACGTTTGTCGGACGCCAGATCGAGCGATGGCGCGCGGTGCGATCCGCCCATGCGGTCCGCGACCTGCCGCTGCTCGAAACGCTCGGCGTCTGGCTCGCGGCGAACGCTCCCGTCCCCGAGGCGGTGCGGATCGTTCACTGCGACTATCACCTCGACAATGTGCTGATGGACCCCGCCACGCCGCAGGTCAGGGCCATCCTCGATTGTGAAATGGCGACGCTGGCCGATCCGCTGGTCGACGTCGGGCTGGTCACGGCGATGTGGAACCGCGACGAAAGCCTGCCGCTTGGCTTCGCCTTCGTCCAGCGCGTGTCGAACGTCCCCGGCGTGATCAAGGATGCCGAACTGGCGCAGCGCTGGGCGCGTACAACGGGGCTGTCGATCGATCATCTCGGATATTTTCAGGCTTTCGCCCTCTGGCGCCTCGCCGCCATTGTCGAGGGCGCTTATGTGCTGTTTCGCGAAGGGCAGGTCGACGGGACATACGAGCGCGGACTTGAGCATGATGTCCCGGCGTTGCTGGGCGCAGCGCAGCGGATCGCGCGCGGCGAGGGGATGGCGTGATGGACGCGACCATGATGCACGAGCCGCTGGGTACCAGGGCGATCTTCGCCCACGGCGAACATATCCATGCGACGAGCCGCATCGGGCTGTTCGACGGCGAACAAGTGACATGGCGCAGCTATGCCGAGACTGCCGAACGCGCCCGCCGTCTTGCCGCGGCGTTGCAGGCCGCGGGCGTCAAGGCGAACACCCGCGTCGCGACGCTCAGCTGGAATGATTTCGCCCATTTCGAGGCCTATCTTGCGGTCCCGGCGATGGGCGCGGTGCTGCATACGCTCAATTTGCGGCTGCATCCCGACCAGCTTCGTTTCATCATGGCTGATGCGGGAGACGCCTATCTGATTGGCGATGGCACGCTACTCGCGGGCCTCTTGCCGCAGATCAATTCGCTTGCAGGCTTGGCGCAGGTCATTGTCACGGGGGACAACGACGGGCTCGCCGCACTTGAAAAGCCTTGGACGGCCTATGATGCGTTCATCGCCGACCACGCGCCCGCCCCGGAATTTCCGGACGTGGACGAGACCGCCGCCGCGGCGACCTGCTATACGTCGGGCACGACCGGCGATCCCAAAGGCGTCGTCTACTCGCATCGCACGATCTTCCTCCACAGCCTCGCCTCCATGGCCGCCAATGCCTTTGCGCTCAGCGACCGCGACACGATCCTGCTGCTGCCGCCGATGTTCCATGCCAACGCGTGGGGATTGCCCTTTTCGGGCTGGCTCGCGGGCGCCGATTTCGTGCTGCCGGGCCAGCATCTCCACCCCGAGGCGATCCGCCGCATGATCCGCGCGACCGCGCCGACTTTTACCGCAACGGTGCCGACCATCCTCAACGACCTGCTGCGCGCCGATGCGGCCGACCCCGTCGATATGGCGAGTTTTCGCGTCATCGTGGCGGGCGGATCGGCAGTTTCCGAAGGCCTGATTGCCGATGTCGAGCGCCGCTGGACGATACCGGTGATCCAGGGCTGGGGCATGACCGAGACCAGTCCGCTGTGCGTCCTGTCGCATCCCCCCGCCGACGTTGCACCGGAGGAGGCGCGCCGTCTGCGCGCCAAAAGCGGGCGTCCGGTTGCCGGGGTCCGGGTGCGGCTGGTCGATGATCAGGACCGGCCGGTCGCCGAAGATGGCAAGAGCGTCGGGCGGTTGCAACTGCGCGGCGCGTGGATCGCGCGCGGTTACCACCGCGGTGCGGGCGCGGATGTGCTGACCGACGACGGCTGGCTCGACACCGGCGATGCCGGGACGATCGACGCGCGCGGCTATGTTCAGGTCACCGACCGGCTGAAGGATCTGATCAAATCAGGCGGCGAATGGATTCCGTCGGCGGAGCTGGAGAACCATGTCGCCAGCTTGCCCGGCGTCGATCTGGCCGCGGTGATCGGGGTCGCCGATCCGCGCTGGGAGGAACGGCCGCTGGCGATCGTCACCACGCCCGACGGCACGCCTCCCGATTTCGCGGGCCTGCGATCGGCGTTGCAGGGCCGGATCGCGCGCTTCTGGATTCCCGAATATTGGGCGCACGCTGATACGCTGCCATTGACCAGCGTGGGCAAGATTGACAAGCAGGCGCTGCGTGCCGGCGTTGCGAACGGCCTGACGGGATTTGAAAGGGTTGACGAATTTTCATGAACGCATCGTCTCCGATGAAAGGCAAAGCGTCGCTGCGCGAAGTGACCGAGAGCCACCGCGCCGAGCCCGTCAAAGGCCGCGCCAAGCCGCGCGCCAGCCGCCGCACCCAAGCCGAACGCACGGCGCTGTCCGACGCCCGGATGTTCGATGCCGCGATGCAGCTGATCATCGAACAGGGAACGCACGCGACGACGCTGAAAGCCGTCGGCGAGCGCGCGGGCTATTCGCGCGGGCTGGCGTCGAGCCGCTTTGGGTCGAAGGACGCGCTGTTCGGGCAACTGGTGCTGCACTTCAACACCAGCTGGACGCAAGAACTGGCGAATAAGGTCGGGACGCGCGGCGGCGCACAGGCGTGTCTGGCTGCCCTGCGCGCGGTCGAGGGCTTTCTGGCGAGCCACTCCGGTTACATGCAGGCGATGTATATCCTGTGGTTTGAATCGATCAGCTCGCACAATGACGTGCGCGACCATCTTGCTGCCTATCATGAGATTTATCGCCGCGATGTCGCGCATTGGGTCGAGGAAGGCATCGCCAGCGGCGAGATCGATGCGTCGGTCGACGCCGAATGTTATGCCTTCGGCTTTTGCAGCTTCATTTTCGGGACGATCTATCAGTGGCTCGTCGCATCCGACAGCGTCGACCTGCCAAAGCAGTTCGACGCCTTTCGTCGTTCGACCGGGAAACTGTTCGGAATCACGAGCTGATTCTCGCACTTAAATCGCTATAAAAGTTATAAAACCAATGGCTTATTTGCCAGCTTTTGCGCTTGATTTTCAATTTGCTAGACGCTAACAAATAAATGATGAGATGCCGATGACGGCACCCAAGAATGTGGGAGAGTTGGCTTGGCACAGGCTGTCGATCGGCCGCGGTTGCGGATCATGTGGGGCCATTTGGCCTCCGTGCCAGCGCCGGTGCGCGCTGCCCGGCGCTGGCCAGAATCCCGCATCGCTGAAGGGTGCAACGGATGAATCGCGCCGATCGCATCGACGGCGGTTTGATGCGGCCCGTGCTCGACGGCGTGCGCGTGATCGAACTGGCGGGGATCGGTCCGGTACCCTTTTGCGCTATGATGCTCGCCGACCATGGCGCCGAGGTGATCCGCATCGATCGACCCGGCGGCAGCGACCCGCTGGCGCAGGACCAGCGGCGCGATGTGCTGCTGCGTTCGCGGCGGTCGATCACCCTCGACCTGAAACAGCCCGAAGCGGTCGAGATCGTCGCCCGGCTCGCCGAAACCGCTGACGGCCTGATCGAAGGCTTCCGTCCCGGGGTCGCCGAGCGCATCGGGCTCGGGCCCGAGGTGGTGATGCGGCGCAATCCGGCGCTGGTCTATGGGCGCATGACCGGTTGGGGGCAGGATGGCCCCTTGTCCGACAAGGCGGGGCACGACCTCAACTATATCGCGATCAACGGCTGCCTCGCCGCGCTGGGGGCGGAGGGCGAGCCGCCGCCACCGCCGCTGAACCTGATCGGCGACTATGGTGGCGGCGGCATGATGCTGGCGTTCGGTTTCGTTGCGGCGCTGCTCGCGGCGCGGCAGAGCGGCGAGGGGCGCATCATCGATTGCAGCATGGCCGAAGGGTCCGCGGCCTTGATGGCCGGGATGTGGTCACTCACCCACAATGCAATGTGGGAAGGGGGGCGCGGCCAGAACCTGCTCGACGGTGGTGCCCCCTTTTATGCCTGCTATACTTGCGCCGACGGGCGCTTCGTCGCGATCGGCGCGATCGAAGCGCAATTCTATGCGCGGCTTGTCGACGCGCTGGACCTTGCTGGCGACCCGCTGTTCGCCGCGCAGCATGACCAGCCCCAATGGCCCGCGATGAAAGCACGCCTGACCATGATTTTCGCATCGGCGCCGCGCGTGACCTGGACCGGCAGACTACAGCATCGCGACTGTTGTTACAGCGAAGTGCTGACGATGGGCGAGGCGCCGGGGCACGATCACAATCGGGCGCGGGGCAGTTATGTGGAGGCCGACGGCTGGATGCAGCCGCATCCGGCGCCGCGGTTTGCAGGTACGAGGGTCGTCGCGCCCCGGATGTGGCAGCGCGATTCCGACCGCATGGAGATTCTCGCCGAGATCGGAGCCGTCGATCCCGACCGCGTGGCGGCGCAATGAAATCTTGAGGGAAAATGACGGGCGCCAGCCAAGGTGCCGTCAGATGATTGGAGAGTGTGATGACGACAACGAACGCCGACGCCAGCCTGGCCACGGAAAATCGCGAAGGCCAACCCGCCTTGGACTATGATGCGATCGTCATCGGCGCCGGTTTTGCCGGGCTGGCGCTGATCCATTATCTGCGCGAGGTGGGGCTCAGTGTTCGCGTGTTCGACCGCGCATCGGACATCGGCGGCACCTGGACATGGAACCGCTATCCGGGCGCGGCGACCGACAGCGAAAGCTATTATTACTGCCTCACCTTCTCACCCGAGTTATTGCAGGAATGGTCGTGGTCGAAGCGCTATCCGGGGCGCGAGGAAACCCAAAACTACATGCGGTTCGTCGCCGACAAATGCGACATGTGGCCGCACATTCAGTTCAACACCGAAATTGTCGATGCGCAATATCTGGAACCGCGCGGCTGCTGGCAGGTCACCACAGGCGACGGTGACGTCTTTACGTGCAAATATTTTATCAGCGGCATGGGGATGATTTCGGAACCGATGATCCCGAAAATCGCCGGCATGGACCGCTTCCAGGGTCCGATCTTTCATTCCTCGCGCTGGCCGCACGAAGGGCTGGATTATGCGGGCAAGAAGGTCGGGATCATCGGTGCCGGCGCCACCGCGGTGCAGATGCTGCCCGTCATCGCCGAAACGGCGGCCAGCGTGACGGTGTTTCAGCGCACCCCGAACTATGTCCTGCCCGCCATGCAGAAGGAGATGACGCCGACGTGGGAAAAGGAAATCAAGGACAATTACCCCGCGATCGTGGCCAAGTGCCGCAATCATGTCTTTGGCATGGCTTTCGACAGTCCGGTCGGGCGCAATGCGGTGGACACCCCGGCGGACGAACGGCAGCGCATTTTCGAAGAGAATTGGAACGGCAGCTTTCGCTGGGTTTTTGAAACCTTTGACGATTTGCTCGCCAGCCCCGAAGCCAACCGGATGGCGGGCGACTTCATCGCTGCCAAGATGAAGGAACGGGTCAACGATCCCGCGCTCGCCGACCTGCTGACGCCCAGCTTTGACGATTATCCGCTGTTCGCCAAACGCCCGCCGCTCGACCACGGTTATCTCGAGGCCTTCAACCGCGACAATGTGCACCTCGTCGACATCAAGAACCGCGAGCCGCTGGTCGAGATGACCGAAACCGGGGTGCGCACCACCCGCAACGATTATGACTTCGACATCATCGTGCTGGCCACCGGCTTCAAAGCCTATACCGGCGCGCTCGAGGCTTTTCCGATCCGCGGCAACAGCGGCGAGACGCTGCGCGAAAAATGGCAGGCGCAGTCGAGCTGCATCATGGGGGTCTGCGTCGTCGGCTTCCCCAATATGTTTATGGTCACCGGCCCGCAGGCGCCCTTTGCCAACCTGCCGACGTCGATCGAGCAGAATGCGATCTGGATCTCGCGCTGCATCGCAAGGATGGAACGCGAGGGACTGGACGTCTTTGAGCCGCGCGAGGAAGCCGAGCGTGAATGGACCGCCGCGACCGCCAACATCCACGGCCAGACGCTGATGGCCGCAGGCGACAAGGTCAATTCGTGGATGATGGGCGCCAATCGCGACGACAAGGGCGCGCGCGTGCTGATCTATTTCGGCGGTGCCAATCTCTATTATGATGCGTTGGACCAGTCGGCCGCCGAAGGATTTCCCGAGCTCGATTTCAAAAAGCGCTGACGGAACGTCCGCCAGCCGCTGACGGATACACCGCCGCTACGGCGACGCGCGGTCATTGCGCCGAAGCACCGGCTTGCCTTTTGTGCGGCTCGTCAAATGGAACAGCCGGCAGCGGTCGCAGCGATATGGTCGCAGCTCCGCTTCCGCGCGCGCCGCAACGGCGAGCGCGTCCTCCGCCGATCGATACGACCGCTTCCTTTTGCAAATGCTGAGCCTGGTACGCATTTCGCCTCGTCGCCAAAGGGGCGCTCTGGCCCTGAAACCGGCATGGAATATGGAGGGAAAATGGTGGACGCACTAGGGCTCGAACCTAGGACCCGCTGATTAAGAGTCAGCTGCTCTACCAACTGAGCTATGCGTCCACTGCCGGTTTGCGGCGCGCTTGGCGGCGGCGAGTTATCCTCTTTGCTGCGAAGCGAGCGGCCCGCTATCATGCCCATCGGGGGATGGCAATGGCTGGCGCGAAGATTTTTCTCAATGAAAGCGGCGCGTCCCCGTTTTGCTGTCGTTTTCGATCGCCAGGATGATGCCGACGCACGTCATGATCGTCAGCATCGACGACCCGCCATAGGAAAACAGCGGCAGCGGGATGCCGACCACGGGCGCCAGCCCCATCACCATCATCAGGTTGATCGCGATGTAGAAAAAGATCGTCATCGTCAGCCCCGTCGCGGTCAGCTGGCCAAAACGGGTACGCGCCTTCAGCGCGACGCGCGTCGACCAGCGGAGCAGCAGGAAAAAGGCAAACAGCAGCCCCAGCCCGCCGATCAGACCCCATTCCTCGGCCATCGTCGCAAAGATGAAGTCGGTATGCCCCTCCGGCAGATAATCGAGGTGGCTTTGCGACCCGTTGAGGAACCCCTTGCCGCCGATGCCGCCCGATCCGATCGCAATCTTTGACTGGCTGATATGGTATCCGGCGCCCAGCGGATCGCTTTCGGGGTCGAGAAAGATCAGCACGCGTTTCTGTTGATAGCCATGGAGGAACGAGAACAGCACGGGAAGCGCCGCGGCGCCCGCGATCGCGGTGCTCCCGAACCACCAGAAGGGCAGACCGGCGGCAAACATCACCACCACGCCGCCGACACAGATCGACAGCGCGGTGCCAAGGTCGGGTTGCAGCATGACCAGCGCGGCGGGCAGGCCGATCATCACCAGCGCCGGCCACAGCGCCGTCCAGCTGCGGTTGTTGCCGGGGGGCAGTTGCGCATAGAAGCGCGCCAGCGCGACGACGATCGTCACCTTCATCAGCTCGGACGGCTGGAGGTTCATGAAACCGAGGTTCAGCCATCGCTGGCTCCCCCCCCCGACAAAGCCGAGCAGTTCGACCGCAATCAGCAGGATGAGCACCCCGATATAGGCGATGTACGAGAAATCCTCGAAAATCCGGATCGGAAAGCGCCCGACGACCATGGCGGCGGTCAGGAAGACCAGGAACCGCACCCCTTGTTGCCACGCCCAGGGCGACCAACTGCCGCCCGCCGCCGAATAGAGGACGAGCAGGCCGAAACCGGTGATCGCGCTGAGCACCGCGATCAGTTTCCACGGGATGCGCTGGATGGCGGGCGGCACGACGATCATTGCGGCACCTCCGGGTCGGGGTCGCTCGACGCGCCCGATTTCCACGCCGCATAGTCGCGGTCCATCCGTTCCTTGATCGTGCCGCCCCACCCCGCCTCAAACGTGTCCAGCGCTTCCATCGCCTTTTCGCGATCGAACAGAAAGGTCATGAAATCCTTGGCCACCGGGGCCGCGGCGCGCGCGCCGCCCATGCCATGTTCGATCACCACGGCGGTCGCGTAGCGCGGATTGGCGACCGGCGCAAAACCGATGAACAGGCCGTGATCGCGAAATTTCCACGTCCCGCTTTTGCCGTTGCCGGTGCCGAGCCCGCGCACCTGCGCCGTGCCCGTTTTGCCCGCCATGGTGATGCCGTCGAGCGGCAGGCGGCTGCGCACCGCGGTGCCCGCGCCGTTGACCACCAGATCCATACCCTGGCGCGCGACGGCGAGCGCCTCGGGCGAAAAGGGCAGGGGCTCGTTCCTGAATTCGCGGTTGATCAGGCGCGGATACAGCCGCCGTCCCGACGCGATCCGCGCCGTCATCACCGCCAGCTGGAGCGGATTTACGCTGACATAGCCTTGCCCGATAACCGCGTTGAGCGAGTCCGACGCCGACCATTGCTGGTCGTATTTTTTCATCTTCCACGCGCTGTCGGGAATGGTGCCATATCGCTGGTTGCTGCCCGCCAGCTGAAATTCCTCGCCCAGCCCGAGCAGTTTCGCGGTCGGCGCCATGGCGTCATAACCCAGCCGGTGGGCGAGCCAGTAGAAATAGCTGTTGCAGCTTTTCATGATCGCGGTCGGCATGTCGACGCTGCCATGGGTGCCCAGACAGCGGAAGAAGCGGTTGCCCAGGCGGTAGCCGCCGATGCAGATATGGCGCTCGCTCGGATCGACGCCATGGTCGACCGCCGCGATCGCCGCCATAGGTTTCAATGTCGAACCCGGCGGATACAGCCCGCGCGTCGCCTTGTTGATCAGCGGCTGATGGTCGTCGGCACGCAACCAGCTATATTCGCTGTTGCTGATCCCGTCCGAAAAGCTGTTCGGATCAAAGCTCGGCATCGAGACAAAGGACAAGATGTCGCCGTTGGTACAGTCGATGACGATCGCCGCGCCCGACTCGCGGCCCATCCGCCGTGCGACAAATTCCTGCAGATCGGCGTCGATCGTCAGATGGACGGTCTTGCCCTGCACGTCGGGCTGGGTGTCGAGGTCGCGGACGACCCGGCCGCGCGCGGTGACTTCGACCCGCCGCGCCCCGGGCTCGCCCTTCAGCATCGGCTGAAAATATTTCTCCAGCCCATCCTTGCCGATTTTGTACCCCGGCGTGATGTACAGCGGATCCTTCGCCTTTTGATATTCTTCGGCGTTCGGCGCCCCGACATAGCCGATCAGATGCCCGACCGCGGCGCCGGTCGGATAATTGCGCGCAAAGCCACGCTGCGGGGCGATGCCGGGCATTTCGGGCAAGCGGACCAGGATCGACGCATATTCGGCCTCGGTCATGTCTTCGGCGACCGCGACCGGCTGAAACCCCGATGCCGCCTTCAGGTCGCGGTTGATCCGGTCCATCGCATCGCCGTCAAGCCGCAGCAACGTGCGCAATTGCCCCAGCACCAGATCCTTATTGTGCAATCGGTCGGGAATGATGTCGATGCGCAGCGACACGCGATTGTTCGCCAGCGCCTTGCCATGGCGATCGACGATCCACCCGCGCCGCGGCGGCACCAATGTCAGATTGACCCGGTTGCTTTCCGATTCCAGCACATAACGGTCATTATCGACGACCGAGATATAGGCCATGCGCGCCGCCAGCGCGACCCCGACAGCGGCCTGCGCGCCGCCCACGACAAGCGCGCGGCGGGTGAAGGTGATACCCCTCCAGGCTTCGGTAATGGGCGGATTTTTGCGCGGCATCTGGTTTCTGATTATCGGGGTTATCGGCGTTTCAGGCGGAAATTGTCAAACTTGCCGGTGAGCCGCATGAACAGCGGGACGAGCAGCGCCGAAATGATGATTTGCGGCACCACCAGCCCCAAAACGCGCCCGGTCGCGGCGCCGGGATGGACGATCAGCGCCGCAAGCGACTGAATGATCGCGATCAACAGCGCCGCGATTGCCCAGTCGTGCAGGAAACCGCGCCAATAGATGCGCTGCGACGAATAATGGATCGCGATGCTGGCCAGCGTCCACAGCCCGACCGCGGTGCCGATCGGCTGGCCGCTGAACAGATCGTCCCACAATCCCAGCGGCAGGCCGATCCACACCGGCCACATTTCGGTGCGCAGCAATTGCCAGCACAGAAAGAACAACAGCCCCAGCGGCGGCAACACCGGCGAATTGGCAACCAGCGGCAGCATCAGCGGCAGCGCCGAGGCGACCATCACCGTCACCACCGGCACGATCCGCATCCGCCACAGCGAGGCCGGTTCGCCCAGACGCGGCGCGGCGCGATTGTTCATGGGGTGGCGCCTGCGGGCGCGGCGGGCGGTGGGGCGGGGGCCGCTTGTGCTTCGATATTGTCGGGGGTGTAGGGACGCAGCACCGACACCGCATCGACCTTGCCGGGGTCGGCGAGGGGGCGGGCGAGGGCGCCGTCGTCCTGGCGCCGCACGACGATCGCGACCGGGATGTTGGGCGGATAGAGGCCGCCGGTGCCCGACGTGACCAAGATGTCGCCGGGCTTGAACGGATTGTTGGCGATGTTGAGGGTGCGAATGTCCAGATCGCCATTGCCGCGGCCAGAGGCTAGCGCGGGCAGGCCGTCGCGGGCGCGGCGGACGGGAACGATATTGTCGACGTCGGTGAGCAGCAGCACCTGCGACACCGACGGACCGCTGCTGAGGACGCGCCCGATCAACCCGTCGGCAGCGCGCACGGGCTGGCCCGCGGTCACGCCCAGCTTGCGCCCGATGCTGAGCAGCGCGATGCGCTTGCTGCTGGTCGAGGTCGACGTGAGCAGATAGCCGTTGGCGAGCGCGGTCTTGTCGGTTTCCTGCAATTTGAGCAGCGCCTTCAGCTGGCGGTTCTCTTCCTGCAAAGAACTGGTCGCGACCAGCTCGCGGCGCGTGTCGGCCAGTTCGCTGCGCAACCGGCGGTTCTGCGAACCTGCGCTGACATAGGCCCCGACGGTGTCGTCGATGCCCGAAATCGACCCGATGACCGACCGCGACACGCGCGCGACCGGCGCAGTGATTTCCTGGCTGACCACCCGCAATTGGGCAAAGCCGATGGGGTCAACGACCGACAGAATCGCCAGCAACAGCCCCGCGACCGCCCCCGTCACCGCAATGACATAGGCCGCAAACAGGCTGTATTGGGCCTTTCGGGATTGCCCCGGACGTCGATGTACCGGGCGGACCATGAAACGCCGTTACCCGATCAGGCTTGCTGCAGCACGCCGCGGAAGGCGGGGTCTTCCATCGCGCGACCGGTGCCGATCGCGACGCAGGTCAGCGGATCGTCGGCCACCGTCACCGGCAGCCCGGTCGCTTCCTTGAGCAGTTCGTCCAGCTCGGCGATCAGCGCGCCGCCGCCGGTCAGGACGATCCCCTGATCGACAATGTCGGCAGCGAGTTCGGGGGCGGTGTTTTCCAGGGCGATGCGGACGCCCTCGACGATCGTGCCGATCGGTTCGGACAGCGCTTCGGCGATCTGCGCCTGGTTGATCGAGATTTCCTTGGGCACGCCGTTGACCAGGTCGCGGCCCTTGATGTGGATGGTCAGGCCAACCCCATCGGCGGGAATACGCGCGATGCCAAAATCCTTCTTGATCCGCTCGGCGGTCGCTTCGCCGATCAGCAGATTGTGGTGACGGCGGACATAGGACACAATTGCTTCGTCCATCTTGTCGCCCCCCGCGCGGACCGACGTGGTGTAGGCCAGGCCACGGAGCGACAGCACCGCGACTTCGGTGGTGCCGCCGCCGATGTCGACGACCATCGAACCGATCGGTTCGGTGACGGGCATGTCGGCGCCGATCGCGGCCGCCATCGGTTCTTCGATCAGCCACACTTCGCTGGCACCGGCATTCGACGCGGCATCGCGGATCGCGCGGCGTTCGACGCTGGTCGAGCCCGAGGGGACGCAGATCACGATCTCGGGGCTGCGGAACGCGTTGGGCTTGCCGCCATGCACCTTGGTGATGAAGTGCTTGATCATCTGTTCGGCGACGTCGATGTCGGCGATGACGCCGTCGCGTAAGGGACGGATCGCCTCGATGCTGTCGGGGGTCTTGCCCATCATCAGCTTGGCGTCGTCGCCGACCGCCTTCACCCGCTTGATCCCGTTGATCGTCTCGACCGCGACCACCGAAGGTTCATTCAGGACAATCCCTTTGCCGCGCACATACACCACGGTGTTGGCGGTACCGAGGTCGATCGCCATGTCTTGGGAATTGAATTTGAACCAGCGTGAAAAGAAGGACATCGATACTGCTTCCCTGTCATCGGCAGCGGGGGACCGTGCCGTCGTCGTGAACCCGCGCGCCCGGCCGGCGACAGGACCAATCAGGGAGAGATTCCGGCTCGGCTATGGGGGGCTGGCTGGACCATATGATCAAGGCTGTGCGGGTGGGTCGCGATTTGCGCTCGACTGCGCTAGGACAGGCGCCATGTCAATACGTCGCCTGCCTGAAACCCTCGTAAATCGGATCGCAGCCGGTGAAGTGGTCGAAAGACCCGCCGCGGCGCTGAAAGAACTGGTCGAAAACGCTATCGACGCCGGTGCGACTCGCATTTCGGTGCGAATCGCCGAGGGCGGGATTTCGCGGCTTGAGGTCGAGGATGACGGCTGCGGCATGACCGCCGCCGACATGGCACTGGCGCTCGAACGCCATGCGACGTCGAAACTGCCCGACGACGCGATCGAGGACGTCACGACGCTGGGCTTTCGCGGCGAGGCGCTGCCGTCAATCGCCAGCGTCGCGCGGCTGACGCTCGAAAGCCGCATCGCTGGCGGTGACGGCTGGCGCCGCGTCGTCGACAATGGCGCGGTGATAGCGGAGGGGCCGGCGGCGCTCGCCAACGGCACCCGCGTCGTCGTCGAGGATCTCTTCGCGCGTGTCCCCGCCCGCCGCAAATTCCTGCGCAGCGCGCGCAGCGAATATGCCGCGTGCCTCGACGTCGTGAAACGGCTGGCGATGGCGCGCCCCGACGTCGGCTTCACCGTCGAGCATGACGGGCGCCGGGTGCTCGACGTGCAGGGCGGGCAGGATCAATTGAGCCGCGTCGCGGCCCTCACCCAGCGCGACCTTGCCGCCAACAGCATCGGGGTCGATCTGGATCGCGGCGACGTCCATATCGGCGGGGTCATCAGCCTGCCGACCTACAATCGCGGTATTGCCGATCATCAATATCTGTTCGTCAACGGCCGCCCGGTAAAGGACCGGCTGCTCGTCGGGGCGCTGCGCGGCGCCTACGCCGATCTGCTCGCGCGCGATCGTCATCCCGTCGTCGCGCTGTTCCTCGACGTTCCGGGCGGCGAGGTCGACGTCAACGTCCATCCGGCCAAGACCGAGGTGCGCTTTCGCGACCCGCAGCTGATCCGCGGCATGATCGTCGGGGGGCTGCGCCGTGCGCTTGACGACCATGGCTTTCGCAGTGTCCAGCGCCCGGCCGAAGCGGCGCTGGCGGCGTGGCAGCAGGAACCGGTCGCGCCGCCCGCGCCGACGCTGTTCGCGGCGCATCTGCCCTATCCGCGCGCCCCCGCGACGCATCTGTTCGGCGCCGACGACGATCCTGCCACCCACGCGCTGCTCCGCGACCGCGTCGTCGATTTCGCGCCGTCTCGCGATGCTCTCCCGATGGGCCGCGCCGAAGCGGCGACCGTGCCGGTGCCGCAGGGTGACGCGCACCCGCTCGGCATCGCACGCGGCCAGATCGCGCGCACCTATATCGTCGCCGAGGCCGAGGACGGGCTGGTGATCGTCGATCAGCACGCCGCGCATGAGCGACTGGTTCTGGAACAATTGCGTCGCGGGATGAGCGGACAGGCGGTGCCGTCGCAAGGCCTGCTCCTCCCCGAAGTCGTCGAACTGGACGAACCCGCCTGCGACCGGCTCGAAGCCGCCGCGGCGCAGCTTGCCACGCTCGGGGTCGAACTCGAACGCTTTGGCCCCGCCGCGGTGTTGGTCCGCGCAACCCCGGCGATGCTCGGCGCGATCGACTGCCGCAAGCTGGTCACCGACATCGCCGACGATCTGGCGGGTTATGACGCTGCGCTGGGATTGAACGAAAAGCTCGAACTGGTCGCCGCGACGATGGCTTGCCACGGCTCGGTGCGGGCCGGGCGAACCCTCAGCGTCGCCGAAATGAACGCGCTGCTCCGCACAATGGAGGTGACGCCGCACAGCGGCCAGTGCAACCATGGCCGCCCGACGTGGGTCAAGCTGGCGATGGACGATGTGGAGCGACTGTTCGGCCGGAAATAGGCGCCCACGGAACTGCGCTCGCGCCGGGACGTTGCCTGACGACATCCCGACAGGAGCGACCCCGATGAACCGATTGCGCCGCCTCGAAACCTTTGCCCGTGCCGGTTGGTGCGCGCGGGGCGTCGTTTATTGCCTGCTGGCTTTTTTCGCGCTGACCAGCGCCAATGCGTCCGACGCCAGCCCGCAAAGCGTGTTCCGTGCGGTGAAAGACATGGCGGGCGGCGCTTATCTGCTCGTGCTGCTGGCGATCGGTCTGGCGCTTTATGGCGCCTATCGCCTCTATGGTGCGGCGCTCGACAGCGAAGGCAAGGGCGACGACGCCAAGGGCGTTGCTATCCGCATTGGTTATGCGGCGAGCGGTATCGCGCATTTCATCCTGGCATGGGCCGCGGTCCGGCTCGCATCAGGGCAAGCTGCGGGCGGCGATGGCGACCAAGAACAGGCGGCAGCCGGGATGCTGCTCGACATGCCGCTGGGCGGAACACTGCTCGGCGCCATCGGACTATGCTTTCTCGCGGCTGCCGCGCATCAGGCGATGAAGGCCTGGACAACCGAGTTCATGCAGGGCGTTGCCGCCGATGCGCCCGCGTGGGTCGTTCCCGTCGGCCGCGCGGGCCTGGCGGCGCGCGCCGTGGTGTTCGCCGTCATCGGCGTTTCGCTGGTCCGCGCGGGTTGGTTTGGCTCGGCCGGCGAAGTCAAGGGACTGGGCGACGCACTGTCGGCCCTGACCGAACATCGCGGGCTATATTTGCTCGTCGCGGGGGGATTGTTCCTGTTCGGCATCCACAGCTTCGTCGAGGCGCGGTGGCGCCGCATCCGCGATGAGGATGTCGTGGCGCGGCTCAAGGGCGCGGCCCGTTAAGCCATCTTGATCCCGGCGATGCCGTTCGCGACCACTGCGGTCGCGCGCTTCGACAGATTGTTCACCGGCGTCGTCACCTTGTCGACGACCATGAAATGCGTCTGCCACGCCTCGCGATTGACGTCGCACACCAGATAGCCGCGCTGGTCGTTGGCGAATTTCAGTTCGGGGTTGAGCGCCAGCCATTCGTCGGTGCCCCTGCGCCGGTCGCTCCCGTCGCCGCCGCTGCTGATCGACGTCGCGACAAATTCGGCGCCGACGACCTTGTCCTTCAAAACCAGGTCGCCGCAGAAATTCTGATGCTCGTCACCGGTCAGCACGACGCAGTTATCCAGCCCGCTCAGCCGCGCCAGCATCCGCTCGCGCGGCGCTTCATATCCGGCCCAGCTGTCGAGGTTGACGATCTTTTTGGGCTCGTCGGGTTTCCGCCGCCGGTCGAGCGACATCATCGTCACCTGCTGCGCCAGCGCGTTCCAAGTGGCGCCCCCCTGGGCCAGATTCCTGTTCAGCCAGTCCTCCTGCGCCCGGCCCAGCACCTGTGCATCTTTGGCAAACACCTCGGGGCAGGCGGGTTTGAAGCCGTCGCCGCACGGCTGGTCGTCGCGAAATTGCCGCGTGTCGAGCAACTGCATCGCCATCAGGTCGCCATAGCGAAATTCGCGGTTCAGCGCGACCATGCCGCCGCGCGGCAGCAACGCCCTGCGCACCGGCATATGTTCGTACCACGCCTGCATCGCCGCCTGTTTTTTCAGCATGAACACTTCGGGCGGCGCTGCATCGGGGGCGTTGTCCGGCAGGTCGATCGACCAATTGTCGATGTCCGATACCCAGTCGTTGACGATTTCATGGTCGTCGATGGTCGACAGGACGGCGTGGGCGGACCGGACCGCCTGCTGGTCGATGTCGAGCAAGGTTTGCGCATAAGCGCCGCGGAAATCGGTGATGTCGATCAGCGCGCGATGGTCATAACGGCGCACGGGAAAGATCGGCAGGCCGCTGTCGTACAGATAATTCTGCTGATACTCGTAAATGAAGTCGCCATAATGATAGACGAAGGCCAGATCTTCGCGCGCCAGATGGCGATAGGCCCCGTAAAACCCCGACTCGAAATGCTGGCATCCGGCAACGCCGAATTTCAGCGCCTCGACCTTGGCGCCAGGGGCGGGCAGGGTGCGCGCGCGGCCGCGCAGGCTGCGCTCGCCGGCCGCGGTGAAGCGGTAATAATAGGGGCGATCGGGCTGTAATCCCGCGACCTCGACATGGACGCTGTGCGCCAGTTCGGGGCGCGCCAGTTCGGTACCCTTGGCCACGACGTCGCGAAAACCGCCGTCGCGGGCCACTTCCCATTCGACCGGCACATTGGTCAGCGGCATGCCGCCGTGGCGCTCCATCGGTTCGGGCGCTAACCGCGTCCAGATGACGAAACCGTCGCTGGCCGGGTCGCCCGCGGCAACGCCCAGCTTGAACGGAAAATCGCGCAACAGGCCCTGCGACCGGACGATCGCTGGTGCAGCGAGACCGGCCAGGGTTGCCCCGGCAAGGAAATGGCGGCGGTTGTACATGGCTGGGCTCCCCGGGATGCGAATCGCTTCCCCTCGATAGCGGAGTCGCGCGTTACATCAATGACCGAAGCCGAACCGCATGTCCGTGCTGGTTTGCAGCGCGTGAAATACGACTAGAGTCGGAACCCATTAATTTCATTGTCATCCCGGCGGAGGCCGGGATCGCGCCGGTGCGTTAGACGGCGAAGGTGGGATCCCGGCCTTCGCCGGGATGACGAAATAAGGGAAAAGCAGCATTTCTGACGGCTCGGATACCCCGCTTCCCCAGATCAATAAG
>CAZCUW010000060.1:0-18452 GCA_964502035.1 uncultured Sphingopyxis sp. | reverse complement strand
GCCGCGCTCGATGATGCCGGGGGCGAACGCGAAAAAGGCGAGCGCGGCGAGGGCGACGACGAGCAGGAGGGCGGTCAGCCAGCGGCGCATGTTTCTCTCCCGTAGAGCATGGCTTTGGCTTGATCAGCATCGTCATTGCGAGGAGCGAAGCGACGCGGCAATCCAGAGGTGGCGTCAACCGCTCTGGATTGCTTCGCTTCGCTCGCAATGACGATGCTGTTTAATGCCATGCCGGTTTATCCGGTCTTCCGCGTGAAGGTGACGAAGCTGTACGCGGGGCGTCCGGCATCGTCGGCGGGATGATCGTCGCGCGCCACCTCGCGCCATCCCCCGTCGGGATAGGCGATCATCGCGTCGCCCTGGGGCTCGAGCGCGACTTCGGTTAGCTCGATGCGGTCGGCCAGCGGCAGGAACAGGCGGTAGATTTCGGCGCCGCCGATCACCATGACGTGCGGCGCATTGGCAAGTTTCAGCGCCTCCTCGACACTCGCGACCGGCTCGGCGCCTTCGTCGTGCCAGTCGGCATCGCGGGTCAGGACGATGTGCCGCCGCCCTTCGAGCACCGCGGGCAGGCTGTCGAAGGTCTTGCGCCCCATGATCATCGGGCGCCCCATCGTCAGCTGTTTGAAGCGGCGGAGGTCGGCGGGCAGGTGCCAGGGCATTTTGCCGTTCGCGCCGACGACGCCATTGGCGGCGCGGGCGAGGATCAGGGTGATTTCGGGGTGGTTCATGCGGGGTTGGTTCCGACCCATGTTGCATGGCCGAGCTTGCGGCCCGCGCGCACGGCGGTCTTGCCATAATGATGGACGTGGCACGCGCCGTCGGTCAGCAGCGCGGGCACGGTTTCGATGTCGGCGCCGATCAGATTGCGCATGGTGACGGGCAGCGCCACGGTCGCGGTGCTGCCGAGCGGCAGCCCGGCGACGGCGCGGATATGGTTTTCGAACTGGCTGGTCACCGCGCCCTCGATCGTCCAGTGGCCGCTGTTGTGGACGCGCGGCGCCATTTCGTTGAAGATCGGGCCATCGTCGGTGGCGAAAAATTCGCCGGTGAGGACGCCGACATAGTCGAGGTCGTCGGCGATGCGCGCCATCAGCGCGCGCGCTTCATCCTGCTGGTCGAGGATGATCGGCGGCGGGGGCAGCGCCGAGGTCGCAAGGATGCCGCCGTCATGCACATTGACGCTGCTGTCCCAGAAGCGCGTCTCGCCATCGATACCGCGGACCAGCAGCACCGAAAATTCATGCGCGAAGGTGACGAAGCCTTCGAGGATCGCGGCGTGGCGGTCGATCGCGTCCCACGCGGCGTCGGCGTCGGCGGGGGCGGCGAGCCGCGCCTGCCCCTTGCCGTCATAACCCATCCGCAGCGTCTTGAGGATCGCGGGGGCGCCGATGTCGGCCAGCGCGGCGTCGAGCGCGGCGCGGTCGGGCACCAGCGCAAAGGGGGCGGGGCGGCCGCCAAGTCCGGCGACGAAATTCTTTTCGGTCAGCCGGTCCTGCGCGATTTCGAGCGCCTGGGCGCCGGGGCGCACCGCGACATGCCCCGACAGAAAGCGCACCGTGTCGACCGGAACATTTTCGAACTCGATCGTCACCGCGTCGCAGCCCGCGGCAAAGGCGGCGAGGCGCGGTTCGTCGTCCCACGCCGCCTGGACATGCTGCGCCGCGACCTGCGCCGCCACGCTCTCACGGTCGGGGGCATAGATATGAACCTGGTAACCGAGCTGCGCCGCCGCGACGGCGAGCATCCGGCCGAGCTGGCCGCCGCCCAAGATGCCGATCGTCGAACCCGGTGCCAGCAAGCGATCAGCCCTCGCGCACGGGGGTTGGCGCGACGCTGTTCGTCTGTTCGTCGCGCCAGGCATTGAGCTTTTCGGCCAAGTCCGTGTCGGTATTCGCAAGCAGCGCCGCGGCGAACAGCGCGGCGTTGGTCGCCCCCGCCTTGCCGATCGCAAAGGTCGCGACCGGAATGCCGCCGGGCATCTGGACGATCGAATAGAGGCTGTCGACGCCGCTGAGTGCCGCCGACTGGACGGGGACGCCGAGTACCGGCACCCGCGTCATCGATGCAACCATGCCGGGCAGGTGCGCGGCGCCGCCGGCCCCGGCGATGATCGCCTGCAGGCCGCGCTCGGCGGCGCTTTTGGCATAGGTGACGAGGCGGTCGGGGGTGCGATGCGCCGACACGATCTGTACCTCGTGCGCGATGCCGAAATGTTCGAGGATCTGGACCGCGTGCGCCATCGTCGGCCAGTCCGACTGGCTGCCCATGATCACGCCCACCTGCGGCGCGCTTTCGCCCATCCCTAGACCCTCCTGTGCCGGCGTCCGATCCACGGATGAATCGCTGCCGCATACCCCCTAGCGGCAAGCCCGCGCGCGGGCAACGCCGCCCGTTCGGCAAAGGGCGATCCGGTGCTTAGCCGATCGGGGTATGCCGCGGTTCCAGCACCTCGAACGGGTAATTGTGGTTCGCTACCTCAGCGTTTACCGATTGGTATCAAGTCGCGTTTAGGGTTGCGGCTCGATAATCATCGGCATCGGGCCGGAGAGCGAGCGTAGGTTTCGGGGACGTTGAATGGACAGCGTAGGGGGGGCGCGGATTGCGGTCGATCAGTTCGCCGCATTAGCCGTTGACTCCATCGAGGACCAACTGCGTGAAATACGCCGGGAACGCGACGCGCTGCGCCGCGAGAACCGCGTATTGAAGATCGCCGTCGCCGAGCTGGAACGCGTGTCCGAACGCGACACGCTGACCCCGTTGTTCAATCGCCGCTATTTCCTGACCGCGATCCACCACCGCATCGCGCGCTTTGAACGCCACGCGGAACGCGCCGCGGTGGTGTTCGTCGACGTCAACCAGCTGAAATTGATCAACGACAGCTTTGGCCATGCCGCGGGCGACTTTGCCCTGATGGAAATCGCCAAGCGTCTGGCCGAATCGATCCGCGCCACCGATGTCGCGGCGCGCATCGGCGGCGACGAATTCGGGCTGATCCTCGATCAGTCGAGCGAGGATGGCGCCCGCGCCCAGATCAACCGCCTGTGCGACGTGCTGACCGCGGCGCCGGCGGACTATGACGGTCACCAGATCGCCCTGTCCGCCTGCTTCGGTATCGCGATGCTCCAGACGGGGATGACCGAATCGGACATATTGGCCGCCGCCGACCGCGACATGTATCGCAACAAACAGGGCCAGGGCTCGGCGCCCGGACACCGCTGAAATTGCGGCTAACCTCCTGTTAACCAAATGAGCGCATCGTCCCCGATAGGACAGGGGGTGGACAATGCGGACCCAAGCCGACCCATATCATGACATTCAGGACCGGATTACCGGTCAGATCGGCGCGCTCGCCGAAGCCTTGCCGCACTGCGCGCTGGCGCAGATCGTCCAGGGCATCGACGACATTCGCTGTCTGGCGCGCGACAATGGCTTTGCCGCGGTCGAAACTTTGGCCAGCCGGCTGGAATCGGCGGTCGCCGGGGGCGGGTATCGCGCCGCGATCCTGACCTATCTCGACGCGATGAGCGACGCCGCCAGCGTGCCGCGCGGGCCGCTGCCCGCCGCGGCGCAAGAGGCGTGGCTGGCGTCGGTCGCGATGCGTCTGGGCCATTGACCGACCTCGCCTGACGATCCAGACCCGTTCCTATGGATGCAATCATGCTTGCGCTGGTGGCGGTGCTGCTGGCCAATGCCGACGGGCGCAGCGGCATATTCCTGTCGCGGCTGCTGAGCGCGCGGGCGGATGGGCGGGTCGTCGTTGGCATCGCCTTTGGTGCCTTCATGCTCAATGCCATTATCGCGGCCACCGCCGGCGCGATCGCCAACCGCATGATCGGCCAGGGGGTGGCAGCGTTGCTGGTGGCGTTCGCGATGCTGTCCGCCGCCGCGGCTTTGCTGTGGCGCGGGCGACCGTCGCTGTTCGACGACAAGGCTTTGGCGGCAACCCCGACCATGCTGGCGGGGCGGGTGTTGATCGCGCAGTTCGGCGACCGCAGCCATTTCCTGATCGGCGCGCTCGCGGCGACCAGCGGTGCCGGGCAATGGGCGGCCGCAGGGGCGCTGGTCGGTTGGACGCTCGCGATGCTGCCGTTCCTGGCGTTCGGTCCGGACCTTGCGGCGCGGCGCGGCGCGGCGGTCATCCGCTGGGCGAGCGCCGCGATCCTGACCATCTGGGGATTTCGCACCGCGATGGGGGTGTTCGGGTTGATCGGATAGTCGCCGCGACTTTGGACAAGTCATCGTTTTTATCGATGAGTGCAACCGACAGCTTTCATGGGAAAGGGGCGCGGCGAACCGCTATATCGGGGCGGCAGCAGAAAGG
The DNA here is from genome assembly GCA_964502035.1 of uncultured Sphingopyxis sp. GTDB lineage: Bacteria > Pseudomonadota > Alphaproteobacteria > Sphingomonadales > Sphingomonadaceae > Sphingopyxis. The sequence goes on along the minus strand of CAZCUW010000060.1, from coordinate 14,128 downwards.
ATATTCCCCATGTCCCCCACCAAAAAAGCCACGAACAACCAGCCTGCGGTGGCCGACGCGCTCAACGCGCTGCTCGCCGACAGTTTCGCGCTCTATCTCAAGACCAAAAACTATCATTGGCACGTTCAGGGGCCGCGCTTTCGCGAACTCCACCTGTTGTTCGACGAACAGGCCATGCAGATTTTCGCGACCACCGACCTGATCGCTGAACGGGTGCGCAAAAATGGCGCGCGAACGTTGCAGTCGATCGGCGACATCGGCCGCCGCCAGTCGATCCGCGACGATGATGCGGCGGGGCCGGACGCCGAGGCGATGATCCGCACGCTGGCGGACGACAACAAGATTTTGCTCGGTCAGCTGAAAGAGGTGAAGGCCGCCGCCGAAGCCGATGGCGACATCGCGACCAGCGGCTTGGTCGACACCTGGGCCGACGAGACGCAGCAGCGGATCTGGTTTCTGGAAGCGACGCTGGGGTATTGAGCGGGGCGGCGTCCGGCTGGTTTGGGGTGGGGGCTGCCCTCAGTCTTCGTCATCCCGGATCAAGTCCGGGATGACGACAGTTTAGAGCTGCTTTTGGTCGTCAGCAGCCGGCCGCCCCGCCCAAACAAAAAGGGCGGCCCGTGAGCCGCCCTTTTCGTTTTGCTGGTCCCGCCGATCAGTCCTGATGCGGCTGGATGTTCACGGCGGCGAATTTGCCGCGATCGTCGACTTCGATGTCGAATGCCACGCGGTCGCCTTCGTCGAGGCCGGTCATCCCGGCGCGCTGCACCGCGCTGATGTGGACAAAGGCGTCGGCCTGTCCGTCGTCGCGCGCGATAAAGCCAAAACCCTTCGTCGTGTTGAAGAATTTGACCGTGCCCGAGGTGCGTTCGCCGGTCAGCTGGCGGCGCCCGCGGGCACCGCCCGGGGCTGCGCCGGGACCGCGATCGTCGCGGGCCCGCGGCGCGCTGTCTTCGATCGGCATCGGTTCGCCTTCGATCTTGATATCGATGGCCGACACCTTGCCGTTGCGTTCGACGAGGGTGAAGCCCAGCGGCTGGCCCGAGGCAAGACCCTGAAGCCCGGCCTGCTCGACCGCGCTGATGTGCACGAACACGTCCTCGCCGCCATCGTCGCGCGCGACAAAGCCGAAGCCTTTCGCCGCGTTGAAGAATTTGACCGTGCCATTGCCTTCACCGACGACTTGCGCCGGCATGCCGCCGCCACGTCCGCCGCCAAAGCCGCCACCGCCGCCACGATCGCCGCCGCCAAAGCCGCCGCCGGGACGATCGCCACCGCCAAAGCCACCGCGATCGCCGAAGCCACCCCCACGATTGCCGCCACCATAGCTGTCGCCGCCATAGGGTGCAGGTTCGAAGCTGTCGAAATTGCCGAAATCATCGCGCTTGCCGCGCCCCCGCTGGCCGCGGCGATCCTTATTGAAACTCATAGTCTGATAGTCGCTTTCGGTTCGTCCATACCCCATTCGATCGGCGCCTTGCGTCGGACGGGGACGCACTTCACCACGGGCACAGACTCGCCCCATGCCGCTAACGACGCAAGATATAGCCTAAATCCATGCCGCCTGCGAACGGAAAATTCAAAGCCGTCAGCGTGAGTAAAGCGCGCTTTGCCACGGGCTGGCGCTGGATGGGCTGGCGGCGCCAAAACCAGTCATTGAGCGGCACCGCCGCTTCGCCTAAGGCGGGCCAATGACTGTATATTTCCACGAAGAAGATTTGCCCGCGGGCGCGCTGGGCCCGGGCGCCGTCGCGGTCGACACCGAAACCATGGGCCTGAACCCGCTGCGCGACCGGCTGTGCCTGGTGCAGATCAGCGACGGGTCGGGCGACGAGCACCTCGTCCGCTTCGCGCCCGGCAGCACCTATGACGCCCCGGTCCTCAAGGCGATATTGTCCGATCCCAACCGGTTGAAACTGTTTCATTTTGCCCGGTTCGACATCGCGGCGCTGCAACAGGCGCTCGGCGTTGTGACGGCGCCCGTCTATTGCACCAAGATCGCCTCGAAGCTGATCCGCACCTACACCGATCGCCATGGGCTGAAAGAATTGGTCCGCGAACTTTTGGGCCAGGAAGTGTCGAAACAGCAGCAGTCGAGCGACTGGGGCGCCGCCGAACTTAGCGACGCGCAGCGCGACTATGCCGCGAGCGACGTGCGGTTCCTGCACGCGATGAAAGAGATTCTCGACATGCGGCTGGCGCGCGAGGGGCGCACCGACTTGGCGCAGGCCTGTTTCGATTTTCTGCCGACGCGCGCCGCGCTCGACCTGGCCGGCTGGCCCGAGGTCGACATTTTCGCGCACACATAAGGGGCGATTCGGAAATTATGTCCGCATCGAGGATTAGAACAACATCAAGTCCGTTTTCCCGAGCGAAGACGAGGGACTATGCCGAGCGAAGTCGAGGCAATGCGGGTTCGCTTCTCGCTTCGCTCGAACAAGCCCCTCGTCTTCGCTCGGGGATGCGGCGTGGGGGTAACGCCTGAAACATGTCCGAACGCGCCGATCTTGATCGCACGATGCGCCGCCTGTGGGCGGCGACCGGGTCGAGCCACGACCGCGTCGTGCGCATCCTGCGCTTTGGATTACCGCTGGTCATCGGGGTGGTCGCCGCGGTGCTGGTCTTTTCGCCGTTCACCCAGCGCGCCGAGGTCAGCTTCCTGCTCGCCAAGGACAAGGTCGAGGTGGCGCAGGAGCGGATGAAGGTCACCCGCGCCGAATATCGCGGCCAGGACGCCAAGGGCCAACCCTTTGCCCTGCTCGCGGGCAGCGCGGTGCAGAAAAGCTCGGCCGAACCGGTCGTGCGGATGAGCGACCTGTCGGGCGCGATCCGCCTGGCCGACGGGCCGGCGACGATCGTCGCCCGCAACAGCGCCTATAATATGGAAACCGAAAAGGTCGCGGTGCCGGGCATGGTCCAGGTGAAAAGCGCCGGCGGCTATCGCATCGATGCCCGCAATGTGTCGATCGACCTCAAGACCCGCACGCTGAGCGGGCAGGGCGGGGTCGACGGGACGTTGAACATCGGTCGCTTTTCGGCCAACCAGCTGACCGCCGACCTCGACCGGCGGATCGTGCGCCTGCAGGGCAATGCGCGGCTGCGGATCAATCAGGGAGTGATCAAATGAACCGGCTTTGGACCATGAAGAGCATGGCGCTTGCGGGCGCGGGGTTTGTTTTCACCAGCCTTGCTTTGCTGTCGGTCGGCACCGGCGGCGACACCGCGCAGGCGCAGGCGCTGGCCAACCACAATAGCAACGCCCCGGTTGATTTTGCCGCGAACAGCATCGAGGTGCAGGACCGCGCCGACCGCGTCGTCATCGCCGGCAATGTCCGGGTGACGCAGGCCGGCATGACGCTGACCGCGGCGCGGATGACCGTCGCTTATTCGCGGTCGGGCGGCACCGACGTCAACCGGCTCGACGCGACCGGCGGGGTCGTGGTGACCAAGGGCGATGAGCGCGCGTCGGGCAATGTCGCGATCTATGACCTTGACCGGCGGTTGATCACGATGGTCGGCAATGTCCAGCTGACCCAGCGCGGCAACAATTTGCGCGGCGGGCGGATGGTCATCGACCTGAACAGCGGCCGGGCAACGGTCGACGGGCGCGGCGCGGCGCGCGGTCCCGACGGCAATCCGATCGCGGGCGGCACCGGCGGGCGCGTCACCGGCACCTTCACGGTACCGGAAAGAAAGCAGTAACCAGCGCCTTTAACGGTCCGGCAACCCTGCTCCTTCACCAAGGTGGCAGGGACCAGAACCATAGCGGTGCCGGGGGGCGACGCCGCGCCATGAAGGCGAGCCCCCGATGCGTCTCTCTCCCCTTGTCCCGCCGCGGCGTCCGTTGTTCGGCCGCCGGATCGAACCACCCGCGGCGATCATCCCCACCCCGACGTCCGAAGAACGGCGCCTGATCGACCGCATCATGCGCCACGCGGGGTATCGCGAGTCGCGATAGAAGAATATCTCACGCAAGCGCGCAAAGGCGCGAAGAAGAAAGATATTCTCACACAAAGACACAAAGAGGGCGGCGCGCGTCACGGGCGCAGCCCCAGGACTGCACGAAGTGCATTTTGATGCTCGCCTGCGGCGACGGGCGGACGCCAGTTGGCCCAATGCAACCTCTTTGTGTCTTTGTGTAAGACCCCTTTATCTTCCTTCTTGGCGCCTTTGCGCCTTTGCGTGAGACCAAATTGACGCGGACACTGAGGCATATAACCCACCCCGTTGTCATCTAGCCCGCTTGGCGTTCGGCGCCCGCCCGCCTACATGGGGCGCGCATGCCGCCCGATACGCTCACCTCCGCCGACGCGGCCAAAGAACCGCCGGTTCTCGACACGCTCAAGCGTTTCCTGCCCTATCTGTGGCCTGCGGGGCATACCGAGCACAAGGTCCGCATCGCGCTGGCGGGGATCATCATCCTGGCGTCGAAGGGCGTCCAGCTGTCGATGGGCTTTCTCTATGGCGCCGCGATCGACAAGATGGTGCCGGGGATGGAGGAAGGCGTCGCGCTCGCGATCGGGCTGGTGCTCGCTTATGCCGGGGCGCGTTTTGCCGGGGTATTGTTCGACAATCTGCGCAACGTCGTGTTCGAGCGCGTCGGGCAGGATGCGACGCGCGAGCTGGCGATCGCGACCTTCAGCCACCTCCACGCGCTGAGCCTGCGCTTCCACCTCGCGCGGCGGACCGGCGAGGTGACCAAGGTGATCGAGCGCGGGACCAAAAGCATCGACACGATGCTATATTTCCTGCTGTTCAACATCGCGCCGACGATCATCGAACTCGCCGCGGTGCTGATCATCTTCTGGACCAAGTTCAGTTTTGGCCTGGCCAGCGCGACCGCGCTGATGGTCGTCGTCTATATCATCTTCACCCGCAAGGTGACCGACTGGCGCAACGCGCTGCGCACCCAGATGAACGACCTCGACACGCTGACCATCGGGCGCAGCGTCGACAGCCTGCTCAATTACGAAACGGTCAAATATTTTGGCGCCGAGGATCGCGAGGCGGCGCGCTACCGCGACGTCGCCGATCGTTATGCGCGCGCCGCGGTGAAAAGCGAAAATAGCCTGGCGTGGCTGAACATCGGGCAGAGCCTGATCACCAACGCCGCGCTGGCGGGGGCGATGGCCTACACCGTGTGGGGCTGGTCGAAGGGACAGTTTCAGGTCGGCGATGTGGTGCTGGTAAACACGTTGCTGGCGCAGCTGTTCCGCCCGCTCGATATGCTCGGCATGGTTTACCGCGTCATCCGCCAGGGGCTGATCGATATGGAGGCGATGTTCCGCCTGATCGACACCCCGCCCGAGATTGCCGATGCCGACGGTGCTGGGCCGCTGGTGGTGCACGGCGGCGCGGTGGCGTTCGACAATGTCGTGTTCGGCTATGAGCCCGACCGCACGATCCTGAACGGCGTCAGCTTTGCGGTCGGCGCGGGCGAGACGCTGGCGATCGTCGGGCCATCGGGGGCCGGCAAGTCGACGATCGCGCGGCTGCTGTTCCGTTTCTACGACCCGCAGGGCGGGCGGATCATGATCGACGATCAGGATATTGCCGCGGTGACGCAGGCCAGCCTGCGCGGCGCGATCGGCATCGTCCCGCAGGACACGGTGCTGTTCAACGACAGCATCGGCTATAATATCGCCTATGGCCGCGAAGGCGCCAGCGCGGCCGAGATTGCGGCGGCGGCCGAGGGCGCGGCGATCGACGGCTTTATCGCGATCCTGCCGCAGGGTTATGATACCGAAGTCGGCGAGCGCGGGCTGAAGCTGTCGGGCGGCGAGAAACAGCGCGTCGCGATCGCGCGCACCTTGCTCAAAAACCCGCCGGTGCTGATTTTGGACGAGGCGACGAGCGCGCTCGACAGCCGCACCGAGGCGGCGATCCAGGACACGCTCGAGCGGATTGCGGCGCGGCGCACGACATTGGTGATCGCGCACCGCCTGTCGACGGTGACCGGCGCTGACCGGATCATCGTGCTCGACAAGGGGCGGGTGGCGGAGACGGGGGCGCACGACCAGCTGCTGCGGATGCGTGGGCTCTATGCCGATATGTGGGCGCGGCAACAGGCGGAGGTGGAGGAGGGGACGGTTTAGGGCCAGCCCATCCGTCATTGCGAGCGAAGCGAAGCAATCCAGAGCGGTTTACGCACACTCTGGATTGCTTCGCTTCGCTCGCAATGACGAGGCGAAAAATCATTTCGATGATTATCGAAATATCTGTTGACGCCTCGCTCTGATTTCCATATTTCGACAATCATCGAATTACGGAGGTCGCGATGGAGTCTGAAACGGTCGTTCGCGCCCTCGGCGCGTTGGCGCAGGAGCATCGGCTGGCGTTGTTCCGGCTGCTCGTTCAGGCCGGTCCCGATGGCCTCGCGGCGGGGGCGATTGCCGGGGCGCTGGGGGTGCCCGCGTCGTCGCTGTCCTTTCATCTGGCGCAGTTGACCGGCGCCGGGCTGATCGCGCCGCGCCGCGATGGCCGGTCGCTGATCTATACCGCCGACTATGCCGCGATGAACGCGCTGGTCGGCTTTCTGATGCAAAATTGCTGTGGCGGTGGGGCGGTCTGTGCGCCCGCGGCCGCCTGTGTTGCCGAAACGAAGGACGAAAGGAAAAGCGCATGAGCCGGTTTCATATGCATGTCGGGGTTGCCGATCTGGACAGGTCGATCGCCTTTTATTCTGGGCTGTTCGGTCATATGCCGAGCGTGACCAAGCCCGATTATGCCAAATGGATGCTCGACGATCCGCGGATCAATTTCGCGATTTCGGTGCGCGACGGCGCGCATCGCGGGATCGAGCATGTCGGGTTGCAGGTCGAGGACGCCGCCGAACTCGCGGCGGTCTATGGGCGGCTGAAGGACGCCGGGGCACCGGTGCTGGAGGAAGGCGCGACGACCTGTTGCTATGCCAAGTCCGAAAAGAGCTGGATCGCCGATCCCGACGGGGTGGTGTGGGAAGCGTTTCTGACCGAAGGCGAGGCGACGGTGTACGGCGACAGCCCCGATTTTGCACCGCTGGCGTCGGCCGATGCTGCCGAGGGCGCGTGCTGCGTCCCGACGATACCGCAGGCCGCGCCCGCCCAGACCGCCTGCTGCTGACATGACCGCGGGGGAGGGACTGGCGGTGCTGATATTGTGCACCGGCAATTCGGCGCGCAGCATATTAGGCGAGGCGCTGATCGGCCGGATGGGCGCAGGGCGGCTGCGTGCGTATAGCGCGGGCAGCCAGCCCAAGGGCGCGCCGCACCCCGGGGCGCTGCGGCTGCTGGCGCGCGAAGGCTATGATACCGGCGCCTTTCGCTCGAAAAGCTGGGACGAATTTGCCGCGGTGGGCGCGCCGACGATCGACATCGCGATCACCGTGTGCGGCAATGCGGCGGGCGAGGCGTGTCCGCTGTTCAGCGGCGCGCCGGTGCGTGCGCATTGGGGGCTCGCCGACCCCGCCGACGCGGTCGGTGAAGCCGCGGAGGACGCGGCGTTTGCCGAAACCTGGCGGTTGCTGGAGTTGCGCGTCGGCGCGATGCTGGCGCTGCCGCTCGAAACCATGACCCCGACCGAGCGGCGCGCGGCGCTCAACGACATCGGGCGGATGGCGGGCGCGGCGTGAGGCGCGCGCTGCTTGCCGAGGCGATCGGCAGCTTTTTCCTGTTCGCCGCGGTCGTCGGATCGGGAATCATGGCCGAGCGGCTCGCGGGCGGCAATGTCGCGGTCGCGCTGCTCGCCAATTCGCTGGCGACCGGCGCGATCTTGTTCGGCCTGATCGCGATGCTGGGGCCGGTATCGGGGGCGCATTTCAACCCGGCGGTCAGCCTGGTGATGGCGCTGCGCCGCGATCTGCGGTGGGATATGCTGGCGCCTTATGTCGCGGTGCAGATCGGCGGCGGCATCCTGGGCGTGTGGGCGGCGCATGCGATGTTTGCACTGCCGATCGTGCAATTTTCGGATCATGCGCGCAGCGGTACCGGCCAATGGGTCGGTGAGTTTGTCGCGACTTTTGGCCTGATCCTGACGATCATCGGCATGGTGCGCCACCGCCCCGAATGGACCGCGCCCGGCGTCGCGCTCTATATCGTCGCGGCCTATTGGTTCACCTCGTCGACCAGCTTTGCCAACCCCGCGATCACGGTCGCGCGCAGCCTGAGCGACAGTTTTGCGGGGATCGCGCCCGCCGACGTCGCGGGCTTTATCCTGGCGCAGTTGGCGGGGGCGGTCGCGGCGTGGGGGCTCGGGCGCTGGCTGTTCGCGCCCGACGATTTGCTCCGCAGCGGACAATAACCGCCGCCAGCCCCTACCGCATCGCCGCGCGCCTTGCTACGGCGCGGGCGATGACCGCCGCCGCCACGCTTCTCCCCCTCCTGAAATCGACCTTCGGCTTCGACCAGTTTCGCGGGCGGCAGGCCGATGTCGTCGACCGGGTGATGGCGCGCGAGCGGACGCTGGCGGTGATGCCGACGGGGGCGGGCAAGTCGCTGACCTATCAGCTGCCCGCGGTCGCGCTGAACGGTTGCGTCGTCGTCGTGTCGCCGCTGATCGCGCTGATGCACGACCAGCTGCGCGGGGCGCGCGCGGCGGGGATCCGCGCCGCCAGCCTGACCAGCGTCGATGCCGATGGCGCCGAGGTGCGCCAGCGCTATCGCGACGGCGAGCTTGATTTGCTCTATGTGGCGCCCGAGCGCGCCACCGGCGAGGGGTTTCGCGCGCTGCTGGAGGTGCGGAGCCCGGCGCTGTTCGCGATCGACGAGGCGCATTGCGTTTCGGAATGGGGGCATGATTTCCGCCCCGATTACCGCCTGCTGCGCCCGTTGCTCGATGCGTTTGCCGCGGTGCCGCGGCTGGCGTTGACCGCGACCGCCGACGCGCACACTCGCGACGATATTTTGGTCCAGCTGGGGATTCCGGCCGAGGGGCTGATCCTTGCCGGATTCGACCGCCCGAACATTCGTTATGCGATCCGTCCGCGCATCACCCCGGCGCGCCAGCTGGTCGAATTCATCGCCGCCAACCCCGGGCCGGGGATCGTCTATTGCCCGACGCGCAGCGGCACCGAGCGGCTGGCGGAGCAATTGGCGAAGGCGACGGGGCGGCCGGTTGCCGCCTATCATGCCGGGCTCGATCCCGAGGTGCGGGCGCGGGTGCAGCATGATTTTGTCGCGTCGGAGGACGGTATCGTCACCGCGACGGTCGCCTTCGGGATGGGGATCGACAAGCCCGATGTGCGCTTTGTCGCCCACGCGGCGCTGCCCAAATCGATCGAAAGCTATTATCAGGAAACCGGGCGCGCCGGGCGCGATGGCGACCCCGCCGAGGCGATGATGCTGTGGGGCGCCGACGATTTCGCCAAGGCAAGGATGCGGCTGTCCGAACTGCCCGAGGCGCGGGTGCCGGGCGAGCGGGTGCGGCTGAACGCCCTGGCGGCGCTGGTCGAAACGGTCGAGTGCCGCCGCGCGCAGTTGCTGCGCCATTTTGGCGAAAGCCCGCCGTCCCGTTGCGGCAATTGCGACAATTGCCTCGACCCCGCGGCGCAGGTCGACGCGACGATCCTCGCGCAAAAGCTGCTGAGCGCGGTCTATCGCACCGGCCAAAGCTATGGCGCCGGGCATATCGAGGCGGTGCTGACCGGGCGCAGCGACGAACGGATCGCCCAGCGCGGCCATGACAAATTGTCAGTGTTCGGCATCGTCGCGGGCGACGAGGCGCGGCTGATCAAGCCGCTGGTCCGCACTTTGGTGGCGCGTGAGGCGCTCGAGACGACCGAGCATGGCGGGCTGATGCTCGGCCCCACCGCGCGCGCGATGATGAAGGGCGAGGCGGCGGTGCTGATCGCCGAGCCGCCGGTGAAACGCACCAAACGCGAGGTCCGCGGCGGCGCGGGCGCGGGCGTCGCCAACCCGATCGGCGATCCGCTGTTCGATGCATTGCGCGCCACGCGGCGCGCGCTCGCCGCCGAGGCGAATGTGCCGCCCTATGTGATCTTTCACGACGCGGTGCTGCGCGCGATGGCGACCGACAAGCCCGCGACGCTGGACGCGATGGGCGCGATCCCGGGGGTCGGCGCCAAGAAGCTGGAGGCATGGGGCGATGCGTTTCTGGCGGTCATCCGGCAATTTTAGAAGAAAAGAAGAGGATGTCTCACACAAAGACACAAAGAGGTCGTGTCGGGGTTCAAGCGGATGTTTGTCGCCGCAGGCGATTTTCTCAGGCGCTGCGCGCGGATGGCAAACAACACTGGCCTTCATGCGCCAACCCCTTGGTGTCTTTGTGTGAGATAAAATTGAGCTGCGCTCGCAGCGCGACGCGACGAACGATGGGACCGCAAACCCCCAGCTTTCGCGCTTGTCAGCCAAGGCGCGCGGTTTATACATCGCGGCCATGAGCGATTTTCGTACCCTGTCCGCCGACTATAGCGTCGCCCCGCAGATTGCCCTCGAGGATGTCGCCGAGGCGAAGGCCGCGGGCTTTGCAACGATCGTCAACAATCGCCCCGACGGCGAGGAGCCCGACGCGCCGCAGGACGATGATATTGCCGGGGCCGCCGCCGCCGCGGGGCTGGCCTATGCGGCGATCCCGGTCGGCCATGCAGGGTTCAGCCATCCGCAGCTCGACGCGCTCGATGCGGTGCTGGCGGGGGCGGCGGGGCCGGTGCTGGCTTATTGCCGGTCGGGGACGCGTTCGACCCATTTGTGGGCGCTGACCCGCGCGCGCGCGGGCGACGATGTCGATGCGATTTGCGAAGCCGCGGCCAATGCAGGCTATGACCTGTCGGGGCTGCGCCCGATGCTCAATGCGCTGGCGGGCGAGCGGTGACGATTGCCGAGCTGATCCAGCTCGGCGGCTCGGTGGTCGCGGTGCTGTTTGTCGTGTGGCTGGTGGGCAAGATGGGGCTGGGCGCCGATCCGCGGATCGCCGACGACGCGCATGCGATCCGCCTCGCCGAAGAGGCCGAGGCGGGATTTGGCGGCATCGAGGTCGCGCGCGACCGCGCGGGCTTTGCCGCGATCGTCCGCAATGCCGCGGGACGCCAGCTGCTGGTGCGCGCCCACGGCAATCATTTCGCGGCGCGGCCGCTCGATACCAATGTGATGGGGCGGCTCGACAAGGATTTCCTGACCCTGACGATGCCCGAGCGAACGTTCGGATCGGTAACGCTGCATCTGGGCAAGGACGCCGGGATGTGGGCGAGCCGGATGCGGGATCTGAACTGTGGATAAGCTGCCCGATCCGGTCAATTATGCGGTACCGGCGTTCATTCTGCTGCTGATCGCCGAGATGGTGATTTCGCGGCGCGCCGACAAAAGCCGCTATAGCGCGCGCGATACGCTGACCTCGCTGATGCTCGGCACCGGCAGTCAGGTCGCGGGGGCGCTGGTCGGCGCGGGGGTGATCGCGGCGTCGGTGTGGGTGTATCAGTTCCGGCTGTTCGACATCGGGATCGAATTGGCCAGCTGGTGGTGGGCGTGGGCGCTGTGCTTCTTCCTCGACGATCTGGCCTATTACGCCTTTCACCGCAGCGCCCACCGGGTGCGCTGGTTCTGGGCGAGCCATGTCATCCACCATTCCAGCCAGCATTATAATCTATCGACCGCGCTCCGGCAAACGTGGACCGGCTTTTTCAGCCTGACCTTCCTGTTCCGCCTGCCTTTGTTCCTCATCGGCTTTCCGCCCGCGATGGTGTTCTTTTGCGCGGGGCTCAACCTGATCTATCAATTCTGGATCCATACCGAGGCGATCAAGCGGCTGCCGCGCTGGTTCGAGGCGGTGATGAACACCCCGTCGCACCACCGCGTCCACCACGGGGTGAACCCGCGCTATCTCGACGCCAATTATGCCGGGGTGTTCATCATCTGGGACAGGATGTTCGGTAGCTTTGTGGCGGAGCGCGATGACGAGCCGGTGCGCTACGGCATCGTCAAGCAGCTCGGCAGTTTCAACATCTTGTGGGCGGCGGTGCATGAATGGGTCGGGATCGCGCAGGATGTGTGGGCGGCGCCGTGGCGGCACAAGCTGAGCTATATCTGGCGCGAGCCCGGCTGGAGCCACGACGGCAGCCGGACGACGAGCGCGATGATCAAGGAGCGCTGGGCGGCGGGGCGCGCGAGTGAGGAACCGACGGAGTGAGCTTTCGGTCGGCGTTGAGACGAGTTGCGCGCTGGAAATATTGGGACGTCGTTGCTCTCATCGCGGGCGGAGTTCCCCCGGTCGTCCTTCTGGTTGCTTATTACGGCGGCAAGGATTTGGGCGGGCTGTCGGGTCCGTTAATTCTCACTGCCGTGCCACTTTATCTGCTTAGCGCCGCCCTCGCTTGGCGGCGCGGCGACGGAAGGCTGATTGCCGGGGGCTGCGCGATGCTGATGATCGCGGTCATCTTGATGCTGCCCGCTATTCTAGCGTCCGCGTTTCTTCTGGCCGTCTGCTTTACCGGTGACTGTATCTGACGTGCTTACCCCTTGCCACACTCGCTAATGACATTCATGTAAGCACCCGAATGACCATCAATCGGTGGCAGCGAGAGGGTGCGTATGGATCAGTTCGACATCATCGTCATCGGCGGCGGCAGCGCGGGGAGTGCGGCGGCGGGGCGGCTGGCCGAGGACGGTCGCCGGACGGTGTGTCTGGTCGAAGCGGGCGGGACCAACGACACCATTCGGGTCAAGACCCCGGGCTTCATGCCCTTCATCCCCGAGGCATCAAACTATCGCTATGAGACGCTGCCGCAACCGGGCCTGAACGGGCGGATCGGGTATCAGCCGCGCGGCCGCGGGTTGGGCGGGTCGAGTGCGATCAACGCGATGGTCTATATTCGCGGCCACCAGTTCGATTACGACCAGTGGGCGGCGCTCGGCGCCACCGGCTGGCGCTACGCCGATGTGCTGCCCTGGTTCAAGCGCAGCGAGGGCAATGAGCGCGGCGGCGACGAATTTCATGGGAGCGCCGGGCCGCTGAACGTGATGGACCAGCGCTGGCCCAATGTGACCAGCCGCCGCTTCGTCGAAAGCGCCGCGGCGCTGCAATTGCCGCGCACCGGCGATTTCAATGGACCGAACAACGAAGGCTTTGGCCTGTATCAGGTGACGCAGAAGGACGGCGAACGCTGGTCGGCGGCGCGCGCCTATGTCGAACCGCTGCGCGGCCGCGCGAACTTGGACATTCGCACGAAGGCATTGGTTGAAAAGATACTGGTCGAGAATGGCCGCGCCACCGGCGTCGTGATCCGCCGCGGGTCGCAGCGCGAAACGCTGAGCGCGCGCGGCGGGGTAGTGCTGTCGGCGGGGGCGTTTGGCAGCCCGCAGATATTGATGCTGTCGGGCATCGGACCGGCGGCGCATTTGCAGGACATGGGGATCAACGTCGCCCTCGACCGCACAGCGGTCGGCGACAATCTGCAAGACCATATCGATTATGTTTCGAGCTGGGAAACCCGCTCGACCGATCCGCTCGGCGACAGCCTGTCGGGGACGTGGCGGATGGTGAAGGCGATTTTCGAGCATCGCACCCGGCGCACTGGCATCATGACAACCTGTTTCGCCGAAGCGGGCGGCTTCTGGAAGTCGTCGCCCGACCTGCCGGCGCCCGATATCCAATATCACTTCGTCCCCGCGATGCTCGAGGATCATGGACGGACCAAGGTGAAGGGGCATGGCTTTTCGTGCCACGCCTGCGTGCTGCGCCCCGAAAGCCGCGGGTCGGTGCGGCTCGCGTCGCGCGATGCGGCGGCGGCGCCCGCGATCGACCCCGGCTTCCTGACCGACGACCGCGACATCGCGGCGCTGCGGGCCGGGGTGCGGATGATGCACCGCATCGTCGCCGCGCCGCCGCTGGCGGATTATGCGGGGAGCGATCGGCATCCGGTCGATCTGGACGATGATGCCGCGCTCGACACGCTGATCCGCAGCCGCGCCGACACCGTCTATCATCCGGTCGGTACCTGCCGGATGGGGAATGACGCCGACGCGGTGGTCGATCCGACGTTGAAGCTCAACGGCATCGACGGGCTGTGGGTCGCCGATGCCAGCATCATGCCGCGGCTGGTGTCGGGCAACACCAATGCGCCGAGCATCATGATCGGCGAGCGGGCGGCGGATTTTGTGCGGGCGGCTTTGGCATAGCATCGCCCTCCCCTTCAGGGGGG
>CAZCUW010000059.1:0-18779 GCA_964502035.1 uncultured Sphingopyxis sp. | reverse complement strand
GCCGCTGAGCATCGGTGCCGGACCGGCGCCGGGGGCGACGCCCTGACCCTTCAGGATCGCCAGCTGCTGCGCCAATGGCAGATAGGGGCCGGGCACCGGCTCGCGGCCCAAATAAGGGGCGCGGAACGCATCGGGCATCCCCCAACGGCCGCGCCAGCGGTGAAAGATATGCGCGCCGACGATGTTGGTCATCACCAGGCTCTTGCCCCAGCGCGGCCAGATCGCCTGGGTGTGATAATGGGTGGCAAGGCCGACCTTGGGGAAAACATAACCGCCCAGCGCCGCCGACGCGATGCGGCTGGCGCGCAGCCAGTTGGGCTTGCTGGGCGCGCGCGCCATGGCGCCATCGCAGCTGAAGGTAAATTGGCACACCCCGGCGCGCTGCGACCCCTGAAACACGACGCCGCACACGGTGTTGGGAAAGCTCGGGTGGCGGACGCGGTTGATCACCGTCTGGGCGACGCCGCGCATCCCATCGTCGGTTTCGGACGCGGCCTCATAATAGATGGCGGCGGTCAGGCAATAATGCGCCCGCTCGCGATCGAGCGCGGTGACGCCGCGAAAGACATAGGCTTTGGCGGGCGGGCCGACAAAGGCTTCGTCGCGCAGCAGTGCCGGGTCGGTGGGGGGAAGCGCCGCGGCGTCGCCAAAGCCGACGCTGGCGGGATCGGGCAGCGTCGGATCGATCTTCAGCGCGTCCTCATAATCCCCGGCATTCATGATCGCCCAGCGCGCGGGGTCATAGGCGCGAAAATCAAGCGGCACCGAGACGCTGTATGGGCCGAACACCGCGGGCGGGCGGAGCTGTCCGCTCGACAGCAGGAAGGCGAGGCATGCGACCGCCATCACCGCCACGATCGCCGCCCAAAAGTCGCGTCCCGGCCCAGCCGGTTTTTCCGGGACCGGGTCGCGCCACGTCGAACGGGCGGTCAAGTTCAGTTCGGGCTTCATCAATCATCAAATTCCGTCGCCGCGCCCGCGCCGATTCGCGCGAACGGGGTCCACTCCGCCTTATACGCGCAAACGCCAATAAAATGTTGCAGCGCGTCGCGGTTATTCCACAGCGGCTCTCCCATTTAGCCAAATATTGGGACAAGGCGGCTAAATGTCCGGCCATGGCCGACGCGGGCATCCCATCCTATCGGCGCAGTGCGCGCACCGATGTGCAGATGTGGCTGCTGCTCGCTTTTGGCCTGCTCTTTTTCTGGGCGGGTTCGACGATCGACCCGGCTGAAAATTGTAGCGCCGACGGCCGCGAATGTGCGCCGTGCCTGGTGCCGCTGGCGCAGGGGTTCGGCGCGCTGATCGTGCTGGGCGCGGGGCTCAACATGCTGGCCAATCCGACCCGCGGCAGTTTTGTCGATCCAGTCACGGGCGACCTGATATGGTGGAAAGGCCGGATCGGGAGCAGCGGCGGCGACAAAGGGCGTATCCATCCCTCGTAAATCAGCAAATTGCGGATCGTGCGGCAGGACGACAGCGATGACGCAGTGCATCTCTACAACCTCGCGGTCGAGCGGCTGTTCTGGTTTGATCAGGAAGTGATTCCATGGCCCTATCAGCGCTGGGCCGATCGGCTGGCGGCGCAGTGGCCGCATATCGTCGTCGAAGAGGGCGACTGACAATATCGATCGCGGCCGGATGACCGCCGCGATGGTCCGGTCCGGCGCCCCTGGGACGCCGGACCGGATATCATTCAGGCAGGCTGAAGATTGACAGCCGAAGTCTTGCCGCGCTGGTCGGTTTCCAGCTCGTAAGAAACGCGCTGTTCCTTGTTCAGCGTGGACATGCCGGCGCGCTCAACGGCAGTGATGTGGACGAAGCTGTCGCCCGAGCCATCCTCGTTGGCAATGAAACCATAGCCTTTGTCGCTGTTGAAGAATTTTACGGTGCCGATGGGCATGGGTGTTTCCTTTCACGAAAACAGGGAATCCGCGGGCAAAAGCACCTTTGGAGCTGGTAGCGCGTGAAGGGAAGTATCAGCCTGTCGGCATCAAATTTCCGTCGCAGGCGACGTTAGCGCAGTTTCCCTGCTATGATTTTGGCGAAAAGTCAAGTTTTTGCACAAAATATGCGATTCCGATCGCGCCCAAATGTCGCCATCGCGCCGGATTTCGCGCCGCGCTTGCCGCCCGCTAGCGGGTTTCAACGGTCAGATGCTCGATCGCGTTCACCGGCTTCACCCGCGCGCAAACGGCATCGCGTGTGACGCCGACGACGCTGATGATCGCCGAATGGGCATTGGGGCCGACGCGCCAGACATGCAGGTCGGTGATCTTTGCATCGCCGGGCGCCTCGACGCGCTGCCGGATGTCGGCTTCGAGCGCCGCGTCGGATGCGTCGAGCAGCACCGCAGCGGTGTCGCGCATCAGCGACCACGCCCACACCGCAATGACGATCGAACCGACGATCCCCATCACTGGGTCGAGCCACACCCAGCCGAGATACTGGCCGCCGAGCAGCGCGGCGATCGCGAGCACCGACGTCAGCGCGTCGGCGATGACATGCAGATAGGCCGAGCGCAGGTTGTTGTCCTGCTCCTGGTGGTGGTGGCCATGGTCATGCGGTTCGCCGTGATCATGGCCGTGGCCATGCCCATGCCCATGGCCATGATCGCGGCCATGATCGTGCCCGTGGCCGAGCAACAGCGCGCTGGCGATGTTCACGCCCAGCCCGATGACCGCGATGATCGTCGCCTCGGCAAAGGCGACGGGGCGCGGGTCGAACAGGCGGAGCGCCGATTCATAAGCGATGCCGAGCGCGACGATGCCGAGCACCAGCGCCGAGGCGAAGCCGGCCAGATCGCCGACCTTGCCGGTACCGAAGCTATAGCGGCCGCCATGGGCGTGACGCTTGGCATAGGCATAGGCGATCGCGGCGATACCCAGCGCGCCGGCGTGGGTTGCCATGTGAAAGCCGTCGGCGAGCAGCGCCATCGAGTTAAACGCCAGGCCGGCCGCGATTTCGCCGACCATCATCACCGCGGTCAGTACGACCACCCACAGGGTGCGGCGCGCATTTTCGTCGTGGCGCGCGCCCAGAAAGACATGATCATGGGTCAACGCCTCGATCTCGCTATCGAACGACACGCGCCGGACCCTATTTCGCGTAGCGGCGGATCGCCGCCAGCAATTCGTCGGCGCCCTGGGCGCGCTCGGCGTCGGTCAGCGCGGGCGCGACGACATGTTCGCGCATATGATCTTCGACCAGTTCGTCCATCAGCCCCAGCACCGCCCCGCGCACCCCCGCGACCTGATGCAGGATCGCGGCGCAGCCCGCATTGTCGGCGATGGCGCGCTCGATCGCCCCCACCTGTCCGGCGATGCGGCGAACGCGGGCGAGCAGTTGATCGTGGCTGGATGAAGTGTGCGACATAGGATACCCCCCTATCCTATATGGCGGGCGAGTGCAATCGGCCTTTTGCTCTGTCGCAGCGATCCGCCATTTGCGCCCCGGGGAACCTCCCCGATTTCTGTCGCGCCATCGCCCCTAAGCAATTGCATATCGCGGCTGGGGCGCTAAACCGGCGCCCATCGACCGATGAGAGTCAGAAACGGGGCTGATATGGCTGGCAACGAACCGAATACGCGCCCGCGCGCGCCGCATTTGCAGGTGTATAAATGGGGCCCGGCGATGGCGGTCTCGATCCTTCATCGCGCCAGCGGTGACGGGCTGGCAATCGTCGGCGTGGGCCTGTTCCTGTGGTGGCTTGGCGCCATCGCGGGTGGGCCAGAGGCTTATGCGGCATTTATTGCCTGTGTGTGGCACGATCCCAGCCCCGAAATCACCCTTTTCCATCAGGTCACCAATATCCTGGGAAAGATCGTCCTCGTCGGGCTGACCTGGGCGTTTTTCCAGCATCTGTTCTCGGGGCTGCGGCACTTCTTGCTCGACACCGGCGCCGGGTATGAGCTGAAATCGAACAAGCTGTGGTCGACCGTCGTCATCGCCGCGGGCATCGCCGCGACCGCTGCGACCTGGCTGTATATCATGGCGGAGGCACTCTGATGGGCGACGGCACGCATCTCGGCAAGGTCCGCGGCCTCGGCTCGTCGGGGCATGGGTCGCAGCATTGGCTGCAACAGCGGCTGACCGCGCTCGGCAACATCCTGCTCGTCGGCTTTTTCGTCGTGTCGCTGATTCGGCTGCCGCTCGGCGATCATGCCGCGGTGCTGCGCTGGGCGGGGAACCCGATGGTCGCGCTGGCGCTGATCTTGATGGTGGTCAGCGTCTTCTGGCATCTGCGGCTGGGCCTGACGGTGCTGCTCGAGGATTATGTCCACGGACCGATGCTGCTGCTCGCGACCGTTCTGCTCAATTTCTACGCCATCGGCGGCGCCGCCTACGGGATCTTCACGATCGTCCGGATTGCGCTGGCACCCGTCGTGGCCGGCCCGGGGGGCATGTGACATGACCGACGCTTACAAGATCATCGACCATATCTATGACACCGTCGTCGTCGGCGCCGGCGGGTCAGGGCTGCGCGCCACGATGGGCAGCGCCGAAGCGGGGCTGAAAACCGCCTGCATCACCAAAGTGTTCCCGACGCGCAGCCACACGGTTGCGGCGCAGGGCGGCATCGCCGCGTCGCTCGGCAACAATTCGCCCGACCATTGGCAATGGCATATGTACGACACCGTCAAGGGTTCCGACTGGCTCGGCGACCAGGACGCGATCGAATATATGGTCCGCGAAGCGCCGCAGGCGGTGTACGAGCTCGAACATGCCGGGGTGCCCTTTTCGCGCAACGCCGACGGCACCATCTATCAGCGCCCGTTCGGCGGCCATATGCAGAATATGGGCGAAGGCCCGCCGGTGCAGCGCACCGCCGCCGCCGCCGACCGCACCGGCCACGCGATGCTCCACGCGCTGTATCAGCAGTCGCTGAAGTATGACGCCGACTTCTTCGTCGAATATTTCGCGCTCGACCTGATCATGGAAGATGGCCCCGACGGCAAGGTTTGCCGCGGCGTCATCGCGCTGTGCATGGACGACGGCAGCATCCACCGCTTCCGCAGCCAGGCTGTGGTGCTCGCGACCGGCGGCTATGGCCGCAGCTATTTCACCGCGACCTCGGCGCACACCTGCACCGGCGACGGCGGCGGCATGGTGCTGCGCGCCGGGCTGCCGCTTCAGGACATGGAGTTCGTCCAGTTCCACCCGACCGGTATTTACGGCGCCGGGGTGCTGATCACCGAAGGCGCGCGCGGCGAGGGCGGGTATCTGACCAACTCCGAGGGCGAGCGGTTCATGGAACGCTATGCCCCGTCGGCCAAGGATCTGGCGTCGCGCGATGTCGTGTCGCGGTCGATGGCGCTCGAAATCCGCGAAGGTCGCGGCGTCGGCCCGCACAAGGACCATATCTTCCTGCACCTCGATCATATCGATCCGGCGGTGCTGCACGAACGCCTGCCCGGCATCACCGAAAGCGGCAAGGTGTTCGCTGGCGTCGACCTGACGCGGCAGCCGCTGCCCGTGGTGCCGACGGTCCATTATAATATGGGCGGCATTCCGTGTAATTATCATGGCGAAGTCGTGACGTTGGGCAAGGACGGCCCGGACACCGTGGTTCCCGGCCTGTTCGCGGTCGGCGAAGCGGCGTGCGTGTCGGTCCACGGCGCAAACCGTCTCGGCTCGAACAGCCTGATCGATCTCGTGGTCTTTGGCCGCGCCACCGGGCACCGCCTGCGTGACATCATCAAGCCCGGCGCGGCGCAGCAGCCGCTGCCAGCCGACAGCGCCGACCTCGCGCTCGGCCGGCTCGACCATTTCCGCCATGCCAAGGGCGGATCGCCGACCGCCGAGATCCGCCTCGAAATGCAGCGCGCCATGTCGGCGCACGCCGCGGTGTTCCGCACCGACGAACTGATGGCCGAGGGCAAGGAAAAGCTGACCAAGACCTATCAGCGGATGAACGACATCGGGGTCACCGACCGCAGCCTGATCTGGAACACCGACCTCGTCGAAACGCTCGAGCTCGACAATCTGATCAGCCAGGCGACGGTGACGATGCATTCGGCGTTCAACCGCAAGGAAAGCCGCGGCGCCCACGCGCACGAAGATTTCCCCAACCGCGACGATGCGACCTGGATGAAGCACACGGTGGCGTGGTTCGACGGCTGGGGCGGCAAGGGCGGCGGCGTCCGCCTCGATTACCGCCCGGTCCACGAATATACGCTGTCGGATGACGTAGAGTATATCAAGCCGAAGGCGCGGGTTTATTGAGGGCCATGCCAAGGCTTCGGGTTCGACGTCAGGATAGTAACCGGTTATAAAAAATCCTCGATCTCGTCGGGTACGTCCTCGCGTTGGTGAAGGATGCGAACCACGATAAGTTCGGTTTCGTTATAGCGATAGATTACCCGGGGCGATCCGGAACGGATCTTGCGATAGGCTTGGGGCAACCCGAACGCATCGCTTCCAATACCCGGAAATTGCGCGGCGGATTCGATTTGTCGCCGGATGTCTTCGATATATTGCTTTGCTTGTTTCTCGCCGTGTTCGGCCTTGGTGTAATCAGCAATATTCGAAAGATCGGCTTTGGCGCGTGGCCGCAGCACGACCTCAAGCATTCGGGAATTTTTCGGCCATAAAGGCATCCCAATCGAACGGCCGCGCTGGACCGCTTTCTTCGCCTTCCTGAATGAGCTGTCGGAGCCGCGCAACCCGCAGGTCGCGCTCGGCAGCGCGCCGCAATGCATCGCGAATCACGTCACTGACTGATCCAAACTCACCGGACGCAACCTTGCTGCGCGCATAGTCAGCCAGTTCGTCACTCAATGCGATAGAGGTGTTCTTGATGGCCATGACACCGCGTTACCAAAATTTGGTAACGCGGTCTAGAACCAGCTTTCGATCGGGTTGAGGGCGGCGAAGGGGCGGTCGACGTCCTGGCCCATGATCCACAGTTTCTGGCACGCCACGGTGAAAAAGATCAGCGCGACGGTCCACACGATGAAGGTTTTGCGGATTTGCCAGCGGCGTTCGGCCTCGGCGGCCTTGGCGCGCGCCTTGTAGTCGATTCCCAACTCGCCCTCGAACTCGGCGACCAGCTGTGCGCGGCGGGTGCGCGAAATATTCGCGATACTCGCGTTACTTTCGTCAGCCTTCGCACGGCGAGTCGCCATCTTCATACCCTTGGCCCAGCTAGTCCTGACACCCGACAATAATGCCGAGCCCCTGCAAAAGGGTTAACCCGCTGGCGCCAATCGACCGCCCAATCGGTGGGCCTGGGTCAGAGGGTCACGACCAGTTTGCCGACCGCGCTGCGATCGCCCAGCTTGGCGATCGCCTTGCCGCCGTCGGCGAGGGTGAAGCTCTCGGTGACCCGCGGGTTGATCTTGCCCTGTTCCCACAATTGGAACAGCCGGGCGATATTGGCGCGGTTGCGGACCGGTTCGCGGGCGACGAAGGCGCCCCAGAACACCCCGGCGACGTCGCAGCTTTTGAGCAAGGTCAGGTTGAGCGGCAGGCGCGGGATGCCGGCGGGGAAACCGACGACCAGATAGCGGCCTTCCCACGCGATCGAACGCAGCGCGGGTTCGGCATAATCGCCGCCGACCGCGTCATAGATCAAATTGGCGCCGTTTGGCCCCACCGCGGCTTTGAAGCTGTCGGCCAGCGCCTTCGACGCGTCCTTGTCGAACGGCTGATAGCCATAGACGACGACCTCGTCGGCGCCCGCCTGGCGCGCGACTTCGGCCTTGGCTTCGCTCGACACGCCGGCGACGACGCGCGCGCCGAACGCCTTGCCCAGCTCGATCGCGGCGATGCCGACCCCGCCCGACGCGCCGAGGACCAGCAGCGTGTCGCCTTCCTGGATGTGGCCGCGATCGACCAGCGCGTGGATGCTGGTGCCATAGGTCATCAGCAGTGACGCACCCGCGGCGAAATCATGGGCCTCCGGCAGGTGATAGACATTGTGAACCGACACCGCGACGGCTTCGGACATGCCGCCATTGCCGCAGCCCGCGATGACGCGGTCGCCGATCTTGAATTCGGTCACGCCTTCGCCGACTTCGGCGACGAGGCCCGCGACTTCGCCGCCGGGGGCAAAGGGGCGCGCGGGTTTGAACTGATATTTATCCTCGATGATCAGCGTGTCAGGGAAATTGACCGCGCACGCCTTGACCTCGATGACGATCTGTCCGGCGCCGGCGGTCGGCCGCGGCAGCTCGCCCAGGGTCAGCGTTTCGGGGCCGCCGGTGGCGGTCGACAAGAGAGCCTTCATCATCTTCTCCTCAGGACAGCGTCGGCGTGAGCCACGGCTGGGTTTTTGCTATTTTCTGTTCGTGCGCAGCGATCGCTGCGTCGCTTTTTTCGGTCAGGGAAATCTCGTCGAGGCCTTGCAGCAGGCACATCTTGCGGAATGGATCGATGTCGAAGGCGAAACGATCCTGAAACGGCGTCGTCACCGTCTGGGTGTCGAGATCGACGTGGATCGGATCGGTCGCCGCAACCGCCATCAGCCGGTCGATCGCCGATTGGGGAAGCACCACGGGCAGGATGCCGTTCTTGACCGCATTGCCCGAAAAAATGTCCGAGTAAGACGGCGCGATGACGACCCGGATGCCGAGGTCGCCCAAGGCCCAGGCGGCATGCTCGCGGCTTGACCCGCAGCCAAAATTGTCGCCCGCGATCAGAATCGGGGCACGCTGAAATTCGGGGCGGTCGAACAGATTGTCGGGATCGGCGCGCAACGTCTCGAACGCGCCTTGGCCCAATCCCTCGCGGCTGATCGTCTTCAGCCATTTGGCCGGGATGATGACGTCGGTATCGACATTCTTCAGCCCGAACGGGATGGCGCGGCCTTCGACTTTTTCAATCGGGGTCATGCTATTCGGCGGCCTTCGGAAAAGCGCGGAGTTTGGTGATGTCGCGGGGTTCGTGCTGAATGATCACCGTCGCCTTCAGATTTTTCGCCAGCGCCTTGAAGCGGTCGAACGAGGCCAAGGTGTCGGCGCGGTTGGTGTTGAAGGTCGGCACCCCCGCGCTGTCGTAATTTTCCTGAAAATGCGCCTGATCGCCGCTGAGCAGCACCGGACCCATATCCGTCAGCCGCACCAGCAGCGTATGGTGGCCCGGGGTATGCCCCGGCATGTCGAGCATCACGACGCTGCCGTCGCCGAAAATATCCTTGTCGCGCGTGACTGGTTCAACGCTGCCGCCGCCGCCGATCCAGTGCGCGAAGGGTTTCGGATCGACGAATGCGGGGCGCTCGCTTTGCGTCAGCATGTCCCAGTCGCCCTTGCCGACATAGAGTTTCGCGGCGGGGAAATCGGGCAGCTGGCCGACATGGTCGGAATGAAAATGGCTGACCCCGACCATGTCGATGTCGTCGGGCTTGATGCCGAGCTCGGCGAGCTGTTCGACCAGGCTGCGGCGCACCGTGGCCGACATGTCGCCGCTCGCCGTGAACGCCGCGCCCTTGAGCGCGCTCGGCAAGCCCAGATCCCACAGCATCAGCTGGTCGCCGTGGCGGATCAGGTAACAACCGACGGTCAGGTCGCGGCTCTGCCCGGGATAAGCCTGGGTGTCCGAAAAGGCGTTGAGCCGGTTGACGCGCACCGTGCCGCAATCGAGCCGGGTCAGGCTGACTTTGGTGGTCGCGGGCTTGTCCTGCGCCAGCGCGGGGGTGGCGAGCGCCAATGCTGCTGCGGCCGATGCGATAGCTTTCCAGATCATGCTCTTGGCTCCCTCTGTTGCGCGCTCAATCCATCAGCTCCCGCACGTCGGTGAGCCGCCCGGTCACCGCCGCCGCCGCGGCCATCGCGGGCGACACCAGATGCGTGCGGCTGCCCGGCCCCTGACGGCCGACGAAATTGCGGTTGCTGGTGCTGGCGCAGCGTTCGCCCGCGGGGACCTTGTCGGGGTTCATGCCAAGGCACGCCGAACAGCCGGGTTCGCGCCACTCCAGACCCGCGTCGGTGAAGATGCGGTCGAGCCCTTCGGCTTCGGCCTGCGCCTTGACCAGCCCCGAACCGGGGACGACGATCGCCCATTTGACACCCGCGGCCTTGTGCCGCCCCTTCAGCACCGCGGCGGCGGCGCGCAAATCTTCGATGCGGCTGTTGGTGCAGCTGCCGATGAAGATATTCTCGATGGCGACATCCTGCATCCGGGTGCCGGGTACGAGGCCCATGTAAGCGAGCGATTTTGCCGCTGCCGCCTGTTTCGACGGGTCGGCGAAGCTGTCCGGCGCGGGGACCAGCCCGGTGATCGGCACGACATCTTCGGGGCTGGTGCCCCAGGTGACGCTGGGCGCGATGTCGGCGGCGTCGATGATGACGGTCTTGTCATAGGTCGCGCCCGGATCGGTCGCGAGGCTGGTCCAATAAGCGACCGCGGCGTCCCAGTCGGCGCCCTTCGGTGCATAAGGGCGGCCTTTGAGATAGGCGAAGGTGGTGGCGTCGGGGGCGATGAGCCCGGCGCGCGCGCCGCCCTCGATCGCCATGTTGCTGACCGTCAGGCGGCCCTCGACGCTGAGCGCGCGGATCGTGCTGCCGGTATATTCGATGACATGGCCGGTGCCGCCCGCGGCGCCGATGGTGCCGGTGATATGGAGGATGACGTCCTTGGCGGCGACGCCGGGGCCGACGTCGCCCTCGACGCGCACTTCCATGGTTTTCGCGGGCTGGAGCAGCAAGGTCTGCGTCGCGAGGACATGCTCGACCTCGCTGGTGCCGATGCCGAACGCCAGCGCGCCGATGCCGCCGTGGCACGCGGTGTGGCTGTCGCCGCAGACGATCGTCGTGCCGGGCAGCGAGAAACCCTGCTCGGGGCCGACGACGTGAACGATGCCCTGCTCGGCGGCGACCGCGTCGATGTAGCGGATACCGAAATCGGGGGCGTTTTGCGCGAGCGCCGCAAGCTGCGCCGCGCTTTCCAGATCGGCGATCGGCAGCCGGTTGCCCGCCGCATCTTTGCGCGCCGTCGTCGGCAGATTGTGATCGGGGACCGCCAGCGTCAGATCGGGGCGGCGCACCGTCCGCCCGCTTGCGCGCAGCCCGGCAAACGCCTGCGGACTGGTGACTTCATGGACGAGGTGGCGGTCGATGAAGATCAGGCAGGTACCGTCGGGGCGCTGTTCGACAACATGCGCGTCCCAGATTTTTTCATACAGGGTGCGGGGGCGAGTCATGCCGCTGCCTTAGATCAGCCGCACAACATTGCAAGCCGGTGGCGATAGGAAACGCAATTTTCGGTCGTGAGCCGCCGGTCCTGCCAACCCATTTTGTCGTCATCCCGGCGGAGGCCGGGATCTCGCCGGTGCGTCCATCCGAGAGGGTGAGATCTCGGCCTCCGCCGGGATGACGGGGAAGGGAGTGGCGTGATGGGCCGCGCACGCCTATATTCGCCCCATGTCGCTCCCCGCCATCCTCGCGCTGATCGTCGCCACCGTCGTTGCGATGGAATTTGTCGCGTGGGGCAGCCACAAATATATCATGCACGGCTTTGGCTGGGCGTGGCACCGCGACCATCACGAGCCGCACGGGCAATTGCTGGAAAAGAACGACCTGTTCGGGCTGTTCGGTGCGGCGCTGAGCATGTCGATGTTCGCGGTGGGCAGTCCGATGATCATGGGGTCTTCTGCGTGGGCGCCGGGAACGTGGATCGGGCTGGGGGTGCTGTTTTACGGCATCATCTATACCGTGGTCCACGACGGGCTGGTCCACCAACGCTATTTCCGCTGGGTGCCGCGGCGCGGCTATGCCAAGCGGCTGGTGCAGGCGCACAAGCTGCACCATGCGACGATCGGCAAGGAGGGCGGGGTCAGCTTTGGTTTCGTGTTTGCGCGCGATCCGGCGAAGCTGAAAGCCGAGCTGAAGGTCCAGCGCGCGGCGGGGATTGCGGTGGTGCGCGAGGCGTTGGGCGATTGATTGCCGTCATTGCGAGGAGCCGAAGGCGACGCGGCAATCTCCAGCTATCGGCCTCACGCGAAGCCGATAGCTGGAGATTGCTTCGCTTCGCTCGCAATGACGAGGAAAGGAATGCTACCCCGTCCGGTAATCCGCGGTAATCGCGCCGCACGCGCGCAATTCGTCCTCATGTCCCACCTCGCGCCAGCTTTCGGCGAGCGCCTGCCGCTCCCAATCGAGCATCGCGGGATGCGCGAGGATGTGATCGACCCACGCCTGTCCGGCGCCGACGTCGAGGCCATAGGTGCGGATGCGGAAGGCGACGGGGGCGAAAAAGGCGTCGACCGCGGTAAAATCGCGGCCCGCGAGCCATGGCCCGCCGAATTTCGCCAGCCCGTCCTCGAACAGTTCGCGGATCCGCGCGACATTGGCCTGGAGCGCGGCGGACATCGGTTTGGGAGCCACGCGGACCCCAACGTTCATCGTGCAATCATTGCGCAGCGCCGCAAAGCCGCTGTGAATTTCGGCCGCGGCGCATTGCGCCCAGGCGCGCGCGTCGGGATCGGCCGGCCACACGCCGTCGTGGCGGTCGGCGAGATAGAGGGTGATGCCGAGCGAATCGTAAATGGTCCGCCCCTCGTGAAGCAGCGCGGGCACCTGTCCGGTCGGCGAGAAGCGGCGGAAATCGTCGTAATTGGCGGGCTTGGTAAAGGGTTCGATGCGGTCGTGAAACGATATACCGAACGCGGTCATCAGCACCCACGGACGGAGCGACCAGCTGGAATAATTGCGGTTGGCGGTGATCAGCTCGTACATGCTGCGCGCTCCTGTGCGACGATGGGGGAGGTGTAGGCGGGATCGTGCGCAAAGGGCAGCGCGGTGCGCGCGCGCAGCGCCGCGAGCACGCTGGCGAAGTCGCTGCGGGCGCGCCAGCCGAAGCGGCGTTCGGCGCGCGACGGGTCGTAAACGCGGTCGATCGTTTCGGGGAGCACCCAGCCTGCCGCTGCGTAAAGCTCGGCGGCGTCGGGGTAAAAGCGCGCGATGACCGCGCGCGCGTCGCGGGCGAGTTCGGCGGCGTCCTCGCGTGCAAAGGGCGGCGGCGCGGAGAGGATGAAGGTGTCGCAGCCGATCGCGGGCGCGGCCTCCAGCGCGGCGAGATGCGCCGCGGCGGCATCCTCGACCGTCAGGCGGCGGTTCAGCAGCTCATTGGCCTTGAGGTTCGGGCCGCTGGGCACCGCATGGGTGTCGTCATCCTCGGGAAAGAAGCGCCCGGTGCGCAGGATCGCGACCGAAATGCCATGCTCGCGGTGGACGAGGCGGCACGCCTGTTCGGCGGCGAGTTTGGTGATGCCATAGATGTTGCGCGGTTCGAGCGGGCCGAAATCCTCGTCCATCCACCACGCGCCATGGGTGCCCGCGCCGTCGCGGACATCGGCGCGCACCATCAGCGAGGTGGTCGAGGTGAACAGGAAGCGGTCGTTGCCCGCCGCGACCCCGGCCTCGATCAGGTTCAGCGTCCCGCTGACATTGACGTCGATGAACGCCTGGCGCGGATAGCGGACGATGTCGGGTTTGTGCAGCGCGCCGCCGTGGATCACCGCTTCGATGCCCTGTTCGGCGAAGGTGCGGTCGACCAGCGCGCGGTCGGCGACGGTGCCGATGACCTGGGTGTGCAGGCCGGCGACGACGTCGAGCCCGGTGACGTCATGGCCGTTTTGGGTCAGCAGCGGCGCCAGATAGCGCCCGAGCCAGCCCGACGATCCGGTCAACAGCACGCGCATCGATGAGTCTCCTCCTGTCCCCGAACGCGCGCCTGATACACAGGCGGCGGATCAGGGCGCAAGCGGGTCGCGCGCGATGGGGGCGGGGCCAGCCCGGCCGGGTGCCGACGGCAGTTCGCTGAGGTCGAGCCAGCCCGCGTCGCCGCGCTGGTGATAGCTGTCGATCACCGTGAACGGGATGCGAAAGGGGAATCCCCAGTCGCTGTTCCACATCGCCACGACGCCGGTTCGCGTCGTGGGTTCAAAAATCATCGTCGCGCGGTAACCCGCAACCGCGCCCGAATGGCCCGCGAGCCGGTGGCCGCCATAGGTAAAGCTCCGCCAGCCCAGACCATAGGCCGCATCGCCGGTGGCCTGCCGCAACGTGCCGCCATAGAGCCGCGCGGTGCCGACGCGCGGACGGTGGGCCAGCTGCAACACCGGCCCCGGCAGCACATCGGCGCGATCGCCCATCATCGCCTGCATCCAGGTCGCGAAATCGACGATGTCGCTTTCGACCCCTGCGGCGGCGGGGAGCCGCCAATAGGCCTCCTTGACCGCGCGAACGTCCCGCCCGCGATGCGGCCTCGCCCAATCCTTGGCGCCGGTCAGCCGCGCCATGCCGTAACCCGCGCTGACCATGCCGAGCGGGCGGAAAAACCGGTCCTCGACCGCGTTGGCGAACGGCTCGTTCGCCGCCCGGGCGAGGATCTCGCTGGCGGTGTCGAAGGCGATATTCTGATAGGTGTGGCAGGTGCCGGGTTCGCATTGCAGCGGCGCCGCGGCCAGGCTGGCGCGCAGCAGCGCCGGGCTCTGCCCGTCCTCCAGCTTGTCGTCATAGGCGTTTTTGGTCAAGCCGGTGCGCTGCGCCAGCACATCCTCCAGCGTCACCCGCGCCTCGGCGCCGCCGGGCAGGCGCAGCGACGTGCGCCAGTCACCGACCGGACGATCCAGATCGATCGCGCCATCGCTGGCCAGCGCCGCCGCCAGCGCGCCCGTTGCGGTTTTGGAAACCGAGGCCCAGCGAAACAACGTCTGCGGCGTGACCGGCGCCCCGGTCGATTTGTCGGCGACGCCATAGGTGCGGACAAAGCGGAGCTTGCCATCTTCGACCACCGCCACCGCCAGCCCCGCCATTTCGGGCCGCTGCGCCAGATCGGACAATTGCCGGTCAAGCGCGCGATAGTCGATCCGGCCGCGCCACTCGGCGGCGGTGTCGGGCAGATTCTCCGGCGGCTTGATCGGGATCGGGACGCTGGCCAGCGGCTGGCCCTCGCCAAAGGCGTGCAGACCAAACCAGCCGGAAAAGCCCAGCGCGGCTATCGCGATCAGAAAAAGAAAAAAACGCTGCATCGACCCGTGATTATATTGCGACCTTATCGTTGATCGCTGTCTTAGCCGCGACTGCCGCCGCCGTCACCCCCGGCGCGGTTCAGGGCGCCAAATAGCGCCACGCCTTGACCGTGCCGATGGCGTAAACCGCGCCATAGACAAAGACGATCAGCGACGACCAGATCGCGAAACTGTCGGTATGTTGCGGCCGCCACAGATGGAGCGGCACAAAGACCAGCCCGCGGAGCAGATAGATGGCGGTGATCGTCACCAGCCCGGTGCGCAGCAACGGCAGGCGCGGGAGCGTGCCCGCGCCCGCAAAGGCATAAGCGGCCCAGATCAGCAAAACCGTGGCGATGAACAGCGTGATCAGCGTCGGTTGCCAGTCGCCGCGCGCCGCCGCGCGCGCCATGCCCTCACCCGCGCCGAAAAAGCGATACCAGTCGGGGCCGCCAAAGATGCATGCGATATGGAGCAGCGCCGCGGCGACCGACAGGCAGCCGCCGGTCAGCAGCCAGGTCGAACCGGGGTTGGCGGCGACGCTACTCACCTGGTGTCACGCGATATAATGCGCGGTGGTCTTTTCGGCGACCTCTTCGGCGGTGACCCCCTGTGCCAGTTCGATCAGCCGGAACGGGCTGGCATGATCGTCGCGCCGGAACACCGCGAGGTCGGTGATGATCATGTCGACGACATTTTTTCCGGTCAGCGGCAGGGTGCATTCGGGGATGAATTTCGGGCTGCCATCCTTGGCGTTGTGCTCCATCACCACGATGATCTTCTTGACCCCGGCGACGAGGTCCATCGCGCCGCCCATGCCCTTGATCATCTTGCCGGGGATCATCCAGTTCGCGATATCGCCATTTTCGGCAATCTCCATCGCGCCGAGAACGGTCAGGTCGATGTGGCCGCCGCGAATCATCGCAAAGCTGTCCGACGAGCTGAAATAGGCCGAGTTCGGGACTTCGCTGATCGTCTGCTTGCCGGCGTTGATCAGGTCGGCGTCTTCCTCGCCCTCCAGCGGGAAGGGGCCGATGCCGAGCATGCCATTTTCCGATTGCAGCGTCACCGTCATCCCCGCTGGGATATGGTTCGCGACCAAGGTCGGGATGCCGATGCCCAGATTGACGTAATAGCCGTCCTGCAGTTCCTTTGCGGCGCGCGCCGCCATATCATCACGCGTCCAGGCCATTATTTCGGCTCCCAATTCTTGTCGGAGGGGAAGGTTTCGTCCCAGCCCAGCTTTTCCCACGGGCCATAGACGGGGTTGGGGAACAGGAACCAGCCCTTGTCCCACAGCGCCGCGGCGGCGGGGCCGGTGGCGAGCGCGGTGCGGGTTGCGGCGGGCAGATCCTTGACATTGAACTGCTGGCTGAAATCGCCGAGCTGGTCGCCGGCGAGGATGATCACGCAATATTTCGCCGCGATGATGGCGCGGCGTCCGTCCTTGCTCGACCCACCGGCATCGTCGCCCATCAGGAACAAGGTCTCGCCATGTTTGAAGTCGCCGAGCCCGGCGGCACGCAGCGTGTCCTCGCTGCCCTTCGCATTGGCGGCGCTGCGGTTGGTGTTCGCGATGACGGTGATGCCCGCGGCGCGGAGTTTGCCCACCATCTCGACGCTGCCCGGCATCGCCTTGGCCTTGCCCGCACCGGTCTTTTCCCACTGGTCCCAGATTTTGGGGTCATAGGTGGAGCCTTTTTCGGCGAAATAGCGCATCGGGCCGAGGTTCCAGATCAACGTTTCGTCGGCGTCGAGCACCGCGGCGAAGGGCTTGTTGCCGCACGGCTCAAAGCGCGGCGCATCCATCGTGGCGCCGGTCGTGAGGACCACGCTGTCCTGCGGCCGCTGCTTGATCCGCGCGACGCCATAATCGGCGATCCGCGCATTGGTCGCGCGCACCGCGGCCGCGGCCTCGGCCGACCCGTAGAGATATTGCAGCTGCACCGGGGGCTTGGCGGCGTCGGCAGGAGCAGGCGGCGCGGCCGGAGCGGTCGTCACCTCGGTCGGCGCGCTCGCGCACCCCGCCAGCAGCAAGGCCGCCGTGATCGGGAACGCGCGCACTACGCCGCCTCGCGCGGGCGCACCGTCCGGAACTCGATCTTTTTGTCATACGGCGCGCCGATAATCATGCGCTTCACATAGATGCCGGGCAGGTGGATGCTATCGGGGTCGAGGCTGCCGACGGGGACGATTTCCTCGACCTCGGCGACGCAGATTTTCGCCGCGGTCGCCATCGGCGCGTTGAAATTGCGCGCGGTTTTGCGGAAGATGAGGTTGCCGCTTTCGTCGGCCTTCCACCCCTTGATGATCGCGAGGTCGGCAAAGATGCCGCGTTCGAGGATATAATCCTGCCCGTCGAAGCTCTTCACTTCCTTGCCCTCGGCCACCGCGGTTCCGACGCCGGTCTTGGTGTAGAAGCCGGGAATGCCCGCGCCGCCGGCGCGGCAGCGTTCGGCGAGCGTGCCCTGCGGGCAGAATTCGACCTCGAGCTCGCCCGCCAGATATTGCCGCTCGAATTCCTTGTTCTCGCCGACGTAGGACGAGATCATTTTCTTGACCTGCCGGGTGCGGAGCAGCTTGCCGAGCCCTTCGCCGTCGATTCCGGCGTTGTTGCTGGCGATGGTCAGGTCTTTGGTCCCCGCATCGCGGATCGCATCGATCAGCCGTTCGGGAATACCGCACAGGCCAAACCCCCCGGCGCAAATGTGCATGCCGTCAAAGAGCAGGCCTTCCAGCGCGGCGGTGGCGGTGGGATATTGCTTCTTCCCCATGGAACGGCTCTCCTGACGGTTATGGCGCGCGGACCTTGGCGCAATTAATTCATCAATTCTAATTGTTCTAATTTGTGATTATACATAGGCAATGTCTATCAATCGCGTTGCGCTCTATCATCTCGAAACCTTGCTCTGGATCGACCGGTTGGGCACGTTTTCGGCCGCCGCCGAGCGGCTGAACACGACCCAGCCGACGGTGTCGGCGCGGATGCGCGAGTTGGAGCAACGCCTGGGGACGGCGCTGTTCCGGCGCGACGGCCGCACGATGTCGCTCACCGCGGCGGGGCGCAAGCTGGTGCGCGATTGCGATCCGTTGCTGCGCGACATGCAATATGCGCTGCTCGGCAGCGGCGGTTATGGCGAGGCGAGCGGGGTGGTGCGGATCGGGGCGGGCGAGATCGCGGCGGCGAGCTGCCTGCCCGCCTTCGTCGCGAGGCTGAAGGCCGACATGCCGCATGTCGGGCTCGAGATTGAAATCGACCTGACCGCCAACCTGATCCAGCAGCTGTTGACGGGGCGTACCGACATCGCCTTTGCCGCCGGACCGATCGCGCATCCGGCGCTCAAGACCAGCGCGATCGGCGAGGTGGAGCTGGTGTGGCTCGCCAGCCCCGCGGTCGCGTCGGCGTTTGCGGGCGGCGACACCGGCTTGCCGGTCTGGTCGCTCGCCAGCCATTCGCCGATCCACGGCCGGATGCGCGAGGCGATCGCGGCGTCGCGGATTGCCCAGAAATCGCTCAACCTGTGCAACAACGCGCGCACGATGATCGACATCGCCAGGGCCGGGGGCGGCATCGGAATTTTCCCGCAGCCGATGGTGCGCGCCGAGGTGGCGAACGGCGCGCTCGTCGAAATCGGGGGGATGCCCGCCCTCGCGCCGGTCGAGTTTCAGGTCGCGATGCGCGTCGCGGATACCGAGCCGGTGCTGACGCAGATTTTTGCGCGCGCGGCGCAGCTCAACCTTGCGGAGGCGGCGGTGTGAGCCGAACCGCGGCTTGCGACCGATGCTGTTGATAAAGTCGGCTTTTGACAGAAGCGGACGGTGGCGAGGT
>CAZCUW010000058.1:0-18929 GCA_964502035.1 uncultured Sphingopyxis sp. | reverse complement strand
CCGCGGCCGGTCATCCCGTCCTGGCCGATGGTGACGGTCACCACCTCGGCCGCGGTTTTGACCCCGCGCGAGATGCGAAAGGGCGTATGCAGCGGAAACGTCTCGGCAAAGACGGTCAGGGTGCGGGGCATGGCCGGTCGGTCAGGCGGTTGCGGCGACGGCGGGCGAATGAGCGGCGGCGCCGAGCAGCCGGTCGAGGATCGCCTCGACCCCGAAGCGATAGGGGTCGCTGGTCGGCAGGCCGAATTCGGCCTCGGTCGCGGCGCACAGCGCGCGCGCGTCATCCTCGGCCATCGCCGAGGTATTGAGCGCGATGCCGACGACGCGCACATCGGCATTGGTCAGCTGCGCCACGCGCAGATTGGCCGCCAGCGTTTCGGCGATCCCGGGCAGCGGGTAATGCGGCAGGCCGCGCATATGCGGGCGCACCGGATCGTGACACAGGACCAGCGCGTCGGGCTGCGCGCCGTGCAGCAGCCCGGTCGACACCCCCGCGAATGACGGGTGATAGAGCGAACCCTGTCCTTCGATCAGATCCCAGCCATCGTCGCTGCGCGCGGGTGAAATCTGTTCGATCGCGCCCGAGATGAAATCGGCGACCACCGCATCGAGCGGCACGCCGTCGCCCGCGATCAGGATGCCGGTCTGGCCGGTGGCGCGGAAATCGGCGGCGATCCTGCGCTTGGCGAGCGCGCTGGCGAGGCACAGCGTCGTGTACATCTTGCCGACCGAACAATCGGTGCCGACGGTCAGCAACCGCTTGCCCGCGCGTTTCTTGCCGTTGCCAATCGGAATGTCGGGCCGCGGATCGCGCACGTCGTGGAGCTTGCGGCCCAGCCGCGCCGCGGCCGCGATCAGCCGCGGTTCGGCGTTCAGGCGGTGGTGCAGCCCCGACGCGATATCGAGCCCGGCCTCCATCGCGGCGAGCGCGTCGAGGACCAGATCCTCGCCCAGCTTGCCGCCGGCATTGGCGATGCCCAGCACCAAGGTCCGCGCGCCCGCCGCATAGGCCCCGGCAAAATCCATCCGCGGCAGGTCCAGGGTCAGCGGGCAATCATCGTGGCGATATTCGCCGATGCAGATGTCGGGGCGGAACACGGCGAGCCCGCGCGAGGTCTTGATGTCGGCGGGGTCGGTCGAATGGCCGAGGTAGAGAAGATAGGGCGTTTCGATCATGGCTCGGGGCAACCTGCGGGACGATGAAGGCGCCAACTCTACCCCTACCCGTGGCAATGCCCCAATATCCTGCGCCTCATATCCTATAGCCTGATGCTATAATCCTTCGATCACCGTCGAGAGTTCGGCGAGGAACGCCGATGCCGTTCGCGATGGCGGGCGGTTCTGCAGATAGACCGCATTGATGTCGAAGGTGATCGCAGGCTGTAGCGGCCGACTCGCCAGTCCGGGCGACAGCGCGGCGTGGGCGGTGAAATTGTCGACAATCGCCATGCCGACCCCGGCGCTCACCAGCGCCGCGGCGACATAATAGGTGCGCGCCGACACCA
This sequence comes from uncultured Sphingopyxis sp., assembly GCA_964502035.1. Lineage (GTDB taxonomy): Bacteria > Pseudomonadota > Alphaproteobacteria > Sphingomonadales > Sphingomonadaceae > Sphingopyxis. The sequence continues at coordinate 17,424 of CAZCUW010000058.1, read as the reverse complement.
CTTCGTCCAGCTCGACCTCGAGCCGACTGAGCTCGCTCGACAGCATTCGGCCGATCGGGCCGCCCTGGACCGGGCTGATGAATTTTTGCCCGCGCAGTTCGTCGAGATGCAGGCGCGGCGGCGCGGCGGGCATATCCTGTTCGCGGTAGATCACCACCAGCTCGCCCTCGCCGATCACCTGATGCGCAACGGGAGCCGACAGCGGCACTTCAAAACTGATCGCGATATCGGTTTCGCGTTCATAGAGTTTGCGGACCATTTCGTCATGATGCAGCGTCTGGAGGTCGAACATGATATCCTCATGCTCGCCCAGAAAGCGCGCGACCGCTTCGGGAATGGCGCCGAGGCCGAGCGAGGGCAGCGCCGAAATGCGCAGCAGCCCGCCGCGCCCATGGCGCAGATTCTGGCACGCCTGGCGCAGCGAACGCACCCGATCCTGAATGTCGGACACCTCGGCGAACAGCGTGTGCGCGTCCTGCGTCGGGATCAGCCGTCCCTTTGAACGTTCGAACAGGGTCAGCCCGATCGAGCGTTCGGCGTGGCGCAGCACCTTGGTCACCGAGGGCTGCGACACGTTGAGCGAGCGCGCCGCGGCGCTGACCGTGCCGTGCAGAAAGACCGCGTGAAAGATTTCGATCTGGCGCAGGTTCATGTCGTATCGGTCCCAGGCTGCGGGTATCGGGGCGCGAAGGCCCATCGCGCTGGCTTATGCCATTGGGTTATAGGGGCTGCAACTCCCCCCTCTGGACGCGGGGCGCCTGTTCGGGACATCCTTGGCGCCGGAAACCGACGGGCGGGCGCTTTGTGCTGTTCGCCATGGGCCGCAATCAAGGATCATGCCGATGCCATCGACTGTCTCGTTCCCGGTTCGCCGGACCATCGGTGCGCTGGCAGCGGCGGCGGCGCTGCTCGGCGTGGCTGGAGCCATGGCGCGCCCAGACGAGGCGGTCGATGTCATCATCCGCGGCGGGACGATCCATGACGGCGGCACCGGCAAGCCGTTCGTCGGCGATGTCGCGATCCGCGGCGACCGGATCGTCGCTGTCGGCCGCCCGGGGCGTTATTCGGCACGCCGGGTTATCGACGCAAAAGGCATGATCGTCGCGCCCGGCTTCATCGATCCGCACACCCATGCCGACAGCTTCCTGCGCTCGCCCGACGCGGCGGTGCGCGTCAACGCCGCCTGGCTGCACCAGGGGGTGACGACGGTGATGATCGGGGTCGACGGCTATGGCACCCCCGATGTCGCCGATGATAGCGGCAAACTGGCGGCGTCGGGGATCGGCACCAATATCGTGCCGTTCGTCGGGTTCGGCCCGGTGCGGCAGCGGGTGCTGGGTCAGGATGCGCGCGCGCCGACCGCGGCGGAACTGGGCGCGATGCAGGCGCTGGTCGCCAAAGGCATGTGCGAAGGCGCGGTCGGATTATCGACGGGGCTTTTCTATGCGCCACAAAGTTTCGCCACCACCGACGAGGTTGTGGCGGTGGCGCGCGAGGCGGCGATCCGCGGCGGGCTGTACGACACCCACCAGCGCGACGAATCCAGCTATAGCATCGGCCTGCTCGGGTCGGTGGACGAGGCGATCGCGATCGGGCGGCGCGCCGGGATGCCGGTGCATTTCGCGCATCTGAAAGCGCTGGGCGTCGACGTCCATGGCCAGGCCGGCGCGGTGATCGCCGCGATCGATGCGGCGCGCCGGGCGGGGGTGGACGTGACCGCCGATCAACATCCGTGGCTGGCATCGGGATCGAGCCTCGATGCGTCGCTGTTGCCGCGCTGGGCGGTCGATGGCGGCGGCGCGGCGTTGCTGAAGCGGCTCGACGATCCCGCCATGCTGGCGCGGATTCGCGCCGAGATGCAGGACAATCTGCGGCGGCGCGGCGGGCCGGGCGCGTTGCTGTTGATCGCCGAGGGCTTTCCCTGGAGCGGCAAGACACTCGCGGCAGTAGCGGACGAATGGAAGCTCGACAGCCGCGACGCGGCGCTGCGGATCATTCGGCAGAGCGTGGCGGGCGAGGGGCGCAAGGGCGGCGGCACCGCGGTCGCGTCGTTCAACATGGCGCAGGCCGACGTCGACCTGTTGATGCAGCAACCGTGGATGGTAACGGCGTCCGACGGATCGGACGGCCACCCCCGCATGTTCGCGACCTTTCCCGAAAAATATGCGCGCTATGTCCGCGATCGCAAGGTCATCGGCCTTCCGACCTTCATCCGCCAGTCGACCGGGCGCACCGCCGACATCTACAAGCTCGACGGGCGCGGTTACCTGCGTCCGGGCTATTTTGCCGACATTCTCGTATTTGATCCGGCGGCCTATGCGCCGCGCGCCGACTATGTGCGGCCGCGCGAGCTGAGCGTCGGGGTGCCGCAACTGTTCGTCAACGGCGCGCTGGCGCTGGATGACGGCCGCGCAACGGGGGTCGCTGCGGGACGTGCGCTGCTGCGCCCGCGTCCGCCGGGCTGCGCCGGATCGTGACCCGCGACCGGCGCCCCATCGCCCCGGCCGGCCTATTTGACCGGGCGGCAATCCTTTAACCACACCGACGACAGGCCATAGTCGAGCCGGTCGAAGGTGCCGGTCAGTTCGACATGTTTGCCGGGCTTGAGCTGTAGCGCGTAAACGCCCTGCCCTTTGGCCAGCACGCAGTTGACGTTGAAGCCCGCCGACGCCCGCCCGGGGACGATGTCGGTCAGCACATTGGACAGCAGTTTCCATTCGACGCGGTACGTGTCGCCGACCGGGCCGATATAGGCGACGGGTCCGTAGAGGGTGAACGCCCGGTTCTGATAGCGCAGCTGGGCGGCAGCGTTGTTCTTGTCGGCCTGTCCCGTGATGTCCTGCGAAAAACGCAGGACGCTCATGCGGATCGGGGCACCGGGCGCGCTGGTCGCACCCAGCCCCTTGGCGGCGAGCACCTCACCCGCCTTGCCACCCTTCAGCTGCGCCAGGATGCCGCACATTTCGGCCTTGGCCGCCGCATCGGGGATCGCCATTCCCGCGCGCAGCTTGGCTTCCATGCGGACCGTGCCCGCGGCGTCGGCAGCAACCTCGATCGGGAAGGGCCGCGACTTGCCGGTCGCGGGCGGTTCGATCAGCATCGCGCCGCCCGCGGGCTCGGCGGCGAGGATCGTATAGCCCTTGGCGGCGACGATCCCGTTGAGCTGCCCGACCGCGCTCGCCATGCTCATGTTGGGCACGGTCGTGGTCGCAACGAAGCGCAGCCCGGTGACCGGATTGCCCTTTTTGACGAAACTCTCTTCGCAGGTTGCGGCTTGCGCCGTCCCGGCGCCCAGAAACAGGCCAGCGGCCGCCAGAATGACACGCTTCACACGGTTGCCTTTCGTTGCATCGGGCGCGTTTCATCGCTGCCCCGGCGCGCCGATGCCACCGCAAAAATGTACTGGGTATCTCGCCGGCAGGGCGCCGCCGCTGACTAGCCGGTGCCGAACAGTTCATCGTGACGATCGGCGGCCCGGCGCCAAAGCCGCTCGACCTCCGGCAGCTCCATCGCGAAAATGTCGTGCCCGACGACGGCCATCTCGTCGGCCGATTCCAGCAGGCGCGTCGTTTTTCCGGCGGGTGTCAGCTGGGTTAGCACCCGGCCGCGCAGCGTCCAATGGGTGTCGCCGCGGCGCTGCTGGATCACCAGATTCTGGACGAACGGCGACCAGTCCTCGCGTCCCAGCGCCGATCGCATCGCAGCCAAGACGCCCTCGTCCGCTGCCCCGGTGGTGAAATCGAAGCCGAAGGGCGCGCCGTCGCCGACAATTTCGTCGAAGGTCCAGCGATCGCCGCCGACCTGCGCCAGATGGATCGCATAGGGGCCATCGACACCCGTCCCCGGCACAATCGCGACCGGCGCGGTGATCGAGCCGCCAAAACCGACATCGACCAGATAGGGCCGGTCGAGATCGACCCGCAGACAGAGGTGATTGCCCGGTCGGTCGGCGACATCGCCGCCGCGCCGGACATCGGCGCTCAGCCGGGTGACGGCATAGCCCAGATCGGCGAGCAGGACGCCGAACAGCGTGTTGACCTCGTAACACCAGCCGCCCCGCCCACGGTCGACCACCTTGGCGAAAATGGCATCGACGCTCTCCGGCGGAACGAGCCCGAGCTGGACATCGAGGTTTTCAAACGGAACGCGGTCCAGATGCGCGCGCACCAGCACGCCCAGCGCCGCCAGATCGGCCCGGACCGGCGCCGCGGCACCGATCCGGGAAAGATAGCGCGCCCGATCGAAACCGGCCGGCCCGGCCGACGCGGACGCTGGGCTCACCACCCTTGCGGTTTGCCCTTATTCTGGGCGTCGAGCCATGTTTTCAGCGGCGCGAAATAATCGGCCATCGCCTTGCCCGACATTTCGCGGTTGCCGGTGAAGGCTTCGAGCGCGTCGGGCCACGGCTTCGACGCCCCCATTTCGAGCATCGCGTTCAGCTTCGCGCCGACCTCTTTGTTGCCATAGAAGGAACAGCGGTGAAGCGGCCCGGTCCAGCCCGCCTGCTTGCACGCCGCCTCGTAAAACTGGAACTGTAGGATGCGCGCGAGGAAATAGCGGGTGTAGGGGGTGTTGCCGGGGATATGATATTTGGCGCCCGCGTCGAACGCGCCCGCGGGCCGCGCGCCCGGCGGCACGATGCCCTGATATTGGGTACGCAGCTGGGTCCATGCGGTGTTGTAGTCGGCGGGCTTGATGGTGCCATCGAAGACGCCCCAGCGCCAGCGATCGACGAGCAGGCCGAAGGGCAGGAAGGCGACCTTGTCCATCGCCTGCCGCAGCAGCAGCCCGATGTCCTTGTCGGCGCTCGGCACCTTCGCCTTGTCGAGCAGGCCGATGTCGACCAGATATTGCGGGGTGATCGACAGCGCGACGAAATCGCCGATCGCTTCGTGGAAACCGTCGTTGGCGCCGTTCAGATACAGGAACGGCTGCTTGTTATAGGCGCGCTGGTAATAATTGTGGCCCAGCTCGTGGTGGATGGTGGTGAAGTCGTCGGCATTCACCTTGATGCACATCTTGATGCGGATATCGTCCTTGTTGTCGATATCCCACGCCGAGGCGTGGCAGACGACTTCACGGTCGGCGGGCTTGGTGAACATGCTCCGCTTCCAGAAGGTTTCGGGCAACGCCGCCATGCCGAGCGACGAATAGAAATTCTCACCCGCCTTGACCATGTCGAGCGGCGATTTGCCCTGCGCGGTCAGCAGTTCGCCGACATCATAGCCAAGGTCGCCCGACCCCGCGGGGGCGACCAGCGGGTAGATATTGCCCCATTCCTGCGCCCACATATTGCCGAGCAGGTCGGCGCGGATCGGGCCGGTCTTGGGCTGCACCGCGTCGCCATATTTCTCGTTCAGTTTCCAGCGCGTGTAGGTGTGGAGCGCCATGTAGAGCGGCTTCACTTCCTGCCACAGTCGCTCGGTGGTCTTGGCAAAATCCTCGGGCGACATGTCATATCCCGACCGCCACATCGCGCCGGTGTTGGCAAAACCCAGCTCCTTGGCGCCTTCGTTCGCGATGCCCACCATGCGGGCATAATCATCCTTCATCGGCGCGCCGACATTGTCGTGCCAGCTGGTCCACATTTCGGCGAGCTCGGCGGGCGTCCGTTCGATATTGCCCATCTGCTCCTCGATGTCAGAGCCAGAAATCTCCTTGCCGTTCAGCGTCCCGCGGCCCTTGCCATATTGCGACTGCAGGTCGGTCGCGATCTGGTTCAGCTCGGTCGCCGCGCCGGGCTTGGTCGGCGCGGGCAGGACAAGGCCGGTACGCAGGATATCGAGCTTGCGTTTGGTGTCGGCGCTCAGCCCCGCGACATCCTTATATTTCGCGGCCTCGAGGGCGTATTTGACCGATTTTTCGGTCCCGACGGCGTTGATCCGCGCCGCCATCGCGTCGGTGTCTTCGGTCAGATAGGTGCTGTTGACCCAGTTCACCTGGCTCGCCTCGACCGTATAGTCGAACAGATCCTTTTCGGCGGCGGCGATGAAGGCGTCGGCGTCGGCGGCCGTGGGCTTCGCGGCTTTTGCGGTCGATGCCGCGGGCTTCTGTTCCGCCGCCACGGCGGGGCCGGCGACGGCGAGCGACAGGGCAAGCGAAAGGCTTGAAATCATGACTTTCATGGGGTGGATCCTCTGGATTGATCGGACGACGCTCTGCGGCGCGATGATCACAGCTTGGCGCGGGGGGCTGGCCGGGTCAAGCGGTCAGGAACGCGGCCATGGCTTCACCCAGCTCGGGCTGGGTCACACTCGACATATGGGTGCCGGGGATCGTCGCAAGCCGGGCATCGACGAGCGCCGCGACCAGATCGGGCGCCGACCCATTGTCCTGATCCTGCGCGCCGCACACCACCAGCACCGGCATCGTCAACGCGGCCAACGCCGCGGGCGGGGTGTCGGTGAAGCTGTCGAGCAAATGCCCCGCAGCGATACGATCGACCTTCATTGTCTTCATGAACTGGATCGACAGCCAGGTGTCGTCGCCGCGCTTCGCTGTTTCATATTCGGCGATTGCGCGCTTGAAGAACTGCCCCCGCCGCTGCCAACCGGCCAGCCCGGCCAGCCCCATGCCGCCGAGGATCAACCGGCGCGGCTTCATGCCCGCGACCACCGCGCGCACGCTGGTCCGCGCGCCGAGCGAGAAGCCGCCGAGGTCGAAATCGGTGAGGCCGAGATGGGCGATCAGATCCTCGAGGTCGCGCACCAGCACGTCGGGAGGATAATGCTCCTCCTCGTGCGGCGCTTCGCTCGACCCGTGGACGCGCAGGTCGGGCATGATGACATGGTAGCCGGCCGCGGCGACGCGCGCCGCAGTGCCGAATTTGATCCAGTTGACCTCGCCGCTGGAAAACAGGCCGTGGAGCAGGATCAATGGCCTGCCCTCACCCGTTTCACGCCACGCGAGGCGCACGCCATCGCGCGCTTCGAAAAATTCAGGTTCGGTCGTCATGCCCCGGCTATGCCCCCGCGGCGGCCGATTGGGCAAGGGCGCTCATCGCGGCCGCAGCCCCTTTTGCTCCATCCGCCACTTCGCCATCTCGATCCGGTCCTGCCCAAAGAAAGGCTCGCCGTCGAACACCAGCGTCGGCACCCCCCAATGGCCCGCGATTTCCAGCGCGACCTGATTGGCCGCAATCTCGTTGTCGAGCAGCACCGCATCGGCTTCGGCCTCGGCGTCGAGTTCGGCTAGGTCGAGCCCGGCGCGCCGCGCCGCATCCGCCAGATGGTCGCCGAGATGCCAGTCCTGTGCGCCGCCCCAGATCAGCTGCGCGACCTCATGCGCGAACGCCAGACTCTTGCCGCGGCGCGACGCCGCCTGACCGAGCCGGGTGAGGCGATAGATATGGGGCTGTTCGGCGGCGATTTCGCGCGTTGCCATATCCTGCACGATCGGATCGGGGCGCGGCGGGCCAAAGGGGATGCCGTGAAACTGGGCAACGCGGATCATGTCGCGCATCGTGTAGCTGAGCCAATTGGGATGGTTGCGCTCGAAAAAGTCGGGCTGGCGGATCGCCAGCGGATAGACCGGGCGCAAATTGATCGCCAGGTCGTGGCTGGCCGCGAGCGCGCGATAACGGGCGATGGCCAGATAGCTGTACGGCGAGCGGAAGGACCAGAAAAGGTCGGCGGTCAATGTCATCGCCCCATCCTGCCCAAAAAGCCGGTCAACGCAAGCAGTGTAAAGAAAATTTACACCATATTCGAGATTGTTGGCCGCCGGATCAAGCGGTTGAATATAGTAGCATCTGCTATTATATCTCATGCCATGAGTGAAACGATCGGATTCCTGCTCAACGATTCGGCGCGGCTGTTCCGCCGTGCGTTCAATGCGCGCACCCGCGACACCGGCATCACCGCGCTGCAATGGCGGCTGATCACCTATCTGCGCCGTCACGAGGGGATAAGGCAGGGGCCGCTGGCCGAGCTGATCGAGGTCGAGCCGATCACCCTGTCGCGGATGATCGACCGGCTGGTCGAAGCCGATCTGGTCGAACGCCGCGCCGACCCGACCGACCGCCGCGCCTGGCTGCTGTATCTGACCCCGCGCACCGGCGACCTGCTGAACGCCATGCGCGCCGACATCGACGCGATGACCGCCGAAGCGACCGAAGGGCTGAGCGCCGCCGAACGCGACCAGCTGATCGCGCTGGTCGAGCGCGTCCGCGCCAATTTGTCGCGCCGTATCTGCCAGAAAGAAGAGGCCGCCGTCTGATGGACCAGCTGTCCCCCACCCGCCCCGCGTCCGACGACGCAAAAGCAGCGCCCAAGGCCGATCCGCTGCCGCCCGCCAGCGCGGCGGTCGCGGTGGACGCAAAGGACGCGCCGAAGTGGCGCACCCGCCTGCTGATGTTCGGCCTGCCCGCGGTGCTGATCGCGGCGGGCGGCTGGTACTGGCTGACCAGCGGCGGGTCGGTGTCGACCGACAACGCTTATGTCCAGATGGACAAGGTGTCGGTCGCCGCCGAAGTCGGCGGACGGATCACCGAAGTGGCGGTGCGCGACGGCCAGCAGGTTGCGGCGGGGCAATTGCTGTTCCGCATCGACGGCGAGCCCTATGCGCTGAGCGTGGCGCAGGCGACCGCGGCGATCGACGCCGCCGAGGTCGAGGTCGGCAATCTGTCGGCCAGCGCCAACACCTCGACCGTCGACATTGCCGCGGCGCGCGAGGATGTGTCGTTCGCCGAGGTCAATTTCGCGCGGCAGGCGGCGCTGATGGAGAAAGGTTTCACTACCAAAGCCGCCTATGACGCATCGCGCCATGCGGTGTCGCAGGCGCGCGAGCGCGTCCGCCAGGCGCAGGCGGCGGCCACCGAAGCGCGCACCAAGCTGGCCGCCGGGCCGGCGAGCGGGGTCAATCCGCAGGTCGAGGCGGCGCGCGTCCAGCGCTCGCAGGCCCAAGTGAATTTGGGCCGCACGACGGTCCGCGCCCCGAGCGCCGGGCGCGTCGCGCAATCGGACCGGTTGCAGATCGGCCAGATGATGGTCGCGGGGCTGCCCGCGGTCACCTTGGTCGATACCGCGCATCCGTGGGTCGAGGCGAATTTCAAGGAAACCGATCTGGCCGCCATGCGCGTCGGCCAGCGCGCCGAAGTGAGCTTCGATGCCTATCCGGGGTTGAAGGTGCGCGGCCATGTGCTGACGATCGGCGCCGGGACGGGCAGCGAGTTTTCGGTGCTGCCGGCGCAGAATGCGACGGGCAACTGGGTCAAGGTGACGCAGCGGGTGCCGGTGCGGATCGCCTTCGACGAAAAGCCGGCGCGCGAGATGATCGCCGGGCTGTCGGCGGATGTGCGGGTGTTTACGAGCGGTGGTGCGGTGGCGGGGAAATAGGGTGGTCCCGGTGCCGCAAAAGCTCGTCATTGCGAGCGCAGCGAAGCAATCCCCAGCTCTCGACCTTGCGCAAGGCCGAGAGCTGGGGATTGCCGCGTCGCCTTCGGCTCCTCGCAATGACGATGGTGGGGCCGCGAGAGGTAAATGATGGCCTCCCGCTCCCTCCCCCGCCGCCCGGTCGCCACCGCGCTGCCTGCCGACGACGCCATCCCGCTGCACGCGCGCGTCCGCCATCGCGGCCTGTTGACCGTCGCGGTGATGGGCGCGTCGATCATGCAGATCCTCGACACGACGATCGCCAATGTCGCCATCCCGCACATGCAATCGGCCCTGGGCGCGACGAGCGAGACGGTGACCTGGGTGCTGACCAGTTACATCTTGGCGAGCGCGGTCGCGATGCCGATCACCGGCTGGCTCGCCGACCGCATCGGCCGCCGCGAGCTGTTTCTGGCCGCGATCTTTGGCTTCATCCTGGCGTCGATGGCGTGCGGCGCGGCGCAGTCGCTCGAACAGATGGTCGCTTTCCGCTTCCTGCAGGGGGTTTGCGCCGCGTTCATCGCCCCGCTGTCGCAATCGGTGATGCTCGACATCAACCCGCCCGAACGCCACGCGCGCGCGATGTCGATCTGGGGCATGGGGATCATGATCGGGCCGATTTTGGGGCCAGTGCTGGGCGGCTGGCTGACCGAACAGGCGAGCTGGCGCTGGGTGTTTTACGTCAACCTGCCGTTCGGGGTGCTGACGCTGGCGATGATGTGGGCGCTGCTCCCCGCGACGCGCCGGACCGACCGCCGCTTCGACCTGTTCGGTTTCTCGATGCTCGCGCTGGGGCTCGCGGCGTTGCAGCTGATGCTCGACCGCGGCGCGCATCAGGACTGGTTCGACAGCGCCGAAATCTGGATCGAGCTGGGGGTCGCGATCGCCTGTCTGTGGATGTTCATCGTCCATATGGTCACCGCGCGCGCCCCCTTGTTCAGCCGCGCGATGCTGGCCGACCGCAATCTGGTCACCGCGATGGGGTTCATGATCGTCATCGGGGTGGTGATGTTCGCGTCGATGGCGCTGCTGCCGCCGATGCTGCAGAATCTGTTCGGCTGGCCGGTGATCGACACCGGGCTGGTGCTGGCTTTGCGCGGGATCGGCATCCTGATGAGCATGTGGGTCGCGGGGCAATTGCTGGGCAAGATCGACGCGCGCTGGATGGTCGGCACCGGGCTGGCCATCGCCGCTTACTCGCTGTGGCAGATGAGCCACTGGTCACTGGCGATGGGGATGGAGCCGGTGGTCATCAGCGGGCTGGTGCAGGGGCTGGGCATGGGGCTGATCTTCATCCCGCTCAACACCATGGCGTTCGCGACGATCCAGCCGCAGTATCGCACCGACGGGTCGAGCCTGCTCAACCTGTTCCGCAGCCTGGGCGCGTCGATCGGCATCTCGATCGTCACCACGCTGCTCGGGTCGAACATCCAGACCAGCCACGAGGATCTGGCGGCGCATGTCACCAACAGCTCGGTCACCCTGCTCGACCCGTCAACCGCCGACCGCTTCGGCATCGCGGGCGACACCGCGCTGGCGATGGTCAATGCCGAGATCAACCGGCAGGCGGCGATGGTCGCCTATATCGACGATTTCTGGGTGATGATGTGGGTGACACTGGCGGCGGTGCCGCTGGTGCTGTTGCTGCGCCCGCCGAAACCGGGCGGGCCGGTCGCGACGGCGGCGGATATGGGGCATTAGGGTGGTGGCGGTTTTGGGATGGGGAGCGGCCATTGCCGTCTTCGGTTATCCCGGGCCGGGGCTGCGATCCGGCCGGCGCATGGACCGTCCATCACCCCAAAGTTCAGTAAAGTTCAGCCTAGTGCAGCGCCGCATTTGTCCTGTTCGGCGGACAGAGGGGGCAGATCCTGGCTGTATCCAAAATCTGGTCGCGACCGCTTTTGCCTGTAAATTGAAAGAGCTGAGATGAAGGCTGGCACAGCGGAATAATGTAGGACAGCGTTTTTTTGAGCGGCGGATGGCGGCCTTGGGGTGGTTACCAGTCATTCGTCATCCCGGACTTGATCCGGGATCCATAGCTGCACGGTCGTCATAGACCCCGGATCAACGACGAGGAACATCGCGCCGTGCTTTGCTGGCTCACCGAAAGAAGCAATTCACTCCCGCGAACAGCGCGTCGATCTTGGCCGCATCGCCGGGCGCCGCGAACATGCCGCCGACGACATTGTCGCCGGTGCCGATGCTGAATTCCTCGCCCAGCGTGCTGTCCTCCAGATCGACGATCGACGCCGATTCCGCGGCCTTGGCGCGCGTCGTGCCGACGGCGATGCCGCTGGCCGTCGAATAGGCGGCAGCACCGGGTTCGTTGCCGAGAAACCAGCCGACGAATTTGCCGTCCTGAAAATTGAGCGTCATCGCGTCGTAGCGGGTGAATTCCATCGTCCCGGCGCCACATTCGGCGTTGGTGCTGCGGTCGTCCTGCTGGCCCGCGACGTTGGCGAGCGCGGTTTCGGCCTGCACGCGCGGGACGCCGAAGGCGAGCAGGCTGGCCTTGCCGCTGCTCTTGTCGATGAAGCGCAGCCCTTCGCCATCGAGGCTGACCGCGGTGGTCGCGGCGGCGGGGCCGTCGGCTTTGGCGGCGGGGACCGGGGGCGCCGCCACTTCGGTGGCGGCGGGGGTCTTTTCGGGCGCAGGCTTGCACGCCGCGAGCAGCGCCACCAGTGCGAGGGTCGTTATGTTACGCATCGCCTATCTCCTCCGCGGCACCATCAGCACCAATATCGCACCGATGGTCGCCAGCGCCATATCCTTTTGCGCGTCCCAGATGTCGCCCTGCTGGCCGTTATAGCGGTCGGCGGTTTCGCCCGCCGCGACGATGGTCAGCAGCCATTCAAAGATTTCGTAGAGGCAGGACATGGCCAAGACCCAGGCAAGGACGGTCAACGCGGCGCCGCGCCGCCCCAGCCCGCCCCACCGCCGCGCGATCTCCGCCACCGGGATCACCGACAGCGCGCCAAAGGCGAAATGGGCGAGGCGGTCATAGTGATTGCGGCTCCAGCCAAAGGCGTCGGACAGGCTGGTGCCGGTCAGCGCGCGCGCCCAGTCGTCATAGGGGACGCTGCTATAGGCATAGCGCCCGCCGAGGGTGTGGAGCGCCATGAAGGCGACAATGCAGGCAAGCGCCGGGGTCGACAGCGGCCAGCGGCGGAGCAGCGCGGGCGCGGCGATCAGCAGTAGCATCGTCGGGATATGCTGAAGCAGCGCGATCTCGGGATAGGGCTGCTCGATCTGGGCGAGCAGCAGCAGCGCGAGGAGCGCGCCGAGCAGGCGGCGCTGGGCGGGTGGGGTGGTGGAAGCGGGCATCTGCACACCCCTATCCGTTCGTGTCGAGCCCTTCGACTGCCTTGGCAGGCGCTCAGGATAAACTTCGGCCTTTGGCCGAAGTCGAGGCACCCATCGTTAGCGCGCGCCTTCGGGGTGTCTCGACTTCGCTCGACACGAGCGGGGTTGGGGCGTCCTGGACGATGATCACCAGCGCAGCGACATGCAGCTGAGCCCCGCGTCGATATGCGCGATCTGATCGGTTGGCAGTGGGCGGCAGTCGATGCCGCGCGCGGTGAGCATCGCGCGCGTCGCGAGCCAGCGCTCGCCGACGAGCACCGTGTCGCGGACGCGCAGGATGTTGGCGGCGGGGTTTTCGCCGAGCGGGGTCGGCACCACCTCCAGCCCGGCGAATTGCGGGCAGCTGACCAGTTCGGGGACAGCGAGGATGGTGTTCGCATCGATCAGCCCGCAACCGGTCTTGAAGTGGAGGACGCCGGGCGGGGTCTGGGCGATTTCGGCGGCGTGACCGAGCGCGCCGAGCAGGCCCGCGAGCTCCTCCGCGCCCGCGCGATCGGTGCGGTCGGACAGGCCGATGATCACCCGGTCGGCGAGACGCAGCACGTCGCCGCCGTCGGCGTAGCCCGAAGCTGGACCGCACCCGGTCATTTCGAGCAGTTGCAGGTGATGCGCGGCGAGCGCAGCGCGGATATGCGCGACCTCGCCTGCGCGGCTGGGCGCGCCGGGGCGGAGCAGGATCGCGCCCTCCGGAAAGGTCAGCGCGACGTCTTCGGTGAACAGCGCGTCGGGGAAGTCGTCGAGCGGCGGAAGAACGTCGACGGTCAGGCCGAGATCGCGCAGCGCCGCGACATAGGCGGCGTGCTCGGCAGTAAGGCCCGCGAAGTCGGGATCGGGGCCGCCAGCGGCGCGGATGCCGTGGACGGCCGACGGCGCGGGGGCGCGGCAGAGGGCGTGGGTGAAGGCGTAGGGGGTGGTCATATGCCCTCCCTAGCCGCTCGTATCGCGACAGATAAGCCCCTCCCCTTTAGGGGAGGGGTTGGGGTGGGGGCTGTCAGGTTGGCACTAGGCCGATGGCCCCCACCCGCTGCGACTAAGCCAGCAAGCTGGCAAGTCTCGCTGCCCTCCCCTGAAGGGGAGGGCGCAGAGGCTCAGCCCTTCTTCAGATGCCGACGCCCGAGCAGCTCCGCGATCTGTACCGCGTTCAGCGCCGCGCCCTTGCGGAGGTTGTCGGATACGCACCACAGGTTCAGGCCGTTTTCGACGGTCGGATCCTCACGAACCCGCGACACGAAGGTCGCGAAGTCGCCGACGCATTCGACGGGGGTGATGTAGCCGCCGTCCTCACGCTTGTCGTGGAGTACGACGCCGGGGGCTTCGCGCAGGATACGCTGGGCGTCCTCGGCCGACAGCTCGTTTTCCATCTCGATGTTGATCGCTTCCGAATGGCCGACGAACACCGGCACGCGGACGCAGGTCGCGGTGACCTTGATCTTGGGATCGAGGATCTTCTTGGTCTCGACGACCATCTTCCACTCTTCCTTGGTCGATCCGTCGTCGAGGAAGCTGTCGATGTGCGGGATCACGTTGAAGGCGATCTGCTTGGTGAATTTCTGCACATCCTTTTCGTCGCCGACGAAGATCTGGCGCGTCTGGTTCCACAGCTCGTCCATGCCCGCTTTGCCCGCGCCCGACACCGACTGATAGGTCGACACGACGACGCGGGTGATCTTGGCGGCGTCGTGCAGCGGCTTGAGCGCGACGACCATCTGCGCGGTCGAGCAGTTCGGGTTGGCGATGATGTTGCGCTTGGTATAGCCGTCGATCGCATCGGGGTTCACCTCGGGCACGATCAGCGGCACGTCGGGGTCCATGCGGTACAGCGACGAATTGTCGATGACGACGCAGCCCGCCGCCGCCGCCTTGGGCGCGTGGATTTTCGTGGCTTCGCTGCCGATCGCGAAAATCGCCATGTCCCAGCCGGCCCAGTCGAAATTGTCGATATTCTGGCATTTGATGGTGCGGCCGGTCTCACCGATTTCGACGTCGAGCCCCTGGCTGCGCGACGAGGCGACGACCGCCAGCTCCTCGATCGGGAACTCGCGTTCGGCGAGGATGGCGAGGACTTCGCGCCCGACATTGCCCGTCGCACCCGCGACGACGATCCGGTAACCCATGTGATTTTGCCCTTTATGCTGTTCGTGAAACGAAAAACGACCGGTTCTGCCTGTTGGCGGAACCGGTCGTTTTGGAAAGCTGTTTCGGCTTTGGGTGAGAGAAGCTCTCCTTAGCCTTCGCCGGCTTCCGACCGGTAGTCGCGGCGCTCTGCAATACGCGCCGATTTACCAGTGCGGCCGCGAAGATAGTAGAGCTTCGCGCGACGCACCGCACCCTTGCGGATGACGGTAATGCTGTCGATGTTGGGCGAATAGAGCGGGAACACGCGCTCGACACCTTCGCCGAACGACATTTTGCGCACGGTGAAGTTGGAGCCCATGCCCTTGTTCGAGCGCGCGATGCACACGCCTTCGAAATTCTGGACGCGGGTGCGTTCGCCTTCGACCACCTTGACGCCGACTTTCAGCGTGTCGCCGGGGCGAAAGGTCGGAACGGTCTTGCCAGCCTTGGCAATTTCTTCGGCTTCGATCGTCTGGATGAGGTTCATGCCTCTAGTCCTTTTCTGTTCGCCGCGCGCCAGAGGCAGGTCGGGCCCGAGCATCGATATGACGCTCCCAAAGGTCCGGCCTGCGTAACCGTGTGTGATCTTCGGCCTGTTGTTTCCGCCAGGCCGCGATCTTCGCATGATCCCCCGATCGCAGCACTTCGGGGATCGTGCGCCCTTCCCAATTTACGGGTCGGGTATAGTGCGGATATTCGAGCAAGCCGTTTTCAAACGACTCATCGTCCCCGCTAGAAGCCGCGCCCATTACGCCGGGAAGCAAGCGAATGCAAGCGTCGAGCAGCAACAGCGCCCCCATCTCGCCGCCCGACAAGATGATGTCGCCCATCGACACTTCTTCGATGGGCCGCGCGTCGAAGATGCGTTCGTCGAAACCCTCGAACCGGCCGCAGAGGATGATCGCGCCGGGGCCGGCCGACAGCTGGCGGATGCGCGCCTGCGTGATCGGCGTGCCGCGCGGGGTCATGGCGAGGATGGGCAGGTCGGGATTCGCCGCCACCGCATGGTCGATTGCCGCCGCGAGCACATCCGCCTTCAGCACCATGCCCGCGCCGCCGCCCGCCGGCGTATCGTCGACGGTGCGGTGCTTGTCGGTCGCGAAGTCGCGGATCTGCACCGGCGCGCAGGACCAGGTGCCGCTTTCGAGCGCACGTCCCGCCATGCTGTGGCCGAGCAGGCCGGGGAACATGTCGGGATAGAGGGTCAGGGGGACGGCGGTGAAGGTCATGGCAGCGGCTGCCATAGCGCCTCGGGCAACAGGTGGCGATCCTTCTCCAACGCGGCGCGCAGCCATTCGCGAAAGCGTTCGATCTTGCGGACGCCGACGCGGTTTTCGCGGTGGACGAGGAAATGCGCGGTGCCGGGCTGGTAGAGCGTGTCGAACGGCTGAACCAGCCGCCCGGCGTCGAGTTCGGCGCGCCACAGCAGCGGGGTCATCATCGCGATGCCATAGCCGCTCTGCACCGCGCTCGCTTCCTGCAACTGGCTGTCGAGTTCGATCCCGCGGCGCTGCGGCGGCGGTACGCTGTCGACCCCGGCGGCGGCGAACCAGCCCGCCCACCAGGGATCGTTGGGCGCCAGCCGGTCGACGCCAAGCAAGTCGGCGGGTGCGGCGATATGGTTCACATCGAGAAAGCCGGGCGCGCAGATCGGCGTCACATGGCTGCGGTACAGAAAATCGGCGCGCAGCCCCGGCCAGCTCCCACGGCCCACCCGAATGGCGACATCGACGTTGGTGGCATCGAAATCGACCAGATCATTGTTCATCATCATGCGCACCGCCAGGTCGGGATAGGCCAGCTGAAAGCCGCCGATCCTCGCGCTGAGCCAGGTGCCGTCAAAGGTCGTCATCGCGCTGATCGTCAGCACATCGGCCTCGTCGCTGCCCAGCGCCGCGAAGGCATCACCCATCGCGCCAAAGGCATTGCTGATCGCGGGAAGCAGCCGCTGCCCGGTTTCGGACAAACGCACCCGCCCCTTTTCGCGCACGAACAAGGCGCGGCCAAGCCGGTCCTCCAATTGGCGCACCTGATAGCTCACCGCGGCTTGGGTCAGCCCCAGTTCCTCGGCCGCGCGCGAGAAATTTTGCAGTCTGCCGGCGGCTTCAAAGGTGCGGATCGCGGCAAGGGGCGGCAGTTTGGGCATCGCCCATATATAAGCTGGCCTTATGCTTAGGTGCAAAGCATTTGTTGGCGCCGCGGCGATTGAAGGCGCATCTTGCGGTTATCGGATCAGCAGGAGAAGATCGATGCAGGATGAACTTTGGATGCGGACCTGGAACGACGGCCACCCGCGTTTCAGCGACGATTTGCACCGCGGCCTGTTGTGGCTGGCCGCCCCGTTCCGGCGCATCGGCGCCCGGATGAAGCAGCCCGTCATCGGCGCGGAATCGATCCCGTCGTCGGCGCCCCGGCACGATGCTGCCTGACCCTGTATCACAAGGCCGGTTAATGGCGGAGGCTGGCACGCCATAGCCGCAAGCTGGGCGAAGGGAGTCCTCGCCCCCCGGCGCCCTTCGACCAGCTTGCGGCTATGGCGTGCCAGCCTCCGCCATTAACCGGCCTTGTGATACAG
>CAZCUW010000057.1:0-19389 GCA_964502035.1 uncultured Sphingopyxis sp. | reverse complement strand
ATCCCGCATCAGAAAAGCTCGAGATCATCCGGATCGTCGAGCAGTCGCATCTGCCTGCCAAGCGTACCCTGGACAAGCTCGGCATCGCCCGCCGGACGTTTTACCGATGGTACGATCGCTACCTTGCAGGCGGCCCGGAGGCGCTGGAGGATCGGCCGTCGGCCCCGAGCCGGGTGTGGAACCGCATCGCGCCCGAAGTGCAGGACCAGATCGTCGAGATGGCGCTGGATTACAGTGAGCTGTCACCGCGTGAGCTTGCCGTGCGCTTCACCGATGAGAAGCGCTACTTCGTGTCCGAAGCCACGGTTTACCGTCTGTTGAAGGCCCATGATCTGATCACCAGCCCGGCCTATGTCGTGGTCAAGGCCGCCGACGAGTTCCACACCAAGACCACCCGGGTGAACGAGATGTGGCAGACCGACTTCACCTACTTCAAGATCATCGGCTGGGGCTTGGTGTACCTGTCGACCGTGCTCGACGACTTCTCCCGTTATGTCATCCTTTGGAAGCTGTGTACCACCATGCGGGCCGGGGATGTCACCGACACGCTGGAGCTGTCCCTCGAAGCTTCCGGATGCGCGTCGGCCAGGATGATCCACAAGCCGAAGCTGCCAATGGGCCCGGCCAGCATATTGCCCGCGCCCCTTAATTCGTCAGGGAAATGGGCGGCGAGGAATTGCCGCATTTCGGTGCGAAATGCGTCTTCGCTCGTCTAGACATCAGGTTCTAGCTGAGTTGGCACTGAAACCTCCGTTCAAAACTGAATTTGCGACGCCGCACGCGCACGACAGGGCTGCGCTCTGTCTGGTCAGTATTGCTGCTCGGGAACGTGCAAAATCAAACCTTCCACTCCTTCCACCATGGGTATCTGGCAGGCGAGGCGACTGTATTCGTTGGCACCTTCGGCAAATTGCAGAAGCTCTGCCTCCGCTGCCCCTTCGACCAGGCGACCAACCCTGTCGATCCAGGCCGGATCGACATGGACATGGCAGGTCGCACAGGCGCAGACACCGCCGCAATCGCCGTCGATGCCCGGTACATCATTGAAGAGCGCCGCCTCGCGTGCGGTTTCGCCCTCGGCAATTTCGACTTCCCGCCGCGTTCCATCGCTGGATACGAACGTCACTTTGACCATCATACACTCCGTATTTCTGCTTCAGCAAATCAGCGCGCGTGCAGCCGCACCGGCAGATTGGTGATCCCGCGCACAAGGTTTGAGAAAAGGCGCTCGGGCTCGCCGGTCACTTCGACCTTGGCGAACCGCTTGTGAATTTCTTCCCAGATGATCCGCAACTGCAGTTCTGCCAGCCTGTTACCCATGCATCGATGGATGCCATAACCGAATGACAGGTGATGGCGCGGATTCTTGCGGTCGATGATGAACCGGTCAGCCCGGTCGAT
This sequence comes from uncultured Sphingopyxis sp., assembly GCA_964502035.1. Classification (GTDB taxonomy): domain Bacteria; phylum Pseudomonadota; class Alphaproteobacteria; order Sphingomonadales; family Sphingomonadaceae; genus Sphingopyxis. Next base: position 17,988 of record CAZCUW010000057.1, on the reverse strand, counting down.
GACCGTTTCGTCGCGGTTGCCCGACAGGTACCACATCACGACCTTGTCGCCCTTCTTGATCTGCTTGCCGCCAATCTCCCAGTCCTGCAGCGCAGTGCGGCGCATGTGAGTCAGCGGCGTCTGCCAGCGGATGATTTCCGGCACCATGCTGGCGATCAACGAAGGGTCGTCATTCAGTTTGCGATATTCATCGGGGTTCTGATTGAGCGCCAGCACACCGCCGCTTATCGAATTGCGCGTGGTGTCGTTGCCGCCCACGATCAGCAGCAGCAGGTTACCCAGAAATTCGAGGAAGGGCATATCCCGTGTCGCCGGGGAATGCGCCATTATGGAAATCAGATCGTTCTTCGGTTCTTCGTTGATGCGCTGCTCCCACAGTCCTTTGAAATACATCGCGCACTCGATGAGTTCTTCACGCCTCGCTTCGTACGATTCGACGATGCCGGTTTCAGGGGCGGCCGTTGTGACGTCGGACCAGCGCGTGAGCTTGCGGCGTTCCTCCCACGGGAAATCGAATAGGGTAGCAAGGGTCATCGTGGTCAATTCAACTGAGACCTTGTCAACCCAATCAAATTCCTCGCCTATCGGCAGATCATCGAGAATCTGACACGCTCGTTCGCGGATTGTCGGTTCGAGCAACAGCAAGTTGGACGGCGCTACAGCGGGGGTGACGGCCTTGCGTTGCTGGTCGTGCTTTGGAGGATCCATAGCGATGAACATTTCAAGTTCGAGCGCGCCTTCCACCGAATGCATGTCCTGAATGGCGATACCGCCGAGCTTTGCCTCCGACGAAAAGACTTTGTGGTTGGTGTCGACAGCCATGATATCGTCGAACTTGGTGATCGACCAGTAAGGCCCAACATAGCTTTCGCGGCAATAGTGGACCGGCTCCTCTTTGCGCAGCCGGTCGAAATACAGGCCGATCGTGTCCTGCTGAAAAAGACTCGGCCGTGCGACATCAATTTCGTCGATCGGAATGGCTGCAACTTTTCCGGCAGTATCCAGCTCCATCGTGTCGATGCTCATGTCTCGTCCTCCATCCCAGGCAAGCAGACTCACCTTGCTATCAAACAGGTAGATGTTTCGCAGGGTGTGGTCAATAAAGCTTATAAGGATTGTTGCGACATTTGACCGCACTGCAAACTTCATAGACTGATGCTGGACATGCCATCCGATAAACTCTTATAAGGTTTTATCAGAGGAGCGATTCCCAGTGATGCAACCGAAGGTCGATGATTCGAGGAAGGCCAAGCGTGCGCTCACGCTTGCGCAGGACATCGTACGCGATATCGAAGCCGGGGCGCATGTTGCGGGCGACAGGTTGGCGCGCGAGGACGAAATGCTTGCGCGATACGATGTCGCCCGAGCGACCTTGCGCGAAGCGCTTCGCTTCCTTGAACTCCAAGGCGTTATCCATCTTCAACTAGGTCGCGGTGGCGGGCCGGTGGTCGCTCGCCCGCAGACTGGCGATTTCGCAAACAGCCTCTCGCTGATCCTGCATTTCATGGAGGCGGACTTGAGGGGCTTGCTCGAATTGCGCGAAGCGATTGCGGCGGATGTTGCAGCCTATGCCGCCCAGCGCGCGACCACGGGTGATCTGAGCGCACTTGCCGATTGCCTCAAAGAGCTGGAGCGAAACGAAGCGAGCAGCCAGTTCGAGGAACTGAATCGCCGTTTTCACGATATGCTCGGCTGGGCCAGCGGCAATCCGCTTTTCGGCCTTCTGACTTCCGCGTTGCATATGCTTACCCGCGAATTCTCGCTCTCGCTGGGGTATTCGGCGCAAGAGCGTGCGGTCCAGTTGCGTTTCTTGCGCCGCGTCCTTGAAGCTGTGCGCAAGGGCGATGCCGAAGGAGCGCGGCAGGCTATGGCGCGTCTCGTGGCGGGCTCCGCCTCCTATCTCGCACAGAGAAGCCCTGAGCTTGTGTCCCAGAAGGTCAGGTGGGGACAGACGTAAAAAACGGGCGCCGGTGGGTGGCGCTGGATGGAGAGGGTATTACGATGGCACTCAAGAGCCGCATATGCGAAATTCTCGGGATCGAATACCCGATCCTTCTGGCCGGAATGGGCGGGGCGAGTGTCCCCGCGCTCGCGGCCGCAGTATCGAATGCCGGGGGACTTGGCGTTCTTGGCGCTGCGGCCTGCTCGCCAGACCAGTTGCGCAGCTGGATCCGCCAGACCCGCGAACTGACCGATAAGCCATTTGGGGTCGACACCCTTCTGCCTGCCTCCGTCAGGCGCGGTTCGGCACCGCAGAGCGGCGCCTCGCTCGAAAACCCGATGGCACTGCTTGGCGAATATCAGCAGTTCACCCGCGATTTCATGGAACGCGAGGATCTGCCCGAAGTGGATGCCGCAATGGCCATGCGCGCGGCTGGCGCGCCGGAAATGGGCAAGGGCGGTCCGCAGCTGTTCACGCGGGAGTTTTTCGAGGCGCAGATGGAAGTGGTAATCGAGGAAAAGGTGCCAGTCTATGCCGCCGGCCTCGGCAATCCCGGACCGTGGATGGACCGCCTTCATTCCAATGGCACCAGGGTCATGGCGGTGATCGGCAAGGTCAAGCACGCCCAGCAGGTGGTCGATTCCGGCATCGACATGATTGTGGCGCAGGGCCACGATGGCGGCGGGCACAACTCCCCGATCGGAACCTTCTCGCTGATTCCGCAGGTAGTCGACGCGGTGGGCGATCGGGTTCCCGTGATCGGAGCAGGTGGAATCTCCGATGGCCGCGGAGTCGCCGCAGCGATGATGCTGGGCGCTCTGGGCGCGTGGGTCGGAACGGCGTTCCTGGCAACCGAAGAGGCAGGGATTGAACGGTTCCAAAAGGAAGCAATAACCGACGGCGGCGATGCAGATACCGTCGTTAGCCGTTCGTTGACCGGCAAGCCTGCGCGCATGATCCGCAACAAATGGGCCGATGCTTGGGTTGCGGCGGGCAAGGAGCCGCTTCCGATGCCTTACCAGTCGATGATTTCAGGGCCGGTCATGGCTTCGGGCATAAAGGCTCAGCGCAAGGATATCATGCCCGGCTTCGCGGGGCAGGGAATTGGATTGATCCATTCGATCCGTCCAGCGGCAGAGGTCATGCGCGATCTTGTCGAAGGGGCCGAAAGGGCGCTGGCCGATGCCAGATTCTATTCCTGAATTGCGGCAAGACGGGTACGCTGTATGAACGCTTCGCAGACCTTATCCTTTGCCGACAAGGCCGCCATAACCGGTGTGGGCGAAACCGCATTCGTCAAGGGCACCGAACGGACCGCGGTGGACATGATGCTGGAAGCCTCGCGCCGCGCAATCTCAGATGCCGGGCTGAAACCTTGCGACATCGACGGCATGGTGCCGCCGCCGATCTATACGACCTCGGAGGAAATGGCCGCCAATCTCGGCATTGATGTGCTGCGCTATGCGGCCACCGTTCACATGGGCGGCGCCAGCCCGACGACGGCGCTGCAGAACGCGGCAATGGCGATCGCCAGCGGGCTTTGCGATCACGTGCTGGTGACGCTCGGTTGGAACGGCTATTCCGCCCTCAGGCCCAAGCCGGGTGCCCCGCCCACTCGGGCGATGAACATGAACACGCTGACCAATACCATCCAGGGCTATTACATCCCCTATGGTGTGTTCCTGCCGGTGCAGATGTATGCTTGGCTGGCGACCCGTCACTCGAAGCTTTACGGCGTGGGCGCGGATGCGATGGCAGCGGTAGCGCTAGCCTGCCGGCGTCACGCGCAGTTGAATCCGCGCGCCTTTACCTATGGGCGCGAACTCGACGCGGAAACCTATCATTCGGCGCGCTGGATATCCGAGCCCTTCCGCCTTTACGATTGCTGCCTTGAAACCGATGGCGCCTGCGCGGTAGTCATATCGCGAATGGATCGGGCCAGGGATATGCCGCATGTGCCCGTCAGCATCGCCGGTGCCGCGGAAGGCCACCCCTATCCCGCCGACGACATCCCCTCGCGGCCCGATCCCTTCAAGATTGGCCTCAGCTATGCTGCCCCGCGCGCTTTCGACATGGCGGGCGTCAAGCGCGAGGACATGGATTTCCTGCAGATTTACGACTGCTTTACCTATGTCGTTCTGCTGCAACTGGAAGCGATGGGCTATTGCGAACCGGGTGCACAGTTCGAATTCGTCGCCAATGGCCAGATTGAGCTGGGTGGCCGCTATCCGATCAACACCCATGGCGGCTTGCTCAGTGAGGCGCATGTCTGGGGACTCAACCACGTGGTCGAGGCAGTGCGCCAGCTTCGTCACGACTGCGGCGAGCGCCAGGTGCTGGGAGCCCAAACTGGTCTTGTGACCGGCTGGGGTGACCTTGGCGATGGAAGCATTGCCATTCTCAGGAGGTTTGCATGAGCAGCGAGAGCGATCTGCCTCCCAAAATGCGGCCCTCCGCGCAGGTTGCGCCGCCCAAACCGCGACCTCGCCCGCAAGACCCGGTTGAGCAGGAATTCTGGAAGCGGTGCCAAGACGGCAATCTCTATTTCCAGCGCTGCGGCGGCTGCGGCTGCTTCCGCCACCTACCGCGCTATATGTGCGCAAAGTGCGGCTCGCCGGAATTCTCCTGGGAACGCAGCAGTGGCAAGGGCACGCTGTTTTCCTGGACCGTTACCCACCAGGCCCTCCACCCGGCTTTTGCCGACGAAATTCCCTTCGTGGCGGCGGTGGTGGAATTGGAAGAGGGCGTACGCATGGCCACGCGCCTGATTGGTTGCGATCACGAGCGCCTAGCGCTCGACCTTCCGGTGGAAGTGGAATTCGAATTGATCGGTGAGGACTTCCGCCTTCCTGTTTTCCGCCTGCGTGAAAGTTAGAAGCGTCATGGATCTTGATTACGGGCCCGAATACGATGTCTTCCGCAAGCAAGTGCGGGCTTTCATCGAAGCGCACCGCCATCTCGCGCCGCCTTCTGCTGACCGGGCGGCCCGACCTTCGTCCAAGGCAGTCGAATGGCAGAAGCTGTTGATCGAGCATGGGTATACCGCGCGAACGATCCCGCAGGAGTATGGAGGCTATGGAGCGGAGCCGGACATTCTCCAATCGCGCATCATCGCAGAGGAATTTGCGCGGGCCAGGGTGCCGGGCGGGCTTTCTAATCAGGGAATCTCGATGTTCGTGCCGACCCTGCTTGAACTCGGCACCGAGGAACAGAAACGGCGCTGGATCGAACCCACGTTGAAAGGCGATATCGTATGGTGCCAGGGCTATTCCGAACCCGGTGCCGGGTCGGACCTAGCCAACCTCAAGACCAGCGCGCACATCGAAAACGGCGAATTTGTTATCAATGGCCAGAAGATCTGGACCAGCACCGCCAAGCAGGCCGACATGATCTTTTGCCTGGTCAGGACCGAACCTGACGCACCCAAACATGGCGGCATTTCCTACCTGATCTTTTCGATGGACACGCAGGGCATCGAGGTTCGCCCCTTGAAGACGATGACCGGTCACGCCGAGTTCAACGAGACGTTCTTCACCGATGTGCGCGTCCCCATGCACCAGATCGTCGGCCAGCGGGGCCAGGGCTGGTTCGTCGCGAACGCAACCCTAGGCCATGAGCGCGGAATGCTGGGCGATCCCGACGCGCTCGAAAACCGGCTGCAGGCGCTGATCGCACTGATGCAGGAAGAGCGTTTGGGCCAGGGTCGCGCGATCGACAATCCGGTACTGCGCGACCGGCTAGTGGCACTTCAGGCCGAAGTAGCGGCGATGAAATACAATGGGATGCGCATCCTTTCGAACAGCCTTAGGGGAGAGCCGGGCGGCATGGCGAAGCTGATCGTCAAGTTGCAAAGCTGTGAACTCGCTCACCAGATATCCGCGCTGGCAATCGACGCCATGGGCGAACTGGGCATACTCTATCACCACAGCCCGCGTGAGCGGGACGGCGGGGCGTGGCAATGGAACTATATGTTCCAACTCGGTCTCATCATCGGCGGCGGGACCGCTCAGATCCAGAAGAACATCATCGCCGAACGCGGCCTTGAAATGCCACGTGAGCCGAACCCCGCGGACATGGCGCGACAGAAGCAGGGAGCAGACTGATGGACTTTGGACTTTCGCAGGACCAGCAGATGTTGCGCGACGCCGTTTCGCGGTGCCTCGCCGATACCAGCCCGCTCAGTCACGTCCGCGAATGTGCGGAGCGGGACAATCCGTTGAGCGACCAGGTGTTGCGCGCCCTCCACGATCTGGGCGTTGCCGGAATGCTCGTCCCCGAAGAGCATGGCGGGCTCGGCATGACCTTGCTCGACGCGGCGGTGGTGGCGGAACAGCTTGGCTATGCGGTCGCACCGGTGCCGTTTCTCGCCAGTCAGGTTCTCGCACCGATCGCCTTGCGCGAAGCTGGCAACGAGGAGCAAAAGGCCCACTGGCTGCCAAAGATAGCGAGCGGCGAGGCGCGTGTCGGTGTCGCGATTTCCGAGACGATCGAGGTGCGCGACGGCGCGGGAGTTTCCTCTGCCGGCGGGAAGCTCAACGGCACCGCCCTGTTCGCGCTCGATTTCGAAGGAGCTGATGCCTACGTCGTCGCCGATTCCGGTGGCAGGCTGCACCTTGTCGGTGCCAAGGCGTCCGGGCTGGAAGCTATCGCGTTGACGACCATCGATCGCACCCGTAGCGTCGGGGAATTGCGGTTTGACGGGGACGAAGCGGAACCACTGGCTGACGATGGCGGAGCTACAGTGGCCCGGCTGCGCGATGCGGGCCGCGTGATCCTCGCCGCAGACAGCCTTGGCGCAGGTCAGGCCATGATCGAAAGGGCTGTCGATTATGCTGGTCAGCGCGAACAGTTCGGCCGCCTGATCGGTAGTTTCCAGGCCGTAAAGCATATGTGCGCCGAGATGGCCGCGCGGCATGAACCGTGCCGTTCGCTCGTCTGGTACGCCGCCCACGCCTTCGACGCGGTGCCGAATGAGGCATCACTGCTTGCCTGCCATGCCAAATCGCACACGGCCGAGGTCTATCGATTTGTCGCACGCACTTCCACCGAAGTGCACGGCGGAATGGGATTCACCGACCTGCTTGGCCTGCATTACTGGTTCAAACGGATCGGATTCGACCGGCAGGTTCTGGGTGGGCCAGAAGCGGTCCGGGCGGAGGCTGCGGCACTTCAGGGCTGGACCAAAGCTGCGTGATGTTTCTTCCAAGGGAAGTGCGCCAAAGCCGCCACCCCGTTCGGAGAGGGGAACTAATGTGATCGACTGGAATCTCGGCGACATTCTCGACGCTATCGAGCCCGTCATGCCAAAGGATGCGCCGGCCCTGATACACGGCGACCGGATCATCACCTGGCCCGAAATGTCGGGACGTTCGAACAATGTTGCCCGCGCGCTCCGGCAGCGCGGAGCCGGCAATGGGGCCAAGGTTGCCTTTTATATGCGCAACCGACCCGAATATGGCGAGTTGATGGCAGCCTGCTTCAAGGGGCGCCTGATCCATGTGAACATCAATTACCGCTATGTCGCCGAGGAGGTCTTCTATATCTTCGACGATTCCGATAGCGAAGTGATCGTCTACAGCTCGGAATTCCGCGACTGTATCGTCGAGCTCAAGGATCGGCTCGAGAAGGTTCACACCTTTGTGGAAATTGGCGAGGCTTCGCAAATCGCGCCTTTTGCGATCCCTTACGAAACACTCGCGCAAGAAGGCGACGGATCGGCGCTCGGCATAGTGCGCTCTCCCGAAGATCAGCTCTTCATCTATACCGGCGGCACGACGGGCATGCCCAAGGGCGTGATGTGGCATCACGACCAAATGCGCAAAGCACAGCTCGAGGCCCAGAAGCTGCTCGCCCCCGTTCCTCAGACACTCGAAGAACACGTCGCGTTGATCACAAGTCAAGGGCCCGGCAACCGCACCCTGCCATCCTGCCCGATGATGCACGGGACCGGCTTCATCACCGCGATCGGCACACTTATGTCGGGCGGCGCCATCGTTACACTCGCAGACTCGTCCTTCGATGCGACGGAGTTGTGGGAAACAGTTGATAAGCATAAGGTGCAAAGCATCGCAATTGTGGGCGATGCCTTTGCCAAGCCAATGCTGCAGGCGCTGGACCGGAATCCCGGCCGCTGGGATACCAGCAGCCTCGTCACCATCGTTTCATCCGGCGTGATGTGGAGCAAGGAAGTCAAGGCTGGGCTGTGCAAGCATATCCCCCAGGTGGTGCTGATGGACAGCTTCGGCGCTTCCGAAGGGCTCGGCTTCGGCCGCTCCATCACAACCGCGCAAGGGGGCACCAACACCGCGAAATTTGCGATTGGCGAATTCTGTCATGTCTTTGATGAAAACGACCAGAAAGTGACGCCGGGAAGCGGCGTACCGGGATTTATCGCCCTCATGGGTGCGATCCCAGCGGGTTATTACAAGGATCCCGAGAAATCCGCCAAGACCTTCCGCACAATCGATGGGGTCCGCTATTCGATTCCGGGCGACTGGTGCACGGTCGAGGCCGATGGCAGCCTGACCTTGCTGGGCCGTGGCAGCGTTTGCATCAACACTGCTGGCGAGAAAGTTTACCCCGAGGAAGTCGAGGAGATTCTCAAGACCCATCCCGCGATTGGTGACGCGCTGGTCGTGGACGTGCCAAACGAAAAATGGGGTCAGGCCGTCACCGCCGTCGTCCACCTCAGCGGCGACGTTGCGTTCGACGAGCAAGCCGTCAAGGATCATGTGCGGGGGCAGTTGGCAGGCTACAAAACACCGAAGGCCATATATCCAACGAAGATCCCCCTGCGCGCATCGAACGGCAAGGCCGACTATGCAACGGCGAAGGCAATTGCCGAGAGCCTGACTGCCGCTTCATGACGAATCAGACTTCGCCCGATTATGACGCTGTGATCATCGGTGCTGGCTTCAGCGGGATCTACTTGCTCCACAAGTTGCGGGACGCCGGGTTCAACGTGCTGCTGGTCGATGCTGCGACCGATCCGGGCGGCATCTGGCACTGGAATTGCTATCCCGGCGCACGCGTGGATTCGCAGATTCCGCTCTATGAATTCTCGATCCCCGAAGTGTGGCGGACATGGACTTGGAGTGAGCGCTTTCCCGGCTGGGAAGAACTCAGGGCCTATTTCCGCCATGTCTGCGATACGCTGAACCTTTGGCCGCTGATGCGGATGGGATCGAGGGTCGAAAGCGCCGATTTTGATGCAGGGCGGGGACTATGGAATCTACAGCTTGAGGGCGGGCAATCCGTATCGACACGCTTCTTGCTCCCAGCCCTCGGTTTTGCGTCGAAGCCGTATATCCCCGACATTCCGGGCATTGAGGATTTCGAGGGCGAATGGTGCCACACGGCGCGCTGGTCGCAGGAGGGTATTGATCTCGATGGGCGCAAAGTTGCCCTGATCGGAACCGGAGCGAGCGGTGTGCAGGTCGCCCAAGAAGCAGCCAAGCGGGCTGAAGCGCTGATCCTGTTCCAAAGAACCCCGATCCTGGCCCTGCCGATGCGGCAGGAGCGGCTGACGCGGGAGGATCAGGAACGCGAAAAGCACAGCTATCCTGCCCTTTTCGAACAGCGCAGGCAGACGAGCGGAGGATTTGAAAGCCAGTCACTTGAAGTCTCGGCGCTCGAAGTCGACGAGATTGAGCGCAATGCCCACTTCGAAGATTTATGGCAGCGAGGCGGATTGAGGTTCTGGTACCACAACTTCGCCGACTTGCTTACCAATCGCGCAGCCAATCGCCACGCCTACGATTTCTGGCGCGACAAGGTTCGCGCGCGGATCGCCGATCCCGATCTGGCCGAGAAACTCGCCCCATCCGAACCGCCGCATCCGTTCGGCACGAAGCGACCTTCGCTGGAACAGGGATATTACGAGATTTTCGCGCAGGACAATGTTGCGCTGGTTGATCTGAAGGCAAACCCGATCACCCGTGTCGGGCCGCACGCAATCACAACCGCAGACGGCGAGGTCGAATGCGATCTCATCGTTTTCGCCACCGGCTTCGACGCGGGGCGGGGCGGGTTGATCGACATGAACATCACCGGCAGGGGCGGCCTGTTACTGTCGCAAGCTTGGGACAACGGGCTGCGCGCCTATCTGGGAATGGCGGTATCGGGTTTCCCCAACATGCTGTTCGCTTACGGACCCCTGAGCCCCTCGGGTTTTTCCAACGGCCCGACAAGCGCGGAAATGCAGGGCGACTGGATCTGCGATTTCATGGTCTGGCTGCGAAACAACGGTTACGATCTTTTCGACGCCGATCCGCAAGCAGAGGCGGACTGGACCGAAATGGTCGCTCAGGTTGGCGCTATGACGCTCTTTCCCGAAGCGGACTCCTGGTACATGGGCGCAAACATCCCGGGTAAGAAGCGCCAACTCATCAATTTTCCAAGCGTGTCGACCTATGCTGCGATTTGCGGCGATGTGGCACGCGATGCCTACCGCGGCTTTGCCGCCAGCACACCAGCGAACAAGGACAGCGCAACCTGATGAATGAGATGTTCAGAATAAGTGACTTTCCAGTGGACATTGATCCTGTTTGGGCTGGCGACGGCTCACATCTGCCCGAATGGTTCGTGTCGGCGCTCAAGGTGCCCCGCGAAGAAGGTTATGTGGAAATAGATGGGGCCAAGGCGCACTATTTCCGCTGGGGTGACCCCAGCAAGCCCAAGGTATTGATGACCCATGGCTTTCTGGCACATGCGCGCTGCTTTGCCTTCATTGCACCGTTTCTGGCAGAAGATTATGACGTGGTGGCGTTTGATCTGGCCGGCATGGGCGACAGCGACATGCGTGGTCGCGCCGACCTCTTGGCGAGAGGGGGCGAGTTTCGCGAGATTGCCGAGGCGCTGAATATGTTTGCGGATGGCCAAAAGCCGACAATCATCGCGCACAGCTTCGGGTCGGGCGCAGCCCTGACAGCCGTGACCCAGTGGCCCGAGGCCTTTGCCGGAGTGGTGGTTTGCGATCTCATGATCATGCGGCCCGCTCTCCTGGAAGAGTACTGGAACCTCAGGCGGTCAAGCCCTGGTTCCGGCGATCCGGACAAGCCCAGCAAGCGTTATCCTTGCTATGAAACGGCACGTAAGCGGTACATCCTTTCCCCGCCCCAGCCGGTCGGCGAGCCATTCCTTCTGGACTACATGGCCTATCATTCCCTGCGACAGGATGGAGACGAGTGGACGTGGAAGTTTTCAACCGAGGTCTTTCGGAGGAGCAACAAGCCCAACGAATGGCTCACCATGGGCGAGCGTCTGGTGCAGGCACCGGGCCGGAAGGCCATCGTGCACGGCGGTATGAGCCAACTCTTCACCCCGGAATCGGCCGAATACGTCCGCGAGCTGGGTGGAGGTGACATTCCGATCATCGCGGTGCCTGAAGCCCGTCACCATCTGATGCTCGATCAGCCTTTGGCCTTTGTAACCGCACTCCGCAGCATTCTTGCCCTTTGGGATACGCACACTGCACCGCCACTTGCAGCCTGATCCTGGTTGTCCTTCGCCCCGGGTTCCCGCAGGTGCGGTGCTTGCCAGACCTTGCCTGCCGGGAAAGGGAGCTGCCACTCAGCGTTCGCCGGCCATGCCGTTGCGGCGTTCAAGCCATCGTTCGCGCCGCACCAGATAGAACGGGAAGGCGAAACAGTGCCAAGCAGCGAAAGCATGTAACCGGTGTTTTCAGGCCACGGTGGACCATGGCATGAGTTGGGCGAGATTGTTGGCGGGATGACCGTTGGCAAGTTTCACGAGGGTCTGGGTCATCCACCCGTGCGGGTTGACGCCGCTGATCTTGCAGTTTTCGATGAGCGTGGCGATCACCGCCCAGTTGTCGCCGCCTTCGTCGGAACCGGCAAACAGGGCATCTTTGCGATTCAATGCGAGGGGGCGGATCGAGCGTTCGACGGTATTGGAGTCGAGCTCGATGCGGCCGTCGTCGATGAACCGGGACAGTCCATCCCAGCGGGTGAGCGCATAGCGGATCGCCTCGCCGAGCTTGCTCTTGGCGCTGACTTGGCGGCCAGGGGCGGCAAGATATTGATGAAGATCACCGACGATGACGCGGCTGCGTTCGGTCCGAGCGGCACAGCGTTGCTCGGCGGGTGAACCGCGCACCTCGTCCTCGACACCATAGAGCAAGGCAATGCGGCGCAGCACTTCGGTGGCGACCGGCGACGTGTCGGCCAGTTCGTAGAACTTGCGGCGGACGTGCGCCCAGCAGAAAGCGAGCCGGATCTGCTGGCGCCGCCGGGCGAGCGCGGCGTAGCCGCCATAGCCATCGACCTGCAGGATGCCCGCGAAATCACCAAGGTGCGTGTGAGGGCGTTTTGCCTTGCGATCTGGCGCATAGACATAGGCAACGATCGGCGGATCGCAGCCGCCCCATGGTCGATCATCGCGAGCATAGGCCCAGAGCTGTCCTGTCTTGGTCGGCCCGCGCCCGGATCGAGGACCGGGGCGGTTATCTCGTCGGCGAACAACCGCTCGGATCGTCGTAGCTCGTCGAGAATGTGGTCACGCAAGGGGCGCAGATACCAGGCCGCTCGCCCGACCCAGTCGGCCAAAGTGGATCGGTCGAGCCGGATGCCCTGCCGGGCGTATATCTGGGCCTGCCGGTAAAGCGGCAGGTGATCGGCATACTTGGATACCAGCACCTGGGCGATCAGTGCCTCGGTCGGAATGCCGCCCTCAATGATCCGCGCCGGCGCCGGCGGCTGCACGATCGCGCTCTCGCACGAACGGCAGCCATAACGCGGCCGCCGGGTGACCAGGACGCGGAAGGTGGTCGGCACCACATCGAGGCGCTCGGCCACATCCTCGCCGATCTTCCGAATGTGCCGATGGCAGGATCACACCCTCGGCCTCAAGCTGTTTACGCAAATCCCGCCGCCAGGCGTATAGCTGCGAGGGATCCAGCCCATGCCGGCGCGCCACAGGACTGACGCCCTTGCGGCCCGAATAGCACTCCGCGACAATCGAGGCCTCCACCTCGGGCGGCCACTCCCGCCGCTTGCCCGCGCCGATGAACACCTCAAGGCGGCGCGCCAAGCTGGCCGCCGGACGCCCACCCAGCGCCAGCCTAAGGTGATGTACGATAGAATCCAGGCGGGCCGTACGCCGGGCAAATGTTGCAGTCACATCTGGAGGAAAGCGTTCAACGAAGATCCGCGTGGTGCAGCGGGATGTGGCGCAGCGAAAACGCCGGGCGACAAGAGTAATCCGAACCGGTCGGCCATGAGAGAGTAGATCGGCGAGTGTACAGTGATATCGACTGTGGACACGCGCAGATGGGCGGCAGCAGTTCGGGTAAATCGAAACTCGAAATCGGGATCGCCGGGTGATCCGTATCTGATCGGCGGCATACTCGACCTTGTCGATCACCAATCCTGTTGGCGCAATGGCTTCGCGAAAACCTCTCCCATGCATGGCGATCTCCTCCTTCGGGGAAAAACTCGCCACTATCAACGCACTTGCACCAAAAGTGAGTCAGAGCCCCATTCTGGCGCTAATCCACATCCTAACGCGAAGGGCTCGGGCGCTTTAGCGTACGAAAGCCTCTGATGGGGGAACCCGCGTGGGCTCTGGGATTGAGCTATGGGATTTGTTTTGGCCTGGTCGGAAGGGCACCGTACATAGTTGCAAGACGACCCGGGCGACAGCGCGAGGCGCGAACTCGACCGTTATGATCGACGCTCAAAGCCTCCATTTGTCGTCCTTTGGCGGATGTGCGGCAACTCTCTGAGGCGATCGGCGCAAGGCGGCCCGTTGGCCAGCGCCGGGCGCGCGCGGTCGTTCTTGGGAATGGGGGCAATTGCCGCACTGGCCGAACTCGAACGCGTGGTCTCGACCTTATTGGCCTCGTCAACAGGACTGGGCCGCAATAGCTAGCAAGTTGCCAGCTCGAATTCGACGCTCATAAAATGATTACTCGGTCGGCGATTTTTCTGCCGGCGAGCTTGAAAAGCTGCGACTGCGATCGCGAGCGAATTTGCAACCAAAAATCGGCTTCCGATATCGTCCAGCCCTTGCCAAATTTTGTGATGGTTTCTATGATGGTTTCAGCGGTATCTCGTTGTTGATTGCATCGGATTTCCGCCGCTTTGATGCCCAGTTCAGTTCCTCTTCTGGGCACCATTTGTTCTTCCGGGGACGTCCGAGGACGTCCGGAAAACGGGAGATTTCAGCCGTTTTTTGTGCTATGGCCGTCCGGTCAAATCCGGGCGGATACGGCACCAATCGGGAACAAAGAGGGTATTTCTGAGGGTATCGTTCTGCTCCTTTTCGAAGGGCGATACCCCCATGAACCGACTCTTTGCCACCACCGTCACCAACGCCAGACCGCGCGACTGCGACTATAAGCTCACCGATGGCGACGGCCTCTTTCTGCTCGTCCGGCCCAACGGAAGTAAGCTGTGGCGCATGAACTACAAATATCTCGGGCGATACCGCACGCTGGCGTTCGGCTCCTGGCCTGCGGTTAGTCTCGCCGATGCGCGCGCCAAGCGCGAAGAGGCGCGGCGTCAGATCGCGGCGGGCCTCGATCCTTCGCACGAGAAAAAGATCAAGCAGGCGCGCGCGGCTTGTCCCCCGTCAGCACCAATGGCCCAGATTTGAGGTTATGATTTAAGGAGTGTTGGGGCTTCGTCGCAGTGACGAAGGAACGAAGATGAAGCCCCAACACTCCTTGAAAAAATCGCCGGTGAAGGCTCCTGCTGAGCGGGTTGTGAAGGACATCCGGCGTGCAACCCGTCGGCACTTCTCGGCCGAAGACAAGATCAGGATCGTGCTCGACGACTTCTCGCGCTACATCATCGCCTGGAAGCTGTGCACCAACATGCGGGCCGAGGACGTGACCGACACGCTGGACATCGCGCTCAAGGCCTCGGGCTGCGATCATGCCACGGTGTTGCACAAGCCCAGGCTGCTCAGCGACAACGGCCCGAGCTACATCGCGGGCGAACTGGCGGAATATATCGAGGCCCGGAAAATGAGCCACGTGCGCGGTGCCCCGTTGCACCCGCAGACCCAGGGCAAGATCGAGCGCTGGCACCAGACCCTGAAAAACCGCATCCTGCTGGAGAACTACTTCCTGCCAGGTGACCTCGAGGCCCAGATCGAGGCGTTCGTCGATCACTACAACCACCAGCGCTACCACGAGAGCCTGAACAATGTGACGCCTGCCGACGCCTACTTCGGCAGGGCACCAGCCATCATCCAGCAGCGTGAAAGGATCAAGCGACAGACCATCGAACATCGGCGCTTGCAACACCGCAAGCTCGCCGCATAAAATCAATCCCCAGACGAGGCCCGCACTCCATTAATCTACGCCGCGACTTAAGCCAAATGTCCTGACGACGGACAGTGTGGGCGGCGTCGGCTTTGCGTTTTACGCCGGAGAGCGCCTGCTGCGGCCGTGGAAATCGCTGCAAGTCGGACAATCCTATCTGATGCGCGGCAACGTTGTGGTGACATTGGCGGGGCCGGTCGAACCCATGCGACCAACCGGCCCTGGCGACGCCCGCGAGCACCCGGCCGGACAATTGCATGGCAGCGGCGTCACTTTCTATCCGAGCCGCGGCGTCGGCCCGCCCTACGCGCCGCCGGGGGTCAGGGAAGATGGCAGCTGGCTGATCGAACTGGGCAAGGACAAGAACAGTCGGCTGGAAATTCGTTTCCCAGCTGGCGACAAGGCGCTTGCCGGTTTCGCGCTGATCGAACGGTTGGAGTTCGTGGCGCCGGGCGATCCACGATGCGGCACGGCGCCGCGATAGTCAGCGCGGCGGCGCCGTCGGCATCGATGACGCTGGATTAAGCGGGCGATGTCCCAGCCGACGGCCCCATCGGCGCCGCGGCATCACGGACCCGGCCATGTACCGGTTCACGCGGTCGCATTGGGTTCGTTCCCAAGCTCGACTAGGGTCGTGATGTCGATAGTTTTCTCAGGATGGCGTCGATGCAGGGGCTGATTTTATCCTATTCCGCGCTCGATCGGGCGCCGGGCTCGGTCGATCATGGTCGGCGCGCAAGGCCGCTGGGCTGGCCGCTCAAACCCGGGGGCGGGCGAGCGCGCGCTGGGGCGCGACGGCTATGCGACCAAAGCGGTCGGATAGGTTGGCGCGGCGTGGCTCGCGCCCAGCGAGCGGCGCATTTCCCGGCGACAGGGAAAGTTCAGGATGCGCAAGATGTTCGACACATGA
This sequence comes from uncultured Sphingopyxis sp., assembly GCA_964502035.1. Classification (GTDB taxonomy): domain Bacteria; phylum Pseudomonadota; class Alphaproteobacteria; order Sphingomonadales; family Sphingomonadaceae; genus Sphingopyxis. Next base: position 1,848 of record CAZCUW010000057.1, on the reverse strand, counting down.
TTTCGTACCGTGAAATGCGACAAGCCAAGTTTGCGGCCGATTTCCTTGTTGGACATGCCGTGCAGCAGATAGTCCAGAATTTCCTGCTGTCGACGGGTGAGCACAGTCGGCGGCGGCATCGGATCGCGCAGATTTCGGTCGATATAGAGCTGCGACAAGTTGATGATGTCCGATCCGGGGAGAGCCGATTTTATTCGCGAAATGGCGTCTTCGCCCTGAAACCGCGATATGGTCACCAGGACGATGGTCCGGTCATCGCGGTCAAAGCCGCTCAGCGCCAAATAGGGCGCGGGATAGAATGATGGATCGATATGTTTCATGGCGCGGTGATGCTATCGCAATGCCGACGAAGGATGAGGGGGAAACCGGCGATTGGTTTGCCGGGCACAATGAACGGGCGGGGTTTTCTACCAATGGCTTGTCGGCAATGACCAGCGTTCAAGCCGGAACGGCGGAATCCCACGCGCCGCCGCAAGGTGGCGCGTGGGATTCCGCCACGCCGCCACCCGCAACGATGCAGGAACGCAAGGCGATCACCGCGACGACGGTCAAGCTGGCGGCGCTGTTTTGGCTCTGTGTGCTCGTTTCGGACAGCCTGCTCTGGGGTATCGTCGGCACCGACCCGATCGCATCGGCACTCGGCAAGGTGGTGCTGAACAGTTTCGGCGCGGCGCTGACGCTGGTGGTTACCGCGCTGCTGTTCCGGCTGCGCGCGGCATCGATTTTTATCAAAGTGCTGGTTGCCTTCACCTTCTCGATCCTCGCCGCCGCGATCTACAGCGTCTTCGACATTTTCATCTATTTGTGGATGGCGCGGCCGGTCAGCTGGGTGTTCGACAATGTCCAGTTCGGACACACGATGATATCCAGCACCGCAATGTTTTTCGGCTGGTCGTGTCTGTACATCGCGATGATCTACAGCTTCGATGTCCGCGACCGCGAACGCAGTCTGGCGCTCGCCCGCGAACAGGCGCTGTCGGCGCAGATGCGGGCGCTGCGCTATCAGATTAACCCGCATTTCCTTTTCAATACGCTCAATTCCGCGATGGGGCTGGTCGAGGAGGGGGCGACCGCGCGCGCGCAGCGCATGATGATGTCGCTGTCGGCCTTCCTCCGCCAGACGCTCGAACTCGATCCGATGAAGGATGTGACGTTGGCGGCCGAGCTGGAATTGCAGGAAGATTATCTCGAGATCGAGCGCGAACGGTTCCCCGACCGGATGCGATTCACGATCGACGTCGAGGAAGCTGCCCTGCACGCGCTGGTGCCCAATCTGATCCTGCAGCCGTTGGTCGAAAATGCGGTAAGGCATGGCGTCGAGCCCTGCACCGGCGAAGTCGGGATCCGCATCACCGCGTGGCGCGACGGCGGCCAACTCGGCATCCGGGTTGAAAATGATCTTTGCTCGATCGACGAAGGCGCTTCGCGGCCGGGCAGCCGGATCGGGCTGCGCAATGTCGCCGAACGGCTGTCGGCGCGTTTTGGCGCGGCCAGTTCCTTTGAAACCAAGCTGACGCCCGCGCTGTTCCGCACCGAAATCCGGCTGCCGTGGGCGGTGTAATGGCGGGTCTGGCGATATTGGTTGTCGACGACGAGCCGCTGGCACGGCGCCGTGCGGTGCGGTTGGCGCAGCAACTGCCGTGGGTGGGCGAGGTCGGACAGGCGGGCAATGTCGCGCAGGCGGTCGAATGGCTGGCCACCTCCGCGTGCCACATCATCCTGCTCGACATACGTATGCCGGGCGGCAGCGGATTCGACCTGCTCCGCCACTTGCCCGATCCCGCCCCCTCGGTCGTGTTCGTCACCGCATTCAACGATCAGGCGTTGCGCGCCTTCGATGCGCGCGCG
>CAZCUW010000056.1:0-20031 GCA_964502035.1 uncultured Sphingopyxis sp. | reverse complement strand
TTTGCTCGCCGGTCGAACAGCGCGCCGCGGCGCGCTGTTCGACCGGCGAGCAAAAGGCGATGCTGTTGTCGCTGGTGCTGGCGCATAGCGATTGCGTCGCGCGGGCGCGGGGCCAGCGGCCGGTGCTGCTGCTCGACGAGGTCGCGGCGCACCTTGATCCCTTGCGGCGCGGCGCGCTCTATGAGCGGCTCGCCGGACAGGGCGGGCAGGCGTGGCTGACCGGGACCGAGGCGGCGCTGTTCACCGACATGCCAGGGCCGGTGACCCGATTCCGGATCAGCGGCGGGCGGATCGCCGCCGCTTAAAGAATCTCGCGCACCAAATCCTGCGGCCGGCACAGCCGCACCCCTTTGGCGGTCTCGACGATCGGTCGTTCGACATAGGCCGGGTTGGTGGCCATCGCGGCGATGATGATGTCCTCGCTGGCGTCGCTTAACCCGCGATCCCCGGCGTCGGTGCCGCGCAGCCGCAGCGCCGCGCGCGCGGTCAGGCCCGCGTCGGCGAACAGCTGGCGCAGCTTGTCCGCGGCATAGGGATGCTTCAGATATTCGATGACCGTCAGGTCGATGCCGGGCGTGTCTTGCAGGATCGCGAGCGTCTTGCGCGACGTGCCGCAAGCGGGGTTGTGCCAGATGGTTGCGTTCATGGGCAGGCTCTAACCGCGGCTTACCGCACCGTAAACCCGCTATTCATAGCATATATGGCACATCTGCCCGCATGACCGGGAACCACCTGCTTGCCTTTCGCGGCCAATGCACGGCTTATGCAAAGTCGAAGGATCGCCAAAGGCGGCCAATGCGGGGTTGGGTTAAACGTGACTGAATTATTCGATCGCAGGGCGATGCTGGCGGGGTTGGCCGGGGCCGGGGCGCTGGCCGCCGCGCCGTTGCGCGCGCAACTGCCCGATTGGATCCGGCAGCCGGTGGCGCCGTTGCCGCCGCCGGTCGATTATCTGGCCGTCGCGCGCCAGCAGCTGGCGATACAGAGCCGCAATATCCCCCAGACCGACCGCGTCGGCGTTGTCGATTTCGGCCTGCCATCGGCCCGGCCGCGCTTTGCGCTGATCGATATGGTGTCGGGCAAGGTCGATATGTTCCCCGTCACCCACGGCCGCGGTTCCGACCCGCAACATGACGGCTGGCTCAAGAGCTTTTCAAACCGCATGGGCAGCCTGGCGACATCGCGCGGCGCCTATCGCACCGGCGATTATTATTGGGGCGCCAACGGGTCGTCGATGCGGCTCGCGGGGCTGGAGCCGGATAATTACAGCGCCGATATGCGCGCCATCGTTGTCCATGGTGCGTGGTACGCCGACCCGTCGCTGATCGCGACGCAGGGCAAGCTGGGGCGCAGCGAAGGATGCTTTGTCTTTGGCGAGGAACTGCTGCCGATGATCCTCTATAAACTCGGGCCGGGGCGGCTGCTGTTCGCCGACCGGCTGAGCGAGATGCCGCCGATGCCCGCGCCATTCCAGCTGCCGCCGGTCGCCGACAATACCCGCCGTGCGGGTTCGGTCAGCGGGACGTTTCCGACGACCGCGGATTAGGCGCATCGTCGGTTTTGGAGTGGCGAGAGGACAGTCTGCTCCCCGGCGAAAGCCGGGGCCCAAGGCGTTCGAGAGCAAGCCTAGCGCGGTGAGGCTCTGGGCTCCGGCTTTCGCCGGGGAACGGCAAGTGTCGACCGCCACCTGCTACTCAATAAATCCCGCTCGTCCCCGGCGTCGTGACGCGGGCGGTGGTTTCGACGGTCGGGACCACCGGCGGTGCCACCGGCGCGATGATCGCGGCGGTCGGGCGGCCTGGCTTGGCAAAGCTGGCCACCACCGGCGCATCGCGGCCGTACAGGTCGGCGAGTTTCTTGATTCCGCCCTTGCCGTCGGGAATGACGGTCCAATAAGCGACATAGACGGGGAAGGGGTTGTCAAAGCCGAAGCGCGTCGTTGCGCCGCTGGCGATCGCCTCGCCAAATTCTTCCGGGCTTTTCCCCGCGAACATCACCGCCATCAGCCCCGAAAAATGCAGCGCCTTTTCAGTGCGGATACAGCCGTGGCTGAACGCACGCGCGGCGGCGCCGAACGCGCCCTTTGACGGGGTGTCGTGAAGATAGATGGCATGTTCGTTGAGCATTTCCATCTTCATCACGCCCAGCGCATTGTTCGGCCCGGCCTTTTGCACCACCGACAAGGTCTTGCCGCTGCCGGTCCAGGTATAGCCCTGCGCGCGCGCCGAAGCGGGGTTGCGCGCGATCGTGGCGCCGATGCCTTCGTTGATGATGCTGCGCGGCAGCGTCCATGTCGGGTTGACGATGATGCCGGTCGCCATCGGGTTCAGCTGCGGGGTTGCGGTCGAGGGTTTGCCGACGACAGCCTTGTGCGTCGCGATGATCGTGCCGCCATGAACGACGCGGGTCAGATATTCGGGAACGTTGCTGACGACATAGCGGTCGCCGAGCGCGCGCGGCATCCAGCGCCAGCGTTCCATGTTGACGCGGATCGCATTGGCGTCGGCGGCTGCCCTGGTTTTGGCAAGCGAGGCCTTGAGCGCGGCAAAATCGGGGTGCACGGGGTTCAACGCCAACAGCGTTTCGCGGATCGAACCCGCATTCAGCGCGGTGCCGAGCAGCGACAGCAACGGCTCGCTGTCGGCGTCGCTGTCGACCATGAACCATTGTTTGCGCGCCGCATTCGGCGTGCGGCCATCGCGCAGATGGGTCGCAAGCAGCAGGAAGGTGTCGGTCGCGGTCTTGTCGAGCCGCGCCTGATCGCCCGCGAGGATCGCGGCGGCGAGGGCGTCGGGACTATAATCCTTGGCAAACAGGCCTTCGGCACCGATCTTCTCGATGACGCTGAGCAGCGCGGTCGCGTTTTCTTCCGACCAGTTCGGCAATTCCATCTGCGCCGCGATCACCGGCGCATCGTCGGCAATCTTGTCGGGTTGCAGGACGACCGAATCCTCCTTCACCCCGGTTTGGGCGAGCACCGGGGCGGCCAGCAGGCCGAGCGGAAGGAGAAAAATTGCGGCGGGGCGCGGGGAAATGGGGGAGTTTTTGACCATGGTTAAAGCCCATAGCCAAAAACGGTCGGTAGTGAAAGTGAGCTAAGCCACAGCTCATCGTCATTGCGAGGAGCGAAGCGACGCGGCAATCTGCCGCCCTCGGTCTGGCCTAAGGCCGAGGGCGGGAGATTGCTTCGCTGCGCTCGCAATGACGAAGCTAAGATGGATCAGGCTTTCGCCTCTTCATCCTGCCGCGCCAGCCACTCTTCCAGCCATTTGATCGTATAATCGCCGTGGATCACGTCGGGCTCGGCGAGCAACGCCTGATGCAGCGGGATGTTGGTCTTGACCCCGGCGATCACCATTTCCTCGAGCGCGCGGCGCATCCGCATCATGCAGCTTTCGCGGCTGCGGCCATAAACGATCAGCTTGCCGATCATGCTGTCGTAATAGGGCGGGATCGAATAGCCGGCATACAGCCCGCTATCGACGCGGACATGCATGCCGCCCGCGGCGTGATAATTGGTCACTTTGCCGGGTGAGGGCAGGAAGGTGCGCGGGTCTTCGGCATTGATCCGGCATTCCATCGCATGGCCGCGGAACTCCAGATCTTCCTGGCGGACCGACAGGCCGGCGCCGCCGGCGATGCGAATCTGTTCGCGGACCAGGTCGAAGCCGGTGATCATTTCGGTCACCGGATGTTCGACCTGGATGCGGGTGTTCATTTCGATGAAGAAGAATTCGCCGTTTTCCCACAGGAACTCGATCGTGCCGGCGCCGCGATAATGCATCTTGGCCATGGCATCAGCGCAGATGCCGCCCATGCGCGCACGTTCCTCGGCCGAAATGATAGGCGAGGGCGCTTCTTCGAGCACTTTCTGGTGGCGGCGCTGGAGCGAGCAGTCGCGTTCGCCCAAATGGATGGCATTGCCCTGGCCGTCGCCGAAGATCTGAAATTCGATGTGGCGCGGGTTGCCGAGATATTTTTCCATATAGACGGTCGGATCGCCGAACGCCGCCGCCGCCTCGCTCGACGCCTGACCCATCAGGCTTTCCAGGCTGCCCTCGTCGGGGACAACCTTCATCCCGCGCCCGCCGCCGCCCGATGCGGCCTTGATCAGCACCGGGTAGCCGATTTCCTCGGCCATCTTGCGGCATTCGTCGCCATAGGTGACCGCCCCGGGCGAGCCTGGAACGACCGGCAGGCCGAGCGCGACCGCGGTCCGCTTGGCCTCGACCTTGTCACCCATGGTGCGGATATGTTCGGGCTTGGGCCCGACAAAGATCATGTCATGCGCTTCGATGATCTCGGCAAAACGCTCGTTTTCCGACAGGAAACCGTAACCGGGATGGATCGCGTCGGCGCCCGTAATCTCGGCCGCCGAGATGATCGCGGGGATGTTGAGATAGCTGTCCTTGGCCGCCGGCGGGCCGATGCACACCGCCTCGTCGGCGAGTCTGACGTGCATGGCATCGGCGTCGGCGGTCGAATGAACCGCGACCGTCTTGATCCCCATTTCGTGGCAGGCGCGGTGGATACGCAGCGCGATCTCACCGCGGTTGGCGATCAGCAGTTTCTCGATGGTCATGGCTTGGTTCAGCTAATGGTGAACAGCGGCTGGTCGAATTCGACCGGCTGGCTATTCTCGACATGCACCGCCTTCAGCGTGCCCGATGTCGGCGCGACGATCGGGTTCATCACCTTCATAGCCTCGATGATCAGGACGGTGTCGCCTTCCTTCACCGCCGAACCGATGGCGGCGAAATTGGGCGCGCCGGGTTCGGGCGACAGATAGACGGTGCCGACCATCGGCGATTTCACCGCGCCCGCAAAGCTGTCGGCGGCGGGGGCGGCAGCGGCGGGCGCGGCGGCCGGAGCGGCGGCGGCGGGTGCCGCCACAGGCGCGGGCGCATAAGCTACGGGCGCTGCGGCGACCGCGGCCTTGCGCGCGACGCGGACCTTGCGATCGCCGTCTTCGACTTCGATCTCGGTCAGGCTGGTGTCATCGAGCAGTTCGGCGAGCGCGCGCACATAGGCCGGATCGATATTGATGCCATCGTCTTTATGGTCACCCATGAGAATTTTCCTGTTGTTGCGGCGTCCTTTCGCAGGACGCTCAGACCCCGTTTTTGATGCGCCCTCTTGTCAGAGACGCGCGGCGGCGTCCAGCGCCAGCGTATAGCTGTTCGCGCCATGGCCTGCAAAATGCTGAGCCGCCGCCATGCCGACATAGCTGATGTGGCGAAACGCTTCGCGCTGCATCGGGTCGGACAGATGAACCTCGATCACCGGCACCTTGATCGACTTGATCGCGTCGTGGAGCGCGATCGAGGTATGGGTATAGCCGCCCGCGTTGAGCAGCACCGCCTTGGCGCCCGCGATATAGGCTTCGTGCAGCCAGTCGATCAGCACGCCTTCGTGGTTGGTCTGGCGGCACTCGACCCGCAGCCCAAGCTGGGCCGCCTGCGCCTCGAGCCGGGCGTGGATGTCGTTCAGCGTGTCATGGCCGTAAATCTCCGGCTCGCGGGTGCCGAGCAGGTTGAGGTTGGGGCCGGAAAAGACAAAAACGGTCGGCTTGTCGGTCAATGCTGGGGCTTTCGGTTGCGGTGCAATTGTCATTCCCTATATGCGTCGCGACAGTTTGGAAATGTCTGCCGACTTGTTTCACCAAGCTTCCGCATCCCCGAGCGAAGACGAGGGGCCATGCCGAGCGAAGTCGAGGCAGCAATGGCGCGGGTTCTCGCTTCGCTCGAACGAGCCCCTCGTCTTCGCTCGGGGATACGGAGAGTTGGAAAGCGCATTGGCGAGCATAACGGTCATCCTCAACGGCGATCCAAGGCAGGTGCGCGAAGGCAGCATCGCCGACCTCGTCGCCTCGCTCGGGCTCGACGTCAAAAAGGTCGCGGTCGAGCGCAACCGCGAAATCGTGCCGCGCTCGACGCTGGCCGATGTGGCGCTGGCCGAGGGCGATGCCCTGGAAATTGTGCATTTTGTGGGAGGCGGTTGTTGACCGACACTTGGAGCGTTGCCGGGCGGACATTCACGTCGCGGCTGATTGTCGGGACCGGCAAATATAAGGATTTCGAGCAGAATGCGGCGGCGGTCGCGGCGTCGGGGGCAGAAATCGTCACAGTCGCGGTGCGCCGGGTCAATGTGTCGGACCCGGCGGCGCCGATGCTCACCGACTATATCGATCCGAAAAAGATCACCTACCTGCCGAACACCGCGGGCTGTTTCAACGCCGACGACGCGATCCGCACCTTGCGGCTGGCGCGCGAGGCGGGGGGCTGGGATTTGGTGAAGCTGGAAGTGCTGGGCGAGGCGAAGACGCTGTATCCCAATATGCGCGAGACGCTGGAGGCGACCGAGGTGCTGGCCAAGGAAGGTTTCCTGCCGATGGTCTATTGCGTCGATGACCCGATCGCCGCGAAGCAGCTGGAGGATGCGGGAGCGGTTGCGGTGATGCCGCTGGGCGCGCCGATCGGGTCGGGGCTGGGCATCCAGAACCGGGTGACGATCCGCCTGATCGTCGAGGGCGCGTCGGTGCCGGTGCTGGTCGATGCCGGGGTCGGCACCGCGAGCGACGCGGCGGTGGCGATGGAACTCGGCTGCGACGGGGTGCTGATGAACACGGCGATCGCCGAGGCCAAGGACCCGATCCGCATGGCGCGGGCGATGAAGCGGGCGGTCGAGGCGGGGCGCGATGCGTATCTCGCGGGGCGGATGGGCGTTCGCCGCTACGCCGACCCATCGAGCCCGCTGGCGGGGTTGATCTAGCCTCAGGACCGATCCGCTTGCCGCGACGGCCACACCGTGCCCACGCATGGCCGGATGCTCGCACGACCGCGCCGGGGCCGAAATCAGCCAACGCGAAGGGGATATAGCGACAGCTGCCGAATGCCGGGACAAGCGTCGCTGCGTCAGATCGGAAAATGGCCGGGCTGGGGCTGGATCGTGATCCAGCGCGTCTCGGTGAAGCTGTCAATTTCCGCCTTGCCCGCCTCGTCGAGATCGGCGTCCGCCAGCACGATCAGCGGCGCCTTGCCGCCGAGTGCGAGCAGGACCGGCTTGAGATGTTCGGCGGCGTGAGGGGGATGATGCGGCCCTTTTCGGTGCTGCCGGTGAAGTTGGTCCGCTTGACCTCGGGCGCGTTGGTCAGCGCGCCGACGACTTTGAGCGTAAAAATGTCGTGGAGACATTCAATCTCATTTGGCCGCAAATCAATTACCCTGTTTTCAGAACAATTTGTCGAGCGCGCGGAACATTGGCGGGGATAGCTCGTTGGTTGGGCAAGAGGCAGCGTCGCCTCGGCCAACAGCAAGGAGAAATTCCATGGGTGAACTCACCGACAAAGCCAAAGGTCTCGCCAATGAAGCCGCTGGCAACACCAAGCAGGCGATTGGCAAGGCGACCGACAACGAGCGTCTGCGCCAGGAAGGCGAAGCGCAGGAGCGCAAGGGCGAGGCCCAGAATTTGAAGGGCAAGGTCGAAGGCGCGCTCGGCAACAAGGTCTGACGGACAGCTTGTCCGACAAGAAAAGGCCCCGGGAGACCGGGGCCTTTTTTCTAAGGGTGAGGATAGATGGATCGTTTTTCACCGTAGCCCTGAGCCTGTCGAAGGGCGCCTTTCGGATAGGCGCCCTTCGACAGGCTCAGGGCTACGGTTCCATTCCTATTTCCCGCCCGACGCCACCAGATCGACGTCGGTCATGCCGCCGTCGCGGCGCGCCATGATGACATAGGCGAGGTCGCCCTTGGTGCCGCCCAGCATATGCTCGGCGCCGTTGACCCGGTGATCGCTGGTATAGCCGGCGCGGACCGCCATCGTGTGGTAATAGTCGAGCACGCCCTGGATCGACGCTGCGGTCTGGAAATTGACGACGCGGATGTTGCACTTGCCGCCGGCGATGCCCGCGGCTTCGCGCAGCGTCGCGCGGGGATAGAGTTTGAACGCGGCGGGCAGGCGGTCGGCCCACTGATTGCCATAGGTCAGCTTGGCATCGCACGCGCCCTTCGACTGGTCGCGCGCGAGTGCGCCGATGGTGACCGGGCGCTGTTTGGTGTCGCAACCGTCGCAGCCGGCCTCGAACGGCAGTGCCTTGGGGGCGGTCAGCAATTTGCCCGCGGCCTGCGCCGCGGCGGCTTCGGCGGCGGTTGCGGCTTTGCCGCCCGCGACCCCGGGAACCCCGCCATCGACGGGCTTGTTGCCCGGGCCGACGGCATTCTGGTTCGACTGGCCGGCGAGCTTGGGATCGACCATGATCTTGTCTTCGAGCGAGCCCTTGACCGCCGGGTCGGCACTGGTCAGCCCGTCGTCAAGCGGCGCGAGTTCGGACTTCGCTTCGGGATTGTCCCGGCACCCGGCGAGCGGTGCCGCCGCCATCAGCAGGCCGGTGACCAGCCATTTTCCGCGCAACATCATCGCTAACACTCCCTTAATCTTTGACCCGGATTGCCCGATCCTGGTTAAAAAGACGCGAATAAAATGCGTTAACGGGTAAGACTTTGTTAGCCGAAAACTGTCTCGGAGCGAGACGTTTTCGGGTTGCAGCGGATGAGCCGCGAGGTCGCGACCGCCGCCTGGCGGTGGATCACGGCCTGCCGGTAAACGGGGTCGGTGACCATGTCCAGAAACGCCGCGCTGGTCGGATATGCGGCGATGAACATGGCGTCCCAATGCTCGACATCGGGGCCAATCACCATCGCCTCCATCGTGCCGCGCCAGACGATGCTTCCGCCAACGCGCTGGAAGATGGCGCCGCTGTCCGTGCCGTAATGGGCGTAAGCCTCTGCCCCGGTCAGCGCTTGGTCCGCGAGCGGATGATCGGCGGGGTAGGTCGCCACCGCCTTGAAGCGGACGAGGTTGAGCATGTGGACGATGGTGTCGCGCGGCAGCGCCTTGAATGCGTCGAATTGCGCGCGTTCGGGATCGACATGCTGATCGCTCATGGCAGGAATTCCTTGCGCTTGATCCGCCAGGCGTCGGCGCTTTGCGTCCAGGCGTCGACCGGCGCATCCTCGAACGGCGCGGGCAGGCGCGTCGGGCCGCTGTTGATCGCGCCGAGCCGTGCCGCGAGTGCTTGCGACCTAGTATTGGCGGGATCGATGCTGTGCATCAGTTCGGGCCATTTGAGGAATTCGACGGCAAAATCGCAGGCCGCGACAGTGCCTTCAAAGGCATAGCCCTTGCCGGCAAATTTGGCGCGCACGCCATAGCCGATCTCGGGGGCCGGCCAGCCGTCGGGTTCCCACGGGCCGAGCCGCCCGACCCACTCGCCGCTTTCGCGTTCGATCACCGAGAACATCGAAAAACCGCGAATGTGCCAAGCGCCGGCCAGCGTGCACCACATCCGCCACGCCGATGCGCGCGGGCAGGTGCCGCCGATGAATTTCATGGTATCCGCCTCGGCGCACATTTCCGCAAAGCCGTCGAAATCCTCGGTCGCGGGTGGGCGCAGGATCAGCCGTTCGGTCACGAGCAGCGGGCCGTTGAGCATGATCATCCTCTCCTTGCCGCGGCGACAGGCGCCTGCTTTGCGGCAAGTTGAGGGAAGGAACAAGCGCGAACTGCCGCGCCCGGGTCGGGCACGCGGTCGAGGGCGCCAACGACCAGGTTGGCGCCCTCTCCATCACGCGTGCGGGCGGAGGGGTCTCGGACCCACACCCGTAACGGGGTCTCTATCGCTTAGCGGCAGCGATATTTGTCGCGGTCGATCTCGCGGCCGAGCAGGGCGCCAGCGCCAGCGCCGATCACGGTGCCGAGCAATTTGTCGCCGCGACCGGCGATTTCGTTACCCGCGAGGCCGCCAACGGCGCCGCCGATCAGCAGGCCGGTCGTGCCATTGTCGCGCTTGCAGCGATAACGACCATCGCCATCACGCCAGACGCGGGTGTTCGCACTCACGCGCTGGTCATGATAATGACGCTTGTTGCGCTTGTGAAAGCTGCTCGACTGATCAAGCTGATGGAAACCGGCAGTCTTCGCCGGGGCCGCGATGCCGGCATAGGCCGGGGTGGTGAGGGCCACGCTGGCGGCCGCCATCGCGCCGATCAGGCCTTTGTTGAAATTACGCATCTTATAATCCTTTCCTGGTGCCGCGCCTTGTGCCGCGAACGGCTCTGGGCGCTTCGAGATGGAAAACGAGCCATCCCCGGATCGCGTTGCATGAACGCCCGGCAACAAGACAAGGCGAGCATTTTCATCGATGAACCGAAAGGCTCTTGCCGCATCACAACGGGCGTGCGACATATCCGCCATGCTGAATATTGCCTCGCTCGTCATCGGCGCCATCGCTTTGGTTTTGGCCGTTTTTGCTTTCATCCCGCTGCTCGGCTGGGCGAATTGGGTGATCGTGCCCTTTGCCGTTGTGGGGCTGGCGCTCGGGGCGATGTCGAGCAGTACCAGCGGCCGCAATCTGAACATCGTTGTCATCGTCATCGGCGTTGTCCGCCTGATGCTGGGCGGCGGCATCATCTGATCTCCGGCCGAAAGGCAGCTTTCATTCCATGAACCAGCCGACCGCCCCCGCGGCCACCCCGCAGCGCGGCTTGCCCTATGCGCTGGGCGCCTATGCGATCTGGGGTTTTGTCCCGCTGTTCTTCAAATTTCTGGCGGATGTGCCGCCGGTCGAGGTGTTGGCACAGCGCATCGTCTGGTCGCTGCCGCTGTGCTTCGTCATCATGGCGTTCCGGCGTCAGATCGGCGATTATGTGACGGCGCTGAAGGATTGGCGCGTCCTGCGCCTGCTGCTCGCCAGTTCGGTGCTGATCGCGCTCAACTGGCTGGTCTATATCCACGCGGTGTTCACCGACCATCTGCTGGCGGCGAGCCTGGGCTATTATCTCAATCCGCTGATCAATGTGCTGCTCGGTATGATCTTCCTCGGCGAACGATTGAGCCGGTTACAGGCGGCCGCGGTGATCATTGCGGGGATCGGCGTCGCGATTCTGCTCGCGGGCGCGCTTGATACGCTGTGGATCAGCCTGACGCTGGCGCTCAGTTTCGGCACCTATGGGTTGATCCGCAAGATCGTGCCGGTCGGATCGTTGCCCGGGCTGGCGATCGAGACGACCTTGTTGTTGCCGCTGTCGGCCGCCGCGGCCGCCTATTATCTTTGGATTGGCGATGGCCGCGGTTTCGGGGCCAGCGGTGACATCAGCTGGCTGCTCGCGGCGGCCGGTGTCGTCACCGCGGTGCCGTTGCTGCTGTTCGCGACCGCGGCGCGGCGGATGAGCTATGCGGCGCTTGGTTTCGTTCAATATCTGGCACCCAGCATCGTCTTTTTGCTGGGGCTTTTCGTATTCGACGAGCCGCTGAAGCCGGCGCAGCTGTTCTGCTTCCTGCTGATCTGGACCAGCATCGCGGTGTTCAGTTTCGACATGTGGCGCAAGATGCGGGCGGACCGGATGGTGGCGGTGGCCTGAACCGCGATCCTCCGCCTCAGGAAGGATCCTAGACGATACGCCAGCCCAGCGTCTCACCGGCATGGAACGGCACCACCTCGCCGCAACGATCGGGCACGGTCACCGACGCACGTTCCAGCGTTACCGTGCCGTCATTGAGCGGCAGGCCATAGAAGCGCGGCCCGTGCTCGCTGGCGAACCCCTCGAAATGGGCCAGCGCGCCGTCCTGATCGAACGCCGTCACATAGCTTTCCAGCGCGAAGGGGGCGTTGAAAATGCCGGCGCAGCCGCACGACGCTTCCTTGGTGTGCACCGCGTGCGGCGCGCTGTCGGTGCCGAGGAAGAATTTGGGCGAGCCCGAGGTCGCGGCGGCGCGCACCGCGAGGCGGTGATGCTCGCGCTTGGCGACCGGCAGGCAATAAGCGTGCGGGCGGATGCCGCCGACGAGCATCGCGTTGCGGTTGATATGCAGATGCTGCGGGGTGATCGTCGCGGCGACATTGGCGGGGGCATCGGCAACGAACTGCACGGCTTCTGCCGTCGTGATATGCTCGAACACGATCTTCAGCGCGGGCAGAGCGCGGGCGAGCGGTTCAAGAGTCCGCTCGATGAACACCGCCTCGCGGTCGAAGATATCGACGTCATGGTCGGTGACCTCGCCGTGGATCAGCAGCGGCATGCCGATGTCCTGCATCCGTTCGAGCACGCCCATGATGTTGGCGACGTCGGTGACGCCGTGCGCGCTGCCGGTGGTGGCGTGGGCGGGATAGAGTTTCGCGGCGGTGAACACGCCCTCGGCATGGCCGCGCGCGATTTCGTCGGCGTCGGTGGCGTCGGTCAGATAGGCGACGATCAGCGGGGTGAAATCGAGATCAGCGGGGACCGCGGCGTTGATCCGGTCGCGGTAAGCGCGGCCTTCTTCGGCGGTGGTCACCGGCGGCGACAAATTGGGCATGACGATCGCGCGGGCAAACTGGCGCGCGGTGTAGTGTGCGACATGATCGAGCATCGCGCCGTCGCGCAGGTGAACGTGCCAGTCGTCGGGGCGGCGGATCGTCAGGCGGTCGGTCATGTTCTTCTCCCCCCTCCCATGACGGGGAAGGGCTTTAAGTTCGCTTCCGCGCTCCCTATTGTCGGGGCATGGCCAACACAACCCTCATCGACCGCGCCCTGATCCGTTTGTCGGGGGACGATGTCCGCGGATTCCTGCAGGGGCTGGTGACCAACGACACGTCGGGCGACCTGCCGGTCTGGGCGGCGCTGCTGTCCGCGCAGGGTAAGGCGCTGTTCGATTTCCTGATCTGGGGCGATGGCGACGACATCCTGATCGACTGCGAGCGCGATGCGGCGGGTGATCTGGCCAAACGGCTGACGCTCTATCGCCTGCGCCGCGCCATCACGATCGCGCGCGAGCCTGACCTGTGTGTCCATTGGGCGCTGGGCGGCGACGTCGGGGTCGTCGATCCCCGGCTGCCGGAACTCGGCCAGCGCTGGTTGGCGCCGGCGGCGGGGGAGGCGGGGGCCGACGATGCCTGGCTGGCGCACCGGCTCGCGCTGGGCGTCACCGAAGGCCGCGCCGAACTCGGCGACGGCACGACTTTGTGGCTCGAATGTAATGCGGCGGAACTGAATGGGGTCAGCTTTACCAAGGGCTGTTATGTCGGACAGGAAAATACAGCGCGGATGAACTGGCGGCAAAAGGTCAACCGGCGGCTGGTCGTGGTGCCGATCGCCGCGGCAGATGAAAAGCGGCAGGTAATCGCCTATCCGGCGCTGGGGTGGTCGGTCGAGCATCGGCGGGTCGAGAGCATCGATGCCGCCGCCGCGCCGCTATGGATGCGCGGTGCACTGGTGCCGGCGAGCGCCTGACAGGCGGGGTGATTTCTGTTATGATCCGGCCATGCGCGCTTTCCTGATCTCGTCGGCGCTGGTCGCCGCGCTCGCCACGCCCGCTTTCGCGCCCGCTCACGCTACCGAAACCGGCGCACCCATTCCCTTGCTGGCGATCGAGACCGAAGCGCCCGTACCGCGGGCGCGGCTGGTCCCGCTCGCCGCCGATTCGGCCTGGACGCCGCGGTTCGCCGCGGCCGCCGACGAACTGGCGGCGGCGCTGCGCTCGCGCGACGAGGCGCGCTGGGCGCCGCTGTTGGGCGGGCAATGGCTGGCGGCGGCCGATCGGGCGCGGGTCGCTGGATTGCTCCGCGACGGCGATGGGCCTTTGTACCACGCGCTGTTTTCCAAGGGGTTCAGGCACCGCGCGATCCTGGGCTGGAGCGCCCCGGCGTCGCTGAGCATCGACGAGCGCGCCGCGATCGAAGCCGGGACCGAGGCCGAGGCGCTGGTATGCTGGTCGGCGGGCGGCGATGGTATTGGCGTGTGGCCGACGACTGCCGCCGATGCCGACAATCGGGCGGATCGCCGCTATGCCTGCGCGCGGATCGCGTACAGCATCCGCGGCGACGCGCCGGTATGGCGGGCGTTCATCGAACAGCCGCCCGCTTAACCAATCCCCAACCCTATGCTGCGAAAAGACGCAGCATGTTCGGGCGTTTCCTTGGCTTGGCCGCGGTCATCGCGGTCGCATCGATCGGCATGGCGGGGCTCGCCAGCCGGTCCGCGCCGAGCGATGCCGTCGAAACGACCGCCGCCATTTCAGGCAATCACGACAATTGGACGACCCACAAGCTGCGCAAGGACCGGTCTTTGGCCGCGGCCGAAGTCGCGGGCAATTCGGGCTCGCCGGGTGAGGCGCTGCTCGCCCGGTCGAGCGATTCGCACTTCTATGCCGATGCCGACATCGACGGCACCAACATTCGCGTGATGGTCGACAGCGGCGCGTCGATCGTCGCGCTGACCCGCCGCGATGCCGAGGCGATCGGCATCGATGTCGATCGCCTGCCGGTCACCGGCACCGCGCGCACCGCCGGCGGTGACGTCGCGATGCGGACGGTCATGCTCGACAGCGTCGACATCGACGGGCTGGAAGTCCGGCGCGTCGAAGCCGCGGTGGTCGACGCCGACATGGGCGTGTCGCTGCTCGGGCAAAGCTATTTGTCGCGGCTGGCCGCGGTCAATGTCGAAGGCGACACGATGACGCTGCGCTAAGGTCGATACACGACTTCCAAATGAACCCGCATCACCGAGCGAAGACGAGGGGCCAAGCCGAGCGAAGTCGAGGCAGCGTGGTCACGCGGTGCTCGCTTCGCTCGGGGAGACAGAGGCTCTTTGGCACGCTGAGGCGCGCTATTTCGCCTTTTTGTCGATCAGCACCGCCTGTTGCCACCGGCTCGGCGCCTTGTCGGTGCGGTGGATGCACCCCACCCAGCAACAGGGGCGCCGTTTTCCTTCGTGCAGTTCCTCGCGCGTTCGCTCGATCCGGTGCGCGCGCGTTTTCGCCTGCTTGGCGTCGTCGACCCAGCAGATGAACTCGTTGCGGCCGAGCGGGGTCAGGCTTTCCCACAGCGCCAGCGTTTCGGCATCGGACATCAGCGCCGCCTGCATGTCGTCGCGCGCGGTGTGGACGGTTCCGTGGGAAAAGGCTTTGGTCATGGCATCAATCAATATGTCGGTCGGCGCGACGGGTCAAATCGGTGCGGCGGCTTGCCATTTCGGTCCGATTTCCCCACATCACCGGCATGAACGCTCCCAATCCTCCGCTCCGCGCCGCCATCGTGCCCGTCACCGCTTTCCAGCAGAATTGCACCCTGTTGTGGTGCACCGCGACCAACAAGGCGGCCTTCGTCGATCCCGGCGGCGATCTCGACAAGCTGAAGGACGCGGTGCGCCAGACCGGTGTCGAGGTCGAGAAGATCCTGGTCACCCATGGCCATATGGATCATTGCGGGCAGGCGGGGATGCTGGCGAAGGAATTGGGCGTGCCGATCGAGGGGCCGCATGAGGACGACCGGTTCTGGATCGAAGCCTTTGCCGAGGATGGCGCGCGGTTCGGCATGGTCGGCGAGGTGTTCGAGCCCGATCGCTGGCTGGTTGATGGCGACATGGTCACCGTCGGCAATCTGACCATCGACGTCATCCATTGCCCGGGACACACGCCGGGGCATGTCGTGTTCCACCATGCGCCGTCGAAACTGGCGATCGTCGGCGACGTCATTTTTCAGGGATCGATCGGGCGCACCGACTTTCCGCGCGGCAATCACCAGCAATTGCTCGATTCGATCACGCAGAAACTGTGGCCGCTCGGCGGCGACACGACCTTCCTGCCCGGGCATGGCGCGCACAGCAATTTCGCGCACGAGCGGCGGACGAACCCGTTCGTCGGCGATATGGCGTTGGGTGCGGCATAACCCCCCCTCCCGCAAGCGGGAGGGGGGGGGCTTATTTCGGCGCCACCACCACCGTTTCCTCGATCTCGGTCGTCGTGACGCTCGCCGGCGTCAGATAGACAATCGCCAGGGCGCCAAGCGCGAGGCCGAGCTGGGTCAGCATGGTGATGATCGTGCCGACCATGCGGCCCCACATCATGCCGTCCATGCCCAAGGCGTGCAGGATTCGCCCGACCAGGTACAGTGCGCCGACGCCCCATAGCCACATCGACGACCCCAGGCCGAGTTCGACGAGCGCAAGCAGGATCAGGACAAAGGCAGTATTTTCAACAAAATTGCTGTGCGCGCGCATGCGGCGGGTCACCAGTTCATTGCCGCCGTCGCCGACGAAAATCTTTTCTTTCGTGCGCACCCGTCCGACCCGCATCGAGAGCCACAGGTTGAGCAGCGCCGCGCCGGCGGCTATCGTCAGGCTGATCGGCAAGATTATCATGTGCGTCCCCCTATTCGGCCACGGCTATTGTCGCGCGGCGCTCGCCGTTGTGTGGCATCGCGCTGGGCGATCGGCAAGGGCGACGCTTTTGCTTGCGGGTTGTCATCCACGGGGCTTGCCTTTGCGGGCAAAAACGCTATAGCCCCGCCCGATCCGGCACCCGACACCTTCTGGCGTTGAGGCACCCTTCGGCGGACGATTTTCTTGCCAAAACATGGCAGGGACAGCGTTTCGCACGGCGGGCGGGCCAGCCATTTCCGGCAACGGGGGTGACAAATCCGGGTAGCCGATTCGTGACACACTATTGAGAATGCAGGAAATATCATGGCCGTTCCCAAGCGAAAAACCTCGCCCTCGAAGCGCGGCATGCGCCGTAGCCACGACAGCCTGAAGGTCGAAGCCTTTCAGGAATGTCCGAACTGTGGCGAGCTGAAGCGCCCGCACAACCTGTGCAACGCCTGTGGCCATTATAATGGCCGCGAAGTGCTGTCGGTCGGCGCCTGACCCCTAGCCGGAGCGCAAATCAATGGCACTGACACCGCGAATCGCGATTGATGCGATGGGCGGTGACGTCGGCGTGCAGATGATGCTCGCCGGTGCCGCGATGGCGCGCCACAAGCACGACGGTCTGCGTTTCATCCTCGTCGGCGACGAGGTGCAGATCAAGGCGGCGCTCGAAAACCACCCGAATCTGCGCGCGGCGTCGGACATCATCCATACCGATGGCGTGGTGTCGGGCGCGGACAAGCCGAGCCAGGCGCTGCGCAAGGCAAAAAGCACCTCGATGGGGCTGGCGATCGACGCGGTGAAACGCGGCGATGCCGGCGGCGCTGTGTCCGCCGGCAACACCGGCGCGCTGATGGCGATGGCCAAGCTGGCGCTGCGCACGATGCCAGGGATCGACCGGCCGGCGCTCGCGGCGCTGCTGCCGACGCTGGGCGCCAATGACGTTGTCATGCTCGACCTGGGCGCCAACACCGAATGTGATGCCACCAACCTGACCCAGTTCGCGGTGATGGGCGCGGCCTATGCGCGCACCGCAATGGGGCTGGAGCGGCCGCGCGTCGCGCTGCTCAATATCGGCACCGAAGAGTTGAAGGGCACCGACGAGATTCGCGATGCCGCGGCGATGCTCCGGGCGGCCAAGGGGCTACCGATGGAATTCGCTGGCTTCATCGAGGGCGACAAATTGTCGCGCGGCGATGTCGATGTGATCGTCCACGACGGATTTTCGGGCAATATCGCGCTCAAGACGATCGAGGGGACGGCGCGTTTCGTCACCGACCTGCTGCGCCGTGCCTTTACCAGCTCGACGCGCTCGAAGATCGGTTTCCTGATCTCGCGCCCCGCGACCGAGTTGCTGCGCCACCATCTCGACCCCAACAATCACAATGGCGCGGTATTCCTGGGCCTCAATGGTGTCGTCCTCAAAAGCCATGGCAGCGCCGATGCCAAAGGGGTCGCCAATTGCGTCCACTTGTGCGCCGAGCTGATCGAAAAGGATATCACGCGGCAGGTGACCGAGGATCTGGCGAACTTCCGCCGCGGCGACGCGGCATGACGGTGCGGGCCATTCTTGCTGGCACCGGATCGGCGCTGCCGCGCACCCGGGTGTCGAACGCCGAACTGGCTGAGCGTGTCGATACCAGCGACGAATGGATCGTCGAGCGCACCGGCATCCGGTTCCGCCATATTGCCGAACCCGACGAGACGACGGCGACGCTGGGCGCCGCCGCCGCGCGGGCCGCGATGGCGGCCGCCGGGCTCGAACCGTCGGACATCGGGCTGATCATTCTCGCCACCGCGACCCCCGACAACACCTTTCCGGCCAGCGCGACCAAGGTGCAGGCGCTGATCGGCGCCCCCGATTGCATCGCGTTCGACATTGCCGCGGTCTGTTCGGGCTTTCTCTATGCGGTGTCGGTTGCCGACGCGATGCTGCGCACCGGCGCCGCCAAACATGCGCTGGTGATCGGGTCCGAAACCTTCAGCCGCATCCTCGACTGGGAAGACCGCACGACGTGCGTGCTGTTCGGTGACGGCGCCGGGGCGGTCGTGCTGTCGGCGCAGGACGTCGACGACGATCAGGGCATCCTGGCGACGCGGCTGCACGCCGAGGGCAAATATGCGGACATGCTCTATGTCGATGGCGGGCCGTCGACCACCGGCACTGTCGGTCATGTCCGTATGCACGGGCGCGAAGTGTTCCGCCATGCCGTCACCAACCTGGCGTCGGTATTGGGCGAAGTCATGACCGACATCGGCCTGTCGCCCGACCAGATCGACTGGGTCGTGCCGCATCAGGCGAACAGGCGGATCATCGACGCGACCGCCAAAAAGCTGGGCCTGCCCGCCGATCGGGTGGTGCTGACGGTCGACCAACATGCCAATACGTCGGCGGCGTCGGTGCCGCTCGCGCTCGACCTGGCGGTGCGCGACGGACGCATCAAGCGCGGCGATCTGGTCGTGCTGGAGGCGATGGGCGGCGGCTTTACCTGGGGCGCGGCGGTCCTGCGCGTTTAGGATCAAATCCCCCTCCCTCAGGGGAGGCGCAGCGAGACTTGCGAAACTTGTTCGCTAGTCGCAGCGGGGTGGGTTTATCGGCCTTGCTCTACACCGCGAAACCCCACCCCAACCCCTCCCCTGAAGGGGAGGGGCTTATATGGCTGGCGGCCACAAAGGCTTCAACGCATTAACTCTTCGCTCCATCCGTTTCAGTTTGGCGGATTAATTCGCTTTTGTTACATAGGGGCATGGGACTCGTGACGGTGGGGGCTGTCCGGGGCCGGTTCGAACATTTTCGCTTCAGGAGGGGGAAGGGACCATCATGACCGCAGGGACGCTTACGCGAGCCGATATCGCGACGCAGATCAACCAGCAGATCGGCTTGTCGCGCAACGAATCGGCGACGATCGTCGAATCGATTCTGGATCATATGTCCGACGCGCTGGCGGGCGGGCAGAATGTCAAAATCTCCGGCTTTGGCACTTTTGTGCTGCGCGACAAGGCGCAGCGGGTGGGCCGCAATCCCAAGACCGGCATCGAAGTGCCGATCCTGCCGCGCCGCGTGATGACCTTTCGCGCCAGCCAGACGATGCGTGCGCGCGTTGCCGGTTAACCCGCCGGACCTCTGCCGTGATAGGGTCTGACGTGGCTGGGCCTGACGTGGCTGGGGGCGGCGGCAAGGCGCCCGCCGCGATGCTCGCGATCGGCGAACTGGCGGAGCGGATCGGCGTGCCGACGCACGTCCTGCGTTATTGGGAAACGCGCTTTTCGCAGCTGAAGCCGCTGCAGCGATCGGGTCGGCGGCGCTATTACCGTGCCGAGGATGTCGCGCTGGCCGAACGCATCCATCATTTGCTGCATGTCCAGGGGTTTACCGTCGAGGGTGCGCGCAAGGCGTTGTCCGAGCCGGGGGCGAAGGCTGCTGCGGCACCAACCGCCGCAACCCGCGCCGAGCGTGCGACGGGGAACGGCGCGATGGGGCAAGCGCACGGCGTGCCGGTCGCGGCACTTATCGCGCTGCGGCAGCGATTGGCGGCGGCGCTGGATTAGCGCGGCGGGGTCTGCGATCCGGTCGGCGCAGAGCCGACTGACCATCCAAAGTTCAGGAAAGTTCAGCCTAGTGCAGCGCCGTATTTGTCGTGTTCGGCGGACAGATGGCGGTTGGTTCTTGATCGCATCCGGAATCCGGGCAGCGACGGCTTTTGCCTACAAATTGAAAGAGCTGACCTGGAGGCTGACACAGCCGAATAATGTAGGACAGCGTTTTTTTGAGCGGCGGACGGCGACCTTGGTGTGGGAAGCGGACATTCACGCAGACCTACGCCCTCCCCTTCAGGGGAGGGCAGCGAGACTT
>CAZCUW010000055.1:0-20104 GCA_964502035.1 uncultured Sphingopyxis sp. | reverse complement strand
GACTGAATCACAACTCAGCAAATTTGGGAATCCAATTTATGGGTATGTGACCTAGAGCAGCGCGCGTTTGATTTGGACCGCATCCCCGAGCGAAGACAAGGGGCTATGCCGAGCGAAGCCGAGGCCGCGACGTTGCTGCTCTCGCTACGCTCGAACGAGCCCCTCGTCTTCGCTCGGGGATGCGGATGATTCAAATTTGGCGCACGCCGCTCGAGCAATAATACTCGCCGCCGCGCAGGCGGGGGCGACGCTACTCAATCTGCCAAAGCCCCCAACCGCCGCTCCTTGGTCGCCGTAAACCGGATATCCGGATTGCGCTGGGTGATATAGCCCACTTCCCACCCGTCCTTCGCCATGAACACCGGCGCGCCGTCGCGGTCGGTCGCGCTGGCGCCGCGATGTTCGGACTGGAACGTCTTGAGCTTCACGGGATCGTCGCACGCGATCCAGCGCGCGGTTTCCCACGGCGACTGCTCGAGCTTCGCCTCGACCTTATATTCGGCGTCGAGACGGCTGATCAGCACCTCCAGCTGCAACTGGCCGACGACCCCGACGATCATGTTCGCGCCGATTTCGGGGTAAAAGACCTGAATAATCCCCTCCTCGGCCATGTCGTCGAGCGCCTTGCGCAATTTCTTGGTCTGGGTCGGATCGACCAGCGCCACGCGGCGCAGCAATTCTGGGGCAAAATTGGGCAGCCCGGTGATCGTGATGTCGGTGCGTTCGGACAGCGTATCGCCGACGCGCAGCGTGCCGTGGTTCGGAATGCCGATGATATCACCCGGCCACGCTTCCTCGGCCATCTCGCGGTCCTGCGCCAGGAACAGCATCGGGCGGCTGATCGCGATCGCCTTGCCCGTCCCGCCCTGCATCAAGCGCATCCCGCGCTCGAACTTGCCCGAACACAGCCGCATGAACGCGATGCGGTCGCGGTGCGCGGGGTTCATATTCGCCTGCACCTTGAACACGAAACCGGTGACCGCGTCGTCGCTGGGATCGACCGGCGCCGGTTCGGCGGGCTGCGGCTGCGGACCCGGCGCGTGGTTCGCGAGTGCCGACAGCAGGTCGATGACGCCAAATTCCTTGAGCGCCGATCCGAAATACACCGGGGTCAGGTCGCCGCCGCGATAGGCCGCCGCATCGAACTCGGCATAGCAGGCCGACGCCAGCTCGGTTTCTTCCTTGAGGTGCGCGAGCGCGTCGGCGCTCAATTCCTGCGCCAGCGCCGGATCGTCGAGCCCCGTCACCTTGGCGCGGTGCCCTTCGTACATCCGCGACGCATCGCCGCCCGGCCGCATGATCGCCGGATCGACGAGGTCGTAGATTCCCTCAAACTGCCCGCCCATGCCCGCGGGCCAGTTCATCGGACACACGTCGAGCGCCAGCCGGTCGGCGACCTCGTCGAGCAATTCAAACGGCGGCAACCCCTCGCGGTCGACCTTGTTGATAAAGGTGATGATCGGCACCGAGCGTAGCCGGCACACCTCAAACAGCTTCAGCGTCTGCGGCTCGATGCCCTTGGCGGCATCGATCACCATCACCGCGCTGTCGACCGCGGTCAGGGTGCGATAGGTATCCTCGCTGAAATCTTCGTGCCCCGGGGTGTCGAGCAGGTTGAAGATCAGCCCGGCATGTTCAAACGTCATCACCGACGAGGTGACCGAAATCCCGCGCTGCTGCTCGATCTTCATCCAATCGGAGCGCGCCCGCCGCGCCTGCCCGCGCGCCTTGACCTCACCCGCGATATGGATCGCGCCGCCCGCCACGAGCAATTTCTCGGTCAGCGTCGTCTTGCCCGCGTCGGGATGCGAGATGATGGCAAAGGTGCGGCGGTCGGGGCGGTTCTGGGACATGGCGCGCGCCTAGCAGCGGCGCGGCGGCGTGGGAAGGGGCTGGTGGGTTGGCGAAGTCAGCGTAGATGATATCTGAGGTTCATGTTTCCGTTCGTGTCGGGCGAAGTCGAGACATCCCTCGGGGAAACGCGAGGCCGATGGGTGTCTCGACTTCGCTCGACACGAACGGGACCGAGAAGGCGTAGCGTCGTTTCCCCATCCCCCCTTGCACTCGCGCCGCAAATGAGTCACACCTTTACGTGAACGTAAAGGTAAAGCGCCTGCGAGAGGATCCTTCCCCATGACCGACATCCCGACCTTCGACACGATCAAGCTCGAAATCAGCGACAATGTTGCGACGATGACGCTCAACCGTCCCGACCGGCTCAATTCGATGCCGCCCGCGATGGCCGACGACATCCGCAGCGCGCTCGACTATCTGCCGCTGCTTGGCGCCCGCGCGCTGCTGATCACTGGCGAAGGCCGCGGTTTCTGTTCGGGGGCCGATCTGGGCGGCGATCGCGCGGCGTCGGCGGTCGGCGGCGGCGCCAACAGCCGCAAGGCGCTGCGCAACCATTATAACCCGATGCTGCTGGCGCTCGCCAACCTCGACATCCCGGTCGTCACCGCGGTCAACGGACCGGCGGCAGGCGTGGGTTGCAGCTTTGCGCTGTCGGGCGATTTCACGATCGCGGGCAAAAGCGCCTATTTCCTCCAGGCCTTCGTCAATATCGGGCTCGTCCCCGATGGCGGCTCGTCGTGGCTGCTGCCGCGCCTGATCGGCCTGCCGCGCGCGACGCAGATGATGATGCTGGGCGAAAAAATCTCGGGCGAACAGGCCGCCGATTGGGGCATGGTCTATAAATGCGTCGAGGACGCCGATCTGCTGAGCGAAGCCCGCGCGCTCGCCACCCGCCTCGCGAACGGCCCGACGGTCTCGCTCGGCACGATGCGCAAGATACTGCGCGACGGCCTGTCGCAAAGCTATGCCGACACGCTCGATGCCGAAGCGAAGGGCCAGTTCATCGCGGCGGGCAGCGCCGACGCGGCCGAGGGCATCATGGCGTTTGTCCAGAAACGCAAGACCGCGTTCACCGGAAAGTAGATCAACCTAAACCGTTCGTGTCGAGCGAAGTCGAGACACCCATCGGGATAGCGCAAGATCGAGGCGCATCTCGACTTCGCTCGATGCGAACGGATTTTTGGGTTCGCCCTACTCCGCCGCTTCCTCGACCATCACCTTTTTGTAGATGCTGTTCTTCGGATAGCCGCAGACCCGCATCACCATCGGCTCGAAAAACGCCAGCGGCTCGCTGGCATAGGCGGAGTCAAACGCCGGCGCGTCATATTTTTCGCAGAATTCGGCGCACGCCGCATAATGCGGGCTGTCCGTGAACTGGTCGCGCATGTCGCGGTCCAGCCCGATATAATGAAAGAAATAATGGCCCTGGAAAATCCCGTGATGCTGGACGATCCACAGATTCTCCTCGGACAGGAACGGCTTCAAAATCGCCGCCGCGACGTCGGGATGGTTGAACGCGCCCAGCGTGTCGCCAATGTCGTGCAGCAGCGCCATCACGACATATTCCTCGTCGCGGCCATCGCGGTGCGCGCGGGTAGCGGTCTGCAGGCAATGCTCCAGCCGGTCGACCGGAAAGCCGCCATAATCGCCGCCGAGCAGCTTCAGATGCTCCAGGATGCGCTTGCCATTCTGCGGCGCAAACTCCTTCTGTTCGCGCGCGATGATGTCCCAGTCTTCCTGCGTCCCGTCGATCATCGACCGGAAGGTCGCATGGTCGTGCGTCATCTCGTTCATGGCAGCCTCTCCTGTCTTTGAGGCCAGCCTATCCTATTCGTTGTTATTTGCAACGTTGTACGATTTGACCTCGGCCTGCGTCAGGCACCGCCGCGTCGATTTGTCCTCATCGTTCGCCAGCGCCTTTTGCTGATACATCACTTCGGTCAAGAGCTTGCGCGACACACCCATGCGGATCAGGAAGTCATTATCCTCGCTCGCGAGCAGCGCGGCGTCCTGCTCGATGTCGCCGATCAACTCGCGCGTCGCGTCGGTGCCCATCGCGACGCTCATGTCGATCGTGCTGCGGTCGCCGGTGCGCGTGAACATATGGACGATGAATAGCCCGCCCGGATCGATGACCCGCGGCTGCCCGCCCATGAAGATGAAATTGCACGCGCTGAAGCACGCCCACCCCGCCGGAATGCGCGTCGTCAGGCCAAAGTTTGAACGGATGAGCCGCCCCGCCGCATTGCCCGCGCGCGCGTCGCCACCCTGCGAACGCAGCCACACTTCGCCGACATCGGGATTGGCCGCCAGCGCCGCCTTCAGCCGTTCGGGCAGCCCCGCATCGATCCGCCCCTCGGCCAGCAGCACCTTGGCGCCGCCCTTGACCACCGGGGTCAGCTTCATGGTCGGGTTGGCCGACCAGTCGGGGGTCAGTGGGCAGGTCGGGTTCGCGGGGTCCATCTCGACCTTGACGGCGCCGGTCAGGCTGGCGAGCAACCCCGCCGCCAACGCGATCCGGGCGATCCTAGGCGGCAAGGACATAGCGTGCCTGGCCCGGCCCCTTGCACATCCGCTTGCTGACCCGCGTTTCCTCGCCCTCGACAATGATGATGTCGGTGACGTTCATGCAGCGGGTGCCGTCGGACAGGTCGTTGCGCGCCGCGACCGTCGACGATCCGCTGACCTCGGGCCGCGTCGCGCTGGTCCAGTTCGATGTCGCGCCGACCGCTTCGCCGCGCGTCACCTCTTCGGTCGCTGCCGCCGCCTGCACCTGTTCGGCGGGGTCGAGCCGGCACGCAATCGCGTCGGTCAGCGTCCCGCTGACCTCCGAAATAGGCACATAGCTATACACGCCCGCCTTGCTCGCCGCATCGCCGACCGCATCGTTGAGCACATTGCCCAGGATGTTGCGGCCGATGCTACTGCCCTTCTTGCCTTTCGGACAGCCGCCATTGCCGTCTTCGCTGGGCTTTGGCGCCGGGGTCGTCACCTTGCGCAGCAGGCTGCCGAACTGTGCCTGCGCGGGGGTGACCGCGAGCATGCACGCCGCCAGCACCGCCGGAGCTCCCCAGTATTTACGCATCATCCGCTCCACCCCAAATCATTGCCACAAACAGCATCTTGGCAGTGCTTGTACCCCGTGTTCATGCCACCCGCTGTGATTTTCATCAACTCTTGGCGAAATCTCATCCAGACAGGTTGAATTAGGCCTGAATATGTCACAGTAACCCGCCATGCTTTCGCAAAAGACCCGTTATACGATCCGCGCGTTCCAGCATCTTGCCGACCATTGGGGCAAGGGGCAGGTCCAGCTGGCGGATATTGCGGAGGCGCAGAATATTCCGCCCAAATTCCTGACCGTGATCCTGTCGGAAATGGCGCGCGAAGGCCTGCTGATTTCGCAGCGCGGGCGCGACGGCGGCTATCAACTCGCGCTGCCGCCGATCGACATCAGCTATGGCGACCTTGTCCGCCTGACCCGCGGCTCGCTCGCACTCGTTCCCTGCGCGGCGCGCAACGCGCACGAACATTGCAAAAACTGCCTGCCCGAATCCGAATGCCGGCTGCGCAGCCTGATGCTGAAAGTGCGCGACGACACCGCGTCGATCCTCGACCGCATCACCCTGGCCGATCCGATCGCGCTGGAACCGCTGTTCGACGAGGTGGCCGGGTAAGGACGCCCGCGATCGGGCCGCGCTGACTGGTTTCGACCGCAAGCTGACCTATACTGTCGTCATCCCGGACTTGATCCGGGATCCATCCGCCCTCTCGGTATAGGGCGGTGCAAGGCCTCATGGACCCCGGATCAAGCCTGTCCTGAGCTTGTCGAAGGATACGGGGTGACGATGATATGCGGGCAGCTCACCACTCCCATCGCCGACCGCGACATAGCCAACGCGCCCACATCCCGCGCCCAACAAAAAAGGCCCGCTTTCGCGGACCTTTTTGAAGAAGTGGTGGAGCCTAGCGGGATCGAACCGCTG
Source organism: uncultured Sphingopyxis sp. (assembly GCA_964502035.1). Taxonomy (GTDB): domain Bacteria; phylum Pseudomonadota; class Alphaproteobacteria; order Sphingomonadales; family Sphingomonadaceae; genus Sphingopyxis. Next base: position 14,264 of record CAZCUW010000055.1, on the reverse strand, counting down.
ACCTCCTGCATGCCATGCAGGCGCTCTCCCAGCTGAGCTAAGGCCCCACATCTTCACTGGATCGCTCTCACCATTGCGGCTGCTGCGATCGGGTTGCCGCCTTTAACAGTGCGGGCGGTCGATGCAAGGGGCCAAATGCATCTTTCGACGCGTTTTGGACCCCGCACCGCAAAAATCAGGTTTCGACGTCGTCGTCGTCCGCCGTGGCAACGCCCAGATCATCGTCACCGCCCAGGTCGACGTCATTGTCCGGCGAATCATTATCTTCGTCGACATCGACGTCCAGATCCAGATCCTCATCGACGACGACCTCTTCCTTCACGGCCTTGCCGGGCTTTTCGACCTCGAACGGCATCGGCTGCTTTGATTTCAGCACCGATTCCGGGATCCAGTTGTAACCGCAATTGATGCAGTTGATCGGATCATCCTTGGTCAAATCATAGAATCGCGTGGCGCATTTCGGGCAGCTGCGTTTCGTGCCCCATTCAGCCTTGATCATATATGCCTCGTAACCTTCTGGAAACAGAATAAAATGTGTAGAAAGCGACGACTGCCTGCGCGGCATCCATCAAATCGGCGTGCGCCTTGCCAGATTGTAAGGGCGCTGTCAAAAGCCGCTCGCCATGACCGATCCCACCACCACTCCCCGCAGCTTTTCCGCCTCCGCTCCGCTCACCGGCAGGATCGCGATCCCCGGCGACAAAAGCATCTCACATCGCTCGCTGATGCTGTCGGCGCTGGCGGTGGGGACAAGCCGCGTCACCGGCCTGCTCGAAGGCCATGACGTGCTCGCCACTGCCGCGGCAATGCGGGCGATGGGCGCCAGCATCGAACGCCGCCCCGACGGCGAGTGGGTGATCGACGGCGTCGGCGTCGGCGGGCTGCTCCAGCCGCGCGAAGCGCTCGACATGGGCAACAGCGGCACCTCGACCCGGCTGTTGATGGGGCTGGTCGCCAGCCACCCGATCACCGCCACTTTTGTGGGCGACGCCAGCCTGTCGGGCCGGCCGATGGGCCGCGTCATCGATCCGCTGACACACATAGGCGCTGACATCACATCGTCACCGGGTGGCCGCCTGCCGCTGATGGTGCGCGGCCTCGCCCCCGCCATTCCCCTCGCCTACCGCCTGCCCGTCGCCTCGGCGCAGGTGAAAAGCGCGGTGCTGCTCGCCGGGCTCAACACCGCCGGCATCACCGAAGTCATCGAACCCGTGCCGACCCGCGACCATAGTGAGCGGATGCTGCGCGGCTTCGGCGCCGACCTGACCATCGAAACCGATAGCGACGGGACCCGTCATATCCGCATTGTTGGCGAGGCCGAGTTGAAGCCGCAGACCATCGTCGTTCCCGGCGATCCGTCGTCGGCGGCGTTCTTCATCGTCGCGGCGCTGCTCGTCCCCGGTTCGGACGTCACCATCACCAATGTCGGGGTGAACCCGACCCGCGCCGGGCTGATCGACGTGCTGCGCCAGATGGGCGGCGCCATCGAAGCGATCGACCCGCGCGACGTCGGCGGCGAGCCGGTCGCGGACCTGCGCGTCCGCCACAGTGCACTGACCGGCATCGCGGTCGATCCCGCCGTCGCGCCCAGCATGATCGATGAATTCCCGATCCTGTTCGTCGCCGCGGCGTTGGCACAGGGGCGGACGACGACCACCGGCCTCGACGAACTGCGCGTCAAGGAAAGCGACCGGCTCGCGGTGATGGCAACCGGGCTCAAAGCCATCGGCGCGCGCGTCACCGAAAGCGAGGACGGGCTGATCATCGACGGCACCGGCGGCGACCCGCTGCCCGGCGGCGCCACCATCGTCGGCCACCTCGACCACCGCATCTGCATGAGCTTTGCGGTCGCGGGGCTCGCCAGCAAGGCGCCGGTGACGATCGACGACATCGCGCCGGTGGCAACGAGCTTCCCCAATTTCGAGGCGTTGCTGGCGAGGCTTCAGGCATGATCATCGCCGTCGACGGCCCCACCGCGTCGGGCAAGGGCACGATTGCCAAGGCGCTCGCCGAGCATTTCGCCCTGCCGGTGCTCGACACCGGGCTGCTCTATCGCGCCGTCGGTTATCAGACCCAGCTTAATCATGGCGACGCCGACAAGGCCGCCGACGCGCTCGCCGCCTGCGACTTCCCGGCCAGTTTGCTCGACGACCCGGCGCTGCGCTATGAAACGACCGGCGGGCTGGCCAGCCGCGTGTCGGTGCATCCGCAGGTGCGCGCCGCGCTGTTCCAGCGCCAGCTCGACTTCGCCAATCAGCCCGGCGGCGCGGTGCTCGACGGGCGCGACATCGGCACCGTCATCGCGCCGCACGCCGATGCCAAGCTGTTCGTCACCGCGAGCGCCGAAGAGCGCGCCCGCCGCCGCCACGCCGAGCTGGTGTCGCGCGGCGTCGAGGTCGGCTACGACGTCGTGCTCGCCGACATCCACGCCCGCGACGCGCGCGACACCGGCCGCGCCGACGCGCCGCTGCTGCGTGCCCAAGATGCGGACTTGCTCGATACCGGCGATTTGACTATAGGCGGCGCCGTCCAACGGGCGATTGCGCTGGTTGAGGCACGGTTGAGCCGCCGCTCCATGTGAGCGTCGGGCGTGACGGGATGCACCCGCCGCGCCCTTTTTGCTTTGCCCGTTCCTCGTCCCGCCGGCCGCCGGGGGGATGTCCTGCATCGCATCCGGCGCGCGGGACATATCGGCCATCAAGACCAGCGGAACCAACCGCTTGGCCGGAACAAATGAAGTAAGGAAACACACTCTATGGCCACTACGGCTTTCCCGACGCGCGACGATTTCGCCGCGATGCTCGATGAATCGCTTGGTGGTGCCGACGGCGGCTTTGAAGGCCGCGTCGTCAAGGGCACCGTGACCGCGATCGAAAACGACCTGGCAGTGATCGACATCGGCCTGAAGAGCGAAGGCCGCGTGCCGCTGCGCGAATTCGCGATGCCGGGCCAGAAAGCCGACATCAACGTCGGTGACGAAGTCGAAGTCTATGTCGACCGCGTCGAAAACGCCAATGGCGAAACCATGCTGTCGCGCGATCGCGCTCGCCGCGAAGCCGCCTGGGATCGCTTGGAAGAAGAATTCAACAAGGAAGCCCGCGTCGAAGGCGTCATCTTTGGCCGCGTCAAGGGCGGCTTCACCGTCGACCTCGGCGGCGCCGTGGCATTCCTGCCCGGCTCGCAGGTCGATATCCGCCCGGTGCGCGATGTCGGCCCGCTGATGGATCTGCCGCAGCCGTTCCAGATCCTCAAGATGGATCGCCGCCGCGGCAACATCGTCGTGTCGCGCCGCGCCATCCTCGAAGAAACGCGCGCCGAACAGCGCTCGGGCCTGATCCTGAACCTCGAAGAGGGCCAGATCATCGAAGGCGCTGTCAAGAACATCACCGATTATGGTGCGTTCGTTGATCTCGGCGGCATCGACGGCCTGCTCCATGTCACCGACATGAGCTACAAGCGCGTCAACCACCCGAGCGAAGTCATCAACATCGGTGACACCGTCCGCGTCCAGATCATCCGCATCAACCGCGACACCCAGCGCATCAGCCTGGGCATGAAGCAGCTTGAAAGCGATCCGTGGGAAGGCGTTGCCGCCAAATATCCGGTCGGCGCCAAGCTGTCGGGTGTGGTCACGAACATCACCGATTACGGCGCGTTCGTCGAACTCGAAGCCGGCATCGAAGGCCTGGTCCACGTCAGCGAAATGTCGTGGGTCAAGAAGAACGTCCACCCCGGCAAGATCGTTTCGACCAGCCAGGAGGTCGACGTCATCGTCCTCGAAGTCGACAGCGACAAGCGCCGCATCTCGCTGGGCCTCAAGCAGGCTCAGTCGAATCCCTGGGGCGCGTTTGCCGATGACCATCCGGTCGGCTCGGTCGTCGAAGGCGAAGTCAAGAACGCGACCGAATTCGGTCTGTTCGTTGGCCTGCCCGGCGACGTCGACGGCATGGTTCACATGTCGGACATCGCCTGGGGCATCTCGGGCGAAGAAGCGCTGCACCTCCACCGCAAGGGCGAGGCCGTCCAGGTCGTCGTGCTCGACGTCGATGTCGAAAAGGAACGCATCAGCCTCGGCATCAAGCAGCTTGAAAAGGGTGCTCCGGCCGTTGGCGGCGGTACCGCTGCTGCTGGCTCGGTGAAGAAGAACGACGTCGTCACCGTCACCGTCCTCGAAGTTCGCGACAACGGCCTCGAAGTCCAGGCTGGCGACGATGGCGCGACCGGCTTCATCAAGCGCGCCGACCTTGGCCGCGACCGCGACGAACAGCGCGCCGAACGTTACCAGGTCGGTCAGAAGTTCGATGCAATGGTCATCGGCTTCGACCGCTCGAAAAAGCCGAACTTCTCGGTCAAGGCGATGCAGATCGCCGAAGAGAAGCAGGCTGTGGCCCAGTATGGCTCGTCAGACTCGGGCGCCTCGCTTGGCGACATCCTTGGCGAAGCCTTGAAAGCCGGCAAGAAAGATTAATTTCAAACTTGCATAGCGAAACGAACGAAAAGGCCCGCAGAGTGTCCCTCTGCGGGCCTTTTTCTTTCAGTGATATATTTTGACCAGACAGTGATTCATGATACCTTCGGCGCGCGTTGGGAGGGGTCTCGCGCAAAGAATGGACCGGCAACGACCGGTTGCCTGCCTCGGCGGGAAATGCGTGATTTATAATAGGGGAAGCCAATGATCCGGTCAGAACTGGTTCAAAAGATCGCGAGCGAAAACAGCGATTTGCGCGTCGATGAAGTCGAACGCATCGTGGATACGTTTTTTGATTCCATCGTCGACCAGCTTGCGGCGGGGGGCCGCGTCGAGCTGCGCGGGTTCGGGGCGTTCTCGACCCGTTCGCGCGAATCGCGCACCGGCCGCAACCCGCGCACCGGCGCCTCGGTCGATGTGAAGGCGAAAAATGTGCCCTATTTCAAACCCGGCAAGGAAATGCGCGAGCGTCTGAACGACTGACGTTACCAACCGTAACCACGTCGACCCGATCGTCGGCGTTAAGTTTGCGTCCGTTTCAGTCCGAAAATTCCGACATTATCGAGACGCCGCGCGCCGCCATGGCGGCCGCGGTGCTTCCGGCTGTCGTCAATCGGGTCACGCTGTTGCACTTGGAGCGGCAGCGGACGCTGCATCGCCATGCCCGCGATGGCGGTCAATTCTTGAGCCGATAGCCGGTGCGGAACATCCAGAAAATCACCGCCAGGCACAGCGCCAGGAACAGCGCGACCGCGCCCATGCTCACCCCGATCCCGACGTCCCCTTGGCCAAAGAAGGTCCAGCGAAAGCCGCTGATCAAATAGACGACAGGGTTGAACAGGGTCACCGTGCGCCACGCCGCGGGCAGCATGTCGAGCGAATAAAAGGCGCCGCCGAGAAAGGTCAGCGGATAGACGATCAAGAGCGGGATCACCTGCAACTGCTCGAAACTCTGCGCCCAGATGCCGATGATAAACCCGAACAGGCAGAAGGTGATCGCCATCAACAGCATGAAGCCGACCATCAACAGCGGATGCGCAACCAGGACGTCGACGAACAGATGCGCGGTCGCAAAGATGATCGCCCCGATGATCACCGACTTGGTCGCCGCCGCGCCGACATAGGCGATCACCGTCTCCAGGGGCGACAATGGCGCCGACAGCATCTCGTAAATCGTCCCCGTCCATTTCGGCATATAGATGCCGAACGAGGCATTGCTGATGCTTTCGGTGAACATCGTCAGCATCATCAGCCCGGGAACGATGAACGCGCCATAGGGCACGCTGCCGACCTCGCTCATGCGGCTGCCGATCGCCGATCCAAAGACCACGAAATAGAGCGCCGTGGTGATCACCGGCAGCGCCAGGCTGGTCCACACGGTGCGCCGAAAGCGCGCCAGTTCAAAGGCATAGATTGCGCGCACGCCGCGCCAGTTCGCGGTCATGCGGCGACTCCCTTGGTTTCGTGGACCAGCCCGACGAAAATATCCTCGAGCGAGCTTTGCTTGGTATGCAGATCCTTGAAACCGACCCCGATGTCGCTCATCCGCCGCAACAGCGATGGCACCCCGGTCGCTTCGGCCTGGCTGTCGAATTCATAAACCAGCTCATGCCCGTCGCCGGCCAGTTCAAGCGTCCAGTCGGCCAGCGCCGCGGGCACCGCCTGCAAAGGCTCGGCCAGGTTGAGGGTCAGCGTCTTGCGCCCCAGTTTCTTGATCAGCGCGTGCTTTTCCTCGACCAGGATCAACCGCCCGCCGGTAATCACCCCGACGCGGTCGGCCATTTCCTCGGCCTCCTCGATATAATGGGTGGTCAGGATGATCGTCACCCCGCGTTCGCGCAGGCCGTGCACCATCTGCCACATGTCGCGGCGCAGTTCGACATCGACCCCGGCGGTCGGCTCGTCGAGGAACAGGATTTCGGGCTCGTGGCTCAGCGCCTTGGCGATCATCACGCGGCGCTTCATGCCCCCCGACAGTTCCATGATCTTGGCATCGCGCTTGTCCCACAGCGACAGGTCGCGCAGCAATTGTTCGATGAACGCCGCATCGCGCGGCTTGCCGAACAGCCCGCGCGAAAAACTCACCGTCGCCAGCACCGTCTCGAACGCATCGGTGTGCAATTCCTGCGGTACCAGCCCGATGATCGACCGCGCGGCGCGATAGTGACGCGCATGATCATGCCCCGCGACGGTCACCGTCCCCGCGCTGGCGGTCACGATCCCGCACACGATGCTGATCAGCGTCGTCTTGCCCGCGCCGTTCGGGCCGAGCAGTGCGAAAATCTCCCCCTTGTTGATGCTCAGATCGACATCGCGGAGGGCGATGTGGCCGCTTTTATAGGTTTTGCCGAGGCCGGAAATTTCAAGAACTGCTGTCATGCCCCGCCGTCTAGCCGAGCCGCCTCGCCGGGTGAAGCGGCAAACATCGCTTGACCTCCCCTGGCCCATCGGCTTGATCGGCACCGCCTGTGCGGACGTGGCGAAATCGGTAGACGCAGCAGACTTAAAATCTGCCATCCTCTGGATATCCGGGTTCAAGTCCCGGCGTCCGCACCAGACGAATTTTTTCGGTTCATACTAACACAAACAATTTACGACATATATTCACATCACTTGCAGTCTTCTCAAAGACTTAGCCCATCCGAGCACATGGATGGATGATGATGGACCATCATGATATAAAATTGACGTAAAGGGGATCATATGGTGGCGACAGCAGCGGCAATACTTTTGGTCTGCATGGGCGGTGGTACGGCAATTAAGCCAGATAGTGCCACCGTCAGCGGATCGCAGTCAGGATCATATGACTACGGCAGAGGTCAATACAACGGAACTACAAGCGGCACCATCACCGGAACACGCGCGCAAGGCTACACCGATCAGGTAGACGTTGAATTGAATGGTAGCGCGGGCAAGATACGTCTTCCGCGCGTTGTTCTTCCACTGCTCCGTGGTGGCGAAGACGGATGGTTCGATTTACGTGACATCGAGATGTCCGACCGGACGATCGAGGCCAAAGCCGCAATCAACTTTATGAACCGGCCAAAGGTGCATATTGACCGGATGACAGGCACAATTTCCATTGCCGGTAAGAGTGGAACTTTCGTTGGAAAGTGCCAGAAAGTTGAGGCCCAAGAGAGACAGTTTTAGCGTCTCACCTCAGTTTCGTAACTCATCCTCACGGTATCCACACTTCGATAGCCGCCCGCCCGGCACGATAGGGCATGGCCTTGCACTCGCGGTCGTCCTAGAGTGCGATGTAATGCGTTTCGTTCGTCCCCCAACCGCACTGATCCTAGCGGCCACCGCCGCGCTCACGATGTCCAGCTGCGGCTTGTTCGGCGAGCGCGGACCGGTCCGGGTGGCGGCGATGGGCGCGATCAATTCGGCCGCGAATCCGCTGCGCGGCGAATTGTCGGCGACCAATGCCGCGCTGCTCGACGCGACCGCGCAAGGGCTGGTCAGCTATGATGGCGAGGGCCAGATCGACACCGGCCTCGCCGATCGCTGGACCGTCACTACCGATGGGCGCAGCTATATTTTCCGCCTGCGTGAAGCGAAATGGACGAACGGCCGCAAGGTGACAGCGCAGGACGTCGCGGCGATCCTGCGCAGTTATATCGCGCCCGCCAGCCGCCATATCCTCAAAAATGATTTTCCCGAGATCGAAACGATCCGGGCGATGACCGACACCGTCATCGAAATCCGCCTGTCGGTGCCGCAGCCTGCGATCCTCGAATTGCTGGCGCAGCCGTCGATGGCGATCGTCAACAAGGGCATGGGCTGGGGACCGATGCGGGCGCGCAAGATCGGCCGTGCCATCCTGCTCTCGCCCGTTCCCGATCCGCTCGCCGAGGATCCCGAGGCCGCCGAAGCCGCCGCCAACGACCCCGCCGCGTCGATCGAACTCACCGGCACCTCGCCCGCCGGCGCGCTGGCCCGCTTCAAAAATGGCTATGCCGACGCGGTCATCGGCGGCCGCTTTTCCACCCTGCCCTATTTCGCCGCGTCGAACATCGGCCGATCGCGGCTGGTCGTCGATCCCGCCCCCGGGCTGTTCGGCCTGTCGTTCGTCCGCGCCGAAGGCTTTCTGGCCACCGACGCCAATCGCGACGCGCTGATGCGCGCCATCCGGCGCGAGCGGCTGGTCGAAGCGTTCGGGCTGGAGGAATGGCAACCGCAACTGACGCTGCGGCCCGCGGTCCACACCCGCGACAGCGGTCCGACGCCGCTGCGTCCGGCATGGGCCGATTACGACGATGCGTCGCGGCAGGCGCAGGCAAAGCGCGTTGTCGATGCGTGGCGCGCCGCCGGACGCGACATCGAACCGCTGCGCATTGCCGTTCCCGATTCGCCGGGGGGCCGCATCCTTTTCGCTTATGTCGCGGCCGATTTCGCCGCGATCGGCGTCCCCAGCCGCCGTGTCGCCATGGCCTCCACCGCCGACCTGCGCCTGATCGACGAGGTCGCCCCCAATGATGACGCGCTGTGGGCGCTGCGCCGCCTGTCGTGCCGGCGCGACACGCTGTGTAATCGCGAAGCACAGGAATTGATCGATCAGGCGATGCGCAACATCGACGTCGGCCAGCGCGCCGCGCAGATCACCGAAGCCGAAGTGGCGCTGACCCGCTACACCCCCTTCATCCCGCTCGCCACCCCGCTGCGCTGGTCGGTCGCGGCGCAGCGGCTGACCGGCCTGCGTCCCAACCCCCGCGCGCAGCACCCATTGAATCACGTGATCGCCGCTCCCAATTAAAATGACGGCGCCGATCGTGGCGCTTTATGAAAGCACGCCCATGGCTCCCTCGCCGCCCAATCCCGACGCCATTTTCGACGCGCTGATCCAGAACCGCAACGATCCGGCGGCGCTGCGCAAGCGGGTCGAGACGCTGGAAATCCTGCTCGAACGCAGTTTCGTCATTCCCGGCATCAACCGCCCGGTCGGGCTCGACGCGATCGTCGGCCTGGTCCCGGTGGTCGGCGACATCATCGCCGCGACGATGGGCGCCTATCTGATCTGGGAAGCGCGCAACCTCGGCATGCCGAAATGGAAAATCTGGCGGATGGTCGGCAATCTGGGGGTCGACACCGCGCTCGGCGCGGTGCCGCTGGTCGGCGACGCCTTCGACCTGTTCTTCCGCTCGAACACGCGCAATCTCAAGATCATAAAAAAGCATCTCGACAAGCATCACCCGGGCACGATCATCATCGATCAATAATCGCCGAACTCCGTTGGCATCGAGCCCTTCGACTGCCTTGGCAGGCGCTCAGGATAAACTTCGGCGAAACGCCGAAGTCGAGATGCCCCTCGACCTTACGCGGCTCCGATGGGTGTCTCGACTTCGCTCGACACGGACGGATGGAGGGGTTGGCTCGCTGCTTCCCTTGCGGTGTGTAATGCTGCTAGCACAGCGCCACCACACCCCAAGGGAGATGTCCGAATGATCCGCGCCAGCCTTGCCGCGCTTGCCCTCAGCTGTTCGTTCAGCGCCGTTGCCGCCGCGCAAGAAACCGATCCCTATCTGTGGCTGGAAGATATCGAGGGTAAAAAGGCGCTCGATTGGGTCGCGCGCGAAAATGCCGCAACCGACACGCTGATCACCGGCCGTCCGGGGTTCGAGGCCGACCGCCAGCGCGCCCGCGCCATCCTCGACGACGACCGCCAGATCGCGATGCCCGGCGACGTCATGGGCGACACCATCACCAACTTCTGGCGCGATGCCGCCAACCCGCGCGGACTGTGGCGGCAAAGCCCGCTCGATGCGTATCTCGCGGGCAAGCCGGTGTGGACGACGCTGATCGACGTCGACGCGCTGGGCAAGGCGGAAAAGCAGAGCTGGGTGTGGCACGGCGCCGACTGCCTCGCGCCTACTTACACGCGCTGCCTCGTCTCGCTCAGCCCCGGCGGCACCGATTCGGACATCGTGCGCGAATGGGACCGCACGACCCGGACCTTCGTCACCGATGGCTTCACCGTGCCGCAGGCCAAGAGCAGCGTGACGTGGGAGGATGCCGACACCCTGCTCGTCGCCACCGATTATGGCGCGGGTAGCATGACCGCGTCGGGCTATCCGCGCATCGTCAAACGCTGGAAACGCGGCACGCCGCTGGCCGCCGCCGAAACCTTGGCCGAGGGCGAGGCCGAAGACGTCGGCATGAGCGTCTTTGCCTTCACCGACGGCTACAAACGCTGGCCGATGATCAGCCGCGGCAAGACCTTTTACACCGCCGACATCAAGCTGCGCAGCAGCGACGCCGCGCGGTACATCTCGACGATCGTCCCCGACACCGCCAGCGTGCGCGACGTCATCGACGGCCAGTTGATCATCTTCCTCAACAGCGATTGGGCGAACATCCCCGCGGGCTCGCTCGTCTCGCTGTCGCTCGCCGACATGGCGGCCGACCGTAAGGTGCCGATCGTCACCGCGATGACGCCAACCAAAGCGCAGGCGATCGAAAATGTCGCCGCCACCGACACCATCCTGTGGGTCAAGGCGCTCGACGATGTCGAGGGCAAATTGTTCGCGCTCCGCCGCGACCCGGCGAAGGGCCAATGGACGCAGAAGGACGTGCCGCTGGCCGCCAACGCCACCGTCGGCATCGCGGGGACGATCGGCAAGCGCGACATGCTGCTGGCGACCGCCGAGACGATGCTGATGCCGCCGACCCTCTATGCCGTGTCCCAGGACAAGCCGCCGCAGTCGGTGCAAACGCTGCCCGCGACCTTCGACGCCAGCGATATGCGCGTCGAAAAACGCTTCGCGACGTCGAAGGACGGCACAAAAATTCCCTATTTCCTCGCCCGCAAGGCGGGCGCGACCGGCCCCGTCCCGGCGCTCGTCCACGCCTATGGCGGTTTCCGCGCCGCGCAGACGCCGGGCTATCTGACCGGACAGCCCTACCGCGCCGGTCCGCTCGGGCTGTTCTGGGTCGAGGATGGCAATGCCTATGTCCTCGCCAATATCCGCGGCGGCGGCGAATATGGCCCCGCCTGGCATCAGGCGGCGGTGCGCGAAAAACGCCAGAATAGCTTCGACGACCTGCACGCGGTCGCCGAAGACCTCGTCGCGACCGGGGTCAGCGCCAAGGGCAAGATCGCGATTTCGGGCCGCTCGAACGGCGGCGTGCTCGTCGGCGCAGCGATGACGCAGCGCCCCGACCTCTATGGCGCGGTGATCTCGGGCTCGCCGATCAAGGATATGTGGCGCTATGACAAGATGCTCGCCGGGGCGTCCTGGGTCGCCGAATATGGCGATCCCGACGTGCCCGCGGATTGGGCCTTCCTGTCGAAATATTCGCCCTATCACCACATCCGCAAGGGCGTGACCTATCCGCCGATCTTCCTCTATCTGTCGACCAAGGACGACCGCGTTCACCCCGGCCACGCCCGCAAATATGCGGCGCGGCTCAAGGAACTGGGCAACAGCGTCTATTATCACGAATATCTGGAGGGCGGCCATTCGGTCGGCGCCGACCATGCCGAAGACGCGGTCCGCGCCGCGATGCTCCACGCCTTCCTGCTGCGCGAACTGGTGGAGAAGAAATAGCGCCGTTGGGGGCCGAGGCGGCGCGCCCCTCGGGGCGGTGGTGGACAGGGCTGGATTCGAACCAGCGTACGGAAACCCGGGCAGATTTACAGTCTGCTGCCTTTAACCACTCGGCCACCTGTCCATGGGGTCCGCTTTGGGAAGCGGTCCAATGGCGAAACGATGCTTGCCTGTCAATGGCAGTCGTGGGAAAGGCGCTCCGCTATGCGTCAAATTTCCCGTCATCGTCGCCCCGCCGGTCAAAACCCGCGTGGCCAGGCCACCCGCTTCTGGGGGCGCCACGCCGTGCTGGCCGCGCTCGCCAACCCCGAACGCACCGTCAAGCGCATCTGGGGCACCCGCGAAGCGCTGGGGCAGCTCGATCTGCCCCCGGTCGTCCCCATCTCTTACGCCGAAGTCACCGACCTTGCGCGACTCGTGGCGCGCGACGCGCCGCACCAGGGGCTGGTGATCGAGGTTGACCCGCTCGAGGGTATTTATCTGGGCGATTTGTTGCAGGAGGAATCCGACGCCGACAGCAAGCGGCCGCTGATCATCCTCGACCAGGTCACCGACCCGCACAATATCGGTGCGGTGCTGCGCTCGGCCGCGGCCTTCGACGCCGCCGCGATCATCACGCAGGACCGCCACAGCCCCCCCGAAAGCGGCGTCATCGCGCGCTCGGCCTCGGGCGCGCTCGAAATCGTGCCGTGGGTCCGGGTGGTCAACCTGTCGCGCGCGCTGGAGGAAATCGCCGAAGCGCAATATTGGCGCATCGGCCTGATGGGCGACACCGACACGACGCTTGGCTCGACCCTCGACGGCAGCAAGGTCGCGTTGGTGCTCGGCTCCGAAGGCGACGGCATGCGCCACAATGTCATGGAACATTGCGACGTGCTGGCCAAACTGCCGATCTCGCCGCGCATGGAAAGCCTGAATATCTCGAACGCCGCGGCGGTCGCGCTCTATGCGGTGGCGACGGCGGGCAAGGGCTGACTTAAATTCCGCATCCCCGAGCGAAGACGAGGGGCCATGCCGAGCGCAGTCGAGGCCGGTGGCGTTCTCGCTTCGCTCGCACGAGCCCCTCGTCTCCGCTCGGGGAATCGGCCTGATCTAGCGGATCAGTCCTCCGCCGCGATCCGCACCTTCAACCCATCCAGTGCTTCGCTGAACGGCAGCTGGCAGGACAAACGCGAACCTTCATCGCGATCAGTCGTCGAATCGAGCAGGTCGTTCTCGTCCTCGCTCATCGCGGGCAGCTGATCCGCCGCGCCAGCCTCGACATGAACATGGCAGGTCGCGCACGAACAGCACCCGCCACACAGCGCCAGCAGTTCGTCGAACCCGGCGTCGCGGATATTTTCCATCACCGTCAGGCTGGTGTCGCCTTCGATCTCATGTTCGGTTCCGTCACGCGTCACGACAATCAGCTTGGCCATGCTAGTCCCCATATCTTCTCTGTCGCTGGCGCTATGTCGCGCGTTGCGCGGCAAATCAAGCACTGCTAGTGACAGCCAAAGGAACAAAAGGGGAATATGATATGGGCCTGACGCAGGAGCAGCTGAACGCCGGAATCGATGCGCTGGCGGCGCATGATGCGAATTTCGCGCGGGCGCTCGGCAACGCAGGCTACCCCGAACCGCGCATCCGGGCGCCGGGCTATACCACCCTGCTCCGCACGATCGTCGGCCAACAGGTCAGCGTCGCCGCCGCCACGTCGATCTGGAACAAGCTGGAGGCGCAATTTGGCACCGGCTGCCCCGCCGAAATCGTTGCGGCGGCAGATTTCGATACGCTGCGTGCCTGCGGCCTGTCGGGCCAGAAACAGGGCTATGCCAAGAGCCTGGCGCAGTTGATCCTCGACGGCGAGCTCAAATTCGACGCCCTGCCCGCCGACGACGAGGAAGCGATCGCGCTGCTCACCAAGGTCAAGGGCATCGGCCGCTGGTCGGCGGAAATCTACCTGTTGTTTGCCGAAGGACGCCCCGACATCTGGCCAGCGGGCGACCTCGCGGTGCAGGAAGCCGTCGGCCGCATCCTCCAATTGGGCGCGCGCCCCAGCGAAAAGGCGGCGCGCGAACTCGCCGAACCCTGGCGCCCCCACCGCGGCGCCGCCGCGATCTTCAGCTGGCATTGTTACAATATGGACGTGATCTAATCATAGTTACACCCTCTCCTTCAGGGGAGGGCGGCGAGACTTGCCAGCTTGCTGGCTTAGGGTCAGGACTTCTGTGGTTGCCGCCCGTGATGCAAGAGGGTTTCTGACCGTT
>CAZCUW010000054.1:0-20660 GCA_964502035.1 uncultured Sphingopyxis sp. | reverse complement strand
TGGCGCCGCGCGGCGCCATGCCGAGCAGGATCAGGCACATCACCGAGGTGACCGTCAGCGGCGTCACCCGGTTCGCCTCGACCGCGACGGCGAAGGCGATCCGCTCGAGCGCGCGTTTGTCGTCGGCGCCGGGGGCGGTGTCGATCACCACCGGATTGCCGATGTCGAGCCGGATGCGCCCCGACGGTTCCTTCAGACTTTTCATATAGCCGAGGAACCACGCCAGGCTCTCGGGCTTTTTGTTGCGCCCGGTCTGTTCGGCGGCATATTCCTCGACATCGCGGATCAGGTCGAAGCTGGTGACGAAGGGGACGAAATGCACCCCGCGCGTTCCCGTGGCGTGGGCGGCGTCGAGGACATATTTCATCAGCCCATATTTGGGCGGCATCAGCTTGCCGAGCCGCGAGCGCGTCCCCTCGAACGCCCAGCTCAAGGGGAAACGCTTGGCGAGCAGCCAGGCGATATAATGGCGCAGCACCAGCTTATAGACCGGCTGGTCCTGAAAGCTGCGGCGGATGAAGATCATTCCCGAACGGCGGAAAAATTCGCCCATCACCGCGAAGTCGAGATTGGCGCCGCCGAAGCTGTGCAGCATCGGCATGTCGTTTTCATAGGTCAGGCGGCTGGGCGTCGCGCCGTCGATATAGGTTTTGTGGGTGAACAGGATCGCGGTCGGATGTTCGCGCAGGATGGCGCGCAGCCGCGCCAGCTCGGCAGCGTCGACCTCCATCTCGGGCGCATAGCCACCGAACATCATGCGATCGAGCCGGGCGCGCAGGTCGAGGAACAGCGCGCTGGGCCGCGCGATGACCTCTTTCATCAACGGCCGCGCTTCGCGGAACAGGTCGGCGACCGGGCGGCCCGTCGCCTCGGACAATTCGGCGAGCGCGGCGCGGAATTTGGGACTGGTGCGCAGGCCATCGGCGACGAAGCGCGGCACCTTGTAACGGGTGCCGCGGATGCCGCGTTCGGCGACGTCGAGCGCCAGCCCCGCCTGCCGCGCGACGAAACCGGCAAACTCGGCGCTGTCGGCGCCAGCCGCGTCGCCGCCGCCGGTCTGCGCCGCGAAACGGTCGCGCAATGCGTCGAGCGTCGCTGCCTCGCCGACCAATATCTGCGCCCGGCGCCGATCGCGCAGCAGGATCAGCCGCGCGCGCAGCGAGCCCGGATGGCGCGGGTCGCCGAACAATATGTGGCGGAATTTGAGCGCGCGGTCGCGATCGAACCCCGGGATGCGCCACGCGACGCGCAGCGGCACCACCTGCCGCGACGGCGGTCCGTCGAGTCGGGCGCGGAGGGTTTCGAGCGGGAGGGCGTGATCGTCATCCTCGATCGCGAGGCTGGCCCATTGGGGGTCTTGATCGCCAGCGGTGGCGTGGACCCAGTCGAGCAACAGCTGGCGCTCGACCCCGCCCCGCGCGTCGATGATATAGAGCCGGTCGGCCGCGTCCTCCGTTGCGATCGGGGTGCGGGGCGATCCGTCGGCCATGCGCTAAAACCGCTCCGCCGCGTAGAAAAGATAGGGAGCATATTCCCTAATTCCGTTCGCATCGAGCGAAGTCGAGATGCCCATCGGTATGGCGCTGTCCTGCCGGGTGTCTCGACTTCGCTCGACACGAACGGGGAAGCAATGGGCGGTCATGGCTTGGAGGCTTTGCCGACCGCCTTTTTCTTCGGGGCCGTCTTCTTGGCAGGCGGCTTCGTTTTGGTGGCAGGCTTCGCAGGCGTCCTCTTAGGTGCCTTTTCAGGTTTGGCCTCCGCAGCAGGTTCCTTCGCCACCGATTCCGCGACGCTTTCCTCGGGCTGGCCCAGCGTGCGCAGGAACATGTTGCGGACGTCGCGCACATGATTGTTGATCGTCCGCGGCGTCCACCCCGACGTATCGACGGGCGGCAACACGGTAACGCGCACCGTCGCGGGGCGCATGACAAACTCATTCTTCGGCGCGACGTCGGTGGCGTTATGAATGACGATCGGGACGATCGGCACCCCGGCCTGCATCGCCAAGTGGAATGCGCCCTTCTTGAACGGTTCGAGCTTCGGGGTCAGGCTGCGCGTGCCTTCGGGCGAGATGCAGATTGATTTGCCCTCGATCTTGATCGCATCGACCAGCGGCTCCATCGCCTTGATCGCGCTCTTGCCGTCGGCGCGGTCGACGAAGACCGTGCCGCCCCATTCCATCAGTTTCCCCAGGATGGGGATATTCTTGATCTCTTTCTTGCCCACCCCGCCCATGTCGCGGCGGATGAGCTTGGCGAGGATCATCACGTCCGCCTTGCTCTGATGGTTGAAGATGAAAACGCACGGGCGCGACGACCACAGGTTCTTCTCGTCCTCGACCTCAAGCTCGACCCCGGTGATCGCGGTCGCGAAATCGCCGAACAGCCCGATCGAGAAATTCGCCGCCTCGCGCTGCGAGCGGGTGAGCGCCCAGATCGGCAGCCCCGCGGCAAAGGCGCCGACGAGCGAGCCGGTGGCGTAGATGGTGCGGGTGTAATCGACCCACGACGGCGTGCCGCGGCTGCCGAAGCGTTGCACCGGCCAGCCATTTTCCTCGGCGATCGCTTTCAATTTCAGGTTCGGGTTGAGCGGCCGCGGTTTGCCGACGCGCTCCAAAAGTTCGATATCGTCGTCGCTGTCCGAATAGAAAAAGCTCTGGTCGAGGTCCAGGCCATAGTCGGCGGCGAGTTCCTCAGCCGCCAGCACCTTGCCCTCGCCGAAACACAGCGGGCGGATGATGTCGCCGGTGAACACCCCATCCTCGATCTCATAGGCCGAGCATTTGATGTCGGTGATGCCGAGATCGCGCGCGGTCGGTTCGATCTGGTAGATCGTCGCCGACGAGATGATAGCGACGCGGTGGCCCTTCGCCTGATGCGCCTCGATGATCGCGCGGGTTTCGGGATAGATTTTCCGCGCGATATGCTTTTTGTAGAGCTCCTCGCCGAATTGGGTGAAGCTATCTTCCTCGACGCCCTTCATGAATTTCGCGGCGCCCGACATCAGGCCGGAAAAGCCGATGGTGCCGAGGCTGTGCTGCGCGATGACCTGCGCGGTCTCGGCGATTTCCTCCATCGACATTTCGCGGCGCTGGAACTTCTCGCGCAGCATCGCGGTCGCCGAATAGCCCGAGATGATCGTGCCGTCGAAATCGAACAGGGCGGCGATATGCGATCCGGGTTCGGACGCGAGCACTTCTTCCAGATGCGGCTGCGGTCTTGGCACGCCTGTCTCCCCACCAACGGTTATATTCCGCCTTATCCCTGCACGATGACAGGTAAAATGGGGTTAATCAATGCGCCCATTCGTCGTCCCGGCGAAAGCTGGGACCGCTGGCGGTTTACGCAGCGACGAAGGAAAAGACCGACAGCGATCCCTGCTTTCGCTGGGATGACGATCAGGCTTTGAGCGCTGCCGCTTCGCTTGCCAGCGCCTCGATCCGCGCCGGGTCGAGCGGCCCCGACGGGACGACCCAGCTGCCGCCGACGCAGAGCACGGCTTCGAGCGCGAGCCAGTCGGGCGCGGTCGCGAGGCTGATGCCGCCGGTCGGGCAGAAGCGCGCCTGACCGAACGGGCCGGCGAGCGCCTTGAGCGCCGGGATGCCGCCGCTGGTCGCGGCGGGGAAGAATTTGAAGCGGTCGAGGCCAATATCCATCCCGCGCATGATGTCGCCGGCGTTGGCGGTGCCGGGCAGGAACGGAATACCGCTGGCGACCGCCGCTTTGCCCAGATTGTCGGTGAGCCCCGGCGAGACGATGAACTCGGCGCCGGCATGGATCGCCGCGGCCAGCATCGCGGGATCGAGCACGGTGCCCGCGCCGACAACCGCGCCTTTCACGGCCTTCATCGCGGTAATCGCGTCGAGCCCGGCGGGGGTGCGCAGGGTGACTTCGAGCACCGTCAGCCCGCCCGCGACGAGCGCCTCGGCCATCGGCACCGCGTCCTCGACCCGGTCGATGACGATCACCGGGATGACGGGGGCGAGGCGCATGATCTGGTCGATGGACTGGCTCAAATGACGGACTCCATAGCAGCAAGGACCGCCGACCCGCCCTTTTCGGCTTCGTCGGCGTGATGGCGGAACAGGGCGAACAATTCGCGCCCGACGCCCAGCGCGGGCGGCGGGGCGGCAGCGGGTGAGCGGGCGGCCCACAGGGCGTCGTCGACGAGCGCCACGACTTCGCCGGTCACCGCGCAGACGCGAACGATGTCGCCGTCCTGCAAATAGGCGAGCGGGCCGCTGACGCCGTCGATGCCCGGCAGCGCTTCGGGCGACAGATGGATCACCGCGGGAACCTTGCCGCTGGCGCCCGACATGCGGCCGTCGGTGAGCAGCGCGACGCGGAAGCCGCGGTCTTGCAGCACACCGAGCGCCGGGGTCAGCTTGTGGAGTTCGGGCATGCCATTGGCGCGCGGCCCCTGAAAGCGGACGACGACGATGACGTCCTGTTCGAGTTCGCCCGCCTTGAACGCCGCCAGCACCGCGTCCTGATTGTCGAAAATGCGGCACGGCGCCTCGATCGTCCAGCGATCCTCGGCGACCGCGCTGGTCTTGATGATCGCGCGGCCGAGATTACCCGCGAGCAGGCGCATGCCGCCGTCGGGGGAGAAAGGCGCGGCGACGGGGCGCAGCATCGTGTCGTCGCGGCTGGTCGCGGGGGCAGCCTGCCATTGCAGCGCGTCGGCGACCAGCACCGGCTCGCTGCCATAATCGGCCATCGTGCCGCCGACGGTGAGCACGTCGCCGTGCAGCAATCCCGCATCGAGCAACTCGCGCACGACATAGCCGATGCCGCCCGCGGCGTGGAAATTGTTCACGTCGCCTGCGCCGTTCGGATAGACGCGCGCCAGCAACGGCACCGCATGGCTGAGCTCGTCAAAATCCTGCCAGTCGATGATAATCCCCGCGGCGCGCGCGATCGCGGGCAGGTGGATCGCATGGTTGGTCGAGCCGCCGGTCGCGAGCAGGCCGATCGCGGCGTTGACGATCGCTTTCTCGTCGACGCAGTGCGACAGCGGGCGATAATCACTGCCGTCCCAGCCGATTTCGGCCACCCGGTGCGTCGCGGCGCGGGTGAGTTCCTGCCGCAGCTTGGTGCCGGGGTTGGTGAAGGCGCTGCCGGGGATATGCAGCCCCATCAGCTCCATCATCATCTGGTTGCTGTTCGCGGTGCCGTAAAAGGTGCAGGTGCCCGCGCCATGATAGCTCGCCGCCTCCGCCTCGAGCAGTTCGTCGCGGCTCGCCTTGCCCTCGGCATAGAGCTGGCGGATGCGCTGCTTTTCCTTGTTAGCGAGCCCGGACGGCATCGGCCCGGCGGGGACCAGGATTTGCGGCAGATGGCCGAAACGCAGCGCGCCGATCAACAGGCCGGGGACGATCTTGTCGCAGATGCCGAGCAGCAGCGCACCCTCGAACATCGCGTGGCTCAATGCGATCACGGTGCCCTGCGCGATATTGTCGCGGCTGAACAGCGACAGGTCCATGCCCGCCTGCCCCTGCGTCACCCCGTCGCACATCGCCGGCACGCCGCCCGCGACCTGCGCGGTCGCGGCGACTTCGCGCGCGAACAATTTGATCTGTTCGGGATAGCGGCCATAGGGCTGATGCGCCGAGAGCATGTCGTTGTAGCTGGTGACGATGCCGATGTTCATCGCGCCGCCGGTGCGGATCACCGCCTTGTCGTCGCCCGCCGCGGCAAAGCCGTGCGCCAGGTTGCCGCACGACAGACTACCGCGGTTGGTGCCGGCGTCGCGCTGGCGATCCATCAGATCGAGGTAAGCGGCGCGGCGCGGGGCGCTGCGCGCGATGATGCGGTCGGTGACGGCGGCGATGGTGGGGTGGAGCGTGGTCATATCTTATCTCTTCCCTTCTCCCCTTGCGGGAGAAGGATACGAAGCCTTACGCCGGAGGCGTTAGGCGGAGTTGGATGAGGGGTTGCGAGCCGGAGGCTCGCGCGGTCCTGCGGACCGCAACCCCTCATCCAGCTTCGACTAGGCAGCAAGCTGCCAAGTCTGCGCAACCCTCTCCCGCAAGGGGAGAGGGGATTTAGCGCCTCAGTCATGCCAGCTCGCCCCGTCGCGTTCGATCAGTGCGATCGCACTCGATGGGCCCCAGCTTCCCGCGGTGTAATTCTGCGGCGCCATATCGACCTCGGCCCAGGCATCGCGGATCGAATCGATCCACTGCCACTGCGCCTCGACCTCGTCGCGGCGGACGAACAGCGTCTGGTCGCCCTCGATGAAGTCGAGCAGCAGCCGCTCGTAAGCAATGCGCCGCCGCTCGCCGGCAAAGCTGTGCGAGAGCGAGACGTCCATCGTCACTTCTTTCAGCTTTACCCCGTCGCGGTCGAGCCCCGGCTGCTTGGCCATCACCCGGACCCGGATATTTTCCTCGGGCTGGAGGTTGATGATCATCATATTGGCGTCGAGCTTGCCCGCGCCGACGCGGGCAAAGATGTTGTGCGGCACCGGCTTGAACTGGATCAGCACCTCGGACTTGCGTTCGGGCATCCGCTTGCCGGTGCGCAGGTAAAAGGGCACGCCCTTCCAGCGCCAATTGTCGATGAACGCCTTGATCGCGACGAAGGTTTCGGTGTTCGACGGCTGGCCGAGCTCGTCGGCATAGCCCGTCACCGCGCCGCCGTTGACCGCGCCGCTGCTATATTGGCCTTTGACGCTATGCGCCTTCACATCCTCGGCGGTCATGCGGCGGAGCGAGCGCAGCAGCTTGACCTTTTCATCGCGCACCGCGGTCGACGAGACGCTCGACGGCGGCTCCATCGCGATGATCGCGAGCAATTGCAGCATATGATTCTGGACCATATCCTTCAGCGCGCCGACCCCGTCATAATAGGACACGCGGCCTTCCAGCCCGACGGTTTCCGCGACGGTGATCTGAACATGGTCAATCGCCTGCGCGTTCCACAACGGCTCGAACAACATATTGGCAAAGCGCAGCGCGAGCAGATTCTGCACCGTTTCCTTGCCGAGATAATGGTCGATGCGGAACACCCGGTCCTCGGCAAAGGCATCGCCGACCTGGGCATTGACGTCGCGCGACGAGGCGAGGTCGTGCCCGATCGGTTTTTCCATCGCGATCCGGCATTCGGCGCACGCGATGCCCGCAGCGCTCAGCCCCAGCGCGATCGGGCCGAACATCGACGGCGGGGTCGACAGATACACCCCGATCGGCCGCTGCATCCGGTCGCCGAGCAGCGCCGCCAATTCATCATAGCCGGTGCCCGCCCCGGCATCGATCGCGCAATAATCGACGCGCGCCACAAAGGCATCGACGCTGCCCGGCTCGACGCGGTCGGCGGGGAGATGTTCGGTCAGCGCCGCGCACACCTGCGCGTGGAACGCGGCCCGGTCCATCTGCGAGCGCCCCGACCCGATGATCGTCAGCGCGTCGGCGAGCAGCCCGTCGAGATGGAGGTTGTAGAGCGAGGGAAAGAGCATGCGCTGCGCCAAGTCGCCCGTCGCGCCGAACAGCACCAGTGTCTCGACTTTCACGCTCACCACAATCCCCTTGGCTATCCATCAGGGGAAATGGCGGAGCGGGGGCATGATTGCAACGCGCATACGTAAGCCGCGCCCTTGGCAAAATCGCCCAAATCGCCATAGGGGGAATATGTCCGACAGCCCCAACCCCTATGATATCATTGTAATCGGCGGCGGCGTCAACGGCGCCGGGGTGGCGCGGGACGCCGCGGGACGCGGCGCGCGCGTCTTGCTGCTCGAGGCCGGCGACCTGGCGCAAGGCACCTCGTCGGCGTCGACCAAGCTGATCCATGGCGGGCTGCGCTATCTGGAACATTATGAGTTTGGGCTGGTGCGCGAGGCGCTGAAGGAGCGCGAAACCTTGTGGGGCATCGCCCCGCACATCATCTGGCCGCTGCGCTTTGTGTTGCCGCACCGGCCGGGGCTGCGCCCGCGCTGGCTGCTGCGACTCGGGCTGTTCCTGTATGACCATATCGGCGGGCGCAAGAAGCTGCCCGCGACGCGCTCGATCGACCTCAAGCGCCATGTCGCGGGCGAGCCGTTGCAGCCCCAATATGCCCGCGGGTTCGAATATTCGGACGGCTGGGTCGACGATGCGCGATTGGTGGCGCTCAATGCGCGCGATGCCGCCGAGCATGGCGCCAAGGTCCGCACCCGCACCCGCGCCGAAACGCTGCGCTGCGAGGACGGGCTGTGGGTGGTCGAGGCGAACGGCGACAATGGCCACAGTTATCGGTTCACTGGCCGCGCGATCGTCAATGCCGCCGGGCCGGCGGTGCTCGACCTGCTGGGGCGCGCCGACGCCGTGCCCGATCATCAGATGCGGCTGGTGCGCGGGTCGCATATCGTCGTGCGGCGGTTGTTCCAGCATGATTATGCCTATTTCTTCCAGCTCCCCGACGGGCGGATATTCTTTGCGATTCCCTATGAGCGCGACTTCACCCTGATCGGCACAACCGACGTCGATCACGACGGCCCGGCCAGTGAGGCGCGCGCGAGCGCCGACGAAATCGCCTATCTGTGCGAAGGCGCCAGCCTGTATTTCCGCGAAGCCATCACCCCCGCCGATGTCGTGTGGACCTATTCGGGGGTGCGGCCGCTGATCGAGGACGGATCGGGGCGGCCCGAAGCGGCGACGCGCGGCTATCGCATCGACCTTGATCTGGCCGAAGGCGCGCCGCTGCTCACTATCTATGGCGGCAAAATCACCAGCTATCGCCATGTCGCCGAAGCCGCGGTCGACGAATTGGTGGATCATGTGCCCGCGTTGGCGGGGAAGCGCTGGACCGCGAAGGCGGCGCTGCCGGGCGGCGATTTCCCGACCAGCGGCGCCGCAGCGCTCAAGGCCGAGATCAAGCTCGCCCATCCGTTCCTGTCCACCGCGACCGCCGATCGCATCGTCAAGGCCTATGGCACCGACGCGCGCCGCTGGCTGGGCGATGCGGGCGACTGGGACGCGCTGGGCGGCGAAATCGCCCACGGCCTGAGCGCCGCCGAGGCGGCTTGGCTGGTCGATCACGAATGGGCGCGGACAACCGACGACATATTGTGGCGGCGCAGCAAGCTGGGGCTGCATTTCAGCGCGGATGAGGTGGCGAAGCTGGCGGCGTGGCTCAGCGGCAGGTCCGAACGCCCTTAGAGCAGGATGCCTTCAGTCAGAATCGTCATTGCGAGCGAAGCGAAGCAATCCAGAGTGTGCGTACACCGCCCTGGATTGCTTCGCTTCGCTCGCAATGACGAGTTTAGTAGCCGAAGCGCATCAATCTCTAAAGGTCGGCGCCGAACTGTTCCGCCAGCTTGGCGCGGCGCACCTTCCAGGTTTCGGCGAGCACCGGCACGTCGCGCAGCGCGCGGAGGTCGGCCGGGCGATCCTTGGCTTCGCCGCCGATCAGCAAGCCGAACAGCGACGCGAGCGGCCAGTCGGGCCACGGGCGGTCGATGAGGTCGAGCGTGTCGCCGGCGCGGACCTGTCCGGGTTCGAGGACGCGGTAATACCAGCCGGTCCGCCGCGTTTTCACCACCGTGGCCATCACCCCCTTCGCCTGGAAACGATGGTCGAGTTTCCAGCATGGTTGCCGCGCCTGGCTGACCTCGACAAGCGCGGTGCCGAGGCGGAAGCGGTCGCCGAGGCAGACGTTGCTTTCGTCGAGCCCAATCGTTGAAATATTCTCGCCGAACGCGCCGGGTGCACCCAGCAGCGGCACAGCACCCAGATGTTCGCGCCACCATGCATAATGGTCGGCGGGATAATGGTGGATCGCCTTGTCGATGCCGCCATGGACGGTGCGATCGGCCTGCTCGTCGCCCGCCAGCCCCATTGCGCCGACGGCGACCGCGTCCGCCACCGGCAGCTTGCCGATCGCGCTAGGTTCGTCGTCGCCGCGGAAAGGACGGACCTGGCCCAGCAGGACGGCGAGGATTTCGGTTTGCATGGCGGTGATTGATAGGCCGCGCGAGGGAAATGGCAATCGTCCGGGCGGGGACAAGCGGGGATCGATGCGCTACGGTGCGCGCATGAACGACGCCATGACCGACCTGCCAGTCCGGCGACTGGGCCTTGCCGAACCCGGCGATGCGGCGCTGATCCGCAGCATGGCCGTCGAGGCGCCGGTGTCGGTCGAGGTCGGCGGCATCGGCTATGCGGTGATGATGGCGACCCCCAGCGATCTGGAGGATTATGCGCTGGGTTTCGCGCTGAGCGAAGGGCTGGTCGAAACCCCCGATCAGGTCGAGCGGGTCGATGTCCACCCGGTCGAGGGCGGCTGGGCGCTGCGCATCTGGGTGCCGCCGCAGCGCAAGGCGATCGCGATCGAGCGCGCGCGCCAGCGGGTGAGCGAGAGCAGTTGCGGGCTGTGCGGGATCGAGAATATCGCGCAGGTCTTGCGCCCGCTGCCGCTGCTGACCGCGCGCATCGCGACCGATCGCACCGCGATCGCGGCGGCGCTGGCCGCTTTGACCGATCACCAGCCGCTCGGCCAATCCACCGGTGCGGTCCATGCCGCCGCCTTTTGCTCGCCCGCCGGCGAAATCCGCTGCGCGCGCGAGGATGTCGGGCGGCACAACGCGCTAGACAAGCTGATCGGGGCGCTGGCACGCGCCGGTATCGATCCCGGGGCCGGCTTTATCCTGCTGTCGGCGCGGTGCAGTTACGAGCTGGTCGAAAAGACGGTGCGCGCGGGCTGCCCGATGCTCGTCACCGTTTCGGCACCGACCAGCCTGGCCGCGACCCGCGCGGTGCAGGCGGGGCTGACGCTGGTCGCGCTGGCGCGCACCGACGCGGCGCTGGTCATCAATGACGCGCGCGAGATGATCGCATGAGGACGCTGGGCGCGGTGCTGGCGGGCGGGCGATCACGCCGCTTCGGATCGGACAAGGCGCTTGCGACTTGGGGCGGCCAGACCTTGCTGGGCCATACGCTGGCGGCACTGCGGCCGCATTGCGACGCGGTGCTCATCGTCGGCCGCGAGGACGGGATCGCCGACTGGCCGCGCCCCGATATGGGGCCGCTGGGCGGCATCGCCGCGGCGCTGATCCACGCCGCCGATGGGGGCTTTGATCGGGTGCTGAGTGCGCCGGTCGATTGCGTCCGCCTGCCCGACGACCTGCGCGCGTTGCTCGACCCCGCGCCAACCTTCCTCGCCACCCAGCCGGTGATCGGCCTGTGGCCCGTTGCGGCGCTGGGCGAATTAAAGGCCATTCTGGCCGATGGCAGCGACCTGGCCGTCCGCGCTTTTGCCCGCCGCATCGGCGCGCGGGCGGTGACAAGCGACTTTGTCCCGCCGAACATCAACAGCATCGCCGATCTGGAGCGGCTGGACGGATCATGATCCGCCGATGGCGTTCACCGTGAACGCCAAAATGCCCATGTTGAAGATGAACGCCGCCATGCAATGGCCGAGCACGACGCGCCGCATATGCGCGCCCGAAATGGTGACGTCCGACGTCTGAAAGGTCATCCCCAGCGTGAAAGCGAAATAGAGGAAATCCGGGTATCCTGGCTCTTTGACCCCCGGAACCTCGATCCCGCGCTGATCGCGCCCTTCCTTTTGCCGATAATAAAGATGCGCATAGTGGAGCGTGAACACCATGTTCGCGAACAGCCACGCCAGCGCCAGCGTCGCGATAATCAGCACAATGGCGCTGCGGTCGAGCTGACCCGGACCGGCGATCAGCGTCCCCACCGCGAACAGGATCACCAGCGACAGCAGCACCGTAATCGCGAGCAGCCCGGCCCGGTTGGCGTCGTTGCTTTCCGCGGTTCGCCGCATCTGCTGGGGATCGGCGCCGAACAGGGGCGCGATGGCGCCGAGAAAGACGATCGTGGCGACGTCGAAACCGATCAGCAGCGCGGTGCGCGGATCGCAGCCGAGCGCCGACGCACCGCCGCCCGCGGCGACGAGCGCCCCCGCAAAGATCAGGAAGCGCGCCGGGGCGATGCGGTGACCCACGGCGATGTCAGCGCGCCTAGCCAACGGCGGCGACAGCGACGACGCGCACCGGGATCGCCTTGGCCGCCGGGCAGCCGCTGGTCTTGTCGTAAAAACTGAGCGGCAGCAGCGGGTTGAGTTCGGGATAATAGCCCGCGACCGAACCACGCGACATCGGATAGTCGATGATCGTCAGCCCCTCGACGCGGCGGACGGCGCCATCGTCGCTGAAGGTTTCGAGCGCGACCTTGCCGCCTGCTGCCAGCCCGCGATCGGCCATATCGCGGGCGTTCATGAACAGCACCATCCGGTCGTTATACACCCCGCGATAGCGGTCGTTATAGCTGTAGATCGTCGTGTTGAACTGGTCGTGCGAGCGCACGGTGGCGAGCCGCAGCATCGCCGGATCGGCAACCGGCGCGTTGACCGCGAGGCCGGGCAGGATCAGGAAATTGGCCTTGCCGTTGGGGGTCGCCCACCTTCGGCGCCGCGGCGGGATGTCGAGGTGGAAGCCCAGCGGCGCCTTGATCCGCGCGGAGAAGTCCGCGTAAATCGCGGGATAGACCGCCGCAATCTTGTCGCGGATCAGGCTGTAGTCGTCGATATAGCGCGCCCAATCGACCTTGCTGCCCGGCAAGGTCGCCATCGCCATGCGGCACACGATCTCGGTCTCGGGAAGCAGATGCTCGCTCGGCGGGTCGAGCACCCCGCGCGAGGCGGTGACGTTCGACATCGAATCCTCGATGGTGACGAATTGCTCGCCCGCCGCGGTCTCGATCCGTTCGGAGCGCGCAATCACGGGCAGGATCAGCGCGTCCTTGCCGTGGACCAGATGCCCGCGGTTGAGCTTGGTCGCGATCCCGACGGTCAGGTCGAGCCGGCGCATTGCGGCATAGGCGCGGTCGGTATCGGGCACCGCGCGGACAAAATTGCCGCCGAGGCCGATAAAAACCTTCGCGCGGCCGTCCAGCATCGCTTCGATCGATTCGACGCTGTGGTGGCCAGGGTCGCGCGGCGGGTCGAAGCCGAACACATCGCGCACCTGGTCGAGATAGGCTTGGCTGGGTTTCTCATCGATGCCGACGGTGCGGTCGCCCTGCACATTGGAATGGCCGCGGATCGGCGAAATCCCGGCGCCCGGCTTGCCGAAATTGCCCTTGAGCAGCAGCAGGTTCGCTATTTGCTGGACCAGCTGCGATCCCTGCTGATGCTGGGTCACTCCCATGCCATAGCAGATGATCGTCGCGTTCGAGCGGATGTAGATGTCGGCGCAGCGGCGGATCTGTGCCTCGTCGAGCCCCGACGCCGTGACGATCGCGGGCCAGTCCTGCGCCGCGATGTCCGCATGAAGCGCGGCAAAACCATCGGTGTGTTCGGCAATGAAATCATGGTCGAACACCGCTTCGCCTGCCGCGTCGCGCTCGAACAGGACCTTCATCATGCCCTTGATCAGCGCCAGATCGCCGCCGATCCGGATATGGACAAATTCGCTGGTGACCTCGGTCGATCCGAAGGTCGCCATCTGGACGATGTCCTGCGGTTCGGTGAATTTGATCAGCGCGCGTTCGGGCATCGGGTTGACCGCGACGATCGGCACCCCGCGTTTGCGCGCCTCGACCAACGGCGTCATCATCCGCGGCGCATTAGTCCCGGCGTTGTGGCCGATCAGGAAAATCGCCTCGGCATGCTCGAAATCATCGAGCACCACCGTGCCCTTGCCGATGCCGATCGACGGCGGCAAGCCGCGGCTGGTCGGTTCGTGGCACATGTTTGAACAGTCGGGAAAATTGTTCGTCCCATACTCGCGCACAAAGATGGAGTAGAGGAAGGCGGTCTCGTTCGCGGTACGGCCCGAGGTGTAAAATTCGGCCTGGTGCGGACTGGCGAGGTCGCGCAGGTGACGACCGATCAGCGCGAAGGCATCGTCCCAGCTGATCGGCACATAATGGTCGGTCGCGGCGTCGTAGCGCATCGGCTCGGTCAACCGCCCCTGCATTTCGAGCCAATAATCCGACTGCTCCATCAGTTCCGACACGCGGTGGCCCGCGAAAAATTCGCGCGTGACACGAAATTTCGTCGCTTCATGCGCGAGCGCCTTGGCGCCATTTTCGCAAAATTCGAGCTTCTTGGTACAGGTCGCGTCGGGAAAGGCGCAGCTGGGGCATTTGAACCCGCCCGGTTGGTTCATCGCCAGCAGCGCGCGCGATCCTTTGGTGACGACGCTCTGTTCCATCAGCACCTTGGCGGTCGCCGCCGCGGCGCCCCAGCCGCCGGCGGGGCTGGTGTAGGTTCGATACCGGGGTTTCGCATCGGTCATGGTACCAGATTAGACCATTGCGCCGCGCTTTTCTATCGATCGGCGAATTTTAGCGTAAAACAGGTGCCCCGCCCGCCCGCGCCCGCACCGCTGGTCAGGCCAATGCCCGCCGCGGCGCACAACCGCCGCACAATATCCAGGCCGAGCCCGCAGCCGACGCTCACCGCGCCTTTGACGAACGGGGCGAATGCGTCGGCTGCCACGCCAAGGCCGGGGCCGTCGTCGCAGATCGTCAGCTGGTGGCCGCCAAATGCGACGTGCAGATGCGCGGCGGCGGCATGCTGAAACGCATTTCCGATCAGATTGTTGAGAACCAGCTGCAATGACGTCGGCTCGACGATGATCGTCGCATCCCCCGCAACTTCATTCGACACGGCGCGGCAACGCCAGATCGAGCAGCACGACGTCGATCGGGCGGGTCAAGGCCTCGCGCAGCCCCTCTTCGCCATCGGCGGCATAATGGAGGCGGTGCCCCTGCGCCTCGAGATAGTCGATGACGTTGCCCGCCAGATCGGCGTTGTCCTCGACCAGCAGAATGTCGAACGCATTGTTCAAGCGATGTCCTTTGCCACGCGCACCTTGTTCCGCCGCAAATCCTTGGCGATGCAACATCAAAATAGCGTCAAAACGGCTTTGACGTCGCCTTGACGCCCGTTCTGCCAGACCGCGGCCCATCATGGAAACGGGTTGGCGTCGGGCCATGCAGAATCGGCCCATTATCTTGGCAGCATGGGCGCTGGGTCTGCTCGTCGTTCCGGCGGCGGGCGGTTGACGTCGACGCTGTCGCGCCGCCAGGCTGTGGCGGGCGCAATCATCGTCGCGACGACAGGCGTGGTGACGGCGGGGGTTGCGGCGGCGGTGCCCGTGTTGTTCAACCATAGCTCGCTGGGCAGCTGCCGATTGCCCTTAACTGGCAATCAGCGCGCGACGGCTCAACCAGTGCGTTGATCACCACCGTCGATGTCCTTTGCCGCGCGGCTTACGGCATTTCTGAGCCACCGGTTGGCCTGATCCGTGCGGGCGGAAGGACGCCACAGCATTTCGACCTCCCAGGGCTGGGTGGCGATTGGCAGCTCAAACGTCTCCAGACCGGACTGGCGAAAGCTGGCGGCGATGCGCCCCGGAAGTGTCGCAATCAAGTCGCTCGCGATAAGCACCGGCTGCAACGCCAGCATATGCGGCAGGACGACCGCGATACGTCTGTGCAGCCCCATGGCCTCAAGCTCCTGATCGATGCGACCGCGGGCATCCTTGCGAACGGAAATCAGCGCGTGGTTGGCTGCCGCGTAGGATTCGGGCGTAAGATCCCGCAAAACCGGATGACCCTTGCGGGCGACGCCGAGAAAGCGCTCGGTCCAAAGTGGGGTGCGGACGGCATCGGGCGGTAGCGGTTCGAAAACGCCGATGGCCAGATCCACCTCGCCGCGTGCAACCAGTTCGGGCACGTCCTGCTTGTCGTAGCTCGAAAAGCGCAGATCGATGCGTGGCCCGTGGTCATGCAACCAGGCAGCAAGCGGCGGGAGGATAACGGCGGTGGTGTAATCGGTGCTGGCAACCGTGAACGTCCGGTTTGCTGATGCGGGATCGAAATCCACGCCCTCAGCCAAGGTAATGCGAAGCTGAGCGAGGCCTGCCGCAATGCCAGGGATAAGCGCCGTTGCACGCGCTGTCGGCTCCATCCGGCCACCAGTCCGCTCAAAGAGACGGTCCCCCGTCAGGCGGCGCAGGCGGGCGAGGGCTGCGCTCATCGCCGGCTGGCCGACGCCAAGCCGCCGCGCCGCCAGCGACACGCTGCCTGTGTCGGCAAGCGCTTCGAAGGCGAGCAGCAGATTGAGATCAAACCCTCGAAAGTCCATCACCTTTAGTGATAATAACTATCGATGGTGGTGAACAGCAATTTCGGCCCCGCGGCGCTATACATCGGACCAGCCAGAGGAGAGTCGCAATGTCTGACGCCAACATCGCCACAGTGACCCGCTTCATCACCGAGTTTTTGGGCCAGGCCGACCTGGTTGCTGCCGACGCCACCCTGGCACCCGATGTACAGGGGATCACCGGCCTCAAGCCGACGGGGCCAATCGACGGCGCAGAGGAATACAAGGCGACCATCACCGAATTCGTCGCCGCCTTCCCCGCTGAATCACCGGTCGAGATCATCGACCAATTCGCGGCCGGAGACCGGGTGGTGACGCGGTTCCATTCCCGCCAGCGTCATGCGGGAACCTATTTCGGCGTCGAGGCGACGGGCAGGGTGGTCCTGTTTGACGAGACCCATGTGGCGCGCCTGCGCGACGGGCGGATCGTGGAAAACATTGTGTCGGCTACCAACCTTGAATTCGAAATGCTGATGGCACCCGTGCTGACGCCGCTTATCCTGAAGTGATGTCGGCTAAGAAAGGCGATCCCTTGGCTCTTCCCCTTGCCATCATCGCCGGAGCCGGTCCCGGAATCGGCGGGGCTGTCGCCCGGGCGTTCAGCGCCCAAGGTTACGCGGTCGCCCTCATTGCCCGCAGGCGTGAGCCGCTTGAGGCGCTGGCTTCCCAGCTTTCCGACTCAAGCATCTGGACGGTCGATCTCGGCGATCCTTCATCGGTGGCGTCCGTCATCCGGTCCATCATCGCCGAACATGGCGCCCCCGACGTCCTGCATTACAACGCTGCCGCATGGCATGAATCCGATCCGCTCATGCTCGACTTGGCAGTTTTCACCGAAGACCTTTCGGTGTGCGCGACCGGTGCGCTGGCAGCCATTCAGGCCGTCGTGCCGGACATGCAGGCCAAGGGCGGCGGGACGCTGCTTTTCACAGGTGGCGGCCTTGCGCTTTATCCCGAATATGGCGGCGATGTCGTGTCGCTGACGGCGGGCAAGGCAGCGATGCGGGCCATGGTGTTGGCTCTGGCACCGAAATTGGCGGAGCTTGGGATCCATGCCGCGACGGTCACGGTCGCTGGAACGGTGGCACCGGGCACGCCCTTCGATCCGGACACAATCGCCGCTACCTTCATGGCGCTGCACATGCAGTCCCGCGAAGATTGGCAGAATGAAGTGGTCTTCGACGGAAAAGGTGGGCGCTGATCTTGCTATCGCAGGCGGCCCAAGCGCAGATAAAGGCGGCTAGCGGCGGAATATGGCGCGCCCGGCAGGATTCGAACCTGCGACCACCCGCTTAGAAGGCGGGTGCTCTATCCAGCTGAGCTACGGGCGCTTGGCCTGCGCGAATAGCGTGGTTTGCCTAGGCTGCAAAGCGGGTTAAGCAGCGTGCCGATGACCGAATCCACGCCGCTCCCCGTTCAGCCCGCGCGCACCAGCGCCGCCGCCGTCCATCATTTTCGCTATTTCGACCTGGTCATGGCGGCGTTTGTCGCGGTTTTGCTGCTGTCGAACATCATCGGCGCGTCAAAACTGGCGATGGTCGGCGGGCTGACCTTTGGCGCTGGCATCCTGTTTTTTCCGATCAGCTATGTCATCGGCGACGTGCTGACCGAGGTCTATGGCTATGCCCGCGCGCGCCGGGTGATCTGGGCGGGGTTCGGCGCGCTGGTGTTCATGGCGGTGATGAGCTGGATCGTACTGGCGATGCCGCCGGCGCAGGACTGGTGGTGCAGCGGCACCGAGGCGCTGGCGCTGAAATCGGGCGAGAGCGGCGGCACCGGCGCGGTGTGTCAGGCAACCTATGACAGCGTGTTCGGCAGCGCGTGGCGGATCGTTCTTGCGTCGATCACCGCTTTCTGGGCCGGCGAATTCGTGAACAGTTACGTCCTTGCCCGCATGAAGGTCGCGACGGGCGGGCGGTTCCTGTGGATGCGCACGATCGGATCGACGATCGTCGGACAGGGGATCGACAGCCTGATCTTTTACCCGATCGCCTTTCTGGGCATCTGGGAAACCGAACAGGTGTTGCTGGTGATGGCGACCAACTGGGCGATGAAGGTCGCATGGGAAGCGGCGCTGACTCCGGCAACCTATGTGGTGGTGGGCGCGTTGAAGCGCCGCGAAGGTGTCGATGTGTTCGACGAAGACACCGACTTTACGCCATTCGCTGCCAAGGTTTAATCGATGACGCTGATTGAAATCGCCTCGTTGTTCGAGGACCGGAAACTGTCGATTATCGAAGCGAGCGGCCTCGGCAAGGACGCGCTGCACATTTACTTCGGCCTCGCCCTGTTCCTGGCCGTCCGGCTGCTGTGGCGGTGGCGCGGCGGCTGGATCGTCGCATGGCTCGCGGTGGCCGCGATGGCGTGCGGCGGCGAATGGCTCGACATGACCGCCGAACATAGTCGCTCGACGATCCAGCCCGACGCCGCGCATTGGCACGACATCTGGAACACGATCTTCTGGCCGTCGGTGCTGCTACTCGTCGGGCGCTGGCTGCAACCGCAAGCAAAGGACGCTGCGGTTATGGCGAGCGAAATGTCAGGCGAGGACGCCGAGCGCCGCCTCGAACAGGCGTAACCCGTCAGTGCCGCCATGCGCGCGGTCGATCGCGCGTTCGGGGTGCGGCATCATGCCCAGCACATTGCCCGCATCGCTCAGCACCCCCGCGATGCCGCGCGCCGATCCGTTGACGCTGTCGGCATAACGGAACGCGACGCGCCCCTCGCCTTCGATGCGGTCGAGCGTTGCCGTGTCGGCAAAATAATTGCCGTCGTGGTGCGCGACCGGAATGTTGATTTCTTCGCCCGCGTCATATCTAGCGGTGAACAGCGACTGGCTGTTTTCGACCGTCAGCGGCACGGTGCGGCAAACGAAGTTCAGCCCCGCGTTGCGCATCAGCGCGCCGGGCAGCAACTGCGCCTCGGTCAGTACCTGGAACCCGTTGCACACGCCGAGCACCGGCACGCCGCGCGCCGCGGCATCGGCGACCGCGCGCAGGATCGGCGAGCGCGCCGCCATCGCGCCCGAACGCAGATAATCGCCATAGGAAAAGCCGCCGGGCAGCGCGATGAAGTCGGTCCCCGCGGGCAGGTCGGTGTCGCGGTGCCACACCATCGCGGGGGCACGGCCGGTGACCTGTTCGAGGGCGACCGCCATGTCGCGGTCACAGTTCGAGCCGGGAAAGACGATAACGGCGGTCTTCATGGGCCTGGCTCCTGTTACGGACGTTCGATGCGGTAGTTTTCGATGACCGTATTGGCGAGCAGCTTGGCGCACATCGCGTCGAGATCGGCGTCGGCGACGTCATCGGCGACGTCGAGTTCGATGAAGCGGCCGGCGCGGACGTCGGCGACCCCGGCAAAGCCCAGCCCCTCGAGTGCATGATGGATCGCCTTGCCCTGCGGGTCGAGAACCCCCGGCTTGAGCGTCACATAGACATTCACTTTCATGAGGCGGACCTTTGCTTGGGCAGGCGGGAGGAT
This sequence comes from uncultured Sphingopyxis sp., assembly GCA_964502035.1. Classification (GTDB taxonomy): domain Bacteria; phylum Pseudomonadota; class Alphaproteobacteria; order Sphingomonadales; family Sphingomonadaceae; genus Sphingopyxis. Next base: position 1,059 of record CAZCUW010000054.1, on the reverse strand, counting down.
GGGCGCGCCTATGCCCGCGAATCACTTTGGGGGCAAGGGGCCGGGGGCTCCCGCAGCGGCGAAAAATGCCGTTGTTCGGATTGCGAACCAGTCGCATCTTTCCTGTTGCGAATCGCTCGCACTATCCCTACATCAGGCTTGTTGAGAAGGATTCGCACATGGTCGTCTGTGTCTGCAACGCAATAAGAGAAAGCCAGCTGCGCGATGTCGCACGCGATGGCCAGTTGCGCTGCGCCAAGGCGGCTTATGCGCAATTGGGTCGCAAACCCAAGTGCGGACAATGCCTGCCTTTCGCTCGCAATATCATCAGCGACGTCGCCGCGACCGCCTGATTTTTCTTGGTTTTCCGCCATTTTTGACCTTGGCCTGATGGGGTACGGGGGCGTATAATGCGCCCATTCCATTGCCAGACAAAATGACAGGACTGACACCATGAAGGGCGACGAAAAGGTCATCGATTTTCTGAACGAGGCGCTCAAGAACGAGCTGACCGCGATCAACCAATATTGGCTGCACTATCGCATGCTCGACAATTGGGGCGTCGCGCGGCTTGCCAAATTCGAGCGCGAAGAGTCGATCGACGAGATGAAGCACGCCGACCAGCTGGCCGACCGCATCCTCTTCCTGGGTGGCCTGCCCAATTTCCAGATGCTCGGGCGGCTGCGCGTCGGCGAGACGGTCGAGGAAATCCTGAAGGCCGATCTGGCGCTCGAGGAAGAGGCGATCCCGCTGCTCAAAGATGCGGTCGCCCACAGCGAGAGCGTCCGCGACTATGTCAGCCGCGACCTGTTCGGCGCGATCCTGGCCAGCGAAGAACATCATGTCGACGAGCTGGAGAAGCAGTTCGAGATGATCGAGCGCATGGGCATCGAAAATTATATCCAGCTGCAATCGAAGCCGTCGGGCGAGGATTGACGCTTTCTTCGCCCTCCCCTTCAGGGGAGGGCTGCGAGACTTGGCAGCTTGCTGCCTAGTCGCAGCGGGTGGGGGCTCGCGAGGTTGCGCTAGGTCACCGACTCATTATGTCGCAGCCAAATTCTGATTGAAGCGAGTTGGACT
>CAZCUW010000053.1:0-21037 GCA_964502035.1 uncultured Sphingopyxis sp. | reverse complement strand
CAGTCGAAACCGTCGAGCGCGATGTCGCCGGTTTTCGTGACCCCGGACGCGCTCGGCGCGCGCTGGCAGGACGGCAAGCTGCATGGGATGCTGTGCGTCGATCTTAACGGCCAGCCGCTGGGCCGCGCCGATGCCGGGGTCGACATGACCTTCGATTTCGGGGCGCTGATTGCCCATGCGGCCAAGACGCGCGATCTCGGCGCGGGCACGATCATCGGGTCGGGCACGGTGTCGAACCGCGATGCCGATGGCGGCCCGGGCAAACCGATTGCTGCGGGTGGCCTGGGATACAGCTGCCTGGCGGAAGTGCGGACGGTCGAAACGATCGAACAGGGCGAGGCGAAGACACCCTTCATGCAAAAGGGCGATACGGTGCGCATCTGGATGGACGATGAGCGTCACCACAGCATCTTTGGCGCGATCGAACAGCAGGTGATGTAAAACGAAAAGGGGCGGGGATGACCCCGCCCCTTTGGTTATTGGGTTCCGGTCCGGCGATCAGCCAAAGCTGCCGCCCGACATGGCGTCGCTCAGCGAACAGGCGGCCGGACCCAGGATCACGACGAACAGCACCGGTAGAATGAACAGGATCAGCGGCACGGTCATGATCGCGGGCAGGCGCGCGGCCTTTTCTTCGGCGCGCATCATGCGTTCGTTGCGGAATTCGGCCGACAGCACGCGCAGCGCGCTGGCCAGCGGCGTCCCGTATTTCTCGGTCTGGATCATGGTCGTCACCACGCCCTTCACCGATTCCAGGTTGACGCGATAGGCCAGGTTTTCAAACGCCTGACGCCGTTCGGTCAAGAAACCGAGTTCGATCGAGGTCAGCGCAAATTCTTCGCCCAGTTCGGGATAGGCGCGGCCCAGTTCCTTCGACACGCGCGAAAAGGCGGTATCGACGGTCAGGCCCGCCTCGGCGCAGATGACCAGCAGATCGAGCGCGTCGGGCAGCCCCTTGCGGATCGCGTCGGTGCGCTTTGACCGCTTGTTCTGGACGAACAGATCGGGCGCCTTGTAGCCGAGGATCAGCGCCGCCATCGTCGCCCCCGACCGCTTGAACGGCGTCAGATCGGGCCACATTTCCAGCCCATAGATCAGGAAGGCGGCAATGCCGCCAAACACGATCGGCAAAACCAGGCGGCCAAAAATCACCGCGACGGCCAGATCCTTGGACCGGATCCCCGCCTGCGCCAGCTTTTGCTGAACCTCCTTGACCTGACCTTCCTGCAGCACCTGCAGCTTGCCCAGGAACGTCCGCATCTTGTCGGCATGCTGGTTCTTGCGCACCAGTTTGGCGCGGCGTTTCGCGGTCGATGCGGTGATGCCCGCCTTTAATTGCTCGCGGCGTTCGTTGAGCGCCTTGACGCGCTTGGTCATCGGATTGCGCACCGTCAGCGCGCCATAGATGGCGAACAGGACGGCAAAAACCCCGACCGCGGCCAGCATCGTGCCGGCCCAGATGACATCGACGCCCATCAGCGTCGGGCCCGCCTGGGCGCCGGTAAAGGTGGTGAGAAGGAGGCTGCTGTTCACGGTTTCTGCCCCTTCAGATTTCGAAGCTGATCATTTTGGCCATGATCCCGGCGCCGATGCTCATCCAGATCAGCCCGCCGATCCCGGCGATCATCAGGCGTTGTTCGGTGAAGAAGCCCGCGAGATATGAAGGGTTCATGGACCACACGACGCCGAACACGAAAAAGGGCAGGGCGCCGACGATATAGGCCGACGCTTTGGCTTCCGACGACATGGCGCGGATCTTCAGCTTCATCTGCGCGCGCTTGCGCAGCACGTCGGACAGGTTCGCCAGCGTTTCCGCCAGATTGCCCCCGGTTTCGCGCTGGATCTGGATGGTGATGCAGAAAAACTGAAATTCCGCCGTACCGAGCATCGTCGCCGATTCCTGCAGCGCGGCTTCCATCGTGTTGCCGATGCGGATGCGTTCGACGACGCCCTTGAATTCCTCGCCGACCGGACCCGGCAGTTCCTGGCTGACCACCTGAAAGGTTTCGGTGACCGGCAAGCCCGACCGCAGACCGCGGACCAGCAGGTCGATCGCATCGGGAAAGCGGGTGTTAAACTTCGCGACCCTTTTTTTGATCGCACGGCCGACGACGAAATACGGAATGCCGAGGCTGAGGAACAAACCGATCATCCCCGCCATCAGGATCGGCGCGCGCAGCACGAGCAGGCCGCCGGTGACGACCACGAACAGGGCCATCGATGCGAACATATACTGCGTCAGCGTCCATCCCTTGCCGGTCCGGCGGATCCGCTTTTCCATTTCTTCGCGGCGCGGCATCAGGCTGGTCAGGGTCGAACTGCCCTTGCCGCCCGATTGGATCGTTTTGCGCATCTGCGCCGCGACCACCGCTTCGGTCGATGCGGCGTGGCGATCCTTGACCATCGCCAGCCGCCGCGTCTTTGCCTTGCCGACCGACGGTCCGCCAAGCAGGATCACGAGGATGGCAAAGGCCAGAAAGGCCCCCGCGACGATAAGGATGACTGGCAGATTCATGTCGGCTGATGTCCGCTTCTATCGCTAATGGCAGTGAAGACCCGTCGATCGGGCCATCATGCCGGCTGTTTCGTGCCCTTTTTCGTCATCAGCCCAAGTTTGCCGAGCAACGAGCCGCCCGACTTGCCCTTGGCCGCGACGGCCTGCGCTTCTTCGGCTTCGACATCGGCGCCATCGAGGATCAGGCGCATCAGATTGCTCCACACCTGCGCCGCTTTCGTGCCCTTGCAGACCTCAGCATAGGATTTGCCGAGTTTCGCCGACTGGCTGACCAGTTTCGGGTCGAACGGAATGACGACATCGATCTGGCGTTCGATCGACGATTCAAATTCCTTGCGCGACAATTCGCCGACGGCGTTCTGGAACTTGTTGGCGACCAGCACGACGCGGGCACCGGGAACATTTTGCTTGAACCACGACAGCAGCCGGATCGTGTCGCGCGCCGCGGCGAGCGTCACATCGCTGACCAGCAGGATCGTTCCCGCTTCCGACACCAGGTGCGGGAAGGGGATCAGGACCTGGCGCGGGATATCGACGATCGTCATCTCGAACGCCCCGCGCAGCTCTTCCTCCAGTTGGAAAAACGCCGAACCGTCGGTCATCACCGGCTGATGAATCGGCGCTTCGGCCGACAGCAGGCTGAGTTTGTCCGACGCGCGCACCATTGCACGTTCAATGAACAGGCCGTCGATACGGCTGGGATTGTCGATCGCGTCGATCAGGCCACGGCCCGGTTCGAGGTCGAGCGTCAGGGCGCCGGTGCCGAAATGCACGTCGAGGTCGAGCAACGCGGTCTGGCGGCCCGCCTGTTCGCTCATCGCCCAGGCCAGCGAGGTCGATACCAGCGATGCGCCGACGCCGCCGCGCACGCCGACCACCGCCATCATATGATGCGGTTTATCGTCCTGCATATCGGCATGTTTCGGCGCCGTCAGCATCGCCTGCGCCATGGTCAGCGATTCGCGGACCTGTTCCAGCGACAGCGGCTTGAGCAGATAGTCCTGAATCCCGCTCGACAGCAGATCGCGGTACAGGCGGACATCGTTGACCTGGCCCGCCGCAATCACGACGGTGCCGGGCTCGCACACCTCGGCCAGCGCGTTGATGTCGTTGATCGGATCGCCCGATTCGGACATATCGACGAACAGGATGTTGGGGCTTGCCGACACCGACAGCGATTGTACCGCATTGCGCAGCCCGCCCTTGTTACATTTTTCGATCGGCCAGCCCATGTCATTGGCCGCGGCGCGGATCAGCTCCAGCGTGTCGTCGTCGCACACAAAGGCGCTGAACGGATCACGCAACCCGGCAGATTTGAACGGCGCGTTCACTGGCCACCTCCTTCGCTGGTCTTTTCGCCGCGCAACTCGCCGGCACCCGTTGGCGGCTTTTCGCGGAAGGTTTTGATCGCCCGCGTTGCCATCGAAGGATCATTGCCTTCGTGGCGCGCGCCCTTGATCAGATCATTGGGATCGGCGACCATTGCCGCCAGGTTGCTGTTGCTCGCGCAGCCATAGTTCGACGAGGTTGAATTCGTCAGATTGATCGCCGATCTGCTGTCCCAGTTGGGGCAACCCGGCACCGATGCCGACGCGCGGGTCACGATCACCCGCAGATGACCCTGCGGCACCGCGCCGGTGGTCACCGGAACATCGTTGGTGACCAGCAAGCCGCGCCGCCCGACCATCGATCGCACCGTCGCCTGCGCCGAAGAGGCGCCATAAACCGACGGGTCTTCGATCGAAATGCGATCGCCGTAACGGACGCCCATGGCGTCGAACCAGCCTTGCAGGCGGCCCTGCTCGCTGGGCGGCAGTTCGCCGTTCGCGGCGGCGACGTCAAATTGATAGATGGCGTTGCGCACGACCGGCTGATGCACCGAATCCAGGCTGCTGTTGCTATAGGCGGCGCCCGTACATCCGGCGAGCGACGTGGCCAGGGCCAGAACCGTCCAAGTTGCGATTTTTTTCATCACTTTGCTCCTGAAATCCCGCGCGTCACTTGATGCTGAAGCCTGGCGACGCGTCGCCGGTGCCCCGCGGCCGATCGGCATCGCCGATGCTCGTGTCGAGCCGCGGTTTCGGCCGGTCACCGCCGGTTACCCCGTTGCTTTCCTGATTGAGCAACAGCCGCGAAAGGTCGTTGGCATTTTGATACGCGTCGGTCGGCAGCTTGATGTCGTTCGCCGACACCGGCTGGACCAGATAGGGCGTCACCACGATGACCAATTCGGTTTCACCGCGGCGAAAGCTGTCCGATTTGAACAACAAGCCGAGCAGCGGTACGTCGCCGAGGCCGGGCATTTTGTCGATCGCGCCGATCGAGCGGTTGTTCATCAGGCCGGCGATCATGAAACTTTCGCCCGAGCCCAGCTCGACCGTCGTTTCGGCGCGGCGGATCGTCAGCGCGGGGATCTGGAAACCTTGCATCTCGATCGCACCCTCGGTCGACAACTCCGACACTTCGGGACGGACGCGCAGGCTGATGCGGCCGTTCGACAGCACCGTCGGGGTATAAGCCAGGCTGACGCCATATTTGCGATATTCGATCGTCGTACCGGCGAGGTTGCCGGGGATTGGGACCGGAAATTCGCCGCCCGCCAGGAAGTCGGCGGTTTCGCCGGAAATCGCGGTCAGGTTCGGCTGCGCCAGCGTCACGACCATGCCCGACCGCTCGCCGATATCGAGCGAAGCGATCAGGTCGAGCCCGAACAGGCGACCGGCGCCGGAAAGGCTCCGTCGACCTGCGGCGTTGGCGATCCCATAGCTTGTGCTCATCACCGATCGGTTGACCGGCTGGCCGGTAATCGGATCATAAGGCCGTGGAACCGGGCTGCCCGGGAACACCGCGGTCGGATAGGGAACATCGGTGATCGTCCCGGCGTTGCGACCGCCGAATATTCCGCCAAGGAACCCGTTGCCCAGCGCCCCGTCTGTGTCGCGGGTCAAAAGATTGCCGCTGATTTCCTTGACCAGCGTGCGATTGACCTCGGCAATGCGGACCTGCAGATTGACTTGCAGCGGCGTTGCGGTGCGCAGCCGCGACAGCACCTTGGTGCCTTCGCCGACAAAGGCCTGGACCAGACGTTCGGCCTCGGCGGCGTCGTCGGGCGACTGGACCGTACCGGTCAACAGCACAAAGCCGTTCATCGTGTTGGCCGAAATGCTGGCGTCGGGCATCGCAAGCGACAGCATCTGGTCGATCGTCTCGATATTGTTGCCGACGCGGGCAACGGTCGAAAACACGACGCGGCCGCTGGCATCGGTGGCATAAATGCTGGTTTCACCCGGCTTTTTGCCAAAGATATAAAGCTGACGGCCCGAACGAACCTGGACGTCGGCGACTTCGTCATTGGCGACGAAGACGTCGGTCATCGCGGCGGGCAGGCTGATCAGGCGGCCGCGACCGACCGACAGGTCGATGCTGCTGCTGGCATTCTGGGTTGCCTGCGCGGCGACCGGTAGCGACGGAGCGGAGGCCAGGGCCGCTGCCACCACGCCGATGGCCAGGGTGCGGGCAAGGGCCGCGGCCTTGAAATTGGCTTTGCTGTTCATCTTACTTACCCCCCACCGGAACGACGGTCGTCTTGTCGCCGCGCGTAACCCGGACGACCGGGCCACTCGATGCCGGCCCATAATTGCCCCCCGACGGAGCCGACGGCGCGTTGCTCACCATCGGCTGCGCGCTCCCGCCGCCGCCGACGCGGCCGCGCACCGGGATCCAGAAACGCGACACGTCGCCGCCGGTCGTGGCCGTCTTGGCCGTCACCGGCCGAGCCTGTGCCTGCGCCAGCATCCGGCGCTCGGCGACGCTGCCGCCCTTTTCGGGAACGTTGATTTCGCCCGATGCGATCGCCGATTCCAGTTCGCCGGTGCTTTCGGCGAGCGGGCGCAACGCCAGCGACAATTTGCCCATGCTCTGCGCGACGGCGATCCGCTCAGCGAGTTCAGGCGTCGCCTCCAGCGTTACTGAGCCAAAGGTGCGAACGGGGGTTTTGCCGGTTTCATCCTCGGCGTCGTAACGCTGGTCGGTGGCAAGCACGCGAACGTTGCGGACGATTGTTTCGGCGGTGAACAACTGCTCGTCGGGATAGGAGCTGCCTTCCTTGATCGCGATGGTCTGGGCCAGCAGCACGTCGACGCGGTCACCCGGGAAGACGAAACCGGCGACGCCCTGTTCCTGACTGACCTTGACCGTCACGGCACGCATGCCGGGGCCAAGCGCCGCGGCGAGGAAGCCGCGATCATCGGGATGGACCAGCGCGCCCTGGGTCAGCGGCTGACCGGCGGTGATCGGATAGCGCACGACGGTGCCGACCAACGTGTTGACGTCGGTCTTTTCCTTCATGAAATACGCCTTTTCGACCAGCTCCTTCGGCCAAGGCTGGAACCGGAAGCTGTCGGGGCCGATAATCGTCCCCACCGGCAGCTGCCGCGTTGCGACCAGGATCATCGGACCGGTGATGTCTGGCGCCGCAGCGGCCCGAGCTTCCGGAGCCGAAGCGCCGCGCATCATCTGGTTGACCCCGAACGCTGCGCCGATCGCAATGACCAGCGCGCCGACGATCAGCATAATCTTTCGCGTATCCATGACGATTTTTCGCCTCCTAACACCAGCCAGACACGGCGGTGCTTGCCCTCGGGTTCAACCGATAGCCTGAAACTGGTTAAGATATTGTTGGTGAAGCGCCCAAAGTCCCGCGGCGGCGATGGCTACCCCATAGGGAACCTCCACCACTTTGTCCGACCGCCGCAATTTCATATGGATAAGCATCACGGCGGACAGGATGCCGCCGCCCACCGCCATCACCATGAGCATGGGCAGGAACAGCGGGAGCGGGATCCACAGCATGACGGCGCCGATCATCTTCACATCACCGCCACCCATCGCGCCGATCGCGAACAATCCTGCAAAGACCAGAAAGACGGCAAAGGCGGCGCCGAACTGAATCGGCACGTCGGGCCACAGCGCAAGACCGCTCGCGATCCAGAAGGGAATGGCGAGCAGCGCCATAACGGCGTTGAGTTCGTTGGAAATGGTTCGCGACCGCAGGTCACTGATCGCCGCGACGATCATCAACAGGCCAAGAATGGCCATCAGGCCAAGGGATATCGTGCCGCTGTCCATCGGCCGTCTCCTACCCAACATGGCTTACCAAAGCGTAACCATGTCCATGCGGGTTCCGTCCCGGGTTTGATCGACGGCGCCGCTTGCAATCCGCGGGCCAATGGATATGCGGCGGGGCATGACCGACGCGCCGCCTTCCGCCACCGACGTGCTGATCGTCGGCGCGGGTATTGCCGGCGCCAGCCTGGCCGCGGCGCTCGCGCCCTGGCGCCGCGTGATGGTGATCGAGGCGGAAGATACCCCGGGCTATCACGCCACCGGCCGCTCGGCAGCGTTCTGGCACGAAACCTATGGCGGGGCGCGGGTGCAGCCGCTGTCGGTCGCATCCTTTGCGACCCTCAACCGTCCGGAACCCGAATTTTCCGACCATGGCTTCCTGTCGCCCCGCGCCGCGCTGACGATCGGCCATCGCTCCGAAGCCGCGGCGGTCGATGCCTTTGCTGCCGAATTCACTGCGAAGGGCGTCGAGGTGGTCCGGATGGCGGGCGCCGACATAGCCGAGAAGATCCCGGGCGTCCGCCCCGAATGGAGCGAGGCGGCTTATGAGGCGGCATGCAGCGACATCGATGTCGGCGGTCTTCACGCGGCCTATCTGCGCGCCGCCAGACGCGCCGGTGCCATCACCACCACCCGGGCGCCGCTCGAATGCGCGCGCTGGATCGGTGACGAATGGCAGGTGCAGGTGGGCGGGCAGACGATCCGCGCCGCCGTGATCGTCAACGCCGCCGGCGCATGGGCGGACCGCGTTGCCGCGGCGTGCGGGGTCGCCCCGGTCGGCATCCAGCCCTATCGCCGCACCGTCATCCAGCTACGCCTTGGGGTGCCGGTGCCCGCCGACCTGCCGCTCGTCATCCACGTCGGCGGCGAATTTTACTTCAAGGGCGAAAGCGAAGGGCGCGTCTGGCTCAGCCCGCACGACGAAACCCCGGTGGATCCGCACGACGCCGCCCCCGAAGAGATCGACGTCGCGATCGCGATCGACCGGATGCAATCGGTCGTCGACTGGCCGATCGCCGCGGTTGAGCGCAAATGGGCCGGGCTGCGCAGTTTTGCACCCGACCGTATCCCGGTCTTTGGTGCCGACCCGCACCAGCCCGGGTTTGTCTGGTGCGCGGGGCAGGGTGGCTTTGGTATCCAGACGGCGCCCGCGATTGCGGCGCTGCTCGCCGCCGAGCTGGGCGCGCCGCCGCCGGTCGGAGCGATCGCGGCGGTCGACCCGGCGCCCTTTGCCGCGGCCCGCTTCGCTTGATATCATTCAACGACTTGCGCGCCGCTGTCGCCGGTTTACGATGGCGCCGTCGCGCCACCCCCGACGCGGCGAAGACCAGTGGAGGATGGCATGGCCCATTATTTCGAGATCAAGAAGAACAAGGCCGGCGAGTTCGTGGCCTATTTCAAATATAACAGCGAAAGCATCTTCTGGACCGAAGGCTATTCGAGCAAGGCGTCGGCAAAGAACGCGATCGAGTCGATCCTGAAAAACGGCCCCGGCGCCGAAGTTCGCGAAGCCGAGTAATTCCCTTGCGCGGGCGTTCAGCGCGCCCGCGCCACTTCCCCCCGCGCGATCATCAGGGCGGCATCGCTCGCGAGCTGATCGGCGATTTCATTGTCGCCGTGCCCGGCGTGGCCCTTGACCCACAGCCACTCGATATCGTGCCGCTTGGCTTCGGCGAGCAACCGCTGCCACAGATCGGCGTTGGCGACGGGCTTTTTCGCCGCCGTCTTCCAGCCGTTCTTTTGCCAGCCAAAGATCCATTTGGTGATGCCGTCGCGCACATAGACGCTGTCGGTCGACAATTCGACGTTGCAGCGGCGCTTGAGCGCCGCCAGCGCCTCGATCGCCGCCATCAATTCCATGCGATTGTTCGTCGTGTCGGGTTCTCCACCCGACAGTTTTTTCACCACATCGCCCCACCGCAGCACCGCGCCCCAGCCACCCGGACCGGGGTTGCCCTTGCACGCACCGTCGGTGGCGACGATCACCGTCCTGGTCGGTGCGTCACTCATGCGACGGTGAACAGGCTGGCAGCGTCGTCGGCGCGGTAGCGCAGCAGGCGGGCGAGGAAGGGTGCGGGATCCTTGCGGGTGACCAGCGCGTCGGCGGGGGTGTGGACCCAGTCATGCGCGCGCGTCAGCAGGAACCGCAGCGCCGCACCGCGCGCCAGCAGCGGCAGCGCGGCGATCTCGGCCTCGGTTAGCGCGACCTCGCATGCATATCCGCGCATCATGGCCTGCGCCAGCGCCGGGTCGCAGCTGCTGCCGCCGCTGGAAAAGGTCCATGCGGCATGGGTGATCGCAAGGTCATAAGCGCGAAAATCGCTCGCGGCGAAATAGAAGTCGATCAGGCCGGTGACCCGGTCGCCGAGCGTCAGGACGTTATCGGGAAACAGATCGGCGTGGATGACATGCGATGGCAAATGGGCCGGCCAATGCGCGTCCAGATAAGCGAGTTCGTCATCGACGATCGCCTGCAATCCGGGGCGCACCGCGTCGAGATCGCCGGTCGCGAGTGCAACACCCCGCCAGTGGCGCTGCCCCATGCTGTTTTCGCGCGCACCGCCATATCCCTCGAGCGCCCGGTGCATCGCACCGAGCGCGGCGCCCGCCGCCTCGCATTGAGCCGGGGTCGGATGGGTCAGCGAGATGCCGGGCAGAAACTGGATGATACAGGCCGCGCGTCCGGCAATGCGTTGGACCGCGATGCCATCCCGGTCGCGGATCATCGCGGGGACGGGACATTCGCTGGCGGCCAGATGCGCGAGCAGGTCGACGAAAAACGGCAAATCGCCCTCGCTCACCCGCTTTTCATACAGCGTCAGGATAAAGCGTCCGCTGGTGGTTTCGAGCAGGAAATTGCTGTTCTCGACCCCTTCGGCAATACCCTTGCACGACTGGACCGTGCCGATGTCGTAGCGGGCGACGAGCGCGGCGAGGTCATCGGGGTCGACGTGGGTATAGACCGCCATCAGGCCGCTGACGTTTCAAGCCCGCGCGGCAGTTTGAACACCATATTCTCCTCGGCCGTGACGACGACATCTTCGACGATCCGCCGGTGCGCAGCGACCGCGTCGATCACTTCGCGGACGAGCGTTTCGGGCGCACTTGCGCCAGCGGTGATCCCCAGCGTCATGATGTCCGACAGCCAATCGGGATCGACGTCGGTGCCGCGCTGGACCAGATGCGCCGGGGTCCCCATCCGCTGGGCGACCTCGACCAGCCGCAGGCTGTTGGAACTGTTGGGCGCGCCGATGACGATCATGCGATCGCAATCGGCGGCGATCGCCTTGACCGCATCCTGCCGGTTCGACGTCGCGTAGCAAATATCCTCGCCGCGCGGACCCGATATGGCCGGGAAACGGTGCTGGAGCGCGGTGATGATGTCGCGCGTGTCATCGACCGACAAAGTGGTCTGGGTCAGAAAGGCCAGCAGATCGGGATCGGGCGGAGACAGCGCCGCGACATCGTCGACCGATTCGACCAGCGTCATCGCACCTTCGGGCAACTGGCCCAGCGTTCCGATGACCTCGGGATGGCCGGCATGGCCGACAAAGACGATATGGCGCCCCGCTTCGTGCGCACGTTCGGCCTGGCGGTGGACTTTCGATACCAGCGGGCAGGTGGCGTCGATATAGTCGAGCCCGCGCATCTCGGCCTTCGCGGGCACCGCCTTGGGGACGCCATGGGCGCTGAACACGACGGGGACGCCATCGGGAACCTGGTCGAGCGATTCGACAAAAATTGCCCCCTGCGCCTTCAACGTGTCGACGACATAGCGGTTGTGGACGATTTCGTGCCGCACATAAACCGGGGCGCCAAAACGTTCGATCGCCAGTTCGACGATGCGGATAGCCCGGTCGACACCGGCGCAAAACCCGCGCGGTGCGGCGATCAAAACCCGAAGTTCTGGCGTTTCGCCGTCATTCGGGCGCGGCGTCGGATGGGGTGCGTTCATGATGTCGGCGCTCTAGCGCAGCAGGCCATATAGCGTAAAGCGGCTTCGCACCGTTGCGCCGCGTTCATCGCACCGATAAGAAGCGGCGCGCATGAAGCGGGATCAACCGTCCCGACGCACCTGAGCCTGGTTCGCGCACCTGTTTGGAAAGCCTGATTATCATGATGCCCATTTCGTTCCCGTCGCGTAAATTCCTGACCGTGCTGTGCGGCACGGCAGCCATGGCGACGGTGGCGGGCTGCGCAAAGGACAATGAAATCGACGTCGCGGGCGGCGTCGGCATCACCGCGACGCGCAGCGCGTGTCCGGCGGTCGCCGTGCCGTTACATACGGGCGACGTCACCCTGTTCGACCCCGCCACCAGCCGCGACGCGCGTGCCATCGACATCGTGGCGGCGATCACCAATGTGACGCCGCAGTGCAACGACGCCAGCGAAAAAGTGTATCAGCTCGCCAGTTTCGACGTCGTCGCAACGCGCCGCGATGCCGGGCCGGCGCGCACCGTCACGCTGCCCTATTATGCCACCGTCTTGCAGGGCGGCACCGCTGTCGTCGCCAAGCGGCTGGGCAATGTCGTGGTGACCTTTGCCGAGGGTCAGGTTCGCGGCACGGGCCGGGCGCAGGCGTCGGCCTATGTCGATCGCGCCGCCGCGACCCTGCCCGCCGACATTCAGGAACGCATTACGCGCAAGCGCAAGGCGGGCGATCAGGACGCGGCGATCGATCCGCTCAGCCAGCCCGACGTGCGCGCCGCGGTGCAGCGGGCCAGCTTTGAATTGCTCATCGGCTTTCAGCTGACGCAGGAACAGCTCGAATATAACGTCCGACGATAAGGACCGCGGCGGCGCGTCGGCGCCGTTCGCCTGATATGGCCCCGCGCGCCGATCGGGCGACGCGGGGCTTTTCGCGCCCGCCCAGCTGCGATAGGGCGCGCGCGAGACTTTCCTGATTGAAGATAGGCCAGCCCGTGACCCTGTTCAGCCGTTTTTCCGACCATATCGGTGCTGCGCTCGATGCGCTTGCCGCCCGGGGCGCCTTGCCTGCCGGGCTCGACCGCGCCGCGATCAGCGTCGAACCGCCGCGCGATCCCGCGCACGGCGATGTGGCGACCAACGCTGCTATGGTGCTGGCGAAGCCCGCCGGGATGAACCCGCGCGCGCTCGCCGACTTGCTCGTGACCGAACTCGGCGCGCTTGACGAAGTGACCGAAGCGACCGTCGCGGGTCCGGGCTTTATTAACCTGCGCCTGGTCGATGGCAGCTGGCGCGACGAACTGGCGCTGATCCACGGCGAGGCCGGCGACTACGGCCGCTCGGCCCTGGGGCAGAGACGGCGCGTCAATGTCGAATATGTGTCGGCGAACCCGACCGGCCCGATGCACGTCGGCCATTGCCGCGGCGCGGTGGTCGGCGATGCGCTGGCGGCGCTGCTCGAATTTGCCGGGCATGACGTAACGCGCGAATATTATGTCAACGATGCGGGCGGCCAAGTCGATGTTCTCGCCCGCTCGGTCCATCTGCGCTACCGCGAGGCGCTCGGCGAGGCGATTGGCGCGATCCCCGAGGGGCTTTATCCCGGCGACTATCTGATCCCCGTCGCGGGCAAGCTGGCGACCGAATATGGCGACCGCTTCGTCGGCGCGCCCGAAAGCGCGTGGCTTGGACTGTTCCGCGCCGAAGCGGTCAGCGCGATGATGGACATGATCCGCGCCGACCTCGCCAAGCTCGGCATCCATCACGACCTGTTTTCGTCGGAAGCCGAGTTGCAGGCCGCGGGCAAGCCCGCCGATGCCGAGAAATGGCTGCGCGACCATGATCTTGTTTATGACGGTGTCCTCGAAGCACCAAAGGGCGAAACCCCCGAGGATTGGGAACCGGTCGAGCTGCCACTGTTTCGTTCGACTAGGTTCGGCGACGACCAGGACCGCCCGATCAAGAAATCGGACGGCAGCTGGACCTATTTCGGCGCCGACCTCGCTTATCATTTCCAGAAAAGCCAGAATGCCGACGAACTGATCGATATTTGGGGCGCCGACCACGCCGGCACGGTCAAGCGGATCAAGGCAGCGGTGGCGGCGTTGACCGACGGCAAGAAGAAATTCGACGTCAAGCTGGTCCAGATGGTCCGCCTGCTCAAAAATGGCGAGCCGTTCAAAATGTCGAAGCGTGCAGGCAATTTTGTCACCCTTGCCGACATCGTCGACGAGGTCGGCAAGGATGCGGTGCGGTTCACCATGCTGACGCGCAAAGCCGACGCGCAGATGGATTTCGACTTTGCCAAGGTGGTCGAAGCATCGCGCGACAATCCGGTCTTTTATGTCCAATATGCCCATGCCCGGATTTCATCGCTCAAGCGCAAGCTCGCTGACGCCGGGGTTGCGTCCGCCGCGCCCAACGCCGCACGCCTTGACGATTATGAGCTCGGCCTCGTCAAGCTGCTCGCGCAGTTCCCGCGGATCGTCGACGCAGCGGCGTCGGCCCGCGAACCCCACCGCATCGCTTTCTATCTGGGCGACGTCGCCGCCGCATTCCACGCCTGGTGGAACCTCGGTAACGATCGCCCCGACGCCCGTGTCATTTTGGCAAATGACCCCGAATTGACTGCGACGCGCCTTTATTTGGCCGACGGAATCGGGCAGGTTATCCGCAACGGGCTGCACCTGATGGGGGTAGAGGCGCTCGAGGAGATGAACTGATGGCCGAGGACAAGAACGCCGACCAGGGCGATGCGGGGCTGGGGCTGGAAAGCGAAGATCGCCTGCCATGGCTCGAAGCCGCCGACGGGGTCGAAGACGATGGCGAAGTTTCGCCCGCGCGCCTGCTTGTCATGGTGCTTGGCGGGTTGCTGCTGATCGGCGCGGTGCTGGGCGGCCTGTGGTGGGTCCAGAATGGCGGCGCGCGCGGCAAGGGCGAGCTGATCGCGGCGCAGGACGGCAATTACAAGGTCGCGCCGAAGAATGATGGCGCCAAGAGCTTTGAAGGCGAGGGCGATGCCAGCTTCTCGGCCAGCGAAGGTGCCGAGCCCGCTGGCAAGGTCGATCCGACGCGGATGCCCGAAGAGCCTGCGGTGACCCCGCAGGAGCGCGAGGCGGCGACCGCCAAAATTGCCGCGGACAAGGCCGCGGCAGCGAAAGCAAAAGCCAAACCGGCGACCGCGCCCGTGAAGGGGCAGCCGAAGCCTGCGGCGATTGCAGCGAAAACGCCCGAAGCGACGGCCAAGGCTGCACCGGCTGCGGCTGCGGCAGGATCAGGGTCAACCATGATCCAGCTTGGCGCGTTCAGCAGCGATGCGGCCGCGGCCAAAGCGTGGGCGAACCTGTCGAAGCGATTTGCCTATCTGGCCGACCTGAACAAGTCGGTATCGCCCGCAAAAGTCGGCGATGGCACCGTCTATCGCCTGCGTGTTTTGGCGGGAACGGCGGCTAACGCATCGAATTTGTGCGGAAAGTTACGTGTCGCGGGCGAAAATTGCGTCATCGTTCGCTGATTCGGCCCGCTTGGCCGCAGACTCCGTTGGTGCAATGCCGCCGTTATGGCATGTTGCGTGCACGGGTTGCCGGTTGAGGGAGCGGCGGCCGATGGAGGTTGATGCACGATGATACCCGCTATTTTCGGCCTGTCGGGACTGACCCTCACCGATGACGAGCGCGCTTTCTTTCGCGACAGCGATCCTGCGGGCTATATCCTGTTCGGGCGCAATATCGAAAATCGCGAACAGCTGCGGCGGCTGACCGACGAACTTCGCGCGCTCGACGGGCGCGCCAATTTGCCGATCCTGATCGATCAGGAGGGCGGCCGTGTCGCCCGGATGAGGTCGCCCGAATGGCCCTTGTTCCCGAGCGGCGCGACCTTCGATGCGCTGTATGATCGCGCCCCGGCGAGCGCGATCGAGGCGGCGCGATTGAATGCGATGGCACTCGCCGCGATGCTGGCCGAGGTCGGCATCAACGTCGATTGCCTGCCGCTGCTCGACGTGCGCCAGCCCGGCGCCAGCGACGTCATCGGCGACCGCGCGCTGGGCAGCGAGCCGATGCGCGTCGCCGCGCTCGGCCGCGCGATCCTCAGCGGGCTGCAGGACGGCGGTGTCGTCGGCATCGTCAAACATATCCCTGGCCACGGCCGCGCGCTGCTCGACACGCACGAGGCACTGCCGGTGGTCACCGCGCCCGACCGCGATTTGCAAACCGATCTGGCGCCCTTTGCCGCGCTGCGCGACGCGGCGATGGCGATGACCTGCCACGTCATTTTTGAAGCCTGGGATCCCGACCGGCCCGCGACCTTGTCGCCGATCATCATCGACAGCGTGATCCGCCAGCGGATCGGCTTTCACGGGCTGCTGATGTCCGACGATCTCGACATGAAGGCCTTGTCGGGCGATGTGCCGTCGCGCGCTGCCGATGCGGTCGCCGCGGGGTGCGATATCGCGCTCAATTGCTGGGGCAAGATGGACGACATGGTCGGCATTGCCAACGCGCTTGACCCGATCAGCACCGTGGCGCGCGCGCGCCTTGAGGGCGCGATGGATCGCATAGCGGGGGCTGGCGACGAGCGCGCCTTTGCCACGCTGGTCGACCAGCGCGACGCGCTGCTTGCGGTCGCATAAGCCAGGCGATGGACGAACTGGCGCTCGATTTTGAACTCATACCCGCAGCGCCAGAGCGCGACGATGCGCTGCAACTGTCGCTCGAAAGCTGGGAAGGGCCGCTCGACCTGCTGCTCGCCTTGGCGCGCAGCCAGAAGGTTGACCTCAAACAGATTTCGATCCTCGCGCTGGTCGAGCAATATCTGACCTTCATCGCCGAAGCGCGCGAACTGAAGCTCGAGGTGGCGGCCGATTATCTGGTGATGGCGGCGTGGCTCGCCTATCTGAAATCGGCGCTGCTGCTCCCCAAGGATCCGCTCGAGGATCCGTCGCCCGATGAACTCGCGCTGCGCCTGCAATTGCGTTTGCAGCGGCTGGCGGCGATGCGCGAAGCCGCGGCGCGGCTGCTCGCGCGCGATCGTACTGGCCGCGACGTGTTCCTGCGCGCTAGGCCGGAGGGGCTGCGCGATGTGAAACTGCGCCGCTGGGACGCCAGTCTTTTCGATCTTCTGTCGGCCTATGGCCAGGTCAAGCTGCGCAGCGAACCCGTCGTCCATATGGTGTCGCGGCGCCCGGTGATCACCCTCGACGCCGCGCTTCACCATTTGCAGCGAATGATCGGGATCAAGCTCGACTGGGCCGAGCTCGCCGATTTCCTGCCACCCGACTATCACGGCCCGCTACGCCGCTCGGCGATCGCGTCGAGCTTTGTCGCCGCGCTCGAACTGGCGCGGCAGGGGCGCATCGACCTGAAACAGGATGCGGCATTCGAACCCCTCTATCTGAAGGCAGCCCCCATGGGACAACAACCCGCATGATCAACGATCTGGAACGCGCGATCGAAGCGATGCTGTTCGCCAGCGACGCACCGCTCGACCCGCGCCAGGTTGCGGGGCGGCTGGGCGACGAAATGACGCCGGGGCAGGTGCGGACGATTATCGAGGCGATTGCCGCGCGGCACGCGGGCAGCGGCATCGAACTGGTCGAACGCGGCGGCCATTGGCATTTCCAGACCCCCGCTGACCTCGCGCATCTCCTCCGCCGCGAACGCGACGATCCGCGCAAGCTGTCGCGCGCCGCCGCCGAGGTGCTGGCGATCGTCGCCTATCACGAGCCCGTCAGCCGCGCCGAGATCGAGGCGATCCGCGGCGTCCAGACGTCGAAGGGAACGCTCGACGTGCTGATGGAGGCGGAGTGGATCGCTCCGGCGGGGCGCCGCGAGGTTCCGGGGCGACCGCTGATATACAAGACGACCGACGCATTTTTGCAGCATTTCGGCCTTAGCAGCCGCAAGGATTTGCCGGGCATCGACGATCTGCGCGCGGCGGGCCTGCTCGATCCGATCGACCTCGCTTTTGACGACGCGATGGGCGAGCTGGACCTAGTAAAAGACGGCGAAGAGGCCTAGATAAGCGCCTCAAGGAGATTATGACATGGGTAGCTTCAGCATCTGGCATTGGCTGATCGTCGGCATCCTCGTCCTGTTGCTGTTCGGCAAGGGCCGGTTTTCCGATATGATGGGCGATGTCGCGAAGGGCATCAAAAGTTTCAAGAAGGGCATGGCGGAAGACGACACGCCGCCGACCGCGCCGAAACATATCGAGGGTCAGCGCGCACCCGACGCCAGCCCGATGTCGACCCCTACGGCCGAGCACGACAAGCTCTGATCGCTGTCCGGCTGCGCGGGAAGTTTTAGTTCATGTTCGACGTTGCGCCCACCGAGCTGTTGCTCGTCATCGTGGTGGCTCTGGTGGTTATCGGCCCCAAGGATTTGCCAAAGGCGATGCGTTTCGTCGGCAAATGGATGGGCAAGGCGCGCGGCATGGCGCGCCATTTCCGCTCCGGGCTCGACACCATGATGCGCGAGGCCGAACTGGAAGAGCTTGAAAAGCAATGGCGCGAACAAAATGACGCGATCATGCGCGAATTTCCGCGCATCGACGATATCGACGCGCCGTCGTCCGGGCCCGCGCCTGCCGTCGGCGCGCCCGCCAGGTCCGATGAACAGGCCGCGGGTACCGATAGCGCGGATCAGGCCGTAGCAGCGACGCCACCCGAAACCCGCGCCGTGCCGCCGCGCGACGGACCACTGCCATGACCGCCGAAGCGCCGATCACCGCCAGTGACGACGATGGTGCGGGCGGCAAGATGCCGCTGCTCGACCATCTGATCGAATTGCGTTCGCGATTGCTGAAATCGCTGGTCGCGATCGGGCTCGCCTTTGGCGTCTGCCTGTATTTTGCCGAACCGATTTTCAGCATCCTGGTCCAGCCGCTCGTCGCGGCGGGGCAGGGCAAGATCATCTATACCCAGCTGTTCGAGGCGTTTTTCGTTCAGATCAAGGTCGCATTGTTCGCGTCGATGATGATCGCCTTCCCGGTGATCGCGAACCAGCTGTGGAAATTCGTCGCACCCGGGCTGTATCGCAAGGAAAAGCGCGCGCTGCTGCCGTTCATCTTTGCCACGCCGGTGCTGTTCACCGCGGGCGCCAGCCTGGCCTATTTCGTCACCGTCCCCGTCGCGCTGAAATTCCTGCTCGGCTATCAGGGCGATATGGGCGGGATCCAGCAGGAAGCACTGCCGTCGGTCGCCAATTACCTCAGCTTCATCATGCAGTTCATCATGGCCTTTGGGATCGCGTTTCTGTTGCCGATTTTACTGATGCTGCTGGAACGGTCGGGCATCGTCACGCGCGATCAGCTGGTCGGCGCGCGCCGGTACATGATCGTTGCCGCCTTCGCGATCGCCGCGGTGGCGACCCCGCCCGATATTCTCAGCCAGTTCCTGCTCGCGATCCCGCTGATCCTGCTTTACGAGCTGTCGCTGTTCGCGATCTGGTTCACCCAGCGCCGACGCAAAACAGGCGCCGAAGAGGCGCCTGTCGAGCCTCTCGAAGAGGCCCAATAGTCTTTTTGCGGGTAAGCGGGTAACCCGATCAATCGATGGCGTCGCTGCCAGCCTGACCAACCGATTCGATATCGCGACCAGCACCCTTGACGGTGTTGCAGCCGGTAACGACGACACTTGCCAAAACGGCGAGAATGATTGCGCGGAAACTCGTCATTTTTTCAAACCTCTCTGGATGGGGATGCAAAATGGCCCGGCGCGCTTTCGAGGGGGGGGGAGGGAAATGCGGGCCGGGCCAATGTTGCTGAGCAGCGCTGCGGGGGGGCGATAATCGCTGCTCGAATGGGAAACGAGCCAAATGTTCGATAAGTTCCCGAAAAAAATGCGCGGGCGAAATTTTTTTCAAAGATTTTTGGAGGCACTGGAATCAACTTTTGATTCCAGTGCCTTGATTACCCCAGGGTGGTCAGGCCGCTGAGCACCGCGAGGCCAAGAAAGGCCAGAAAGCCCATGGAATCGGTGGTCATGGTGACAAAAATCGAGCTCGCGACGGCGGGATCCTGATCGAGCCGGTCGAGCAGCAGCGGGATCGCGACCCCGGCGACCCCGGCGACAAAGATGTTCACGACCATCGCCGCGGCGATCACGGCGCCCAGCTGCGGGTTGGCGAACCACAGCGCGGTGGCGCAGCCCGCGATCAGCGCAATCGTCCCGCCGTTGAGCAGCGCGATCTTCATTTCGCGCCAGATGGCGCGAAAACTGTTCGAATCGGTGAGCTGGTTCATCGCGAGCGCGCGCACCGTCACCGCCAGCGTCTGGGTTCCGGCGTTACCGCCGACCCCGGCGACGATTGGCATCAGCGCGGCGAGCGCGACCATCTGTTCGATCGCGCCGCCGAAAAATCCGACGATCGAGGACGCCAACAGCGCGGTGCCAAGATTGGCAACCAGCCAGCGTACGCGGGCGCTGTAGGTTTCGCGGATCGGTTCGTTGATGTCGCCGTCACCGGCACCCGACAGGCGCAGGATATCCTCGCCCGCCTCTTCCTGAATGATATGGACGACGTCATCGACGGTGATCATCCCGACGAGCCGCCCGGCGCGGTCGACGACAGCCGCCGAGATCAGCGCATATTTCTGGAAACGCAGCGCGACCTCTTCCTGGTCCATATCGACCGGGATCAACGTCTGTTCGCGCTTCATCACGTCGCTGATCGCGATGTCGCGCGGGGTGCGCAGAATCCAGCTGAGCTGACAGGTGCCGACCGGGCGATGCATAGGATCGACGATGAAGATTTCCCAGAAATCGCTGGTCAGGTCGGTATCTTCGCGCAGCCGGTCGATGACATCGCCGACGGTGACATGCTCGGCGACCGCAACCAGGTCGCGCTGCATCAGGCGCCCGGCCGATTCCTCGGGGAAAGAGAGCGCGTCCTCGATCGCGGCGCGATCCTCGGGCTCCATCGCGTCGAGCACCGCCTGCTGCTCGTCGGCCTCCATATCCTCGATGATCGCGACGGCGTCGTCGGTATCGAGTTCGGACGCGAGTTCGGCGACCTGTTCGGGCGCGAGCAGGTCGATCAGCTCCTCGCGAACATAATCGTTCATTTCCGCCAGCACGTCGGCGGACAGCATATTGCCCAGCACCGCAGCCAGCATCGGCCGTTCGTCGCTGCGCGCCAGCTCGAACAGATCGGCGATGTCGGCGGGGTGCAGGCGGCCGATACGCTCGCGTGCCGCTTCGCCTTCACCTGCCTCGGCCAGTTCGATGACGTCGCGGACGAATTCCGGCCTTAGCCGATCGTCCTCGTCGAGCTCGGTTTCGGCTTCGCGCGCGGCGGGTTCGCGGTCGCGATCGTCGGTGATGGCGACATCCTCGGCGGACCGGGAATCTTCGCGGTTGTCCATCGCGCGGTCCTCCCTGTCAAAGCCGGCGACTGGCCGGCGGGCCGTGCCTTCCCCTAGGTCACCGACTCGTTATGGCGCAACCATATCCTGATGGATGCGAGTTGGACT
>CAZCUW010000052.1:0-21785 GCA_964502035.1 uncultured Sphingopyxis sp. | reverse complement strand
CGCTGCACTAGGCTGAACTTTCCTGAACTTTGGCGTGATGGCCGGTCCATGCGCCCACCGGATCGCGGCACCGGCCCGGGATAACCAAAGACGGTAATGTGCGCTCCCACCCCAAAACGGACCAGCCGGTCGCGAGCCAGCAAAGCCGCCACGGCAGAAAGGTCAACGGCGGGCGGGCCGACCTGCGGGGAGAGGGGATTGCAGGCGCCCCATAGCTGCAAGGGGGGCTTTGGGCCCGCCGCCGTTTCCCGATCGGCCCGCCCACGCGGACCGACCAGATCGGGATCAGTTGATGTCGTCGCCCTCATCGTCGGGGCCGACCATCATTTCTTCGGCTACCGCGTCGGTGCGGCTGCGGATGGCGGCTTCGAGCCGGTCCATCAGTTCGGGGTTTTCCTTGAGGAAGGTCTTGGAATTTTCGCGGCCCTGCCCGATGCGGATCGAATCATAGCTGAACCAGGCGCCCGACTTTTCGACGATTCCGGCCTTGACGCCCAGATCGAGGATCTCGCCGATCTTGGAAATGCCCTGCCCATACATAATGTCGAATTCGACCTGCTTGAACGGCGGCGCGACCTTGTTCTTCACGACCTTGACTTTGGTGGTGTTGCCGACGATTTCGTCGCCATTCTTGATCTGGCCGGTGCGGCGAATATCGAGACGGACCGAGGCGTAGAATTTGAGCGCGTTGCCGCCGGTCGTGGTTTCGGGGTTACCGTACATCACGCCGATTTTCATGCGCAGCTGGTTGATGAAGATCACCATGCAGCGCGAGCGGCTGATCGAACCGGTCAGCTTCCGCAGCGACTGCGACATCAGACGCGCCTGCAGGCCGACATGGGTGTCGCCCATCTCGCCCTCGATTTCGGCGCGCGGGACGAGCGCGGCAACCGAGTCGACGACGAGCACGTCGATCGCGTTCGAGCGCACCAGCGTATCGACGATTTCGAGCGCCTGTTCGCCGGTGTCGGGCTGCGAGATGATCAGTTCGTCGATGTTGACGCCGAGTTTGCGTGCGTAGACCGGGTCGAGCGCATGTTCGGCATCGACGAAAGCAACGGTGCCGCCGCCCTTTTGCGCTTCGGCGAGAACGTGCAACGCGAGCGTTGTCTTGCCCGAGCTTTCGGGGCCGTAAATTTCGATGACGCGTCCGCGCGGCAGGCCACCGACGCCGAGGGCGATGTCGAGGCCGAGCGAACCGGTCGAGATCGCCTCGACCTGCATCGCCTCCTTCGAGCCCAATTTCATCACCGAGCCCTTGCCAAAGGCGCGATCGATCTGCGCGAGCGCGGCGTCGAGCGCCTTCTGCCTGTCCGTGTTGTTCACTGATTTCCCCGATTCGACGAGTGACAATTGTCCGGCCATGACCGTCCCTTTCCTGCTCTAAAGCGAAGGCAGAGCCATCGCAACGCCCGACCGATGTACGGCATTTGTTCTTTAGGAACAAGAGAGGAACAAAAAAGAATTTCGCGCGATTGAAAGCGGCGCTATTGCGACGAAAATTCGGCCAGCGCGGCCTCGATATCGCTGATCCGGAAGGGTTTGGCGACCAGCGTGCGGTGCGCGTGGGCCGCGGGCAAAATATCACCGCCGCCCGAAGTGAAGGCAAAGGGAATGTCTCGCTCGGCCAGCGCATCCGCGACCGGCCAGCCCTTTTCATCGCCGAGGTTGATGTCGACGAGCGCGCCGCCGAGCGATTCGGCCGCGATGATCGCCAGCGCCTCGTCCATGCTCGCCGCTTGCGCGGGTTCGGGCAGCCCGAGCGCGTCGAACATGTCGGCGAGCATCATGCCGATCAGCACATCGTCCTCGACGAGCAGGATGCGGGGGCCGTCAGCCATTTTTCACCCGGTGCGCGGCATCGTCGAGCGCCGCCGATGTCGCCTCGGCCAGTTGCGCGACCGAAAAGGGTTTGGGCAGAAACGCGACATCGTCGATGTTGATCGATTGCCTGAGCTGCTCCTCGGCATAGCCCGACATGAACAGCACCGGCAGGTCGGGGCGCTTGGCGCGCAGCGCGCGCACCATCGCGGGACCGTCCATCGTCGGCATCACGACGTCGCTGATGATCAGGTCAACCTCTGCCATCTGAGCAAAGCGTTCGAGCCCTTCCTCGCCCTGCGACGCAGTAACGACGGTGTAGCCCGCGCGGGTCAGCGCGCGCTCGGCGACCGCGCGGACCATATCTTCGTCCTCGACCAGCAGGATGGTGCCGGTTCCCCACTGGCTTTTCTTGGGCTTGGCGGGCGGCGGCGCCACGACCGGCGTGTCGCTGCCGACGCGGTGGACGGGCAGATAGATGGCAAAGCTCGTTCCCTGCCCCAGCTTGCTGTCGGCAAAAATATACCCCGCCGATTGCTTGATGATGCCGTATACCGTCGACAAGCCAAGCCCGGTCCCCTTGCCGACATCCTTGGTGGTGAAAAAAGGTTCGAAAATCTTGGGCAGCACGTCGGCGGCGATGCCGGTGCCGGTGTCGCTCACCTTGAGCGCGCAATAATCGGCGGGGGGCATGAATTCATTACCCATCTGGCGCACGTCGGCGGCGGATACCGGATAGGTTTCGATCGTCAGCGTCCCGCCGCCCGGCATCGCGTCGCGCGCGTTGACCGCGAGGTTGATGATGACCTGCTCCAGCTGCCCCGGATCGGCACGCACCGCGCCCAGCCCGCGGCCATGGTGGACCGCCAGCTGTACGGTTTCGCCGATCAGCCGCTTGAGCAGGTGCGATACCTCCGAAATCACATCGGGCAGCTGCAGGATCTGCGGCCGCAGCGTCTGCTGGCGCGAAAAGGCGAGCAATTGCCGCGTCAGGCTGGCGGCGCGATTGGCATTGCTGCGGATCTGCTGAATATCGTCATAGTCGCTGTCGCCGGGGGTGTGGCGCATCAGCATCAGGTCGCACGCGCCGAGCACCGCGGTCAGGATATTGTTGAAATCATGCGCGACGCCGCCGGCCAGCTGGCCGACCGCCTGCATCTTCGATGCCTGCGCGACCTGGCGCTTCAGCCGCGATTCCTCGCTCGAATCCTTCAGGCTCAGGAGCACCGCCGCCTCGCCCAGTCCGCGCACCCCGACAACGCGCATCGACACCGGATCGCCGCTCTGCCCCGCCAGCCGGATCGACAGGTCGCCGCCGACCTGCTGGCCGCTGCTGTGGCGGCGGATCATGTCGGCGAGGGCGCCCTTGTCCTCGCCGACCACGATGTCGCCGGGATAGCGCGGCATCTTGCCGTCCCCCAGGTTGGCGGCGCGAACGAAGGCGCGGTTCATGTAAAGGAAGCGCCCGTCACGATCGACCATCGCCAGCCCGAACGGCAACAGCGACAGCAGGGTTTCGACATAGGTCTGCGCGGTGCCGCGGTCGGCCGGACCCATTTCCTCGTCGAGCATCGCGAGCAGCATCGGGGTGTTGTTGTCGGCGGGGGCAAGCGGAATCTGCAGCATCCGCACCGGGGTCGCGCGATCGCCCTCGCGCGCGAAATAGAGCGCGCCGCCGTCGTCGATGCGCAGCATCGGCGCGACATCGCGGCCAGCATAATGACCGGCGTCGTCCTCGCCGAGCGCTCGAAGGAGAAAAGCCTGATTGGCGACGCGCAGCCGCCCTTCGGCGTTGACCAGCGCCGCCATCACCCCGGCGTGGCTCAGGGTACGGCCCGCGGGTCCGTCGAGGTGGCGGGTCACTTCGGAGGCCAGATCGAGCCGTTCGAGCGCCGAAAAACGCCAGACCAGATAATCCTCTGCCTGACCGGTGCGCGTGACATGGGCGCGCAGTTGCAGCGGACCGATCGCGAGGTCGTCAGCGCGCCCCTCGCCGTCGCGCCATGCAATGCGCCCGGCATTCTTCAGGACATCGGCACCGCGGCCTTCGAGCGGCAAGCCGGGCGGTGTCACGAAGCCGCCCATCCAGGTGCCGAACAGGTCGTTTGCGCACACCATGCGCCCGGCCCGGTCGGTGACCGCGATCGCGACATCATCGTGATTGACCGCCTGGCGCAGCATCGTCCAGTCGGGCAGCACCGCTTCGCCCGCGACGGCGGCCGGAAACAACCGCCGGGCGAGCAAGACGCCGCCCGCCGCGACCGCAAGCCCGACCAGAAAGCCCGCCGCGAGGATCGTGTCACGGGTCGCCCAGAACAACAGGGCCGCCGACAGCAGCGCCAGCCCGCCAAGCAGCCCCATATCGACGCGCGACAGGCCCGCCGGCACCGCGAGCGGGCCGACGGCGCCCACCCCCCTGCCGATATCGGAATCAGCGGAAGGCAGGCTCGTCGCGGTCAATGACAGTCTTTCTTATCGGCGCATCACCAGATGCGAACACGGTCCTTGGGCGCCAGATACAGCTTCTGGCCTTCCTTGATCTGATAGGCCTTATACCAAGGGTCAAGGTTGCGCGAGACCCAAGTCCGCTGGATCGACGGCGAATGGGGATCGGTCGTGATCCGCTGCGACAGATTCTGCTCGCGATAGTTGCGGCGCCATACCTGCGCCCAGCCGAGGAAGAAGCGCTGATCGCCGGTCAGGCCATCGATCACCGGCGCTTCCTTGCCGCCGAGCGATGCCTTGTAGGCGTCGTAAGCCACGGTCAGCCCGGCGACGTCGCCAATATTTTCGCCCAGCGTGAACGTGCCGTCGAGTTTTTCGCCGGGCAGCACTTCATACGCGTCATATTGCGCGATCAGTGCCTTGCCAGCCGCTTCGAACGCCGCGACGTCGGCGGGGGTCCACCAATCGGCGAGCTTGCCGGTCTGGTCATATTTCGCGCCCTGGTCGTCGAAATGATGGCTCACTTCATGGCCGATGACCGCGCCGATACCGCCATAGTTGATCGCCGGGTCGGCGTGGGGGTCAAAGAAAGGCGGCTGCAGGATCGCGGCGGGAAAGACGATCTCGTTCATGCCGAAATTGGCATAGGCGTTGACCGTCATCGGGGTCATCCCCCATTCCCAGCGGCGGATCGGCCCGCCGAGGCGGCCAATATTGTCGTCGTGCGCGAACTGGTTCGAGCGCAGCGCGTTGCCGAACAGATCGTCGCCGCGGATGTCAAGCTTGCTATAATCCTTCCAGCGATCGGGATAGCCGATCTTGGTGGTGAAATTGGCGAGCTTCTGTTTGGCCTTGACCTTGGTCTCGGGCTGCATCCACGCGAGGCCGTCAATGCGGCGGCCCATCGCGGCGAGGACGTTTTTCACCAGCTTGTCCATTTCCGCCTTGGTTTCGGGCGGAAAATATTTGGCGACATAGTCCTGACCGACCGCCTCTCCCAGATTGCCGGTGGTGAAATCGACCGCGCGCTTCCAGCGCTCCTGCATCTGCGGCGTCCCCGACAGCGCGGTGCCATAGAAGGAGAAGGCTTCGGCGGCGAATTTTTCTGGCAACACGCCCGAAAAGCCATCGAGGCTGCGCACGAGCAGCGCGTCGCGGATCACCGCGATCGGCGCGTCGGCGAGCAGCTTGGCTTCGCCGGTGAAGGCGCTCGGCTGCGACACCAGCAGCACATCTTCCTTGACGCCCAGGCCGCGGATGAAGGTCGCCCAGTCGAACCCGGGCGCCGCCGCGGCCAGTTCGGCGATCGTCATCTTGTTATAGGCCTTGGTCGCGTCGCTGCTGTCGTTCTTGTCCCAATGAACGGTCGCGATCTGCTTTTCGAAATCATAGATCGCCTTGGCGCGCGCTGCACCATTCGCCTCACCCGCGAGAGTCAGAACATTCTCGAGATGCTTCAAATAGGCGCCCTGCAGCTTGGCGTTGCGCTCATTGTCCTTCAGGTAGAAATCGCGGTCGGGCATGCCGATGCCGCCCTGGAACATCGTGTAGATATAGACGTCGGGGTTCTTGTCGTCCTGGCCGACAAAACCGCCAAAGAAATGCTGCACACCGCTGCGGTCGGCCTCGGCGAGCAGTGCAGCAAGGCCGGGCTTGTCGACGGCGCGGATCTTGGCGAGCCACGGCTGAATCGGTGCCAGCCCTTTCGCTTCGACCGCCGGAGCGTCGAGATAGGCGGCGTAGTTGCGGCCGATCATGCTGCTGGGATCGCCCTTGGCCGCGTCGAGGATTTCGCGGGTGCGCTGCTGCGACAGGTCGCCGAGCGCGGTGAACATGCCATAGTTCGACTTGTCGGCGGGGATCTGGGTGTTCTTGGCCCAGGTGCCGTTGGCATAGCCGTAGAAATCGTCGCCGGGCTGCACCGCGGTGTCCATGCCCGCGGTGTCGAAGCCGAAGGTGCCGAGTTCGGGCTTGGCCGCGGTTTCGGCGGCGGGCGCGGGTGCAGCCTTTTCCTTGGCGGCGACCGGCACGGCGGTCATTAGCACAGCGCCCAGCGCGGCGGTCGCCATCAGGCGCGAAGAAACATGCAAAAGAGTCATGATAGTCCCCAGTTTTCAAATCGAAGCAAAGATGCGCGGCGGCGTTGCCGGGCACGCGATTGCGATGGGATAGCTATACGACGGCGCGCGTGCCGTTCAACCGGCGGGGGTGTCGCTGGTCGATGCCTCAAGTCGTTGGTCGCGCGCGCGCTGCAATTTGCGCCGCCAGCGGAGGCGAATCCAATTATCCCAAAAGATCGAGGCGAGGACATAACCGATCGCCGCCGACGCCAGCGAAATGACGAACAGTCCGGCGAGCATCGCGGGCGCGGCGTCCGAAAACACCCAGCGCGCCCATTCGCCCGCCGAGGCGCCATGCTCGATCATCGAGGAAAAGGTCGCGCTGTTCGCCTGGAGCCCGAACAGCCAGTCGCCCAGCCACACCGACGCGAGGATGATGAACGGCGTTGTCACCGGATTCGACAAAAAGGTCATCGCGGCGCCGATCGGGATGTTCGCGCGCACCGGCAGCGCGAGCAGCGCGACGCCCAATATCTGGATGCCCGGGATCAGGAAAAAAATGCCGACGAACAGGCCGAGCGCGGTGCCGCGCGGCACCGACGTGCGGGTGAAGCGCCACAAATGGCTGTGTGCGACGCGGTGCGCAAACGGCTTGACGAAACGGCTCGCGAGCAGTTCTTCGCGCGTCGGCGAATTGCGGCGGATCCAGTTCATCACCGCCGCCTTGTCCTTCGTTTTGGGGTCGCGAGATGGGCCGCCGTTCACCCGCGTTCTTTCATCAACCGCTGCTTGTCGCGCTTCCAGTCGCGTTCCTTGATCGACTCCCGCTTGTCGTGCGCTTTTTTGCCCTTGGCGAGCGCGAGTTCGACCTTGGCCCGGCCGCGGCTGTTGAAATAGACGCTGAGCGGGACCAGCGTCATCCCCTGCCGCGCCACACCCGCATACATCTTGTTGATCTCGCGGCCGCTCAAGAGCAGCTTGCGCGGGCGCTTGGGCTCGTGATTGTGGCGGTTGCCATGGCTGAATTCGGGGATGTTGCTGTTGATCAGCCACACCTCGTTGCCCTTCACCTCGGCATAGCTTTCGGCGATCGTGCCTTCGCCAAAGCGCAGCGATTTGACCTCGGTCCCTTGCAGCGCGATCCCGGCCTCGAACACCTGTTCGATGGCAAAGTCGAACCGCGCGCGCCGGTTCTCGGCAACGATCTTTTTCTTGTCGAATTCGGCGGCGGACTGCGGACGGGCCATGGGATAACCTAAATCACTCCTGCCGCGGACAGCGCGGCATCGACGGCGGCACGCGAAGCTGCGTCTGCCGGGATGATAGGTAGGCGCACTTCGGGCGAAAACCAGTCATGGACGCGCGACAGCGCATATTTCACCGGCGCCGGCGAGGTGTCGGAGAACATCGCCTGATGCAGGTCGAACATGCGGTCGTGCAAGGTCAGCGCGCGCGCCCAGTCGGCGGCGGCGCAGGCGGCGGCAAAATCGGCGCAGAGGCGCGGCGCGACATTGGCGGTGACCGAAATACAGCCGACGCCGCCCAAGACAGCATGCGGCAGCCACAGATCGTCATTGCCGCTCAGCTGGCAGAAATCATGGCCCGCGCCCGCGCGGTGGACGGTCACGCGCGCCAGATCGCCGCTGGCATCCTTGATCGCGACGACCGAGGGGATTTCGGCGAGCTTGCACAGCGTTTCGGCGCTGATGTCGGCGACGGTGCGGCCGGGCACGTTGTAGACGACGATCGGCAGGTCGCTGGCGTCGGCCAGCGCGTGAAAATGCGCGATCATGCCATTCTGGCTAGGCTTGTTGTAATAGGGCGCGACGACAAGCGCCGCCGCCGCACCGGCCGCCTGCGCGTGGCGCATATGACGGATGGCGGTCGCGGTGTCGTTCGACCCGCACCCGGCGATCACCGGGACGCGCCCCGACGCGGCCTGGATGCAGCTGTCGATGACCTGATAATGTTCATCGAACCCCAGTGTCGGGCTTTCGCCGGTGGTGCCGCAGGGAACCAGCGCGCTGGTGCCTTCATGGATCTGCCAATCGACCAGCCGCGCGAAGGCGGGGGCGTCGAACGCCCCATCGCGAAATGGCGTCACCAAGGCGGGAATCGACCCCGAAAACATGCCCCGCTCCTTTACAAAAACCCGGGCCAGCCGGTAGAGTCCCGGCGGCGCGCCGCTAATGGACGTCTATTCAGCGCCCCGCAAGGAGTTTGGCATTACCATGGACGGCATGATCACGCTGCCCCGTATCTCCCGTCTGGCACTGGCCGCGGCCCTGCTTCTTCCCACCATGGCCCATGCCAGCGAACTCACCCCCGAACAGATGGCGTGGTACCGCGCCCAGATGGGACTGGCCTCGACATCGGGGCCGCCGCCGGCGACGAACTCGGTCGGCGACGCGGTGATGGAATGGCGGCGGCTGACCGCCAACAGCGGCGCCTCGTTCGACCAGCTGTCGCGCTTTCTGATGACCAATCGCGGCTGGCCCGACGCCGACAAGATGCGCGTTCGCGCCGAAAAATCGATCGCCATCGACAGCTTTGACCCCGCGCGTACCCTCGCTTATTTTCAGGCCTATCCGCCGCAAACGCCTAGCGGCCACCTGCGCTATGCGATGGCGCTAAACGCCTCGGGCCGCCGCGACGACGCCCATGCCGCCGTGCGCCGGGCGTGGACGAGCGGGCCGCTCGACGATTATGAAGCCAGCCGTGCGCTCAGCCTGTTCCCGGGCGCGCTGTCGGTCGCCGACCATGACGCGCGGATGGACCGCTTGCTGTGGTCGGGCGCCACCGCCGCGGCCAGCCGCCAGCTCGCTTACACCTCGCCCGAGCGGCGCGGCGTCTTTGCCGCGCGTCTGGCGATGCGCAGCAGCTCGGTCGATGCGGCGTTTCAGGCATCGGCCGCCGAAGCCGCCAACCCGTCGCTGACCCGCAGCGATGCCGGATACATCACCGACAAGGCGACCTGGCTGCGGCAGACCGGCCGCGTCGGCGAGGCGCGCGCGCTGCTCGCGGCGCCGCGCGCCCTCGCCAAGGCACCGACCGATCCCGAAGAATGGATAGAGACGTTGCTCACCAATGCCCGTCAGGCCGACAGCGCAGGCGACAAGCTCACCGCCTATAATATCGCGCGACAATTGAACGACAGCTTTCCGCCGGGCACGGTGATCCGCGAAACCCCGCTCAGCGTGCGCGACGACTATACCTCGCTGGCGTGGCTGGCGGGACAGCTTGCCTATAAGGATCTTCGTCGCCCGGCCGAGGCGGTGGCGCTGTACCGTGCCTATGGCGAAGCGGCGCGATCGGCGCAGACGCGCACCAAGGGCTTTTACTGGGCTGGCCGCGCCGCGCTTGCGGCGGGCGACCGCTCGACCGCGAACGCCCATTTCGCCGACGCCGCACAGCATTACGACCAATTCTACGGGCAGTTGGCGCTCGAACGGCTCAGCCGTCCGCAGCCGCGCCCGACGCCCAATCCGACAATCCAGGTCAGCAGCAACGACAAGCGCGCATTCGATGACGATCGGCTGGTCCGCGCCGCCCGCGCGCTGGGCGAGATCGGTGCGTGGCGCGAACAGTCGCTGTTCCTGCGCGCGCTGGCGCAAAGGGCGACGTCGCCCGCCGACCATGTTCTGGCCGGACAATTGGCATCGCAGATCGGGCGCCCCGACCTGGGCGTGATGATCGGCCGCAGCGCGCAGGCGAACAGCCTGGATGCGGTCGAAGTGGCGGGTTTCCCGACGGTGCGCGTGCCCGCGGGGCATGAAGGCAATTGGACCTTTATCCACGCGATCACCCGGCAGGAAAGCCAGTTCGATCGTGCCGCGATCAGCCATGCCGGGGCGCGCGGCATGATGCAGCTGATGCCCGGCACCGCGAATGAGGTCGCCGGCAAACTCGGACTGTCGTATAACCGCGACCTGCTGACCACCGACACCAATTACAACATGATGCTGGGGTCGACCTATTTCCAGCAGATGCTGCGCTATTTCGGCGGCAGCTATCCGCTCGCGGTCGCGGCGTATAACGCCGGGCCGGGCAATGTGAATAAATGGCTGCGCGCCAACGGCGATCCGCGCACCGGATCGATCGAGATGATCGACTGGATCGAGGCGATCCCGATCTTTGAAACGAAGAATTATGTCCAGCGCGTGCTGGAAAACGCCGTGGTGTACGACACGCTGCAACCGGGCAAGACGCTGCCGCAGGCGCCGCTCAGCTTCTACCTCGGCAAACGCACGCCCGGATAAATCTGCGTGGCTGGGGAACGCAGCAACATCATCTCGCCGTCAGGCTTTGCCGCGCTGCGCGCCGAATATGACGCGCTGCTTGGGCAGGAGCGGCCCAAGCTGGTCGAGGTGATCAGCTCGGCGGCGGGCAATGGCGACCGCAGCGAGAATGGCGACTATATCTATGGCCGCAAGCGGCTGCGCGAGATCGACCGGCGGCTGTCGTTCCTGGCGCGGCGGATGAAGGCGGCGCGCGTCGTCGATCCCGCGCAGCAACCCGACAAGAGCCGGATCTGGTTCGGCGCCACCATCGAACTTGCCGACGACGACGATGCCCGGCGCACCATCACCCTGGTCGGTGATGACGAAGCCGAAGCGGGCGACGGCCGGATCGGTTGGAACAGTCCCCTCGCCCGCGCGCTGCGCGGCGCCGCGGTGGGCGATTTGCGAACAGTGCAATTGCCCGGCGGGGCGAAGGAGTGGGAAGTGATCGCGGTCCGCTATCCCTGATCCGTCATTCGCCAATCCCCGCGATCAGCTCGCGCTGATCCTTACGCAATTCGGGCAGGTCGCGCGCGAGCCGCGCCCAATACGCCGCCTCCTTCGTATCGGTGGCGACACCGATCCCCTTGGCATAAGCGTCGGCCAAGATCGCGCGCGATCCGGCAAAGCCGGCACGCGCTGCCACGCCGCAATCCTCGATCGCGCCCACCAATGTCTTGGCGGCAAAATGCGCCTCGCACAGCCAGTGATTGCCTTCGGGATTGCCCGCCACGGCAATGGCGCGCAGCCGCGCGAGGTTCGCGGTGCGGGTATCGGCGAAATAGGTCAGCGCAAAGATCGCCGCCGGATGCCCCTTTTCGGCCGCTTCGGCATAGAGCGCCTGCGAGCGGGCGAAATCGGCGGGTCCGAAGGTGCCCGCCGCGAGGCGATAGGCGAGATGCGTTTTAGCCTTGGAAAATCCGGCGTTCGATGCCGCGACATACAGGTCATAGGCCAGGCGGGTGTTGTCGGGGGAAGGATAATTCTCGAGCAAGAGATATGCGAGCTCCTGACGCCCGGCCGGAAAACCCTGTCGCGCCGATTTTTCGAGATATTGGCGCGCGCGCCACACCTCACGCTTCACCCCGACGCCAAGCGAGAACATATAGCCTGCCAGGTGCTGGGCGAGCGGGTCGCCGCCCTCGGCAAGCGCGACAATCCTGGCTGCACCGTGTCGCGACAAGACGTCGGCGATCAAGATCGGTTCATCCTCGATCGCCAGTCGATCGAGGGAAATGTCGGAGAGTTCAGGCGAGATGCGGTCGCGCCAGAGGTCAGCGGCGGGGTCAGCGGCGGGGTCAGCGGCGGGGTCGGCGACGGGGTCGGCGACGGGGTCGGCAGCGGGCGCTGCCCCGCGCGCCGCATCATAGGCGGGCGCGCGGGGTGCCAGCGGTGGCGGCGGCGGCGCCGACCAGTTGAGCCGTGCGGGCGGCGGCACGGGTAACTCGGGCGGCGCAACCAGATAATAATCGTCGAACCAGCTGCCGTAATGAAACGGCTGCTGCGGCCCGAGGGCCATGCCGTGGGTGCGTTTATACACTTCGCGCGACACGATTTTGAAATAGTCCGATATTTCCAGGCCGGGAATGCCCAGCTCCTTGACCACCGCTGCCGCGAACGGGCTGACCGGCGATCCGACCGGCGCAAAGTCGAGCGCGGGCCGCCCCTTCGCCGTCGAATAGAAGACCGCGCCTTGCCCGATATCGAGCAGCCCGAGCGGTGCCGACGCCGCGTCGCCCGCCGCGACGTTGACGTCCTCGATCCGCACCACCGGTTCGGCGGTACGGCAGGCATCGACGAACAGCAAAGTAAAGGCGCCCGCCGGCACCACGCGCTTCACCGCGGCTTCGATCGACAAATAGCGCTTTTCGACGTCGGCGCGGCGCGTCGCCGGCGGCGCCTCCATCGGCACCAGCCAGTTGCGCCCGCCATATTCAAAGCCGTGTCCGGCATAATAGATGATCACCGACTTCGCGCCCGCCGCATCCGCCGCAAAGCGGGTCAGCGCCGCGTCGAGCGTCGGCATGTCGGCATTGCGCACGATGCGCGGCGAAATCCCCGCCTTTGCAAAGGCGATGCAGACATAATCAATGTCGTTGACCGCATTTTTCAGCGACGGCCATTCCCAGTCATTATAGGCGCTGTTGCCGATCAGCAGCGCGACCCGCTCGCCCTCCAGCGGCGCGGTGCCGCACCCGTCCGGGGGTTGGGCGGCCACCATGGGAGCGGCAAAAAACATCCCGAGCAGCGCCACCAAAAATGCCCCGATGCGCGCGCGCTTCGCCATGCCTACCCCCATGTAGCGCCGTTGGGCGCCCGCATAAAAATGGCGGAATTCTGCGCAACTTCACACTGAAATCGCATTGTCCCGCATCCCCCGACCCGTCCGCAAGACGGTAGGTGACCGGCGCCGGGTAGGAAAGCGGAAACTAGGATCAGCGCTGCAGCAGCGCCGGGATGATCCAGATCGCCGACATCACGATCACCACCGCGATCAGCGAGAAAGCAAGAACATAGCGGACATTGTGACCCTTGACGCCGCCGCTCGCCTCGGTCTCGGTCACTTCGACATGGTCATCGACGACTTTCATGGTGCATTTCCCTTCCAAATCGTCCGCTTGTAACGCGGCCCCGGCACGGGCGGTTCCGCGCGGCGCCGGGGAGAGAGGTGCCAGAGGGTCTGTAAGCCGGGTTCTGTCCACCCCGTTGCCGGGGATAGGCGATCATTCCTCTAGGCGAACGGTTACCCGAACGCTCAAGCAGTCAACCCGGACGGCTGGGCCGGAATCAGCCCTGGATAAATCCGTACCGTCCCTATTCGACCTTGCTCCCGGTGGGGTTTGCCGTGCCGCGCCTGTTACCAGCCGCGCGGTGCGCTCTTACCGCACCCTTTCAACTTTCGCCGGGCCAAAGCCTTGGCGGTTTGCTCTCTGTGGCACTTTCCCTGAACCGGTCCGAAGACCGGCCCGCCGGACGTTATCCGGCACCGTGATTTCCGTGGAGCCCGGACTTTCCTCCCCCGGCGGGATACCCCACCGGCGGCGATCGCCCGACCCTCTGGCGGATGCCAGTATAGCGCGAAAGGATAAGCAATACGAGCGATTGTGAGGAGCGCCGGTTTGGGGCGGGGAGCGACCGATGCACTGGTGCCATTGGGCGCTCGTGCGGAGGGCGATGGTCGTGGTAGCCGTGCCCACCCGTTCTGGAGCCGTCGATTATGGATTTGGGTGTCAAAGCCGCCTTTGCCAACGAAATGGCCGCCGCGCGGGCAGCGGAGGCGGCGGGCGATATGGTCCTGGCCAAATATCATCTGGAGCGCGCCCATATCCTGGGCCAGCGCTGGTATGGCACCCATGTGAAGACGCATTTTCACATGCTGCGGCTCGCGCTGAAACAGTCAGACGCCAAGGAGGCACGCGGCCAGCTGGTCAGGCTGATCGGCGCCGGCCCCTTTCACCTTGCCGGCTGGGTTCCCGTCGGCAACACCGGCGGGGCGGACGTGTCGGCAACGCTGCCGATGCCGATACCGTCGGATCTACAGGCGTATCTGGAGGGCGATTCGCTGCGTAATGGCTTGATTCTGCGGGGTGTTTTGGTCGCTGTTCTGATTGTCGGCTATCTGCTTTATTGGCGATAAACCGGCCATTGGTTCGGGTTGGCCGCAGCCCGCCGCTCAATTCCCCTCAGGCTGCGGCAGCAGCAGCGCCAGCAGGATCGCGCGGCACTCGCCGCAGATCGTGCCGTCGATCAGTTCGGGGCGAAAGCGCCGCTGGAACGCCACCGTCGCCGCAAAACCGTCGGTCACGTCGTAACCGAAGCGTTCGAGCGCGAGCAGAAACCCCGCGTCGGTCCACAGCGGATCGGTCAGTTTTTTGGTGGGGCGCGGCAGCGCGAGGCGGCGGCGAGCGAGCTCGTCCCACGGGAACAGCTCGCCCGGATCTTGCTTGCGTGTCGGCGCGATGTCCGAATGGCCGACGACATTGCCGCGCGTGATCGCGTGCCGGTCCTTGATGATGTGGACCAGCCGGACGACCGAGGCGATTTGGGGATCGGGGAATGGGACATAGCCCCATTCATGCCCCGGATTGACGATCTCGATCCCGACGCTGGCCGAATTGATGTCGCTGATCCCGCGCCAGTGCGCCTTGCCGGCGTGCCAGGCGCGCTTGTCCTCGGGCACCATATGGGTGATCTGGCCGTCCTCGCTGACGACATAATGTGCCGACACTTTCGCATCGGGATTGGCAAGCCAATCAATGGCTTCGGCACCGTCCTTCATGCCGGTATAATGCAGCACGATCATCGAGATGGGCAGCGCGCGATCGTCGAAATTGGGAGACCAGCGTTCGATAAAATCGCTCATGCGTTCGGGAGACCCGTCCTGTGCTTGCCAAGCCGTCGATTGCGCCAGTGGCGCGCAAAAAGCAAGGACAGGCTCTAGGCCGCCGCGCGCCGCACCTGCTGATCGGCAGGCTCGTAAAGGCCGCGCAGCCGCGGGCTGGCGACGAACTGATCGGTTTGCCCCAACACCGTCTCGCCCGCCCCGAGCACGAGGAAACTTTGCGGTGCCGCCATCGCGCGCAGCCGCGAAAAGGCTTTCTCGCGCATCGGTGCCGAGAAATAGAGGAGCAGGTTGCGGCAGAAAATCAGGTCGGCCGAACTGGCCAGCGGCGGCCGGTCGGTGAGCATATTCTGCACCGAAAAATCGATCCGGCGGCGCAGATCGGCCTTGGCCAGCCAGCCGCCCTCGGTCTGATCGAACCAGCGCACCATGCGCTGCACCGGCAGGCCGCGCTGGATTTCGAACTGACTGTACAGGCCGACGCGGGCGCGGCCGATTGCGTGATAGCTGACGTCGGTGCCGACAATATCGACCTGCCAGCCGGCCCATTTCTCGCCCTGTTCGGCAATGAGCATCGCCAGCGAATAGGCTTCCTGCCCGGTCGAGACACCGCAATGCCAGATCGTCAGCCGCCGCCGCAACTTGTTGATCTCGCGCAATTGATCGAGCACTTTGGCAGCAATGTCGTCGAACAAACTGTATTCACGATAGAAAAAGGTTTCGTTGTTGAGCATCGCATCGACCGTATCGTCAAGCAACAGGCGGCTGTTCGAGGTGACCAGCGCCGCCACCAGCGCATCGAGGTCGCCGATCCCATGCCGCTGCATCACCGGTTTCAGCGACATTTCGATGCGCCAGATGCGGCTGGGTGAGAGGGTCTGCCCGGTCCGCGATTCGAGCACGCCCATCAGGACGCGATAGGCCGATTCGCTGGCGCTGCCGCCCATCATGGCTTGCGCCGCCCCGGCAGGAAGCTGCCGAGCATCAGCGCGATCGCATCGGGATTCAGCGTCGCGGCGGCAATGCCCGCCTTGGCAACGGCGCCCGGCATGCCCCAGATCACGCAGCTTTCGGGCGCCTGGGCAAAGATCGTGCCGCCCGCTTCCTTCAGCCGCGCCGCCCCGATCACGCCGTCGCGGCCCATGCCGCTGAGGATCACGGCCACGCCGCCCTTGCCATATGCCTCGGCGACCGAATCAAGCATCGGGTCGGCGGACGGGCAGCAGCCATTGTCGACGACGCGGTTGTCGAGCGCGATTTCATGGCGGCGGCCGGCGGCGACAACGAGCAGATGGGCATCGCCCGGCGCCAGATAGATATGGCCGCGTTCGACCGGCATCCCGGCGGCGGCGACGCAGACGCGCCGCGACGTCATCGTCGCAATCTGCCGGGCATAAAATTCCATGAAGGCATCGGGCAGATGCTGGGTCAACAGGATCGGCGCGGTGATACGCGGGTCGAGATTGGCAAGGAAATTGGTGAAAGCGGGAATTCCTCCCGTCGACGCCGCCACCGCGATGCACTCGATCGGCTGATCGCTGTCGATCGCGAGCGCGGTCGGTGCGGGCGCGCGGCGCTCGGCGGTGGGGATCGGCGCCGGAAAATCCTGCTGATGACCCAGCGTCATGATCCGGTCGGTCAGCACCTCGGCAAAGCGGCCCGAAAAGCTGCCGCGGCCCGGTTTGGCGAGCGTGTCGCTGGCGCCGAGCGCAAGGGCTTCGATCGCCGCCGGACCGCCCTCGACGCAATTTGACGAGAGGATCAGGACGCGCGCCTTGGCGGCGCGTTTCAGAATGTGCGGCAAGGCGTCGATGCCGTTCATCCCGGGCATTTCGATGTCGAGCACGACGACATCGACGGGTTCGCGCGCCAGAAACGCAAGCGCGTCCTGCGCCGAAGCGACCGATGCACAGATTTGTAGCCCCGGGCGCTGGTCGATAATGCGTTCAAGGATGCTGCGGACGACCAGACTGTCGTCGACCAGCATGACCCGCACCGTCCGCGCCGACGGTTCCGGATCGGCAATCAGGGGTCGGGGACGTGCCATCGCCATGGCCTATGCAATGCCGACGAGCTGCAATTTTCCTTCTAGCGTTTCGCGATCGAACGGCTTCATCACATATTCGTCGGCGCCGGCTTCGATCGCCGCGCGGATATGGTCGATGCTGTTCTCGGTGGTGCAGAACACGACCCGCGGCCGTTCTTCATGGCCATAATCGAGATCGTTGAACGCGCCGAGAAACTCCATGCCGCTCATCACCGGCATGTTCCAGTCGAGCAGGATCACGTCGGGGCGGTTGGCACGGCAAAAGGTCAGCGCCTCCTGCCCATCGGCCGCCTCTTCGACGGCAAAGGACATGCTTTCAAGGATATGGCGCGCGACCTTGCGAATGACTTTGCTGTCGTCGACGACCAGACAAGATTTCAACATTAATACCTCCGCAACCCCAGATTTCACGCCACGCTAGTTTGAAGGAGTGTCCAGCCCGTTAATTCATGCCGCTTTCATCGCCGGCAGGGTGACAAAATGCGACGGATCGACGACGAGCAGCGAAGCCCCCTGATGTTCGATCATCGCGTCAGCGACCCGGGCCCATCCCGGCAGCAATTTTCCGGCGACGCGGGTTTCGGGCGCCTCGATGAAACAGACATCCTCGATCGCGTCGGCGAGCAGCGCATAGCCATGGTCGGCAACATCGACGACGATCACCCGCTGCCCGGCGGCGACCGGCACGGGAGGCAGGCCGATGACGACATGCGGATCGATCAGCGTAAAGACGCGGCTGCGCAAAGCAAACAACCCTGCGACGTGCGGCGGTGCACCGGGGACTTCCACCGGAATGCCGACGGTCACCACCGAATTGATCGCATGGCTGCGCAAGGCGACCCGCGTGTCGGCAATGCGGGCAATCAGATACAGTTTTTCCATCATGCGCGGCCACCCCCAACCCGGCGCGCCAAGGCGTCGAGCAGCGCCTGGCGGTCATAGCGATAGACGGTGTCATCCTCTGGCCCGGCCGCCGCGATCGATGCGCGGAGGCGGATCACCGGCACATCGTCGCCGGGATGCGCGCAAGCCCCGCCGTCTTCGGTCAGGTACAGCATCACGTCGGGCGCTTCGTCCACGGCCTCATCGCCCAATGCGACACGGTAACCGGCATTGCGCAGGATCGGCGCGAGGAAGTTTTCGCCCCAGCCGTCATGGTCGTCGGCGAGGCGGCACAGCGGCTGATTTGGAACGGGCGCGTTGCCCAGTGCTGCATATTGCTGCATCAGCCAGAAGGGATCGATCAATTCGACCGGATCGCCGCCGATCAGGACAACGCCCGCGATCAGCCCCGGCGCCGCCGACGGCTGAACCGCGTCGGGCAGCCGGACGATGTCGATGACTTCGACGATCGGATAACAGAGGACCGATTGACCGTCGTGGAGGCGCAGCAGTTTTAATGGTCCCGACGTGTCGGGCAGCTTTGCGGCGTGGACCGCGAAAATATCGTCGCCGACCTGCGCCTGCACCCGGCCCGCGCTTTCGAACAGCGCGGTCGCAGGGACTTCCTCGACCCGTTCGATCACCGACAGCCTGACCCCGCGGATGCGGCCGTTCATGTCGCGGAACAACAGCAGCTGCACAGCATTACGCGCCGCGATCGCCTGCGCTTCGGCCTCGGCCATCCGGTCGTGGCTCCGCCCCGCCTCGGTCGCGTCGATTGCCGCGGCGGCGAGGAGGCCTTGCACGTCGAGCAGCAACACCGGGCGGCCGTTGTCGGGCAGCGTGGTTCCGGCATAAAGGCCGGTCGCCATGATCATCGGTGCCGCGGGCTTGATCACCAGTTCCTCATGGTCGTGGATCGCCGCGACGCTCAGCGCGTAGCTTTGTCCCTGCCCCGGCCGGACGATCACCAGCGCGCGGTCGTCGATGTCTTCGCCCTCGTCGCTGTGGCGACCGAGCACCGATTCAAGCCGGAGCAGCGGATATTGTTCGCCGCGCACCGTCGCCAGTTCGCCGCCGCCGACGCGATCGATCCGCACCGTGTCACCATTTTCGAGCAGGATTTCGCGTACCGCGCCGCGCGGGATCGCAAAATATTGCCCCGCCGCGCGGACCATCAGCCCCGAAATGATCGTCAGCGTCATCGGCACGCGGAGCAGAATGGTAAGCCCCCGGCCCTCGTCATTGCGCAGTTCGACAACGCCGCCGATCTTTTCGACATTCGCCTTGACGATGTCCATGCCGACCCCGCGCCCCGAAACCGCGGTGATCTTTGCCGCGGTCGAAAAGCCGGGACGAAAGATGAGCTCGAGCTTTTCCTTCGGCGACAGCGCGCGCGCTTCGGCGGCGGTGATGGCGCGCGATGCGATCGCCTTTGCCACCAGCGCGTCGGGCGCCATGCCGCGGCCATCGTCGCGGATTTCGATTTCGATCTGGTTGCCCGACTGGCGCGCCGAGACCGCGATGGTCGCGGTGATATCCTTGCCCGCGGCGACGCGGTGCTCGAGCGTTTCGATGCCGTGGTCGATCGCGTTGCGTACGATGTGGATCAACGGATCGCGGATATTCTCCATCATTTCGCGGTCGAGCTCGACTTCACCGCCGCTGGTCTGGAACGCGATTTTCTTGCCCAGCTCCTGGGCCAGGTCGCGGACGATGCGCGGCAATGGCGCGAACAGCTTGTCGATGCGCTGCATCCGCATCTGACTGACCGACTGCCGCATCCCGGCGATCGAATCCGACAGGCGGTCGAACGACGCGATCACGGTCGGGCTGGCGCCCGATTCGCGGAGCATCCGGGCAAATTCATTGCGCGCCAGCACGATGTCGGTGACCCCGGTCATCACGCTGTCGAGCAATGGCAGCGGCACCCGGATCGAGCGCCAGCTTTGCAGCTCGCCCTGGAAATCATCGTCGCGGCGCAGCGGCACACCCGCGACCTCATGTCCGGTGTCGGGCAGCGCGCCCGGCTCGGCAAGCGTCGCGATCACGTCGCTGTCGTCGCCAGACGGCTCGATGCCGTCTTTACCCAATACGGCACACAGCAGGTTCAGTCGATCGATGATGCCAAGCACACCAGTGACGAGCGCGGCATTGGCGGGGCGATTGCCGCGCCGCACCTGATCGAGTGCATCTTCGGCGGCGTGCGACAGCGCGGTGACCCGCGGCAAAGACAGGAAGCCCGAGCTGCCCTTGATCGTGTGGACCAGGCGGAAAATCGCGTCGAGCTGCGCGCGATCGGCGGGATCGGCTTCCCACGCGACGATCGCCCCACCCGCTTCGGCAAGGATTTCTGCCGTTTCGGCCAAAAAGTCGTTCAGCAGATCGTCCATCACGGTACCGGTGCGCCCCAGAAACTGAAGCTGCACCATGGCGGACAATGGTTAAGGGAGGCTTTACCCGCGCCCGCGGAGAACCGCGCCGACCAGTAGCGAGGTCGGGGTTTCGCGCGCGAGCATCACGGTGCCGCCATTCTGCGCCGCGACCGCCTGCACCAGCACCGCGGGTGCGGTGCGCGAGGTCATGGCGGTGGCGCCTTCGCCGTCGCGCAATATGGTTTCGACATCGGCGTCGAGGAAGATCCGTTCGGCCTCGACATGCAGGGCGATTTCGATCGACCCATCCGGATTGCCGCCCTGCTTTTCGCAACCGACATCGAGCCGTCCGCCACGCACCAGCGCATCGACGAGCAACAGCGACAGGTTGAGGATGATCTTGACCGCCGGCTTGGGCAGCGGATCGGCCCCGATCATCCAGTTGAGGTCGATCGCGCGATCGCCGATGATGCCCTGGATCGCCGATTTCGCTTCGTCGGCCGGCACGAGTTCACCGAATCCGCCCGCCGAGCCAAAGGCCAGCCGAAAGAATTTCAGCTTGTTCGCCGACGTCCGCGCGCTTTGTTCGAGCAGTTCAAAACAGCGTTCGCGCATCGCCGGATCTTTTTCGTCGGCGAGCAGTTCGAGGCCATTGGCAAAGGCGCC
The DNA here is from genome assembly GCA_964502035.1 of uncultured Sphingopyxis sp. Taxonomy (GTDB): domain Bacteria; phylum Pseudomonadota; class Alphaproteobacteria; order Sphingomonadales; family Sphingomonadaceae; genus Sphingopyxis. The sequence goes on along the minus strand of CAZCUW010000052.1, from coordinate 867 downwards.
CACCGGACTCAGCAAATCGTGGCACAGGCGCGAGGCCAGCATGGAAGCGAAATCGACGCGGTCGTCGGACATGGATTGGTTAACTCCCCGCAAGCCGGACGTTTCCGGCGCGCGCCTGCTCCCTAGGACAGGCACCAACCCAGAGGCAAGTAGCATCCCCAAACCCGTTCGCATCGAGCGAAGTCGAGATGCCTATCGTTCGCCCGCGCCTTCGGGGGTGTCTCGACTTCGCTCGACACGAACGGAACCGAGGGAGTGGCACCTTGAAAATCCGCCGTCAATTTCCACATCCTCATCAATGCAGGGGGATGACAATATTTTGATCGTGATGCTCGACGATAGCGCAGCAGGACTGCGGCTGGACCGGGCGCTGGCCGAAGCCTTGCCCGACCTGTCGCGCGAGCGCGTCAAAAGCCTGATCAAGGACGGCCGCGTCGCCACGGCGGGCGGCACGGTTCTGCGGGAGCCGTCGGCCAAAGCGGCGCTACCGGCAACGCTGGAGATCCGCGTTCCCGCCGCCACTCCGACGCACAATGTCGCGCAGGACATGGGCCTGAGCATCGCATATGAGGACGAGCATCTGATCGTCATCGACAAGCCCGCGGGCATGGTCGTCCACCCCGCCGCGGGCAATTTCGACGGGACGATGGTCAACGCGCTGCTCCATCATTGCGCGGGGCAGCTGTCGGGGATCGGCGGCGTCGCGCGGCCGGGGATCGTCCACCGCATCGACAAGGATACCAGCGGGCTGATCGTCGCCGCGAAGCACGACCGCGCCCACGAAGGGCTGGCGAAGCAGTTCGCCGCGCACAGCATCGACCGCCGCTATATCGCAATCGCGACCGGGCGCCCGATGCCCGCCAGCGG
>CAZCUW010000051.1:0-21934 GCA_964502035.1 uncultured Sphingopyxis sp. | reverse complement strand
CCATAAGTGCGATAACTTCCTACATGGCTGGCACGGACCTTCGCACCGATCACCTCGTCGTCGCGGGCACGCTGCGACGGCGGGCGGATCAGCCAGGCATGGAAGCCGCTTCGCGAGACACCGAGCGCCCCGCACATCCATGCCACCGGCCAGATCCCTCGGTGCTTCGCGATGAACTGGAACTTCATATCGAGTCCCTCGCGAAGTAGGCGGCGGCTTTTTTTAGGATGTCGCGCTCCGCCTTCAACTTGGCCAGCTCGCGCCGCAGGCGATCGATCTCCATCTGCTCCGGCTTCATCTGACCGTGACCGGGAAAGGCATGACCCGGATCGGCGGCAAGCTCCCGGACCCATTTACGCAGCACGTTCGCATGCACATCCAGATCGCGCGACGCCTGCGCGATCGTCACCCCGCGTTCGCGGACCATCCTCACCGCCTCAAGCTTGAACTCGCGGCTGAACTTCCTTCTTTGCATTGTGGACCTCCGATAGGTGGAAACACCCTATCTCGGTGTCCACCAAACCGGCAGCAGGCCACGGATCCTGTATGGCACCGTCTTGATAAGCACGCGCAGGAACGCTGCCGCGGCAAGCTTGGTCGCCCGGCGATAGATGCGGGCGAACACCAGCTTCGAGGTGCGGTCCACTTCGACATAGAGGAAGCCTCTTCCGCCTTCATAGCGCAGTTCCGCGATATCGACGTGGAAGTAGCCAATCTCATATTTCTTGAACTTCTTCGGCTTCTCCCGATCGGCTTTGGGCAACCGACTGATCCCGTGGCGTTGCAGGCAACGGTGCAGCGACGAGCGTGTCAGGTGTGGGATCACGTCCTTCAGCGCGATGAACACGTCGTCGAGCGGCAATCGCGCCTGCACCGGACACCGGATGTGTTCGAGGTGCTGGAACGGGGCTGCGCGCAAGTGGGTTATCCCGCCTCGATCAGGGCTGACAATGGCAGCGAATTTTATCTCCCGCGAGCTCGATCTGTGGGCCTACATGAAGGGCGTGACGCTCGACTTCTCGCGGCCTGGCAAGCCCACCGACAACGCGTTCATCGAGAGCTTCAACGGCAAGGAATGCCTTAACGCCCACTGGTTCATGAGCCTGGATGACGCGGTGCGAAAATGCGAGGCTTGGCGTAGGGACTACAACGAGGTACGACCGCACAGCGCGATCGAGAACAAATCACCGATATCGCTCATGTTGGCATCAGCGGCACATGGCCCGCCCTGATGTCAGCACGCTGGAAGGCTGCCAGCAGGGCGGTCCAGAAACGGGTAGCAGCTCAGAAGCCATCGAGTATCTTGGCAAGTTCTGGACGATCCTGGGATGTCGGTTTGCCCCGAACTTCGTCGTTCTGATCGCAATGCAACTCGGGTACGCAAATCCTTGTCCCTGGTTCACTTGACAAATTTTCAGAAGTAGCAATTTTAGCTCCTATCCTGAGTAGCAGGTAAAGATTGTGCTGTTCTTGACTGATTTTCAGCAGGGACTCGAACCTCGGCGCGCAGAGGTTCCTGGGCGCGTTCAAATTCGCCGCGGTGTGCAGCCCATCCTGCTCGTCTGCCGATATGAGTCCAGATCAGATATTCGATGTCGGCCCATTCGAATGGCGCTGGATCGATCGACGAAGCTTGGCTGTAGTCAGGGTCCAACAAGGGAAGAAGGACGAACGCGGGCGCGAGACGGAGCGCCGCTGCGCAACGTAAATGGTCATCGAGCGCCACGGCCGGGTTACCGCTCTCGATCTCTCGTAGCCAACGAACGCTCAATCCAACTCTGCGGGCAAGATGCTCCTGACTCAAGCGACGGCGAAGACGCTCGCTTTCGATGCGCCGCCCAGAGAACTCCTTGAGCTGATCCAGCGAAGCGACGCCGCCCTTCTCGCATGTCCTGGTGTCCGACATGAGCTTCCGTCCGAATAGTATGTGGTGCGCTAGCGCTCCATGCGAGGCTGGCTATCGCTGAGCGACACAGCAAGTAGAGATGCTTTCAGTCTATTAGCTTCGTTCATCTTCAAGGATTTCAGTCTGTGTCGCGCCTGACGCAATTCCCTTCAATTCATTGATTCCAATATGAAAGTTGGAATCACGATGCTCGGCTGCGGCACAATCGTGCCGCCTTGGGGAACGCGCCTGCCCTCACGATTGCCGCTGGCTCACAGCGCGTCCATCTATCCCTCCGTTCCGACCGGCTGACTTATCACTGGCTGCCTCATCGGACGTTCACGCAACCCACATCGAACGGGCGCCGTCGCGCCAGGGAGGACTCATGTCATGCGATTCCGCGAACGATCGTGCTGCGCCTCGATTCCGGTTATCGTCATTATCGGCGAACGGCCCCTTCAAGAAACCTGCCGTCTTACTGGCGGCGGCCGCACTTCTCGCCTCGCCGGTCGTTTGTGCACAAGAGAAGACGGAGAAGGTGTTGCTGGCAAAAGCCGCAGCGGAGGCGGAGCAGCAACTCAAGCAAACCTTCACAAATCTCCAGTTCGATGATTTCGAACCGGCGCCGGTGAAAGGCGCGATCTATCAAGCGAGTGCTGGCGGCCGGATCGTCTATTATGCGCCCGAGAGCGAGCATCTCTTGTTCGCGTCGATCTTCGACAAGAACGGCGTCAATCTGACAGCCCTCGCGCAGGAAGCCGGCATCTCCAACCGTCTGAAATCGATAGACTCCTCACAGGCGCTTGAAATCGGCCCCAAGGATGCGCCGACGGTGATCGAATTTACCGATCCCGACTGCCCCTATTGTCGCGCGCTTAATCGATATTGGGCAGCGAAGGCCGCCGAGGGAAAACCGGTCCGGCGTCTCATATTCTTCGTGAGCGGCATTCATCCGGAAGCCGCGGCAAAGTCCGAGCACATCCTGTGCTCAGTCGATAAGGCGGTAGCCTTTAAAGCCATCTATTCGGGTGCCGCGCCGACAGCGCTGCGAACCTGCGCTGAAGGCCGCGGAAAGGTCGAAGCTCACGCCAAAGTGGTCAGCGCCGCTGGTGTCAGCGGGACGCCGACCTTGATCGCGGGCGGCAAGCTCATCTCCGGATTTCAGCAGGCCGAGATCGAGGCCTTTCTATCCTCGGCGAAGACCAACCGTGTCTCTCGCTGAATTCCATCTCTTCATGGCGGCTGCTCGGACGCAGAGAGCATCATCGCTCTCGGTCCCAACGCACCGGAATGCCGGCGGCGACGCCCCTTCGGGCCGTCCAGCACCGCCGTCGGCCGACAACGATCACCATCGATGCCGGCAGGCAGAGTTCAGGGCGGCCCAATGCCCAAGAAAGCAATCATTCATGGTCAAAAAACTTACCAGAACCGTACTTTCGGCCGCCGATGTCGGCGTACCGGTCCTGCTTCTGTCGCTCCTCGCGGCAAGCGCCCACGCCTTTACCGCGCCCGTGGCGGGGGATCTCGGCTACGACATCTACGACATTGTCGTGAACCAGGGTGTCAAAGGCCCGCTCGGCTTCGTCGGGGGCGTCGCCGCCTTCCTGTTCGGCGTGTCGCGACTGTTCAGCAATATCATGATCGGCATCCCGACGATCGTCGCTGCCGTCTGCCTCATTAAGGCGGACAGCATCCTTCAAACCTTCGGCATGGTGATCTGACGGCATCGGAACGTGGGCAAGCATTCGGGTTCCACGCTCGCCCACGTTCCGGTCACCGGGAGGAAGTGCTCCCGGACCCTCGTCTTCGCTTTCGATTTGCTTCGCTGGTGAGGACCGTAGCAGGAGGAGAAGGGTCGATGGACGAACGCTTGCCCCAATATCTGCACAAGCCGGTTCAGATCCTGTGGTTCGGATCGGACGAGTTCGTGTTGGTGGTCACCACCATCTTCGTCGCCGTCATCGTCGGCGGACTGGTCGGTTGGGCGTTCATCGCGGCCCTTCTCCTTTTCCTGCCATGGAAGCGCGCGCAGCCGCGCGGTTTCCTCGCCCATCTCGCATGGCGCTGGGGGATGCTTCGCTTTCGCCATTATCCGGGTCCGACCCAAACCCGATTTTACGAGTGAGGCCGCAGATGTTCTCGCGTCATCGCAAACCCCGAAGCGCGCCGGTCGACCCGCTGCTCGGTAAACCCGCCAGCTTCGGGATCCATCGGTACATTCAGGGCTCATCGAACCTCTTCGAAGAGAACCGGCTGCTCAAGTTCGCGATCGTCGGGCTGTTCGGCATTACCGCGGTGCTTGGCACGGTCATTTACAGCTCGGACCAGAAAGAGCGCACGGTGGTCGTGCCGTTCGGTTCGGGCGGCGATCTCTATGTGACCGGCTCGAAGCCATCGGCCGCCTATATCCGCACGATGACGCGCAATATCGTCGCGCTCGCCGGGACCTATTCGGCCTACTCGGCCGACCGGCAGTTCCAGGAACTGCTCTCGATCGTCCATCCATCGGCGTACGACAGCATGCGCGACAGCCTGAACGGCATATTGGACGAGCTCGCGGGCAATCCGACGCTGTCGATCGCGACCTACATCCGCCCCGATCAGCCGGTCCAGTGGACCGAGCGTGACATCCTGGTCCCGATCGAGAAGGTCCGCGTGATCGGCGGTGTCATCCGCAAGTTCCGCGGCGAACTTCGCGTCCGCTACGCCGTCGAGAACGGACGCTTCTGGGTCATTTCGCTCACCGAGGAGAAATTCGATGTCCAGCCTCGCTAGGCTCGCGGCGGCGCTGCCCGTTGCCGCGCTGCTGTTGCCCGCGCCCGCATCAGCGCAAGCCATCACCGTCCTTCCCGACCAGATGAGCACGATCCGCCTCTCAAACCGCGACGTCAATCATATCGTCTGCGTCGGCGGCGAGATCGAGGATGTAAAATTCTCGGCCGAGAAGGCGATCGCGGTCGAGCGCGCGGGCTCCGACGCCTGGATCAAGTTTCTCGTCAAGGAAGTCGACGATATGGGTATGGTGACGCGCAGCTATGTGACGACACCCTCTGAGTTCTTCATCAGCTGCAACGGGGCCATCTATCCGCTCTATGCCGAGCCTACGGAAATTCCCGCGCAAACGGTCACGCTTGCTCCCGGACGGCCGCAGCGCGCACGGGCCAATGAGGAGCTGCTCGGGCCGCTAGTCGAGGAAGAGAGGGCAGTGTCGATCACGCTCGCGATGCTTCAGGACCGCGTGCCGGCAAGCTTCACCGAGGTCGCGCCGCGGTCGGGAACGATCACGATTGCCGGCCTCCCCTCGGCGCAGCTCGTCGAGCGCCGGCGTCTCGCGATCGAAGGCTCCGGCCTTTCCGTCTCCGAGTATCGCCTCGGTAGCGACAGCGATGTCGTGCTCGAGGAACAGCAGTTCCTCGACCGCGCGCTTGGCATCGACATCTTCGCAGTCACGCTCGACCGACTGAGCCTCAAGGCGGGCGAAAGCGCGCGGCTGATCGTTATCCGCCGGGGAGACGGCGAATGAACGACACGCCCGAACAAGAGCCGCTCGATCTCGGCGAGGTCGGCAAACCGCTTCCGCCCGAGGCCACTCGCGGCCCCGCTCTTCTCGCATTCAAGGAGCGCTGGGCGACGCTGGGCTCGAAACAGAAGCTGCGCGCCAAGCAGTTGAGTGTCGCGGGCGTCGTCGCGATGCTCGGTACCGGTCTCTACGCGGCGAGTACAGGCGGAGATGAGAAGGCGCCCGAGGCGCCAGCGGTGACCAAGCTCGACATGGGCGCCGGCCTGCGCGGCGACAGCCTCGAGACCAAGCTGCGGGGCGACCTCCAGAAGATTCTCGATGGCCAGACCTTGCTCGGCGACCGCGTCACCGCGATCGAGGAGGGCAAGGTCGTGCCCGGCAGCAAGCCAGGCGCACCTCCCGACGGCGACCCCGGGCTTCCCCCGGCTCTGCCGGGCGCGATACCGGATTATCCACCCGCGCCCGGCGATGCCGAAATCGCGACGGGCGAGATCCCGCCACCTCCTTCACCACCCGCGGCGCCCCCTGCTCCTCCTGCGCCCCCGGTTGAAAAGGCCGTCGGCGCGATCGGCGCCGCGGTGACCGCCCCCGGCACGATTGCCGCGGCCGATGGCAAGGGCGCGCCGTCTGGCGCTAAAAAAAAGACCCGGACGATCTATTTGCCACCTGGTTTCATGAAGGCGCGGCTGCTGACCGGGATCGACGCGCTCGCGAGCCGCGATGCTACCTCGAACCCCGAGCCGCTGATTGCGCGCGTCCAGGCGCCCGCCGTGCTGCCGAATGACGTCAAGGCCAATCTCTCGGGCTGCTTCGTCATCGGCAACGCGACGGGCAGCCTCGCCAAGGAGCGGGTCGAGGTCCAGCTCGTATCGCTGTCCTGCGTCGATTTCGACGAACGCTCGGTGGTCGACCAGCCGATCAAGGGTTTCTTCGTCGACACCGACGGCAAGAAGGGGCTGTCGGGCAAGGTGGTAACGCGCGCCGGCGCGAGTCTCGCGCGCGCCTTCATCGCCGGCACGATCAGCGGGATCAGCCAGACGGTCGAGAACACGGTCGGTGACGTGTCGACATCGGCCTTGGGTTCGGTGCGGACGCTCGATGTCGGCGACGCCGCCAAGGTGGGGATCGCAGGCGGCCTCTCGAAGTCGTCCGACAAGCTCACCGACTTCTATCTCGATCTCGCGCGGCAGGCGGGACCTATCGTCGAAGTGGGCGCCGCCAAGGACGTCGTCGTCGTCATCCAGGAAGGCGTCACGCTCGAGATCAAGCCGACCGCCGGGAGCAAGTTCTGATGCCCCCGCCCATCCTCGGAGGAATATCGATGACCGATATGTCAAACCGGCGCCGCGCGCGCCTCTGCTCAGCCGCACTCTTGCTTGCCGGCGTCTTGCCACTCTCAGGGTGCGCAACGCTCGGCTCAGCGATGTCGCCGTACAGCGAAAAGTTCAACTGCAAGAACGACGATCACGGCCAGTGCATCCATCCCGAGAAAGCCTATGAGGATGCGGCGGAGGGCCGGGCTTCGCGTTCGGACCCGGCGGTGACACGCGACAAGATATTGCTCAAGGCGAACCAGCGCGGCACCGCGCGCCGAGGACGCAGCGATGCTGATGCCTATGGTGATTACCGCGACAGCGTCTACCGGGAGCTTCAGGGGCTGATCGAGGCGCCCGAGGCGCCGATGCTGCGGCCGGCGCAGGCGGTGCGAACACTGATCCTGCCCTATGCCGATCGGAACCGGCCCGACCGGCTCTATATGCCGCGTTTCGTCTATTCGGTGCTTGAGCCCCCCTCCTGGGTCGTCGGCGGCTATCTCGTGCCGCCGGTCTCAGCCGCGGCGCGCGTGCCGGTGCTCGAGCAGATCCGCGAGGTGCCCGGAAGCGAACTGACGCCGCCGGTTGTGCCCGCGCGCGCGGAGCCGCGGCCATGAAGGCGCCCGGAACCGGCGGTGGTCTTACCTTCTCCGACCTGCACCGCGCCGTTGCGCGCGACCGCTATTCGGATTTCCTCCCGCTCGTCGCCTGGGTCGAGGAAGAGGAAGCCTTTCTCTGCATCGATGATGGCTGGGGCTATGCTTGGGAGTTGACCCCTACCGCCTATATGTTCGCGCATGTTCACCAGGCGCTGCTCGGCCTGTTCAACGTCCAGTTTCCCGAGAACAGCGTCGTCCAGCTTATCAGCTTCGCCGACCCGCTGATTGCGCCAGCGCTCGACGCCTATCTCGACCTCAAGACCCGGCCAGATCCGCTGATCCAGGCATCGGCGCGCCGGACGCACGCTTATCTAAACGAAGGCCGGAACGGGCTTGGCGCGCTCCACGGCATTCCGGTGCGTGATTTCCGGACCTTCCTCGCTGTCAAAACGCGCGCCCCCATGCACAGCGACCTGCGCCGCCAGATCGAAGAGCAGCTTGCCAAGCTCGGCATTCGCCGCGTCGAGCCGCACGAAATGATCTCCTTCTATCGCCGTATCTTCAACGGCGTCTTCGAGGACGCTCCTGGCGTATTCGCCAGCGGTGCAGCCGGGCACCCCGCCCCGCCGATCCGCAAGCAGATCGTCGATGCCGGCCCCGATCTCGCTTTCGACGGACCCGAAGTGTTCCTCGGGGGCCAGGTCGCACGCTGCCTGACGCCGAAAGCGCCGGCGAGGCGGGTTACCGCGGAACACATGAACCGGCTGATGGGCGGGATGCGCGGGAGCGCCGAGGACAGCGACCAGATTGGCGGCCCCTTCCTCTATTGCCTCAACATCCTCTTCGACCATTCGCAGTTCGAAATTCACAAGCGCGCCCAGATATTGTCGGCGCAGAAAGCGGCGGGCAGCTTTGCGGTCGAGGTCGGCAAACAGATCGAGGAAATCGGCTGGGTGCTCGACGAGGCCGGCAACAGCCGTTTCGTCTCGGTCATGCCGACCGTCTGGGTGTTCGGCCGCGATTCCCATCACGCCCGCGAGATGGCCGCGCGCGCCAAGCGCCTCTGGGAAAGTGAACCGCTGCCCTGGATGGTGCAGGAAGAATCCTACCTCAATCCGATCTTGCTGACCGCGAGCCTGCCGTTCGGCCTTTATCCCGAGCGCCGAACGATCAAGATGCTCGAGCGCGATTTCCGGATGCCGGTGAAGGCGGCAGCGCTGATGGCGCCGATCCAGACCGACTTTCGCGGAGGCGGCCGCCCTGCCCTGCTCTATGTGGGCCGCAAGGGTCAGCTCGTCACACTCGACCTCTTCGATCCGCGCATCAACAATTATAATTTTGTGGTCGCGGCCGAAAGCGGCGCGGGCAAGAGTTTCCTCCTCAACGATCTCTGCCGGCAATATTATGCCCAGAACGCCCTCATCCGCATCATCGACATTGGCGGATCCTACCGCAAGCTCTGCACCCTCTGCTCGGGTCGTTATATCGACGTCGGCGAGGAACGGCTGGTTCTGAACCCGTTCGACCTCGGGCTCGCGCTAGACGGCGAGGACAAGCATTCGGCGATCGCGATGGCGGTCGCGATCGTTGCCGAGATGGGGAACGCGGCGACGCGCAAAGGCGTTTCGACCTCAGAATGGAATCTCATCAAGTCGGCCGTCCAGTGGACGATCGATGGGGGCTATGCCGATGAAGGCATCGACTCGGTCCGCGCCTGGCTCGGTGCCTATCCGCAATTTGCCGCAGCCGATCTCGACCGTGTCGAGCATCTGAAGCCGGTCGCGCGCGAGCTCGCGTTCAATCTCAGGGATTTCGGCTCGGATGGCGCTTACGGGCACTTCTTCAACGGGCCGTCGACCTTCGACATCTCCGCCGACGAGTTCGTCGTCCTCGAGCTCGAGCGGCTGAAAGCCATGCCTGACCTGTTCAACGTCATCGTCATGGTGGTGGTAAATGCGGTGACGCAGGAGCTCTACCTCTCGGCGCGCGACCGGCCCCGCTTCGTGCTTTGTGACGAAGCAGCGCAGTTCATGACGAAAAGCGATGGTCAGGATCTGTCGCGGCTGGCTGAAGCCTTCGCACAAGGCTACCGCCGTGCCCGCAAATATCAGGGCAGCTTCGGCATCGTCCTCCAGTCTATGAACGACCTCACGCTGTTCGGCGGCACAGGCCAAGTCATCCTCGAGAATGCGGCAACGCGGTTCCTCCTGCAAGGCTCCACCTATGATCGTGCTGTCGAGAGCAAAATTCTTGACTATTCCGGGTTCGTCCTCGACCTCCTGAAATCGGTCCGCAACAACAAGCCGAACTATAGCGAGGTCTTCATCGACTCTCCGCTCGGGCTCGGGGTCGCGCGGCTTGTCGTCGATCCCTTCAGCTACTGGATCAACACCAGCGCGCCCGGCGAAGTCGCGGCGTTCGAAGCACTGATCCGGGCCGGGCGATCGCCGCTCGAGGCTGTGTGCGAGCTCGCCGACGTCGATCCCCGCGAGATATTGGGCGATAGCCGCGACTTGCCGCGAGCATCGGAGCCAGCGGCATGAAGCGGCCTTCGCTCCATCCCGACGAGCTAGCGATGCAGCTCGACGCCATGTTGCCCGCCGATCGGGCGCTGTTCGACGCGGCCGTTGCGGCAGTGGCCGAGCGGCAGGCACTGGGTTGGCGGTTCCGGCTCGTCATGATCGAATCCGTCATGATGGCTGGCCTCGTTCTCATCGCCGGACTGCTGGTTGACCAGCCGACGTCGCTGTTTACGCAGGCGTCGGTGACGGTCGGAATCGCTTGCTTCGCAAGCGGGCTGGTCCTGATCTGGCTCTCGTCCGTGACGAGCGGTCTGATGCTCCGGTGGCGCGGTCATCGGCGGACACGATGAACGGCCTCCTCTCCCACGCTCCTTCGCCCATCGCGGTCAGGTTGGCCGTCGGTGGCCTGATGCTCGGCCAGGCGCAAGCCCTCATCCTCTTCGCCGCGCCCGGCCCAATCGCGAACTCGCCGCGATCGCTCATCGTCGTGCTGAGCCTTCTCTCGTTGGTTTCACTTGTCGGTGCGATCATCGGTGTTGGCAGCTCCGATCCGCGAGAAAGATGGAGGAGATATCGTCGTGGAACATGATCGCGGTAGCATTCGAGTGGCCGCCTGGCAGTTTGGCACCTCGTTGATGCTCGTGTTTGGGGCATTCGTCATCGCCGCCACGGCGCGTGGACAGACCGCGGCGATCGGGCGCACCTGGGCGATCGCTGAACCCGATGCCCTTTCTGAAATCGAGGCGCGCGTTGCGCAGCAGCCGAAAAGCATCGCGGGTCGTTTCGGTCCGCGTGAGAAGTGGAGCGCAATGCAGTCAGCCGCCCTCGGCGTTGCGCGCGCGAACAGGAAACGAAGCGTCGTGCCGTTCCACACGCTCGATTTTGAGGTCCGGTTGGACGACGGCAAACTGCTCTATCCCAAAGGCTACACCTTCAACCCCCTCACCTATGTGTCGATGCCGCAGCGCCTGATCGTGGTTCATTCGCGCGACCTGAACTGGGCGCTTGGCCACGCGCGGGCGAGCGACTGGATATTGCTCGCCGGAGGCGGCCCGGAGGTGACCGACCCGATCGCACTCGGAGAGAAGGTTGCGCGCCCGCTGTTCATTCTCGAAGAGCGCGTGAAGGAGCGGCTCGATCTTCGCGTTGCGCCGGTCATAGTCGCGCAGGTCGGACAAAAGCTCGAGGTCAGCGAGTTCGCGCTTGAACGAAAAGGCCCGGCTCCCGCGAGCCAAATCCTACGCTCGGCGAGCACGCCGTAATTTCGCCAGCTCTTTTTTGGCGCCTTCATCCAATCGCAAATCCGGTCATCCGCCTATTCGGACGCCGCGACCCAGGGGAGCTCTAATCGGAAACGAAGACAGAGTTCTTCATCTTGACGCCCGCCTGGCTCCGGCTGGACGGGCGTCTTTTTTTACTTCGATGAAGTTCGCAAGATTCCGCAGGGTCCCATTTGGCCCGATCGTCGACTTCGTTGATGCCTGGAGGAACTCGCTTCGCAAGAAGCGAGCTTTGGTGCCTTCCCTTCGCCATGGTCTGGTCCGCAAGGACGCGACGGGACCGCGAGCAGACATCTGATCGGCAAATCCAACCTCAGCGTCACGGAAGCCGGCCCCGCACCGCTGATAGCGGCAACAATGTGCCCATCCGCGGCATATCCTTTCCCATCTGGTTGCGACGAGCATGTCGGCGGGTCCATCTCCGCTTCGGGCAGGCCAATCGCCCATACAGAGCGCCGAAGCCTCATCCAACCTTTTCAGCGCCCTACCTGGCGGAACGGAGAAGTCATGCCAGCTTGCCGACACTTGCGCGCGACTTCCGCATCGGGGAGCAGCGGCGCCAGGCGCCAAGTCGAGCCGAAGAAGACGCGCCGGTCCTTTCGCTGGGCGGTACCTGTCGGGCTCGGCGCAGTTCTCGCTTTCATCCCCGCTCCAGCGCAAGCATCCAAATGTCCGAGCGACACGATCTTCAACCCGATCACCAAGGTGCGTTGGAACTGCATCTTCCCCATCACCATCGGCGGCGTGCGCGCCGGCAGCTACGACAAGCTCGACAAGGCGCTCGACGCACAATCGGCGTCGAAACCGCTGTGTGCGTGCCGCAAAGGTGCAACCTTCTGGTTCGGTGTCAAGGTCAGTTTCTGGACTCCGAACCGGATGATCGACGTGGTGACCGAACCCGGCTGCATGATGGCGCTCGGCACGGACATCATGGCGACCGGCGGCAAGCTCCAGGGCAGCCAGTCGTCGATTTCGGACGGCACGAACACGACGAAGTTGTTCGCGCAGATGCACTATTATGTCGCGCCGGTCTGGAAGATGCTCGACATGTTCAGCGATCTTCCGTGCCTCGAGGATGACGGTTTCGACGTCGCGCTGATGACCGAGGTGATGCCGACCTGGCAGTCGGGGACGCTGGGAGCGATCATCCAGCCCGAAGGCATCCTGTTCGGCAATCCCGCGGCCGGCCTTGCCTGCATGTCCGACAGCGCCGCGGCGGCAGCGGGCAAGGTCATCGACCCGCTCTTCTGGTGCATGGGCAGTTGGGGAAGCACCTATCCTGTCGCCGGCGACATTCACATGGGCGACCGCGTCGAAGCCTGGGCGGGGCTGGCAGCGCGCGGCACGTTCATGATGGGCCGGCTCGGCGCGCTGACCATCCATTCGGCGGACGGCTGCTCGTTCAAGCCGCAGCCGATCTGGACCAAGAGCCGATACAAACTCCAGCTCATGGAGCCGGTGAAGGGCGGCAAGTGCGTCAACATCGGCCGTCCCGGCGCGCTCTGGACCTCCGGCAAACACGCGCCGGGCAAGGACAACGCCCAGTTCATGCTCTTCGAGAAAGCGATCTGCTGTGCCGGCATTTCGACGCCCTGACCCGGCACTTCCCGATCGTCTCGTGCGCAGCCCGGAATCGGCCCGGTCTGCCCGCCACAGCCCCGGTGGCTGCCGGCAGGCGCGCGAGGCGGGAGCGGCGCCCTGCCCCCTCTCGGGCGCCGCTCCACCTGCAGACGATACGGGTAAATTGCCATCGCCACAAGCGAGACCGGCCCTGATCCCGCCGTGTCCTCGGGTAAAAGCGGTGCTCACGGTGTTCGACGGCCAGGCCGTCTATCGGCACCTCTCGCCCGGATCCGATGACTTCCGGGCGGGAGACCTGTTTCGGCTCGCGCATGGATCGCGCACTGTGGACGGTGATCGTTCGTGAAGCGCTCGGTTTCTCTCCTGTTGCTGCCGATGGCGGCAATGGCTTCCGCCAGCACACTGGCGCAGTCAGTCGAGGACCGCGCGCGCGCAGCCGCGGAAGCTTCTCGCGCGAAGTCCTCGACCAGCAAGGCGATCCAGGAGAATTACCTCACCCCCGGCCTCAGCGGACAGCCGATCGCGACGGTCGATCGCAGCCAGAGCTTTACGCCGAGTCTCGCCTGCCAGAAAACATCGAGCCTCCTCGAAATCCTGATCCAGCCTGACGGCACGGGCGACATCAACACCGTCCGCATCGCCCGCGACACCGATCTCGACGGCAGCTTCGACCGCGTGTCCACCTTGCCCGTGCCCGTCTCGGGCATCTGCGCCAACGGCGTCATCGCTTGCCAGCCCGGAAGCTGGAACGCGTGCAACTATCATCGTTGGAACGTCGATGTCTCGGGCGACCTGGGGCTCGCCGCCGCCGAAATGGCCGAACTCGCGGGCTGTTACTGCGTCAACAACAGCTGCGGCGCGAATCTCGTGATGGACAATCTGCCGTCGGTGCTCAAGGATCTCGGCGGCGGCGCGATCGGCGCACTCACGAGCCACGATCCCCGCGTCGGCGTGGCCGAGGCGCGCATCAACGGCCCGCTGATCCAGTATGTCGGAGCGCAATCAACCGCCTGCACGGCTTTGCCGGACCTTCCGCAAACAGCCTATCGCGGCCGTCCGACTTCGATCCTCGGCGACGCCGCGGCGACCGCAGCCGGAAGCTCGCTGTTCCAGAGCCTCAAGGGATCGCCCGCCGGCATCGGCAAGGCCGAACAGGTCCGCGCCTGCACGATCGAACGCGACGTCACACTGCGGCCGCTCGCGTATGAGGATATCGTCTCCGCGACGGGCGTCATCTATTCGGTTCAGGGCTGCGGCGAAGGCTGCCGACGCTTTCGCATCATCGGAGATGGCAATTGCAGTAGCGCGCCGCCGATCTTCACCGCGCGCTTCGAAGTCAGCGACCCCGCGAAGCTCCTGTCGGCGCGGATCGTCGAGATGGGCGCCGACGACTGGGTCCAGGGCCGCATCAACGGCCGCGTCGTCGGCTCCGCGGGGCCGCGTCCGTGGCTGACGACAGGATTGCCTTCAGGCGACTGCCGCACCGATGGCGGCGCGGCGCGCAATTACACCTCCTATGATTTTACCACCGACCTGCGGGCGGGGCCGACGACGGTGTCGGCACGCGTGCGCGGCGGCGGCGGCGGTGCGCCTCTCACGACCGAATGGGGACTGGTCGACGTCGAGATTCGCGTTTCGGACGCATGCGAACCGAGCGACCGGCTCGTCGACCAGTGCGAAGATATTGGCGCCAATCAAAAGTGCCGCCTCGACAGCGAGAGCGTCGATGGCGTCCAGACGTTTCTGAACGGCGTCGGCACCGGCCTTCGCCCCCTCCCGCGGTCGCGCCAGTTCGGCACGGGCAGTTGCACCGCTACCCTTACCCGCGACTTTTTCCTGCGCCAGCGGACCTATAAATGCGCGATCGACACCGGCGCGATGCCCGAACCCGACCTGTCGCGCGGCGCCTATATCATCGATCGTTCGACCGAGACGCTGCTCGCCGACCGCGTTCGGACGGCCGACGGCGGCAGCGCCGCGTCTACGCGCGCCTTCGCGCTTCCCGATCGCGGCTCGGTTCCAGCTTGCGAGGCGGTCTGCAAGACGCGCTCTGCGAAAGCCAATACCGACGCGGCGCCTGCGGGCGTCGTCGGCGCGCAGCAGACCAGCCCGACCGGCTTCGACACCTTCTATCACGCCTGCTCACCGGGCAATGTCTGTCCCGCCGGTCCCGGCGAGACCATCGTCACGCCCTGCGGCTGCCTTGATACCTTTCCCGAGGCGGTGGTCATGATGCAAACGGTCAGGCTCGCTGGCGCCGATCTCGCCTGCACGGCGACAGCGCGATGATGGGCCGCTTTCTCTTCTGGCCGTCGCGCCTCGCGCTGATCCTGTTCGGCATCGTCGCCTTCGCGCTCGCCGTTTACGCGTCGGCAGCGCAGGCGCAGCAGATTTGCGCGGTCGACCTCAATGGCAATGGTGACGCCGACGACGCGGGCGAGACCGCTAGCTGCGTCGGGATGCAAGGTGGTAGCTGGCAGTGCCCGATCGAACGGGCATCGTGCGCGCCCGAGCCCGGCGGCGCGTCGTCCTGCCCGCTTGGTTCGCAATATGCGTGCGAGACGCTGGCGAGCGGCGGCGTGCCGAGTTGCTCGCCGAACGCCTGCATCGATACCGCGGCAAACCCGATCGAGGATGAACCCGTCGTCGACGATCCGGGCGCGCCCGCCGACGGCGAAGTCGACACCGACGGCAATTGTCTCGGGAACATCGAGATATTCGGCGGCCGCGCGCTGCGCTGCCGCCCAGCGGGCCTCAAGACAACCTTTTCCAACTGCTGCAAGGACAAGGGTAAGATCGTCAAGGACGGAATGGGCTCGTCGATCGCGTCGACGCAGACGAAGATCGCGATCGCCAAGGGCGTGTTCACCGGAGCCCAAGCCGCCTATGCCGCCTTCCAGGCGGGCGCGACGGCAAGCCAGGCGGCGAGCGCGGGCGCCAATGCGATCATTGTCGGCATCGATCCGACCTCGATCGCGATCAGCCTCGCGGTCAACGTCATGATCGAGTTCCTCCTCTCCTCCTGCGACCAGCAGGACATGGAGACGGGCATGCTACGCGGCTCGGGCATGTGCGTCGAGGTCGGCTCCTATTGCTCGTCGAAGATCCTCGGCATCTGCGTCCAGAAGTCGCGCAGCCATTGCTGCTTCAATACCAAGCTCGGCCGCATCATCCAGGAACAGGGCCGCCCGCAGCTGAAGTCGTTCGCGGATGGCTGGGGACCGGTGAAGACGCCGAACTGCCGCGGGTTCACGCCCGAAGAGTTCCAAGCGCTCGACTTCAGCCGAATGGACCTCTCCGAATATTATTCGGAAGTTCAGGCCCGCGCGCAGGCCGACATCCAGTCAGACATGAAGGATCGTATCGATGCCTATATGCAGGCCATCGGCCGCTAGGCGCCGCGCCGTACTCGCGGTGGCGCTCGCCGACGTAGCCGGCATCGCCGGCCTTGCCGCAGCGCAAATATCGCCGGGCATCGACGACAACCCGTCGGCGCGCGAGAAGGTAGAACGCGAGGGCGAAGCGGCGATGGACCGGCTGAAGGGCGCGGTGTCGCGCCGCAAAGCCCAACAGCAAAACGGCCCATCTGACCTGCCGAAGCCGAGCGAGGTCGAACGCCGGCGCGCCTTCGAGGCGATGCGCGACCGTGCCAAGTCGCCAGCGATGGAAGCCCGCGCCCGCGATGCGCTTGAGACCGGCAAAGACCGCTTCGCCGCAGAGCGCGAGGCGATGGCGAAGCGGCTCGGCCAGGCACTCGGGCTCGAAGCGCCCGAGATCAAGGCCGTCGCCGATGCCGGTCCGGCGCCGGCGGCGAAAGGCTGGGTGCCTGTGCTGTTCGTCTCCTCGTCGATGCCGTCGTCAACGCTGCGCACCTATGCAGCGCAGCTCGAGAAGGCACGCGGTGTCCTCGCGTTTCGCGGCATGCCGGGCGGGATGGCCAAGGTCGCGCCGATGGCGAAGCTCACCGCCGAGATTCTCCGCCTCGATCCCGGCTGCGAGGGACCGGCATGCGTGATGCGCGACGTGCAGGTGATCGTCGACCCGCTGGTCTTTCGCCAGCACGGCGTCACCCGCGTGCCCGCGCTCGCCATGATCCCGGGCGATCCGGTGCTCCCCTATTGCGAGCGCGAGGAGGAAAGTCCGCGCGGGAGCCATATCGCTTACGGCGATGCCGCCCTTTCCGGTTTGCTCGAAGAAATTGCCCGCCTCGGCGGAAAAGAGGAGGTGCGCGATGCTCAGTCTCGCCTGGAAGGCCGGTAAGCATCTGGCGATCGGTTTGAAGGGACTGCCGCGGCGCGCAGCCGTTGCGCTCGGCAGTCCGGGGCTCGGCGAGCCCGCGCGCCCCGACCGGCTCTGGAAGGCGACGGCGATCGTTGTGCCACTCGGGCTTCTGACGTGCTGGGCGATGCAGCAAGCCATTCTCGTGATGTCGCCGTCGATCGACGCCTGGGCGGTGCGCGCGGCGCCGGGGCCGATCGAGAAGGGCGATTTCGTCCTGTTCATGCTCTCCCATCCGCTGGCC
Organism: uncultured Sphingopyxis sp.; assembly: GCA_964502035.1. Taxonomy (GTDB): domain Bacteria; phylum Pseudomonadota; class Alphaproteobacteria; order Sphingomonadales; family Sphingomonadaceae; genus Sphingopyxis. The sequence goes on along the minus strand of CAZCUW010000051.1, from coordinate 4,712 downwards.
GGCCCCGAACCGGTCAAGGTGACCAAGCGCGCGCTTTGCATGCCCGGCGAGCGCATATCGCTGATCGAGAAACCGTCGACGATGGAGCCCCACGCCATGGACGGGTGGTATTATTGCGACGGCGTCCTGCTCGGCGTGACCAAGCCCTACGGGCGAAATGGCCAGCGGCTCGACTATTGGCGGCCCGATCACGGGCTGATCCCGCCGGGATTGATCTATGTCGGCTCGCTGCACCCGAGCGGGTTCGACAGCCGCTATTACGGACCGGTGCCGATCGCGCGCCTCACCCGCATGGAGAAGCTGCTGTGATCCGCCCTGCCCTCCTCGCGGCGCTCATCACGGCCTTCCCCGCCGCCGCGCAGCCGACCTCACCCACCCGCGAACCGAAGCAGGGCTATTGGTGGTATCAGGCACCGCCGCCGGTCGAAGATGCGGATGCCGAGCCCGACGCGCTGATGAAGCCGGCGATACCGCCGATGGCGGAACTGGCGACATGGACGCCGCCCAAAATCCGCAAGCTGATCGAGCAGCAACGCGACTATGCAGCGACCGTGCTCACCGTCGACGCGGTCGCGGACTTCTGGCGGCTGCAGGACTTCGCGCGGCGCAAGGCACGTGCGTTCGCAGGCGTGACTCAGATCGCCTTGCTTCAGAACCCCGAACTCAATGCCAAGTCCGCCAACCCGATCGTCGGCGACGCGCGCGCGGCGATGGGTGCCGAGAAGGAAGCGGTTCGCCGCCGGTATCTCCGCGCCCACGCAAGCCAGTTCGCGCTCGTCATGTTCTCGCGGAATTCCTGTGGCTATTGCCGGGTGCAATGGCCGATCCTCGAACGGTTCCGCGAGGAGACGGGCTGGCAGGTCACACAGATGGATCTCGAGCGCCGACCGGAGCTCGGACAGCGCTTCGGCGTCGAGGTGACACCGACGACGATGGTGATCCGCCGCGACAGCTCGGCAAGGATGGTGATCGCGTCGGGTGTCGAATCCTATCCCAATCTCGCGCAGACCACATACCAGGCCGTGCGGCTGATGCTCGGCGACATTCGGCCCGAACAGTTCCTGACCGGCGCGGGCGAGGAAGATGGTTTCTTCGACGCACTCGGCAATGGGCCGGTTTCCGCGACCGATCCCCGTGTGTTGGGCGGCGACCTCGTCGGTGCGGGCTTGGAGCCGCGTCGATGACAGCGTCTATTGCCGAGCAGCGCAGCGCAGTTGGATCAAGCTTTCGATTGATCGGGGTTCATCGCAGATTGCCCATGCTTTGCCAGAAGGCCAACAGCGCCTCGATCGAAGCTCACGAAGGTCTCGCCTCCCAGCCATTGGCCATCGTGGGCGATGACCCCATCAGCGAAGTCTCCACCTTGCTCCAGTATTGCAAGCCCCGCTTCAACAGCCTGTCGGTCCGCTGCGACATTGCCGGCGTCGATAAGCAATCTGACCGATGCAGCGACCCTTGCCGCCTCATAGCGATACACTTTTCTGAGCACCCAGCAGAACTCGCACAAGGCCGGAAGCGTCACAGCAACAAGTTCTGCTTCCTTCAGGAGCTTTTTTGCCAAGGGGCTTTGAACGGGATCGTCCAGCGTTGCGGATCGGACGAGGATATTGGTGTCGGCAGTAATTTTCACAGCTGTCCGGCCCAGCCCTTTTCAATGGCCTCATTCATCTCCTCGATCGAGATGGGCCGCTGGCCTTCCCGCTTGAGTGACCCGAAGAAATCCTCAATCTTTCCGGAAGGCCTGATGGCCCGAATCTTGATTTCACCGCCGGGGAGTTTGTCAAAGCTGATCTTGTCGCCTGGATGGACGCCGAGATGCCTGAGCAATTCCTTCCGCAGCGTGACCTGCCCTTTCGCGGTAATGGTAACAGCGTTCATGTGGCGAGTCCTTTCAATAGCACAAGGTAAGAGCAAATCCCCTTACCTGCAAGGCGAGTTCAGTATGTTGGCGCGATGTGCAAGCGCGCTGAGCATGAGCATCCTAGTCATTTCGCCCGGCATGGCGCAGACTGTCAGCCGCGAGGATGCAGCGCGCGCCGCGATCCATCCGGTCGGAACAACTGCGGCGATGAACCACTGGCTCTCGCGCGTTCCGGTGACGCGCGCTTTCCCGCCGGACTTTACCGAGGAACTGCGCGGACGCAGTTCGGCCTTCGTCGTCGAGATGAGCACCGCGCCCGGCTGCGTTCCCTGCGCCGATCTCTGGACCAAGCTCGGAAGTCTGGGAAGGCGATATGGCTGGCAGGTCCGCGCCATTTCCGCGCAGGAAGCGATGCTGCGATCGGGCCGGCTCGGCTTGCCCTGGATCGGGCATCCGGTCGCATGGGTGCGTCCGATGAACGATACGAACCGGATCATTCCAATCGCCGTCGGGACCGATCATGCGCCCAATTTAGCGCGCAACCTCTATCTCGCCGCGAAGATGCTGACGGGCGTTCGCCCAGCGGTAGGCGTCCGCGCACTCTCGAAATTCACTGGAATCGTTGGGGGCCCGTCGCGATAAGCCGGACGGAACTTTCTTAGCTCTGGCGCGGAATCTGCTTGAAACATCAAAGCCATGATGCATGCTTCATAAGCTGAATCTGGTCTTGTCATTATTGCCTCGCGTCGGGCGTAGGACGCGACCTGAGCGAGATTCTTGTTTTGATAACCGCTCGCGACTATATGAAAACAACGATCCAAACAGGATCGTGTTATGAGTGGAATGATGGCAAACGCTGTAACTCAAGTGCTGACGACGGTGAACGCCCCTTATGGGGCGGCCGTTTCCGCACATCAGCTTGCTGCCATGATCGTCGACTTGAAGAGCGCGATTGACTGCAACGCGCCGGTTTTCGCTTTCTTCTCCGAAGTGCCGCTGAACGTCCAGGAACAGTTCATGGCAGCGATGGGCGTAGACGCAAGTCAAGCGAGCCAAGTCGCCGATAAAATCTCCGAACTTTCGGGCTACACGCTACCGCTGGCGGCCTGACGCCGTGTCTGCAAAGCGGCCGAGCGAATGGCCGGTCCTTTTCAATCTCGCCGTAGATATTCTTGACCATTTCAGGAAGGCGAACGGCTTCGCGCCTCAGTGGAGCTTCGGCGGCGGAACCGCACTGATGCTGCAGATCGATCATCGTGAAAGTCACGACATCGACCTGTTTCTGGACGATCCACAAATCCTCCCATTTCTCAATCCGGAAACGCAAGGCATCAAACTCGATCACGCTCCTGACAGCTATCAGGCAGGCACCGATATGCTGAAGCTTGCTTATCACGATCTGGGCGAAATTGATTTCATCTGCTGCGACAGCATCATTCCAGATCCAACACGAGCGCACGACGTTCAAGGTCACGCCATCGCGCTTGAAACGCCAGCGGAAATCATCGCTAAAAAGGTCTTCTATCGCGGTTGGAGTTTCCAGCCGCGCGATATGTTCGACCTTGCAGCGGTCGCCGAGCATTTTGGACCCGACTATGTAGTCGGGGCTATTGAGCATTGCGGCCGCGCGAGGTGCGAAACGGCTCTGGCAGTCATCAACAAAACGAATCCCGCCTATGTTGAAGGGATTATTGGCCAGCTCATGCTTCGCGAAAAGACGCGCAATCTCGTTGCCCACTCCCGAGAAATCAGTCGAGACCTGATCGGACGAGCTTCAGCGAAACAGCCTATCCTGAATCCGGATACCCGGCCGCATGAGTCCGACCGGTGAACGATACGAACCGGATCATTCCGATTGCCGTTGGCACCGAATCATGCGCCCAATATCGCGCGCAATTTATATCTCGCCGTAAAGATACTGACCGGCATGCGCCCTGCAAGCCGGGGTCCGGGCGTTTTCGAAATTCACGGGAATTGTTGCTCAAGGGCCGGACATCTCACCGCAACGCCGAGCAAAGCCATAACTTCGAGCTTATTCCGGTTGGATATCCGTTCAGGGCGAAGAAGCGAAATCGAGCAACGACTTATCCCTGCAAATCTGGAGCTACGATCCAGATTTGCAGGGATCACATCATCGGCGTGCGTCCGACATGGCCGACGAGAGTCCGAGATGTTCCACGAAAGGATCAAAATCGCGGTCGCTGTAGAGCAGTGCTAACCCGTCTTCTATGCAACGGGTGGCGATAAGCGTATCGATGGTCTTGCGAATAGTGGCCCCTTTGCCGCGTAGTGCCCGAAAGTTTCGGGCCGCCTGGATCGCGATATCGCGACCTCCGATATCGATCTGGTCGAGAGACCCCATCAATCTCAGCCCGACGTTGAAGTCGCGGTCGCTGGTGAAACCCTGCAGGACTTCAGCCAGAATGATGTCGCCGGTCAGCAGTGGCTCGGCGCCTAGCAATGCGTCTAATCGTTCCGTCTGCGGTGTGGCATCGCCCCGGAAATAATCGATCCAGACGCTGGAATCGACGAGGATCACCCGTCGGTTCTCATGGCATCAAGATCGCCCGTCCAAGCGAGCTTACCCCGAAACTTCCGAATCTCGTCCTGTTTGCGAAGCCGAAGCAACGTCCGCAAGCCGAGCTCAACGGCCTCACGCTTTGTCTTGAGGCCCGTTGCCCGGAGAGCTTCGCTCATAAGATTATCGTCGATGACGATGTTGGTCCGCATGATGTGTATCCTTTTCTTAGATCATACACATACGAACCTTTGAAAGCGTTTGCAATCCATCACGGCAGGTCGCGTCCGTCAAGGTGGTGTAATTTCGGCTGTGGCCGTGGGCCATCGTCAG
>CAZCUW010000050.1:0-23030 GCA_964502035.1 uncultured Sphingopyxis sp. | reverse complement strand
TCCAACTCGCTTCAATCAGAATTTGGCTGCGACATAATGAGTCGGTGACCTAGAGCGCATCGGTAGCTGGTAGCTGGGACATACGAGTAGGGCGTGGCGGCGATCCCGCTTCCAACCGTGCATTGCCTCAACCTTAAAATCTTTTTGATTTTTGGCGGTGCGGCTCAGGCGGAATGCCTTCGCATCGCCGACGAGTGCCCAATCGTCGGCTACCGCTTCCACGTCGGCAGAGTCGCCGCGCTCAACGAGTACGGACGTTCGAAGGCCTAATTGCTCAAGTGCTTTTGCAAGCACGACGTCGGTATATTTCGAATAGAGTTTCTCTTCGCTAGAATCGTGCTCGTAACGCTCCGGAATGTTGCCGCAGAAGCGCAGGTGGTCGATCACCGCAGAAGCGCCGTCGCGTTCCACTTCGGCTGCGAGTTCGGATTGCAGCCGAGTCGAGTCGATACCAAAATTATCGGAAAGCTGGACGATTTCCTCTAGCCAATAGCGGCGCCGCTTCACCGCCCTCGGATGTAATGGACCAGCTGGCATCAATCATGCTCCCGCCCACCCGCGCCCATATACAGCTCGCGGCCCGTGTCCTCATAAACCTCGCTCATTTTCGCCATGCCCTTTTCCGCCTCCTCAACCGCGATAAAACCCGCGCTGTCCTGATTTTGCAGCTTTGCAAATTCCCGCACTTCTTGGCTGATCTTCATCGAGCAGAATTTCGGGCCGCACATGCTGCAGAAATGCGCGGTCTTGGCACCTTCCGCGGGCAAGGTCTGGTCGTGATATTGCTCCGCCGTGTCGGGGTCGAGGCTCAGGTTGAACTGGTCGCGCCAGCGGAATTCGAAGCGCGCTTTCGATAGCGCGTCGTCGCGGACCTGGGCGGCGGGGTGGCCCTTGGCGAGATCGGCGGCGTGGGCGGCGAGCTTGTAGGTGACGACGCCGACCTTCACATCGTCGCGGTCGGGGAGGCCGAGATGCTCCTTCGGCGTGACGTAGCAAAGCATCGCGGTGCCGTACCAGCCGATCTGCGCCGCGCCGATGCCGCTGGTGATATGGTCGTAACCCGGCGCGATGTCGGTGGTGAGCGGCCCGAGCGTGTAGAAGGGCGCCTCGCCGCACGCTTCGAGCTGCTTTTCCATATTCTCCTTGATCTTGTGCATCGGGACGTGGCCCGGCCCCTCGATCATCACCTGCACATCCTGCGCCCAGGCGCGCTTGGTGAGTTCGCCCAGCGTGTAGAGCTCGGCGAACTGCGCTTCGTCGTTGGCGTCATAGATGCTGCCGGGACGCAGGCCGTCGCCGAGGCTGTAGGCGACGTCATAGGCCTTCATGATCTCGGTAATCTCGTCGAAGCGTTCGTAGAGGAACGATTCCTTGTGATGCGCGAGGCACCATTTCGCCATGATGCTGCCGCCGCGCGACACGATGCCGGTCATGCGCTTGGCCGCGAGGGGAACGTAGGGCAGGCGGACCCCCGCATGGATGGTGAAATAGTCGACGCCCTGTTCGGCCTGCTCGATCAGCGTGTCGGCGAAGATTTCCCAGGTCAGGTCCTCGGCGACGCCGCCGACTTTCTCCAGCGCCTGATAGATGGGGACGGTGCCGATCGGGACGGGCGAATTGCGGATGATCCATTCGCGCGTGTCGTGGATGTTGCGCCCGGTCGACAGGTCCATGACGGTGTCGGCGCCCCAGCGGATCGACCAGACCATCTTGTCGACCTCGGCCGCGACGTCGCTGGCGACCGCGCTGTTGCCGATATTGGCGTTGATCTTGACCAGGAAGTTGCGGCCGATCGCCATCGGCTCGGATTCGGGGTGGTTGATGTTGCTGGGGATGATCGCGCGGCCTCTTGCCACTTCATCACGAACAAATTCGGGGGTGACGTAGTCGGGGATGCTGGCGCCGAAGCTCATCCCGTCGCGCTTATATTCGGCGAGGCGCGCGCGGCCGAGATTTTCGCGCTCGGCGACATATTCCATCTCGGGCGTGATGATGCCGCGGCGGGCGTAGTGCATCTGGCTGACGTTCTGGCCGGGCTTGGCGCGCAGGACGGTGCGGCGGACGTTGGGGAAGGCGGGGACGCCGCCGCTGCGGTCGGGGCCGAGCTGGCCGTTGTCTTCGGGGCGAACCTCGCGCTGGGCGGTATCGACGACGTCGCCGCGGCCGCGGATCCACTGGCTGCGGATTTCGGGGAGGCCGGCGTTGATGTCGATTGTGGCGCCCGCGTCGGTGTAGGGGCCGCTGGTGTCATAGACGCGGACGGGGGACTCGCCCGAATGCGGGTCGAGGTCGATCTCGCGCATCGCGACGCGGATGCCGCTGCCGGTCTGGGTCGCGACGTGGATTTTGCGGCTGCCGCGGATCGGCCCGGTGGTGACGCCAATGGGCTGGGCTTGCACTTTGTCGAGGCGGGAATCGATGTCGGCCATGTCACTTCGCTCCAGTTGATCGGAGCGAAAGACGGTTCCCACGCGGTGAAAGCCGACCCTCCCTCCGCCGGTATTATCCGGATCAGGTTCAACGGGTCGCGGTCTATTCCGCTCTCAACCGGCCATTACAGACGCGGCTCCCCGGGGATGGCGCGACTATAGGCGGCGGCGCGCGCGCTGTCCATCGGCGCGCGCGGGGCCGAGCGCGGGGCGATCAGGCGTGGTCGACCACATCGGCGCCGCCCGCCGCAAGCCGGGTGCGCTTGTCGTAATCGCCGAGCACGGCCTTGGTCAGCCCGAAGTCCGTGATCGCCAGGATCACCAGTTCGTCGGTCGGCGACAGGTTTGTCGATTGGTGGAACACCCAGCGCGGCACGAAGGCGAGGCCGCCGGGGTTCAGCACCAGTGCCGCGTCGCCGATGCGGACCTCGGCGCTGCCGCTGATGATGTAGAAGAGCGATTCATGCGCATGTTTGTGGAGTTCGTTGTTGCACCCCGCGGCGATCCGCACGACGCGCGCGTCGAACGCTTGCGTGCCCGGAAAATCGAGGACGTCGACAGCAAAGTCGATGCCCAGCTTGGCATTGCGGTTGCGATAAATCTGACGGTGATGGTTCACCGGGTCGGCGTGAAATGCGCCGACCGGGGCATCGGCGGCGAGCGACTGGCGGGCTTCGATGTTGGTGATGAGGGCGAGCAGAGCGGGGTTCATGCAGGCGTTTTCCTGTTGGCGCGCGGGGCCGGAGAGAGGGGGGGGGGCTCGTCGCCCGGCCCCGCGCGGTGACGGTCAGAAGGCCATCGCCAGCACCGGGCGTTCGGCGCGGGCCAGCGCGCGTTCATAGAGCCAGTCCCAAAAGGACGAGCGCAGCGACAGCGCCTTTATCATCCCGCGGCGCAGGTCGCCCTTGCCCGCCGGGGTAGCGGCAAAGGCCAGCGAGATTTCCTCGAGCGCTTCCTGATGATGGTCGTCGACCGCGGTGTGCAGCGGGAAAAACACCGTATCGCGCGGGTGCAGGTCGGTCCGGGTGAGCGCGGTCACGAACGGGACGTAGATGGTGCTGACGATATTTTCGGTGCCAAGCCCCAGCGCGCCCAAGGCTTCGGCGGCCGAGCCATGGGTCAGCGTGGTCAGGAAAGATTCGCGCCAGCACACCAACTCGATCGCGTCATCGTCTGGCGCATAGGGCGCGGTGATGCCGGTCGCTTCGCGAAAGCGGCGGAACAATTGCGGATGCGGAATGCCCTCGATCCATTCGCGCTGCACCCCGACCGCCGCCAGTTCGGCATATTCCTCATCGTCGTAAATGCCCGATTCTTCGGTCAGATTTTGAAGCAGGCTGTGACGATGCGCGGGAATTTCCAGCTTGGAAATCACCGTGGTCAAATAGCGCGGGAAATGCAGCGAATAGCCATAATAATGCTGGGCAAAATCGCGCAATGCCCAGCCGGTATCGGGAAAATAATTGGCACCCATTGCAGTTAGATAGGGATGATTCACGGCGCGATGGTTCAGAGATTCCTCGATGAGATCCTTTATGGAAACAGTCACATGACCTCCTGAGTGATTTTTGGGGGGGATTTGATTTCACTATTGCATTATTATTTTATGATCCGGAGCATATGTTCTATACAAGCAGCGCTTGTTCGATGAAAACCGATCCAGAGACCCGGGTCATTATACCGGTTTCGCCGTCGTCCATGCCGTTTGACAACGGGCGGCAGGGCGGCCGGACGGCGCGATCGTCTGACGCGCGCCGACGCGCGATTGGTCGAGGTTTGGCGGTGGCTGCGCCCCCGGGGGCGACTATTTCGTCGCGGCGGCCATGAAGTCGTGGACGAACGCGCCGGGGATGCGGCTGTCGTAGGCGCGCTGGAGGGTGCAGGGCTGGCCGCGCTTCTTGCAATTCGCCTGCGCAGCTCGGGCGGCGCGTTTGGCGCTGGTTTCGACGGTCGCGCTCTGATCGCTGGCGCCAAGGCGATAGGTCTGGATAACGCCGTTGCCGACGAGGGCGAGAATTTCGCAGCGCCGCGCGGTCGCCTTGGCGCAGGCGTCGAGCGCAAGGCGCTCGGCGGTGCGGGGATCGCGCTGGCCGCTGGCGATATAGAGGCGGCTGTCGAAACCCTCGCTCCCCGCGACCCATGCGCCGACCGCATAGAGCTTGCGCGCGGTGGCAAGATCGGGCGCGTGGCGCCGCTTGCTTGACGAGAAGGTGGCGAGCACTTCGCAGGGGACATGCTGTTTGGCGCTGCATTCGGCGAGCGTTCGTTTGCGCGCCGCGCCGCCATTGCCGGTCCAGGCGTTCCACAACACGCCGTTGCGGTCGCGAATGATCGCCATCGACGAATTATGCCATTCGCCGATCGAGCTGCAGCCGCCGCCCATCGCGTTGTTGCACGCCGCCAGCGCCTCGCGTTCGGCGGCATAGGGGGCGTCGTAGTTGCCGACCATCCAGACATCGTCGGCATCGGGATGCCAGGCGATCGCGCCGTAGATGTAATAGACACCCCCGCCGCCACTGTCGCCGCCGCCCTGGGCGCGATCGCACACCGGCACTGCGGCCACGCCGTGGCTGCCCCCCGTCACGCCGACCTGGACCTCGCCGGGGCCGGGGCCGCCGGGGCAGGGATGGGCGGCCGCGGCGGGCCGCGGCAGCGCGAACAGGGCAAAGACGAAAAGGGCGACGAGGCCGAGAGCAAAGCGCGAGGTCATGGCCATAATATATCAGCGGCGTCGCGCCCCGCACAATCGGTTGGTGTACTGGTGCAGTCGGGTGCCGCGGGTATCGGGGCCGCGCTGTCACAATCGCGCGCGCAACTGTCATCGCCGTGTCGCCGCGCCGACGCGATAAAGACGCCGCGAGCCGCCAAAGGGCAGGCGACGTCCGCCGTTTCGTTTCCGAACAAAACCCAAAACAAAAAAGGTCTCTCCCATGGCTCGCTCCGTTCGTGCGCTTACTCTGTTGCTGCTCGCCGCCACCGCCACCCCCGCGCTCGCGCAGGCCGATACGGCGCCCGTATCCGACGATCAGCCGTCCGGCGGCGACATCGTCGTCACCGCGCAAAAGATCGAGCAACGGTCGATCGACGTGCCGATCACCATTTCGGCGACCAGCGGCGCGCAGCTGCGCAATCTGGGGATCGGCGACCTCGACGAATTGTCGAACTATGTCCCCGGGCTCAACATCCAGGAACAGAGCGCCAACAATCCGGGCGTCGTCATCCGCGGCATCACGTCGGACAGCGGGTCGGCGCAGCAGGCGGCGCGCGTCACGCTCTATTACAACGGCACCGACATCTCGCGCTCGCGCGGGTCGTATCAGGCGATTTACGACGTCGACCGGATCGAGGTGATCAAGGGTCCGCAGGCGACCTTGTTCGGCACCGCGTCGGCGGTCGGCGCGATCAGCATCATTTCGGCGCGGCCCAAACCCGGCCTTTCGGGCGAAATCAATGCCAGCTACGGCAATTTCGACGCGATGACGCTGGGCGGGTTCGTCAATCTGGGGTCGGACAAGGTTGCGGTTCGCGTCGCCGGTGAATGGAAAAAGCGCGACGGTTATGTCCGCAACCTCGCCGCGGGACAGGAGGATCTCTACGCGCAGGATCAGCTGGGGGTGCGCGGCTCGTTGCGGCTGACCCCGACCGAGACTTTCACCGCCGACCTGATCCTGACCTATGACCGCCAGCGCCACAGCGGCACGCCGTTCATTTCGGGCACCTATCCGACCGCATCGGGGCCGGCGAACCCGTTCGGCGATGCGGCGCTGGGCGGTTCGCCGGTGTCGCAGGCTGCGCTGGGTGCGGCCAAACTCGGGCTGACCCGCGACGTCTATGACGCCAATCTGACGCTGGGTTGGGAGGTTGCCGACGACTGGACGATCACGATGATCAACAGCTATCGCGATTTCGATTCGCTCGAGATTTTCGACGCCGACGGCAGCGCCGCCTGGTATCTGGAATTTGCCGAGGACGCCAAGGGGTGGCAATATAATCACGAGACGCGCTTCTCGTACAACAGCGACACGTTCCGCGGGTCGTTCGGGTGGAACGGCTTTGTCGAGGATGGCTCGCAGGTGGTCCCTTTTTCCAGCGAGGAAGGCACCTTCCTGCAATGCGCGGCGCGGCTGATCCCGAACCTGCCGTGCATCGCCCCCGACGGCAGCGTCGCGGCGGCGGCGGCGACCGGCATCCTGACCGGCGGCGCGGCGACCGCGATCCCCTACAGCTCGACCTTTGGCAATATCGGCAAGAACCAGAGCTATTCGGTGTTCGCCGACGGCACCTGGATCGCCAGCGAGGCGCTGGAGGTGACCGCCGGGGTGCGCGCGCTGATCGAAAAGCGTCGTTCGGGCTTTTTCGCGGTGGTGCCGCGGTCGCGGATCACCGGCGGCGCATCGCTGATCCCGGGGCAGGTCGATACCGGCGGGCAGACCTATTTTAGCGAGGACAGTTTTCAGGCGTTTTTGCCGCGCTTCAACATCCTGTATCGGTTCGGCGACGGCTTCAATGCGTTCGCCACCGTGTCGAAGGGGCGCCGGTCGCCGACCGTCAATCTGGGCGCGCGTAGCACGCCGACCGGGCCGGTGCCGAACCTCAGCAGGATCGCCGAGGAGAATGTGTGGAATTACGAAGTCGGGCTGAAAGCGTCGCGCGGGGTGTTCGCGGGGTCGCTGGGGGTCTATTACCAGACCTATGACAATTTCCAGGTGTCGGTGACCCAGCCCAATGGCACGACGATCACCCAGAGCGCGGGGACCGCGAGCAATCTGGGGGTCGAGGCCGAGGCGAGTTTTGCGGTGGCCGACTGGTTCCGGCTGTTCGGCAATGTCGGCTATATCGACGGCGGCATCGACGACAAGGCCGCCAACGGCGTGTTCGCGGGCAATCGCTTTCGCCTCCAGCCCGAATGGCAGGCCGCAGCGGGCTTTACGATCAATGCCGATCTGGGCGGCGGGATGCGGCTGTTCGCGACCCCGACGGTGACGTATCGCAGCAAGATCTTCTTTGAAGTGCCGAACCGCGAGGCGATCAGCCAGGATGCGGTGACGTTGGTCAACGCGCGCGCCGGGGTGAGCTTTGCCGACGATCGGTTCGAGATCGCCGGTTTCGTCCGCAACGCGACCGACGAGAATTATCTGCTCGACGCCGGCAACACCGGCGGGGCATTCGGCATCCCGACCTTCATCCCCGCCGAACCGCGGCTTTACGGGGTGCAGGTCGTCGGGCGCTTTTAAGCGCGGCATCGCTTCGCTATCGTCCGGGCCGCGGCGGCGATCGTCGCGGCCCGGACAGGGGAGGCGGCGATGAAGGCATGGCTTGCGGCGGGGTTGAGCGCGCTGCTGGCCGCGGCCAGTCCGGCGGCGACGGTCGCCGATCTTGGCTGGCTGGCGGGGCACTGGGCGAGCGAGACGGGCGATCGCTGGACCGAGGAAAGCTGGACCGGCCCGCGCGGCGGGGTGATGCTGGGGCATAGCCGGTCGGGGCGCGGAGATGCTTTGCGCGAGTTCGAGTTTCTGCGGATCGCGGCGGGCGCCGATGGCGTCCCCGCTTATGTTGCGCAGCCGGGGGGTGGTGCGCCGGTCGTGTTCCCGCTGGTCGGGCGCGACGCGACAAGCGCGACGTTCGAGAATGCGGCGCATGATTATCCGCAGCGCATCCATTATGCCCGCGACGGCGACGCGATGACTGCGACGATTTCGCTGATCGACGGGTCAAAGCCGATGCGCTGGACCTTTCGCCGCCGCTGATCCCGCCTTATGCCGGGCCGACGACGCGGCAGGCGAGAGGATGGCATGGACAAGACGGGGCGGCTCTTTGCGATCATCGACAGCCTGCGCCGCCGCCGTCGGCCGGTGACCGCCGAGATATTGGCCGACGAGCAGGGCGTGTCGGTGCGCACGCTGTACCGCGACATCCAGGCGCTGATCGCGCTCGGCGCGCCGATCGACGGCGAGGCGGGCGTCGGTTATGTGCTGCGCCCGGGATTTTTCCTGCCGCCGTTGATGTTCACCGCCGACGAGCTGGAGGCGCTGGTGCTCGGCGCGCGCTGGGTCGAGGGGCGGCAGGACGGCAGCCTGTCGCGCGCGGCGGGGCTGGCGCTGGCGAAGATCGCGGCGGCGAGCCCGGACGAGCTCAAGCGGCGGATCGACGAGGCGGGGCTGTGGCCGGTGAGCAGCCGCTGGCGCGAAACCGATGCGCCGCTGCTGGCGACGGTGCGCGAGGCGATGCGCGCCGAAAAAGTGCTGCACATCGCTTATGCCGATGAACGGGGGACGGTCACCGAACGCGCGATCTGGCCCGCGGCGCTGGCCTATTTCGAGGAAAAGCAGGTGATCGCCGCCTGGTGCTTGCTGCGCCAGGATTTCCGTAGTTTCCGTATCGACCGGGTGACCGCGGCGCGGATCGGCGACACCGGCTATGGCCGCCGCCGCGCGGTGCTGATGGCCGATTTCTGGCGGCACAGCGGCTATGACGCATCCTCCTGACATGATCTGTCAGGGGGGGCGGGCTAATCCCGCCGGGTGAGCGGTGCCGTTGGGCGGCGCGCCAGACCGGAGGATTTTCGATGCTCAAGACCCATCATGGTTCGTGCCATTGCGGCGCGGTCAAATTCGAAGCCGACATCGATCTTGAGGCGGGGACGGGCAAGTGCAATTGCTCGATCTGTACCAAGAAGCGCGGCTGGAGCGCGCAGATCATGCCCGACGCTTTTCACCTGCTGACCGATCCCGCCGCGCTGTCCGACTATCAGTTCGGGTCGTCGAGCGTGCATCACTTGTTCTGCAAGACCTGCGGCGTGTCGCCCTATGGCCATGGCTATGTCGAGGAGATCGGCGGCGCCTATGTTTCGGTGGCGATCGCGTGCCTCGACGACCTCGACCACGCCGCGATGGCGGCGCTGCCGGTCCAGCATATGGACGGCGCGGGGAATAATTGGTGGAATGCGCCGGAGGTCACCGCGCATATGTAGAGACGCGTCAGCCCGTCCGCCGCGCCAGATACACTCCGGCGACCATCAGCGCGATGCCCGCGAGGCGCTTGGCGTCGATCGGAAAGCGTAGCGATCCGAACAGCGCGAAATGGTCGATCACCGCGGCGCTGATGAGCTGGCCGACGAGGACGAAAAAGATTGCGTTGCCGACCCCGAATTTGGGCGCGATGAAGGTCACCGCGATCACGTAGAACGCGACGAACAGCCCGCCGAAATAGAAGTGAAACGGGACGTCGGACGAAAAGCGGATCTGGCCGACCGACCCGGTTGCCAGCGCGCCGGTGGTGGCGATCAGGAAGGCGAGGCCGAACAGGATCATCGACGCCGCCAGTGGGCTGCCGAGCCGCGCGCCAAGCCCGCCGTTGAGCGCGGCGAGGATCGGGATGCCGACGCCGGTCAGCAGCATGATGATCGCGAAGGTCGGCGCGTTGCTGCTGGTCATTGCGGCGGCGCCTTGGCCGCCTGCGCGGCGCGAAATTCGGTGACCGGCAGGCCGCCGATGCCCCAATTGGCGAGGTCGACCTCGTCGATCGTGACCACCGTGGTGGCGGGGTTTTTGCCGAGGATGCGCTGGAGCAATTCGGTGACCCCGCCGATCAGTTCGGCCTTTTGTGCGGGCGTTGCGCCCTCGCGGGTAATCTTGATATTCACATAGGGCATTGGCGAGCTCCTTAGCGGGCGGGTTGCGCGGACCAGCCCGGCATCGCGGGAAAGCCGGGCAGCGCCGCGATCCGGTCGGTCCATTCGCCGATTGCCGGCCAGTCGGCAAGGTCGATGTCGGCCTCGCCCGCCAGCGCCAGATAGGGGCTGGCGGCGAGGTCGGCGATGGTCAGCCGGTCGCCGACGAGCCAGCGGCGCTGGGCCAGATGCGCCTCTATGACGGGCAGGAACCGCGCGGTGACCGCCTGAGCGTGCGCTTCGGCGATGGGGATATCGAACTGGCGCGCGAGGCGCAGCGCCGCCGGGCCATTGGCGATTTCATTGGCGGCGTGCGACAGCCAGACGCCAATCTCGCCGCGCTCTTCGGCGGTGTGGCCGTCCCAGTCGCCGGGGCGGTGGCGCGCCGCCAGATAGGCGAGGATCGCCTGGCTGTCGCGCAGGCGGAAATCACCGTCGATGAACAGCGGAATCTGCGCCATCGGGTTGAGGGTGCGAAACGCATCGGATTGCCGCGTCGCGGCGTCGGTCGGCTGCTCGTCCCACGGCAGGCCGAGGAAGGTCAGCGCCATCCGGACCTTGTGGGTGTTGCCCGATCGCGGCGTGCCGTGCAGCTGAATCATTGTCATTCTCCTGATGAAGGGGCGCGCAGCGCCGCGAGTTCGGCGCGGAGCTGGGTGAGTTCGGCCGCCATCGGTTTGATCGCGGCGGCGATTTCGGCTTCGGTGAAGCGCGGGGTGATATGCTGCGAACAATTCCACTCCCACCCGATCACGTCGATCAGGAAGGCGCGCTCGGGCACCGCGCGATAGCCGTCGGGCATCAGCGAGGTGACCAGTGCGGGATCGTCGGCGAGTTCGATGCTGTGCGCGTGACCGACCAGCTTCAGCCGGTCCTTGTTCGGATAATCCATCAGGAACAGCGAGACGCGGTCATTCCCCGCGAGGTTCGCGGTGCTGATATATTGGCGGTTGCCGCGATAGTCGGCGAAGCCGATGCGGTTGCCCGTAATGGGACGGAGGAAACCCGCGGGACCGCCGCGGTGCTGCATATAGGGCCAGCCATCGGCGGTGACGCTGGCCATGTAGAAGCTGTCGCGCAGCGCGATATAGTCCAGTTCCTTGGCGGTCAGCGCGTCGGGGGTGCCGTCGGCGCCTGCGTCGAGCTTGAGATAGGCGGCGCGCGAACCATGCTCTTCCTGCAACCGCTTCACCGCGTCGCTGAACAAGATGTGCCGGTAATTTTGCGCCATGACGGACCTTCCGCAACCGAAGCGAACAAAGGCCGAGGGGACATCCCTTTGTTCGCCGGACCGGATTTATATTATTGCAACAGACGCGATAACAGGCGAAGATTGAATAACTCTGTTCCGTTATATGGAATAATCAATGGACCGCTTGTTGACCCTGGAAATGTTCGTTGCGGTGGCGAGCGAGGGCGGGTTCGCGGCGGCGGCGCGCAAGCTCAACAGCTCGCCGCCCGCGGTGACGCGCGGCATCGCGGCGCTGGAGGCGCGGTTGGGGACGGTGCTGTTCCATCGTTCGACGCGCGCGGTGGCGCTGACCGACGAAGGCGCGGCGTTTCTGGAGCAGGCGCGGCGCATCCTGACCGACCTGGCGGGGGCCGAGCGCGAGCTGCGCGGCGCGGCGGCGCAGCCGCGGGGCCAGCTGTATGTGACTGCGCCGGTGATGTTCGGACGGCTGCATGTGCTGCCCGTCGTCGGGGCGCTGATGGCCGAGCATCGCGAGCTGATGGTGCGGATGATGCTGATCGACCGCAATGTCCGCATCGTCGAGGAAGGGATCGACGTCGCGGTGCGGATCGGGGCGCTGGCCGATTCGGGGCTGAAGGCGGTGCGGATCGGCTGGGTGCGCCAGATGCTGGTCGCCAGCCCCGCCTATCTGGCGCGCCGCGGCGCGCCGCAGGCGATCGCCGGGCTGGCGGGGCATGATTTGATCGGCACGATGGGGCCGCGCGCGGCCGGCGAATGGCAGCTGGCGAGCGGTCGCTGGCGGCTCGATCCGCGGCCGCGGCTGGTGCTCAACACCGTCGCCGGGGCGCTCGCGGCGGCCGAGGCGGGGCTGGGGATCGCCAATCTGCTGAGTTATCAGCTGGCCGATGCGCTCGATGCCGGGCGGTTGATCGCGCTGCTCGCCGACGAGCAGCCGCCCGCGCTGCCGGTTCATCTGCTGTTCGAGCCGTCGCGCGCCGGGCTGCCCGCGGTGCGGTTGTTTGTCGAGGCGATGCAGGCGCGGGCACGGACGGCGGGGTTGGGTTGAGGGGGGAGGGGATGACGAAGTTGTGGGTCTGCAATCGGTCGCCAACAATCAGAACTGATACGCCAACCCGCCGCCCAGCAGCCACTGATCGGCGCTGCCGACGTCCTTCACGACCGGCGAATCGGCGTAGCGCGACAGCAGGCGGCCATATTGGGCGCCGCCGATCATCACGAACCCCTTGCGAAGGTCGCCCGACAAGGCATAGGCACCCGCCATCCCCAGCGTATATTTGCCCGCCGTCGCCTTGGTCCCCGCGCCGGTATAAACGGGCAGGCCGCTCGCGGCGCTGCCCAGCGCGTCGACATCGTAATAATAGCGCCCAAAGCCCTTGCCGTAGAAATTGACCGACGCGGATATGCCGATGAAGGCGCGTTTCGACAGGGGGGTGCCATAATCGATCGTCGGCGACGCCGCCCAGCTGCCATGGCGGCCCGAAATGTCCTTGAGCGCGACGAGGCGAAAGCCGATCTGGTCATAGTCGCTGGTGATCACCCCGGTGTGGGTGACGCCGGTGAAAAAGCCCGCTTCGACCGCGATCTTGCGCTTGCCGAGCGCCTCGACCTGCGGATCCTTGACGCTGCCGGTGCGGTCGGCGCGCAGGCTGATGATCGGGCCGAATTTGAAGTCGGTTTTCTGGCCGCGGCGGTGGCGGACCAGGTCGACCTGGAAATTGGTGCCGCGGGTCGAGAAGGAATAGCCCTGGTACCGGCCGCGCACGTAAAAGGCGGGCAGAATGCGGCGATCGTCCGAGCCATTATAATCGGGCGAGCTGAGCACCCCGCTGGCGACTGCGATGTAATTGCGCGACCATTTGCGTTCGCCATCGTCATCGTCGTCGCGCGCCGCCGGGAGCAGGATATTGTCGTCGATGTCGCCGCTGTCCTGAACATAGCGCGCCGGTTGTTCGCCGACCGGCATCGGCGCGGTGTCGCCATAGTCGCCCAGCGCATCGGCCAGCGGCGCCTCTGCCGCCGCCGCGGGCGTTGCGGCAAGACCGGCGAGAGCGAGCGGGGCGAGGAGCGGGAGCGCCGGGCGGGCGATACGCAACAGCGGCGTCAAGTCGGGCATAAACATCCTATATTCTTGCCCCTCTTGCCGACGGTGTAGGCGAAGGTCCAGATATTGCAAAGGCTTCGTCTTGCCGAAACATGGTTTTGGCCGCATCGTGCCTTTCATGCATCACCGCGCCGTCGCCGTTTCCGTATCGCACCGCAGCATCGTTGGTTCCCCGCCCGCCGCGTGCGACCCTGCCCAAGCCATGCTGTCACGCGCATGAACCGCACCCCGCGCCTGATCGGTTATGCGTTGATGGCGATGGCGGCGGCGCTCGCGGTGGCGCTGCGGCGCGGGGCGATCGACAGTTTCGGTCCGTTCCCCGTCGCCGCGGTGGCGCTGCTGATCGGAATGATCGGGGTTATGATCGTGTTCACAGACCTGATGGTGCGCGGGCTTTATGCGCAGATCGGCGCGGCAAAGCCGCGGCAGGACGATGAGGAGGATTAACTCCCCTCCCGCTTGCGGGAGGGGATAAGATTGGCTTTTCGTTCGACAGTATCGGCGGTTACCATTATGACGGCGGGATGACCGATCGTCCGTCAACGCCGCTGCTCGACACGGTGGATGTCCCCGCCGACCTCCGCAAGCTGAAGTCCGAAGACCTCCGCCAGTTCGCCGACGAGCTGCGCGCCGAGATGATTTCGGCGGTCGGCACCACCGGCGGGCATCTGGGGTCGGGGCTGGGGGTGGTCGAACTGACCACCGCGCTTCATTATGTGTTCGACACCCCGCGCGACAAGATTGTGTGGGACGTCGGCCACCAATGCTATCCGCACAAGATCATCACCGGGCGCCGCGACCGGATTCGCACCCTGCGCACCGGCGGCGGATTGTCGGGCTTTACCAAGCGCAGCGAGAGCGAATATGACCCGTTCGGCGCCGCGCACAGCTCGACCTCGATCAGCGCCGCGCTGGGTTTTGCGATCGCCAACAAGCTGAAAGGCCAGCCCGGCCGCGCGATCGCGGTGATCGGCGACGGGTCGATGTCGGCCGGCATGGCCTATGAGGCGATGAACAATGCCGCGGCGGCGGGCAACCGGCTGATCGTCATCCTCAACGACAATGACATGTCGATCGCGCCGCCGGTCGGCGGGCTGAGTGCCTATCTGGCGAAACTGGTATCGTCGCGGCCGTTCGTCGAGCTGCGCGAAATCGCGCGGCGCTTTGCGCGCAAATTGCCCGAACCGCTGCACAAGGCGGCGAAAAAGACCGACGAATATGCGCGCGGCATGGCGATGGGCGGGACGTTGTTCGAGGAGCTCGGCTTTTATTATGTCGGGCCGATCGACGGCCATAATCTCGACCATCTGATCCCGGTGCTGGAAAATGTCCGCGACAGCGATCACGGCCCGGTGCTGATCCATGCGGTGACGATGAAGGGCAAGGGCTATGGCCCCGCCGAGGCGGCCGCCGACAAATATCATGGTGTCCAGAAATTCGACGTCATCACTGGCGAACAGGCAAAGTCGCCGCCGGGACCGCCCGCGTATCAGAATGTCTTCGGCGAAACGCTGGCCAAGCTGGCCGACAGCGATCCGCGCATCGTCGCGATCACCGCGGCGATGCCGTCGGGGACCGGGGTCGACAAATTTGCCAAGGCGCATCCGACGCGCAGCTTCGACGTCGGGATTGCCGAGCAACATGCGGTGACCTTTGCGGCGGGGCTGGCGGCGCAGGGGATGCGCCCGTTCTGCGCGATCTATTCGACGTTTCTCCAGCGCGCTTATGATCAGGTCGTCCATGATGTGGCGATCCAGAATCTGCCGGTGCGCTTTGCGATCGACCGCGCCGGGCTGGTCGGCGCCGATGGGTCGACCCATGCCGGGTCGTTCGACGTCACCTATCTGGCGACGCTGCCCAATTTCGTCGTGATGGCGGCGGCGGACGAGGCCGAGCTGGTCCACATGACCTATACCGCCGCCGAATATGACGCCGGGCCGATCGCCTTCCGCTATCCGCGCGGCAATGGCACCGGGGTGGCGCTGCCCGAGGTGCCGGTGAAGCTGGAGATCGGCAAGGGGCGCGTCGTGCGCAGCGGCAAGACGGTCGCGATCTTCTCGCTCGGCACGCGCTTGGCCGAAGCGCTGAAAGCCGCCGACACGCTGGAGGCGCGCGGGCTGTCGACGAGCGTCATCGACCTGCGCTTTGCCAAGCCGCTCGACGAGGAACTGATCCGCAAGACGCTGGCCGCCCATGAAGTGTGCGTGACGGTCGAGGAAGGCAGCGTCGGCGGGCTGGGCGCGCATGTGCTGACCCTGGCGAGCGACGAGGGGCTGATCGACGCGGGGCTGAAGCTGCGGACGCTGCGCCTGCCCGATGCGTTTCAGGATCAGGACAAGCCCGAGGCGCAATATGACGCCGCGGGGCTGAATGCGCCGCAGATCGTCGATTGCGTGCTGAAGGCGCTGCGGCATAACAGCGCAGGCGTGGAAGAGGCTGGCGCGCGGGCTTAGCGATACACCTCGCGGCGGTGACCAACGGTGATGACGACCATGACCATTCGGCCGTCCTCTATTTTCGCGATCACACGATAGTCGCCGATGCGGTAGCGCCAATGCCCGCCATAGTCGCCAGCCAGCGCATGTCCGCGTTGGCGTGGGTTATCCAATTGCGCCACATCGGTCATGGTCTGAGTGATGCGGTCAGCTTGCTTCGTGTCGATCTTGCGAAGCTGTTTGCGTGCTTGATCCGAGACCTCAAGCTTCCAGGCCAAGTTCCCGCCTCATCTGCTCCATCGAAATATTCTTGCTGGGGTCATAATTCGCGAGCGCTTCTTCGAGCAGCGCAATATCTTCGAGGTCTTCGATATATTCCTCGATCGCCTTGCGCGCGAGCGCGGTCTTGGTCCGGCCCGACCGCCTGGCGGCGGTAGCGAGCCGTTCTTCAAGTTCCTTGTCGAGGCGAATGGCTAACATGAAGGCGCTCCTTTGCTATACATGTATAGCAAATTTGCCAATTTCGCAAGATCGGCCGTTGGGGAGGAGCGTTAAGCCCCCGGGATCGCGGCCTGCGCGTCGCGGCCGTCGCCTTCGGGGGCGGCCAGGATGTCGCGGGTGACCAGGCCCTTGTCGACGACCTGGGTGTCGGGGCTGCCGACCTGGCTGCGGATGCCGGGGTCGGCGCGGGCGCCGTCGGCGCTGCTGATTACCGCGGCTTCATTGGGGCTGCGGGCCGAGGGGCCGCCGAACAGCGCGCGCAGCGTCTGTTCCGCGGTCGATTCGCCGCCGGGGCGGGCGGTGCCGGGGGCGGGCGGGGTCAGCGCGAAATCGGGCGGCACGACGAGCGGTGCCTGACGCGACACCGCAAACTCATCGGGGCGGTCGCGGCTGAACAGATTGTTCGACCCGCAGGCCGACAGGGTAGTCGCCAGAATCGAGGCGGCCAGGATGGCGGTGGTCCGGTTCACTTGAAATATACTCCTATGCGCCCCGTTTAATCGGCTGACGGCTTGCCGTCGGTGGTTGCGGCCTTGTCGCCCAAGAGCAGCGCGCGCGCAACCAGCAAAAGCACCCCGATCGAGATGCACGCGTCGGCGACGTTGAAGATCAGGAACGGCCGGAAATCGCCGAAATGCAGGTCGGCGAAATCGACGACAAAACCGTGGCGGACGCGGTCGACGATATTGCCGAGCGCGCCGCCAAGGATCAGCGCGAGCGCGATCACGTCGCCGCGCGCCTTTTCGCGCGTCATCCAGATGCCGACCGCGGCGGCGACCAGCGCGGTAACCGCGACCAGCGTCCAGCGCGTCGTGTCGTTGCAGTCCGAAAACATCGACAGCGAAATGCCGCAATTTTCGGCCCAGGTCAGGTTGAAGATGTCGATGATCTCGATCTCGCGCTTTGCCTCGAGCGACAGCGGGGTGATGACGACCCATTTGGTCACCTGGTCGAGGATGAAGGCGAAGGCCGCGATCAACAGGCCAAAGCGCAGGTGCGGCGAACGAGAGCTGGTCATGCCGGGTTCAATACATCGGTGCAGCGATTGCACAAGGTGCCGTCCGCGGTGACTTCGGGGAGGTGGCGCCAGCAGCGGCCGCATTTGTGGTGCGGTGATACAAATCCCGCGATCTCAGCCCCGCCGTAGCTATACTGCGCGGCGGGGTCGTCTGGGTTTGTGCTGACAACGGAATAGCCGCCTGTCGGGCGACTGACCGTAACGGACGCGCAGATCAAAATCTCCGCAAGGTCCGCGGTACTTAGCGTCTCGAAATTCGCTTCCTTGGCGGGTTCAATACGCAAGTCGGCAATCAGGCTGGACCCGATTTCCTTTGAACGACGCATTGGTTCGAGAACATTGAACGCTTGCTCACGCGCCGCGCGGATCAGCCTCCAGCGGCCCACCAATTCGTCTTCCCCGCGAAGGCGGGGATCCAGGGTGGGGTCGGCCGACGCGCGCTCTGGACCCCCGCCTTCGCGGGGGAGCATGGTGGTGGGACGATTGGTGGGCAATTCGGGCCACTCCAGCAGGTGGACCGAACCCGCACCGGGATAGCGCGTCCCCCAGACTTCCTCGCTCGTGAACACCAGCACCGGCGCCGCATAGCGCACCAGCGCGTGGAACAGCGTGTCGAGCACGGTGCGATAGGCGCGGCGCTTGTCGGTGCCGAGCGGCGCGGCGGGGCCGATGTCGCAGTAGAGGCTGTCCTTGCGGATATCGAAATAGAAGGCCGACAGGTCTTCGTTGCAGAAATCCGACAGCAGGCGGGTGTAGCTGTTGAAGTCGAAATCATCGACCGCGCGGGCCAGCTTGGTGTCGAGGTCGGCGAGCAGCGCGAGCATATAGCGTTCGAGTTCGGGCATCGCCGCGACGTCCGCAACGCGCTCGTCATCGGTGAAGCCTTCCAAAGCGCCGAGCAGGTAGCGGAACGTGTTGCGCAGCTTGCGATACTGGTCGGCGACGCCGGTCAGGATTTCCTTGCCGATGCGGTGGTCCTCGGTGAAGTCGACCGACAGCGCCCACAGGCGGAGGATGTCGGCGCCATAGTCGCGCATCAGGTCGATCGGGCTGATCGTGTTGCCCAGCGACTTCGACATTTTGAAGCCCTTGGAATCCATGGTGAAGCCGTGGGTCAGCACGGCCTTGTACGGCGCCTGGCCGCGGGTGCCGCAGCTTTCGAGCAGGCTCGACTGGAACCAACCGCGATGCTGGTCGCTGCCTTCGAGGTAGAGGTCGGCGCTGTGGGTGCCGCCGTCGTGACGGACAAGCGCGGGCCAGCGGCCGCTTTCGAGGACGAAGGCGTGGGTGCAGCCCGAATCGAACCACACGTCGAGGATGTCGACGATGCGCTCGTAATCGGCGGCGTTGTACGCGTCGTCGAGATATTCCTGCGCGCGCGCGTCGTTCCAGGCGTCGACGCCGCCCGCCTTCACCGCCGCGACGATGCGGTCGTTGACGATCGGATCGTTGAGATACTGGCCGGTCTTGCGATCGACGAAGAGCGTGATCGGCACGCCCCAGGCGCGCTGGCGCGACAGCACCCAGTCGGGGCGGTCCTTGACCATCGATCCGATGCGGTTGCGGCCCTTTTCCGGGACGAAACGGGTGCGGTCGATCGCGTGCATCGCCGCCTGCCGCAGCGTCGGCGCGGCGCACAGATCCTCCTCGGCGGGGTTGATCGCGCCGCCTTCGCTTTCCCAGCGCTGCTCGCGCGGCGCCTTGGGCTCGATATGCGTCATCACCCGGTCCATCGGCACGAACCATTGCGGGGTGCAGCGATAGATCACCTTCGCCTTTGAGCGCCAGCTGTGCGGGTAGCTGTGTTTGTAATCGGCGCTGGCGGCGAGCAGGCCGCCTGCGTCGCGCAGGTCGGTGCAGATCGGGCCGTCGGGAGCGTTGAACTTGGGGTTGATCACCGATCCCTGACCGCCGAGCCAGCCCCAGTCCTCGCGATATTTGCCGTCGCCCTCGACCGCGAACACGGGGTCGATGCCGTTTGCCTTGCACAGGTCGAAATCATCCTCGCCGTGATCGGGCGACATATGGACGAGCCCCGTGCCGCTGTCGGTGGTGACGAAATCGCCGGGCAGGAACGGGCGCGGGCGGAGGTAGAAGTCGGCGAGGGGCGATTCAAGATTCACCGTTCCCCGGCGAACGCCGGGGTCCAGGGCGGTATCCGCTACGTCTGCGTCATGCCGCTCTGGGCTCCGGCTTTCGCCGGAGAACAGCTTGGCCATCGGGTGACGGGCAATGGCACCTTCTAGCGCCCAACCGCCTTTGTAGTATGTTTCGACGGCATCGCTGTTATCCCACTCAGAGCCGATCCGTTTTAGGAAAGTCGGCACAAGTTCGGTGGCTACTAAGAATCTCTTGCCAACAAGACCGGCCAAGGCTGGCTCTTCGAGTGCGCCAGACTTCAATTCAAAGAGCGCGTAATCGACGTCCGGCCCATATGCCAAAGCCTGATTGACGGGGATCGTCCACGGCGTTGTCGTCCAGATGACCGCATGGGCGCCGACCAGCTCGGGAGCATTCGGTGCCTCGACAATCTCGAACGCGACATCGATCTGGGTCGAGACGATGTCCTCATATTCGATCTCGGCCTCGGCGAGCGCGGTCTTTTCGACCGGCGACCACATCACCGGCTTGGCGCCGCGATAGAGCATGTCGTTCGCGGCGAATTTGAGCAACTCGCGCACGATCGTGGCTTCGGCCTCATAATCCATCGTGAGATAGGGATGGTCCCAGTCGCCGCCGATGCCGAGGCGCTTGAGCTGCTCGCGCTGGGTATCGACCCAGTGCTGCGCATAGGCGCGGCATTCGGCGCGGAATTCCTCGACCGGAACCTCGTCCTTGTTGCGCTTTTTCTTGCGATATTGCTCCTCGACCTTCCACTCGATCGGCAGGCCGTGGCAGTCCCAGCCGGGCACATAGGGCGCGTCCTTACCCTTCAGCGTCTGGGTGCGGACGACCATGTCCTTCAGGATATGGTTGAGCGCGTGGCCGATGTGCATGTCGCCATTGGCGTAGGGCGGGCCGTCGTGGAGGATGAACTGGTCGCGGCCCTTGCGGCTGTCGCGAATCTGCCCCTCCAGATTGCCTTCCAGCCATTTCGCCAGAATCAGCGGCTCCTTCTGCGGCAGGCCGGCCTTCATGGGGAAGTCGGTCTTGGGCAGGAAGACGGTGTCGCGATAATCGCGCTGTTCGGCGGCGGGCGTGGTCTCGGTCATGGACGCGGCGCTTAGCGCAGATTTGCGTGGGAGCAAACCTCTCTCCCTCTCCCTTCAAGGGAGAGGGTAGCGAGACTTGCCAGCTTGCTGGCTTAGTCGCAGCGGGTGAGGGGGTCTGTCCTGTCGATAGGGCGATCCCCTCACCCAGCTTCGCCTAGGCAGCGAGCTGCCAAGGCTGCGCAACCCTCTCCCGACGGGAGAGGGATTCAGATATCCTCCAGCAGCCCTTTCGCCGCATCGCAATCCCGGGCGATCTGCACCATCAGCGCGTCCATGCTGTCATATTTCGCCTCGGGCCGGATGAAGGCGTGGAAGGCGACGTCGATGTCCTGTCCGTACAGATCCTCGGCAAAATCGAAGAAATGCGGTTCGAGCAGCTCCTTCGGCGGATCGAAGCTGGGGCGGATGCCGAGGTTCGCGGCGCCCTTCAGGACGCGCCCGTCGGGGAGCTTTCCGGTCACCGCGTAGATGCCGTATTTCGGGCGCAGGTAATTGCCCATGTCGATATTGGCGGTGGGAAAGCCGAGCAGGCGGCCGTTCTTGTCGCCATGCTCGACCGTCCCGCGCACGGTGAAGGGGCGGGTGAGCAGGCGCGCGGCGGTGGCGCAGTCGCCCGCTTGCAGCGCCTCGCGGATACGGCTCGACGAGATCACCGCATCGTCCTCGACCGGAGCGACCATTTCGGTGAAGAAGCCGCGGCGGCGGGCGTGGTCGGCCAGGGTCACGACATCGCCGCCGCGGCCCTTGCCGAACACGAAATCGCTGCCAGTGACGACCCCGGCGGCGCCGTAGCGTGTCAGCAGCAGGTCGGTGATGAACGCCTCGGCGCTCGTCCCCGCGAGCGCGGCGTCGAAGGGCAGAACGAGCATCGCGTCGGCCCCCGCGGCGGCGAACAATTCCTGCCTTTGGTCGAGCGTGGTGAGGCGAAAGGGCGGCACGTCGGGCTTGAAAAAGCGCACCGGATGCGGGTCGAAGGTGGCGACGATCGCGGGGCGGCCTTCGTCGCGGGCATGGCGGACGGCGCGGCCGACGACCGCCTGATGCCCGGCATGAAAACCGTCGAAATTGCCGAGCGCGATGACCCCGCCGCGCAGCGGGCCTTCGATGCGGGCGTGGCCGTCGAGGCGGATCATGGCGCGCCGAACCGGCAAAGCTCGCCCAACAACTCCGCGTCCCCGAGCGAAGACGAGGGGCTATGCCGAGCGACGTCGAGGCTGCGAGGGCGCAGGTTCTCGTTACGCTCCAACGAGCCCCTCGTCTTCGCTCGGGGAATCGGGGAGAGGGGGCACGTCAACTATTGTCGCCCGGTCCGACCGGCGGTGCCAGCGGGACGAGCCCCGCGCGCAGCACGCGGACCGCGTTGCCGCCCATCGCGGCGCGGATGTCGGCGTCGCTGAAGCCCGCGTCGATCAGGGCCTGGGTGACCTGCACCAGTTTCGAGGTGTCGAAGCGCACCGTGGTGGCGCCGTCATAATCGCTGCCGAGCGCGACATGGTCGATGCCGACGAGGTCGCGGACATGCTTCATGGCTTTGGCGATGCTGGCGGGGGAGGTGTCGCAGATTGCCGCGTCCCAATAGCCAATGCCGACAAGGCCGCCGGTCGCCGCGACGCCGCGGATTTGTTCGTCCGACAGGTTGCGGTTGACCTGGCACGTCGCCTGCACCCCGCCATGGCTGGAGACGACGGGACGGCGCGCCATTTTGAGGATGTCGGCGACGCAGGCGTTCGAGCAATGCGCGATGTCGACGACCATGCCCTTCGCCTCCATCGCGCTGACGACCTGCCGCCCGAGCGGGGTGAGGCCGCCTTTTTTGAGGCCGTGCATCGACCCGGCGAGGTCGTTGTCGAAGAAATGGGTGAGCCCCGCCATGCGGAAGCCCGCGGCGTAGAGCTTGCCCAAATTGGCGAGCTTGCCTTCGAGCGGATGCAGGCCTTCGATGCTGAGCATCGCGCCGGTGGTCAGCGGCTTGCCCCGCCGCGCCGCGAGCAGCGCGTCGAGATCGGCGGCGGTGGCGACCGCGCGCAGCTTGCCGTCCGACGCTGCAACCGCGCGGTGCAGCTTTTCGGCATGCCACAGCGAGCGTTCGAGCAGCGAATTCCACGTCCGCACCGGCTGCAACTGCGCGATCACCAGGCTGGTGATATTGTCGGTGTCGTCGCTGTTGGCGTCGTAATTCTGGCCCTTCGGCGATTTGGTGGTGCTGGCGAGGATTTGCAGCGCGACATTGCCGTCCTGCAGCCGCGGCAGGTCCATATGGCCGCGTGTCGCGCGGTCGAGGATATTCCGTTTCCACAGCAGGGTGTCGCTGTGCAGGTCGACGATGGTCAGCGTCGCGTGCAGCGCCTTGGCGCGTTCGCTCACCTGCGGCAGCGGTTTGCCGTCGATCTGGTTGGTGCCGCGCTCGATGATGCCGGGGGCGAACGCGAAAAAGGCGAGCGCGGCGAGGGCG